>CAZHKE010000012.1:0-10863 GCA_964532485.1 uncultured Bifidobacteriaceae bacterium
CTCGCGCTCGGGTGGCGCATGCTCGTGCTCGCGGAGTCGGGTGATCTCGCGGCCGCGACGGCCGCGCGCGAGGTGTACGACCGCGACATGCGCTCCGCGGTGCCCGAGGTCGTCTGGGTCTGGATGCTCGAAGCGCAGGTGAGCGTCGCGTTCCGTACGGGTGATCGCGAGCTTGCAGATCGTCTGCGCGAGCAGGTCGCACCGTACGCCGGCTCGATCCTCGGCGCCGACACCGCGTTGTTCGGTGCCGGTGAGCACTTCATCGGCAGGATCGCGTTCGTCGACGGACGCTACGACGAGGCCGTCGCGTGTGGTCAGCGCGCGACGGAGTTCGCCGACCGCTGGGGCCTCGCCCTGCTCTCGACGAAGCACCGCATCGATCTCGCTCGCGCGCTGCTCGCGAGGGACGGTGCGGGCGACGCCGATCGCGCTCGCGCGCTCCTCGCGGAAGCACTCGAGACCGCCGACCGCCTCGACCTGGGCGGTCCCGCGGCCGAGGCCCGCTCGCTGCTGGGCTAGAGGCTGGCGCGGTCTTCCATCGACTGGCGGTCGAGGATGCGGTAGTGGTTGCGGCCGTCGAGGGCGAGCCACTCGAGACGCACGAACAGCGAGATGGCCTTGTTCACCCGCTCGCGTGACGCCCCGACCATCGATGCCAGCTCTTCCTGGGTCACCGGCAACGTGAACCTGTTGGTGTCGCCGGCGAGCTCGAGGAGGCGCTTGGCGGTGCGCGCGGGCACGTCGAGGAACACCGCATCTGCGAGTGCCTCGTCGGTCGCGCGCAGCCGCTGGACGAGCAGCCGCACGATCACCCACAGCAGCTCGGGGCGCGCGCGCAGCATCGCCCGCACGGGCTCGTACGAGAGCTCGATGACGGTCGTGTCGACGAGCGCGCGGGCGTCGGCGATCCGCGCGCCGTCGTCGAACAGCGCGAGCTCACCGAACAGCCCACCGTTCTCGAGCACCGCGATCACGGTCTCGCGCCCGTCGCCCGCTTGCGACGCGATCGCGATTCGCCCTTCCTGGATCACGAACAGCGACGACGATGCGTCGCCCTGACGGAACAGCAGCTCGTTGCGGTCGAGCTCGCGCGTGTCGGCATGCTCGGCGAGCTCGGCGAGCGCGTCGGCGGGAAGCTCCGCGAAGAGCTCGGTGGCGTCGAGCAGACGACGTTCCGGCACGGGGACAGAGCGTAGGACGGTCCCGGACAGGCCGTCTGGTACCATGATGCACCCCCTTCCCCTTCCGGGAACGTTCGTCCACTCTTCTCCTCGAGGTCAGCCATGCCGTTCGCCGTCGGTGACAAGGTCGTCTACCCGCACCACGGTGCGGCGATCATCGAGGGCAAGGAGAAGCGGCCGTTCGACGGCAAGAAGACCGACTACTTCGTCCTGCGCATCACCTACGGCGACCTGAAGGTCTCGATCCCGGTCGACAAGGCCGAGGAGATCGGGCTGCGCGACGTCATCAACGACGAGGAGGTCGAGGAGGTCTTCGCGGTCCTTCGCAAGAAGGAGGCGCGCATGCCGACGAACTGGTCGCGCCGGTTCAAGAACCATGTCGAGAAGCTCAAGAGCGGCGACATCTACCAGGTCGCGGAGGTCGTGCGGAACCTCTCGCTGCGCGAGGCCGACAAGGGCCTGTCGGCCGGTGAGAAGCGCATGCTCGCCCGCGCCCGCCAGATCCTCGTCTCCGAGCTCACGTTCGCGTTGAACGTCGAGGAGGAGACGGCCGAGCTGCGGCTGGACGACGTGCTGGCGGGGCGTGACGTCCCGGTGAAGAAGAGCAAGCCGCGGAAGGCCGCACCCAAGAAGGCTGCGAAGAAGGCCTCGACGGCCAAGAAGCAGCCCGCGAAGAAGCGGTAGCAGCGCCGCCGGGCGCACGGCACGACCCGTGTCGGCCTCCTCCCCCCAGACGGCCGCGATCGTCGTCGCCGCCGGGCGCGGCGAGCGCTTCGGCGCTCCCAAGCAGTTCCTGGTCGCGGGCGGCGCGCGCCTGGTCGACCACGCGGTGGCGGCCGCCGGCGCGTCGTGCGACGAGGTGGTGCTGGTGCTCCCTGCCGATCGCGACTGGGACGGCGCGCCGGTCGCGAAGTGGGTCGCGGGCGGTGCGACGCGATCCGAGTCGGTGCGGGCCGGGCTCGCCGCGCTCGACGCCGACCCCGAGATCGTCGTCGTGCACGACGCAGCTCGCGCGCTCGCGGCCCCCGAGCTGTTCGAGCTCGTGATCGACACGGTGCGCGCCGGGGCCGACGGAGCCGTGCCTGCAGTCGCGATCCCCGACACGGTGAAGCGCGTCGACGGGGACCGCGTCGTCGAGACCGTCGACCGCGACGGGCTCGTCGTCGTGCAGACGCCGCAGGCGTTCCGCGCCGATCGCTTGCGGGCCGCGCACGACACGGGGGTTGATGCGACCGACGATGCCGCACTCGTCGAAGCGGCGGGGGGCACGGTGGTCGTGGTCGCCGGCGACCCTCGCAACGTGAAGGTCACGACGGTCGCCGACCTCTCCGTCGTCGAGGCCCTGCTCGCCGAGTCGGAGCACGCACCGTGAGCCTCCGCGTCGGACTCGGCTTCGACGTCCACCCGTTCGGCGGTGCCCCGCCCGCTGACGATCGACGACTGGTGCTCGGGGGCGTCACCATCGACGGTGCGCCCGTCCTCGTCGGCCACTCCGATGCCGACGTCGTCGCGCACGCGGTGGCCGACGCGCTGCTCGGCGCCTCGGGGTTGCCCGATCTGGGCACCTTGTTCCCCGCGTCCGACGAGACGTACCGCGACGCGTCGTCGATCGAGCTGCTGCGCGAGGTGATGGCGAAGGTCGCTGCCGCCGGCTGGCGCGTCGGGAACGTCGACGTGGTCGTCGCGGCGGAGCAGCCGCGTCTCGCGCCGCACCTCTCGGCGATGCGGGCGAACCTCGAGGCGGTGCTCGACGGTCGCGTGTCGGTGAAGCCCAAGCATGCTGAAGGCGTCGGCGCGATCGGCCGGGGCGAGGGCATCGCCGCCTGGGCCGTGGCGCTCCTCGAGTCGACATCGTGATGCGTATCTCGAGGCCGCACTGCGGCCTCGAGATACGCCTCGGTGAAGAGAGGTGCGTCCCGCGTAGCCTCGCGTGATGCCGCTGCGGGTGCACGACACGCTCGAGGGGGCCTCGGTCGAGCTGACGCCGCGCGACCCCGGGCGGATCAGCATGTACGTCTGCGGCCCGACCGTCTACGAGGTGCCCCATGTCGGGCACGGCCGCACCGCCGTCGTCTTCGACATCGTGCGTCGGTACCTCGAGTGGCGGGGCTTCCACGTCACGTTCGTCACCAACGTCACCGACGTCGAGGACAAGATCATCGCCCGCGCCGCACAGAGCCGATCGACGGAGCCGGAGATCGCGAAGCAGTTCGAGGCGGCGTACTGGCACGAGCTCGACCGGTTGAACGTCCGCCGCCCGGACTCGATGCCCCGCGCCACCGAGTACATCGCGCCGATGCTGGAGCTCGTCGACGAGCTCGTCGAGACGGGTCACGCCTACGTCGTCGAGGGGCAGGGCGTCTACTTCGACGTCGTGTCGTACCCGCCGTACGGGGAGCTGCCGCACCGCACGCTCGAGCAGCTGCTCGACTCGGCGGGCGCCCGCGTCGAGGTCGACGAGGCCAAGCGCAACCCGGTCGACTTCGCGCTCTGGAAGGCCGCGAAGCCCGGGGAGCCGTCGTGGCCCTCGCCGTGGGGCGCGGGCCGACCCGGCTGGCACATCGAGTGCTCGGCGATGTCGCTGCGCGAGCTCGGCGAGGGCTTCGACCTCCACGGCGCCGGCAACGACCTCGTCTTCCCGCACAACGAGAACGAGCGTGCGCAGGCCGAGGCGGCGGGCCACGCGTTCGCCCGGCACTGGATCCATTCGGGGATGGTCGAGATCGGCGGCGAGAAGATGTCGAAGTCGCTGAACAACTTCGTGACGCTGGCTGACGCGCTCGACGCCCACGGGCCGCGCGCGTTCCGCATGGCTGTGCTCCAGACGCACTACCGCAAGGCGATGGAGCTGGGTGACGACGAGCTGCGCTCGGCGGCGAGCGGGGTCGCCCGCCTCGCCGCGCTCCTCCGGCGCGCCGCGGCCGGGGGCATCGACTGGAGGGCCGCGGCGCCCGACGTCGAGATCGTCGGTCGCTTCCGCGACGCGATGGACGATGACTTCGGCACGCCGCAAGCGGTCGCAGTCGGCGTCTTCGACGCGGCCGCGTCCGCGAACCAGGCGATCGACGCCGGCGACGCCGAGCGCGCGGCCGTGCTCGTCGGCACCGTCGTCGAGCTGTCGGGTGCCTTCGGCCTCGAGATCGGCGCATCGGGAGGCGGCACCGCCGGACCCGACGGTGCCGAGATCGACGCGCTGGTCCGCCGGCGCGACGAGGCGCGTGCCGCCAAGGACTTCGCGACCGCCGACCGGCTCCGCGACGAGCTCACCGCGCGGGGCGTCGTCCTCGAGGACACCCCGACGGGGACCGTGTGGCACCGCGCCTGACGGCTCATCCGTCACGGCAGCGAGCGCTCGGCTCGATCTCCGGCTTCAGGGGAACGTGATCGTGCCGAAGACCCTCGGCGGTGACGTCGTTCCGGGTGTGCGGGCGGTCCGGGAGCTGCTCCTCGCCGACGCGCGGCCCGTTCGCAAGCTGCTGATCGACCGCGAGCGCACCGACGACGCCGAGCTGCTCGACCTGGCGCGCGACCACGGCGTGCGCGTCGAGCTCGTCGACGGGCATCGCATCGACCGCCAGGCGCGCATCGACACGCACCAGGGTGTCGTCGCCATCGCCGCGCCCGTCGGCGACGTGCCGCTCGACGCCCTGTGCACGCGCGCCGACGCGTTCCTCGTCGCGCTCGACGGCGTCACCGACCCCCGCAACCTCGGTGCGGTGCTCCGGACGGCCGAGGTCGCGGGCGCGACCGGCGCGGTCCTGGCACGACACCGCGGCGCGCTGCTCGGCCCGGCCGCGATCAAGGCCGCCGCGGGTGCGATCGAGCACCTGCCGCTCGCACTGGTCAGCGGTGTACCGAGCGCGATCGAGCACGCAGGGCGCGCCGGTGTATGGGGGGTCGGTCTCGATGCCGCGGGTCCCACACCGATCCGGGAGCTGCCCGTTGCCGACGCGTCCGTGATGCTCGTGCTCGGCGGGGAGGGGCGCGGTCTCTCGCGCCTCGCCCGCGAACGGTGCGACGTGCTCGCGTCGATCCCGATGCACGGGCGCCTCGAGTCTCTGAACGTCGCCGCGGCCGCGGCCGTCGCGTGCTTCGAGATCGCCGCGCGGCGCGCCACTCGGTAGCCTGGGACCGCGGCCGGGTTAGCTCAGCTGGTTAGAGCACCGCTCTTGTAAAGCGGATGTCGTCGGTTCGAATCCGACACCCGGCTCGAAGAACCTCGGCGTTCTCGGTGGAAATCCGCGGTTTTCCGCCGCGCGGCGACCATACTCGTCCGCCGATGGAGCTCTCGGCACGCGATCGCGCCATCCTCGATTTCGAACGTTCGTGGTGGCATCTGGCCGGGCCGAAAGAGGCTCAGATCCGCGCGCGCCTCGACATGTCGAGCACTCGCTACTATCGCCGTCTCGGTGAGCTGCTCGACTCACCGGTCGCCTTTGCGTACGACCCACTCACTGTGAAGCGCTTGCGCCGCTACCGCGACGATCGCCGCCGGGCCCGGTTCGAGGGTCAGCGCGCCGACCCGGGGTCCCGGTGACCGCGCTCGTCCTCGTGCCCCGACGTCGCACCACCACCGACCTCGTCCTGCGCACGGCCGCGCGCGGGGCGGTGCTCATCGGTGTCGCGGTCGTGATCGGCATCGTCCTGCTCCAGGTCGTCGACAAGGGCGGTGGCGGTGGTGGAGGCGTGGCGCCACCGGTCACCGAGGCGAACGACGGGTCGACGACCAGCACCACCGGCGACGACGGTCGTGCGCCCGAGGAGGTGCGCGTCCTCGTGCTGAACGGGTCGGGGATCGCCAACGCGGCCGGCACGAAGGCCAACGAGCTGCGCGGCCTCGGCTACGCGATCGCCGGCACCGGGAACTCCGAGCCGCGGACCGGGTCGGGCGTCGCGTGCATCTCCGGCTTCGAGCTGGAGGCCGACGCACTCGCGAAGACCCTCGGCGCCGGGTACACCGTCGAGACATATCCCGACCCTCCGGTGGAGGGCTCGGAGAACGCCGATTGCATCGTGATCCTGGGCTCGTAGGACCCCAGACCCGGAGATGCCGGTCGCGTTCGCGCCGCTCGCCGGCGACCCTCGGCATGCCGCACTCGTCGTCGACTTCGACGGGACGCTCGCGCCGATCGTCGACCATCCCGAGCACGCCACCGCGCTGCCCGCGGCGCTCGACGCGCTCCGCGCGCTCGTCGACGACCTCGAGCTCGTCGCCATCGTGAGCGGTCGGCCCGTCGACTTCCTGCGCGAGCACGTGGCCGTCGCCGGGCTCGCGCTCGTCGGACAGTACGGGCTCGAGCGCCTCGTGGACCGACGCGTCGTGTTCGAGCCCGAAGCCGAGCCCTACGTCGGCCCGGTCGCGGCGGTCGCCGAGGAGGCGGCGGCACGCTGGCCGCGCGTCGTCGTCGAGCGCAAGGGCCAGATCGCGGTGGCGCTGCACTGGCGCATGGTGCCCGAAGCGGCCCCGCCGATCGACGAGGTGAGCGAGCTCGCGAGCCGGCACGGGCTCGCCCTGCTACCAGGCCGGATGGTCGTCGAGCTACGACCGCCGCTCGCCGTCGACAAGGGCACCGCGGTCGAGTCCCTGCTCGGCGGGGACGGGATCACCCGGGCTGGGTTCGCCGGCGACGATGTGGGCGACCTCGCCGCCTTCGATGCCCTCGACCGACTGGTCGCCGCCGGCGCCCTCGAGACCGCGGTGCGGGTCGCCGTGCGCTCCGAGGAGTCGCCGGACGCACTCCTGGCTCGGGCCGACGCGATCGTCGACGGTCCCGAGGGCCTCGTGACGGCTCTCGACGCGCTGGTGGCACGGTGAGCAACCCGAGGCGTTGCCGGACGCGCCGACGCGGCGGGATCGCGGCTCAGCGGGCGGCCTCGAGCTGATCGGCGAGCCAGTCCCTCGGCGTGCGGGCGCCGGCGAGCTCGCGCAGCCTCGCCGCCCGCGTGGCGCGCTCGGCCGCGGGCATCGACAGGGCGGTGTGGAGCGCGTCGGCCGCGTGCTCGAGGTCGTACGGGTGGGTCTCGACCGCAGCCTCACCGAGCTCGTCCCATGCACCTGCATCGGGTGACAGGCAGAGCACGCCGTCGTTGCGGTTGAGGATCGGGCCCTCCTTCGCGACGAGGTTCAGCCCGTCCTTGATGGGGTTGACGAGCAGCACGTCGTAGCGGCCGAGCGCGGCAACTGTCCGGACGAAGTCGTCGCTCGTGTCGAGCACGACGGGCTGCCAGTCACCGGCCGCCCACCGCTCGTTCACCCTGACGACGGCTTGCTCCATCTCGTTGCGGTACCCGAGGTACTCCGCCAGAGACTCGCGCGAGGGATTGGCACGCGCGACGAACACGACGCGTCCCCGCCACTCGGGGTGCTGCTCGAGCAGCAGGTCGAACGCGGCGAACCCGCGCACGATGTTCTTCGAGGGTTCGACGCGGTCGACGCGCAGCAGCATCGTTCGGTCGCCGACGAGGTCGTCGAGCTCGCGCCGGGCGGCCCGGGCACCGGGTGTCGAGGCCACCTCGTTCAGCTCGGCGCCGTCGGGTGCGAGCGGTGCCACGAACGTCGGCTGGAGCTCGCAGCCGCTGCCGAGGATCTCTCGGACCGAAGCCTCGTACGCGCGGGCCCAGCGCTCGGCGTGGAAGCCGCACGGCACCGATGCCATCGACGAGCACAGCGCGGTCGCCGTCGCGGTCGGTAGCACCCGGATCGAGTTCGGCCCGCAGAACGCTGTGTGCGTGAAGTGAGCGATCTTCAGGTCGGGCCGAGCGCTCGCCAGGATGCCGGGGACGAGCGCGAGCTGGTAGTCCTGCACGAGCACCACGTCGCCCTCGCCCGCCGCGGCGGACGCGGCGTCGGCGAACGCCTGGCTCACCGACACGTACGAGCCCCACGCCTCCCGGAAGTGGTGGTCGAAGCGGGGCCGGCGCGGGAGATCGAACAGCCCGTGGTGGAGGAACCACAGCGTTCCGTTGGAGACGATGTCGTAGTACTGGCGGAACTCGACGGGGTCGAAGTCGAGCATCGTGAGCGCGATGTCGGTCGCCGGCACGGCGCCCGCGCGCACTGCCGCGCGGTCGTCGTCGGCGATCGCCGCCGCGATCCAGGCGGCGCCGGGCCCGGCCGCGCCGGCGGTCAGGAGCGGTCCCAACGCGGACGCGACGCCGCCGGCGCCGGGGCGCGCGTCGAAGCCGCCGTCGGCACGGGCGACGAAGCGATAGGGCCCCCGGTTGGAGACGACGACCGTCACCGGTCGGACCCGCAGCTCCCGTCGTGGAGTCGACCGAACAGCACGAGCCAGTCCTCCAGCTCGCGGGTCGACAGGAAGTTCTCCCGCACGAACTCGCGTCCCTGCGATCCCATCGCGTCGGCACCCACCGGGTCGGCGAGCAGATCGATCGTGCGCGCCGCACACTCCTCGATGCTGTCGACGAGATAGCCGTTGTAGCCGTCGCGCAGCTGGAGCGCGATGCCGCCGGCCCGGCCGCCGACGACGGGCCGCCCCTTCCACAGCGCTTCGCTCACCGTGAGGCCGAAGCCCTCCCGGAGCGACTTCTGCACCATCACGTGCGACACGCGCTGGAACGCGTTGATCTGCACCGCGCCGACCTGATGCAGGTTGGAGAGCAGCTGGATCTGACGGTCACCCGCGCGCGCCTGCTCGATCTCCTCCCACACACGGAAGCCCTCCGGGTCGTCGGTCGCCATCGACCCCGCGAGCACGAGCTGCGCCTCGGGTACCTGCTTGCGCACGATGCGGTACGCCTCGAGCACGCCGAGCGGGTCCTTCCACGGATCGAACCGGCTGATCTGGCACATGATCGGCTTGCGCGGGTCGATGCCGTACTGCTTGGCGATCTCCTCGCTGAACGGCTGGGCGAGGTCGAGGTTCTTCACGGACAGCGGGTCGATGCACGGTGGGGCGTGCACGACGTTGTCCATCTCCAACGAGGCGGGCACGAACTCGGGCATCGTGAACACCGCGGCGTCGTGCAGCTCGACGAAGGGGCGGAAGAACTCCCAGACCTGCTGGTTCGCGTCCGTGAGATCGATGTGGCAGCGCCAGCACCACAGCGTCGATGGACGCGCCATCGACGTCTCGCGCAGGAAGCTCAGCAGCGCCGCCGGCTGCGGGTCGTGCGCGATCACGTAGTCCCAGCTGCCCTCGAGCGCGAGAGCGTTGTCGAGCACGCGCTCGAGGTATGTCCGTTGCATCGCCGAGGTCCACTCGATCTCTGCGCCCTGGAGCGCGTTGTGCACCTGCTTGGTGATCGCGAAGAACTCGTCGCTGCCCGACATCACGTGCCACTCGGCCTCGAGGCCGAGGCTGCGCTGGAGCGGCACGTGGGTCGCCAGGAGCTCGGCGACGCCACCGCCGTAGGCGGTTGCGTTGATGTGCAGGACACGCGCCCCCTTGAAGGGCTCGGCGAGCTTGCGGATCCGCTCGATCGTCTCGTCACCGGCCACCTCGGCGTAGTCGGCGAGGTCCTTCTCGAGGAGGGGGACGCGCTCGAGCATCGTCAGGCAATCTATCGAGCGTGCCTTCCGATGAGGCGCCTCCGGCGGCGAGGCGCGCGCTGGCCTGCCCGGACAAGTTCCGCGGCACGCTCACCGCGACCGATGCAGCCCGCGCGATCGCCGCCGGGTTGCGCCGAGCCGGGTACGACGTCCGCGAGCTGCCCCTGGCCGACGGCGGCGAGGGCACCCTCGACGCGCTGCTCAGCGCGCAGGGCGGTTCGCGGCGTCGGGCGCGCGTCACCGGTCCGCTCGGCGACGACGTCGAGGCCGAGTACGGCGTGCTCGCCGACGGCACCGCGGTGATCGAGATGGCAACCGCCAGCGGGCTGGCGCTCGTTGCCCGCAACGACCCCCTCCGCGCGTCGACGCGGGGGACGGGGGAGCTCGTGGCGACGGCGCGTCGCAACGGCGCGACGCGGATCATCGTCGGGGTCGGCGGCTCGGCGACCACCGATGGCGGCCTCGCGGCGGTCGAGGCGCTCGGCTGGTCGCTCGCGGGCGTCGACGTCGAGGTGGCGTGTGACGTCGACACGCGGTTCCTCGACGCGGCGCGCGTCTACGGGCCGCAGAAGGGTGCGAGC
Organism: uncultured Bifidobacteriaceae bacterium; assembly: GCA_964532485.1. GTDB lineage: Bacteria > Actinomycetota > Acidimicrobiia > IMCC26256 > PALSA-555 > DATBSK01. Next base: position 10,272 of record CAZHKE010000012.1, read on the forward strand.
GACGCTCAGGTCGAGCTGCTCACGCGGCGCCTGGCGAGCATCGCCGAGATCTACCGCGAGCGGATGGGTGTCGACGTGACCGAGCTCGAGGGTGCCGGTGCCGCGGGTGGGCTCGCCGGTGGGCTCGCCGCCCTCGGTGCGCGCCTCGAGCCCGGCTTCGACGTGATCGCGCAGGCGGCGGGATTCGAGGAGGCGATCGAGGGTGTCGAGCTGGTCGTCACCGGAGAGGGGCGCCTCGACGCGACGAGCTTCGAGGGGAAGGTCGTCGGCGGGGTGCTGGAGTGGGCGGCGGAGCTGGGCGTCGAGCACCGCGCGGTGATCGTCGGGCAGATGGCCGACGATGCCCGTGACGAGCTGTCGGTGATGGGCGCGAAGGGCTACGCGCTGGTCGAACGCGTGTGGCAGAGCGGCGAGGCGTTCGAGCGCGCCGCGACGCTGGTCGAGGAGGCCGCCGTGGAGGCCGGGCGTGTGGCGTGGGGCAGACGCTGATCAGGCGGCCGGGGCCCGAGCGGCCCGGCGGCGCCGCCGCCGAGAGCGGGAGAGAGGAGGCCGCCGTGGAGGCCGGGCGTGTGGCGTGGGGCAGACGCTGATC
>CAZHKE010000012.1:10963-17872 GCA_964532485.1 uncultured Bifidobacteriaceae bacterium
GCCGCCGTGGAGGCCGGGCGTGTGGCGTGGGGCAGACGCTGATCAGGCGGCCGGGCGTGTGGCGTGGGGCAGACGCTGATCCGGCGGCCGGGACCCGAGCGGCCCGGCGGCGCCGCCGCCGAGAGCGGGAGAGAGGAGGCCGCCGTGGAGGCCGGGGGTGTGGCGTGGGGCAGACGCTGATCCGGCGGCCGGCCCTCGGGCGGCCGGGTCAGGCCGTGAGCTCGCGGCCGAACTTGGCGCGGTAGGCGGGGACCTCGAGCATGGGGGGCCGCTCGCGCACCTCGACCGGCACGACGAGCGAGTCGTGATCGTCGTCGTAGCGGACGAGGCTTCCGTCCATCTGGTCGGTCGCGACGCCGGCACGGCGCAGGCACGTCGCCAGCACCGCCATCGCCTGCGGCGCCAGCGCGTCGAGCGGGCGGTTGCGGTGCTCGCGCACGCCGAGGTCGCGCTGAGCGATCGACTCGACGCCGAGCCTCGCGGCCACGTCGATCAGCAGCCCGATCTCCACACCCCAACCCTCGACGAACGGCAACGCCTCGAGCACCTCCCGTCGGGCCGCGTACTCGCCGCTCAGGGGTTGCACGATCCGGGTGAGGTGCGGGAACAGCGTCGACAGCAGCGGGCGGGCGACGAGCTCGGTGACGCGTCCTCCGCCGGTGCGGGCACCGTGGAGGGGGCGTCGGTAGTAGGCCTTGGCGAGCGCGACCTCGGGCTGCGCGAGGAGTGGCTCGACGAGCCGGGTCACGAAGTGCGGGCGGAAGTTCCCCACGTCGGCGTCGATCCACACGACGATGTCGCCCCGGGTGACGTAGAGCGAGAGCCACAGCGCGTTGCCCTTGCCGCTGCCCGGCGGCATCGTCGGGAGCACGTCGGCGACCCGGTGGACGGAGGCACCCTCTTCCTCGGCCGCCTCGGCGGTGCTGTCGGTGGACCCGTCGTCCATCACGACGATCTCGTCGACCAGGTGGGTGCGGTCGACCAGCCGGCGGCGCACGCTCCCGACGATCTGGCCGACGGTGCCCTCCTCGTCTCGCGCCGGCAGACACACCGAGACGGTGGTGCCCAGGCGCACCTTGTGCTCGGCGAGGAGCCTCGGATCGGGGCTGTCGAGCGGCGGCGTGCGGCGTGCCATGGTGAGAAGAGACTAGGAGTGGTGCCGAAAGCCCGAGAGTCGTTGGTCCGATGCCCCGCATCCTTGCTACGCTGCACTCAGCACGCGCTCATCGAGAGCGGCTGAGGGACAGGCCCGAAGACGCCGCGGCAACCAGCGAACCGTTGTCCTGTAGGGGAACGGAGTGCCAGGTGCCAATGCCTGAACGATGAGCAGCTGAGAGCGGTCCTCCGCTCGAGGCGCTCCGAGCGCGTCGAGACCGGAGGGTCCGCGCGTCACCGGCGGGTCCTCACCGAACAGGCGCCGCGTCCGAGCAGCCAGCCCGGCCGGCGCGACGAGGAGGAGAGTCGCCGAGATGGCTCATCTGGAAGGGCTTCGCTGCCGGGAGTGCGGCCGCACGTACGAGGTCGCCCCCATCTACACCTGCGAGTGGTGCTTCGGCCCGCTCGAGGTGGCCTACGACCACGATGCGATCGCCGCGTCGGTGTCACGCGAGTCGATCGCGGCCGGGCCGCTGTCGATCTGGCGGTACGCACCGCTGCTCCCGGTCGACCCGCCCACCGACCAATCGAGCCACGTCGGCTTCACGCCGCTCGTGCGCGCCGACCGGCTCGCGGCCGAGCTGGGGCTCGGGGAGCTCTGGGTCAAGGACGACACGCGCAACCCCACGAACTCGTTCAAGGACCGCGTCGTCGCCGTCGCGCTCGCCAAGGCGATCGAGTTCGGCATCAAGACGATCGCGTGCGCGTCGACCGGCAACCTCGCCAACGCCGTCGCCGCGGCCGCGACGCGTGCCGGCCTGCCGAGCTACGTGTTCATCCCGTCCGACCTGGAGCCGGGCAAGATCCTCACGACCGCGATCTACGGTGGCAACGTCGTCGCGATCGAGGGCAACTACGACGAGGTCAACCGCCTGTGCGCGGAGCTCGCCGCCGACCGACCGTGGGCGTTCGTGAACGTCAACGTGCGACCCTTCTACGCCGAGGGCTCGCGCACGCTCGCGTTCGAGACCGCGGAGCAGCTCGGCTGGGAGACTCCCGACCACGTGGTCGTCCCGATCGCGAGTGGCTCGCTGCTCACGAAGATCCGCAAGGGCTTCGACGAGCTGCACGAGTACGGCCTGATCGACGGACCCCCGAACGTGCGGGTGTCTGGTGCGCAGGCCACCGGTTGCTCACCCGTGGCGACGGCCTTCGCGGAGCAGACCGACGTGGTGCGACCGGTGAAGCCCGACACGATCGCCAAGTCGCTCGCCATCGGCAACCCTGCCGACGGCCCGTTCGCGATCGATGCGGTGCGTGAGACCGGTGGGGAGATCGCCGCGGTCACCGACGATGAGGTGCTGGAGGGGATGAGCCTGCTGGCGCGCACCGAGGGCATCTTCGGCGAGACCGCAGCCGGTGTCACGATCGCCACGCTCAAGCGGCTCGCGGAGTCGGGGGCGGTGCGTGCCGACGAGCGGGTCGTGGTGTACGTCACGGGCCACGGGCTCAAGACGCTCGAGGCGGTCGCCGATCACGTCGGTCCGACCGCGACGATCGCGCCCACGCTCGATGCGTTCACCTCGGCGTTCCCCGACGCGCAGGAGGTCTGACGTGGCCGTCACGATCCGCATCCCTACCCAGCTGCGCCAGCTCTCGGGCGGTGCCGCGGAGGTGGCGGTCGAAGGTGCCACGGTGGCGGAGGCGCTCAAGGCGCTCGACGCCGCGCACCCGGGCTTCAGCGAGCGGCTCTACGACGAGAGCGGCGGGCTGCGTCGCTTCGTGAACGTGTTCGTCGCCGAAGAGGACATCCGCTTCCTCGACGGCGTCGACACGGCCCTCACCGACGGCCAGACCGTCAGCATCGTCCCCGCGGTCGCCGGGGGCTGAGCGTCCTCTAGGCGGCGCTGACGTACATCTGCTCGGCGATGTCGGGCGGGACGGTGGTGTCGCCCGCGCCGGTGCGCACCTGCACCCCCGAGGAGCTCCGGCCCATCACCTCGGCCGCGGAGCCGGGGATCAGGCGGGCGTCGGCGACGAGCTGCAGGTCGGCGTCGGACAGCTCGAGCTTCTCGCTGATGCGGGCGACCGTCACGTGCCCGAGCTCGGCGTCCGCGAGCGCGACCGACACCGTCGCCGGCGCCGTGCGCTTCGAGCCGGGGATGGGGTTGCCGTGGGGGCAGGTCATGGGGTCGCCCAGGAGCTGCACGAGCTTGTCCTCGACGTCGGCCGAGATGGCGTGCTCCCACCGGTCGGCCTCGCGGTGGACCTTCTCCCACTCGAGCCCGATGACGTCGAGCAGGAGCCGCTCGGCGAGGCGGTGGCGCCGCACGATCGTCGTGGCGAGCTTGCGGCCCTTGTCGGTCAACCGCAGGCTCCGGTCGTCGCGCAGCTCGACGAAGCCGTTGTCCTCGAGGCGGCCGATGGTCTCGGACACCGCGGCGGCCGAGAGCCCGAGGCGCTCCACGAGGCGTGCCCGCATCGGCGTGACACCCTCTTCCTCGAGCTCGAGGATCTGCTCGAGGTACTCCTCGGTCGCGTCGTGCATCTCGGCCACTGTGGCGAGGATACTCACCGCCCTGTCTCGGGCCACCTTGTCTCGGGCCACCTTGTCTCGGGCCACCTTGTCTCGGGCCGCCCTGTCTCGGGCCGGGGGGTCGCCCCGGGACCGGTCGGACGCGCGGCACGGTGCGTCGGTGAGTCGCTCTTCGAGTGACGCCGGGTCGCACCCGAGGTGACGCCGAGTGGTGCGGGACCGGGCGCCGTGACACGCTTGGCCCGTCAGAGAGCACGAGGAGCAACCATGCCGACCAGTGAGGGACTGCACGAGAACGAGTCACTGCTCGATCCCGCCGCGATCGACCGTCACCGAGCGCTCGCGTCGATCGGCGAGGAGCTCGAGGCGGTCGACTGGTACGACCAACGTGCCGAGGCGACGACCAGCCCCGAGCTCGCCGAGGTGCTGGGCCACAACCGCGACGAGGAGAAGGAGCACGCGGCGATGACGCTCGAGTGGCTCCGCCGCAACGACCCCGTGCTGGACCGGCACCTGCGCACGTACCTGTTCACCAGCGATTCGATCGTCGGTGAGGAGTCGGCCGCCGAGCCGGGCGTCCACGGCGCCGACGGCGGTGACGGATCGCTCGACATCGGGAGCCTCAGATGAGCAGCCCGACGGCCCGCAGGCCGGCCGCCAAGACCCGGCGGCCGAGCGAGCGCAAGCATCAGAGGGAGGTCCGCTCGTGAACCACCTGCTCCGGGAGCTCGCACCGGTCTCGGATGCCGCGTGGGGCGAGATCGAGACCGAAGCCAAGCGCGCGCTCGAGAACTTCCTCGCCGCCCGCCGGCTCGTCGACTTCACCGGTCCGCACGGGTGGACGTACTCCGCGTCCACGCTCGGCAGCGTCGAATCGGTCTCGGAGGCGCCGGCCACGGGCATCGAGGCGTCGCTGCGCCAGGTCCAGCCCGTCGTCGAGCTCAAGGCGCCGTTCGCGCTCGCCCGCGCCGAGCTCGACGCGGTGGACCGCGGGCACAAGTCACCCGAGCTCGGTCCGGTGGTCGACGCGGCACGCTCGATCGCCGAGGCCGAGGACCACGCGATCTTCCAGGGGTACCCGCCGGCGCAGATCAAGGGCATCGCCGAGGTGTCGCCGCACGACCCCGTCTCCCTCGGCGACGGCTTCGGGCAGTACCCGACGTGGGTGGCGATGGCGGTCGCCCGCCTGCGCGAGGCGGGCGTCGAGGGGCCGTACGGCATCGCCCTGGGGCCACGCTGCTACTCGGGGATCCTCGAGACGACCGAGGACGGCGGCTACCCGATCCTCGAGCGCGTGCGTCTGATCCTGGGCGGCCCGGTCGTGTACGCCCCGGCCGTGGACGGCGCGGTCGTGCTCTCGCTGCGGGGCGACGACTTCGAGCTGTCGTCGGGCCAGGACGTGTCGATCGGCTTCGACTCGGCCGACGAGTCCGAGGTGCACCTGTACCTCGAGGAGAGCTTCGCCTTCCACGCCCACAGCCCCGAGGCCGCCGTGCCCCTCCGGTACCCGGCGTAGAGGAGCCCACGGGCTCGGCGGGCGTCAGCAGCGACACCGCGGGAGCCGACCCCATTTGCACTCTCTGGGTGAGAGTGCCAACATGGGCTCCTAGCACTCACACCTCTTGAGTGCCAGGACGTCAACTCGCCAGATCCGCAGTCCACCAGACGCTGAAGGAGCTCCCGAACATGCCCAAGCAGATCGCCTACGCCGAGAACGCCCGTCGCTCGCTCGAGGCCGGCATGAACAAGCTGGCGGACGCAGTCCGCGTGACCCTCGGACCGCGCGGGCGCAACGTCGTGCTCGAGAAGAAGTGGGGCGCTCCCACGATCACGAACGACGGTGTGTCGATCGCCAAGGAGGTCGACCTCGAGGACCCGTACGAGAAGATCGGTGCGGAGCTCGTCAAGGAGGTCGCCAAGAAGACCGACGACGTCGCCGGTGACGGCACCACCACCGCGACCGTCCTCGCGTGGGCGCTCGTGCGCGAGGGACTGCGCAACGTGGCGGCCGGTGCGAACCCGATGGTCCTCAAGAAGGGCATCGAGTCCGCAGTGAACACGGCGGTCGACTCGATCAAGACGGGCTCGCAGAAGGTGGAGACCGACAAGGCGCAGATCGCCAACGTCGCGGCCATCTCGGCCGCCGACGCGGAGATCGGCTCGATGATCGCCGAGGCGCTCGAGAAGGTCGGCACCGACGGCGTCATCACCGTCGAGGAGAGCCAGACCTTCGGGATGGAGCTCGACCTCGTCGAGGGCATGCGCTTCGACAAGGGCTACATCTCGCCGTACTTCGTGACCGACCCCGAGCGCATGGAGGCCGTCCTCGACGACGCCTACGTGCTGCTCGTGTCCTCGAAGATCTCGGCGGTGAAGGACCTCCTGCCGGTGCTCGAGAAGGTCATGCAGGGCGGCAAGCCGCTGGCGATCATCGCCGAGGACGTCGAGGGCGAGGCGCTCGCGACGCTCGTGGTGAACAAGATCCGCGGCACGTTCAAGTCGGTCGCCATCAAGGCGCCCGGCTTCGGTGAGCGTCGCAAGGCGATGCTCCAGGACATGGCCGTGCTCACGGGCGGCCAGGTCGTCTCCGAGGAGGTCGGCCTGAAGCTCGAGAACATCGGCGTCGACCTGCTCGGGAAGGCGCGCAAGGTCGTCGTCACCAAGGACGAGACGACGATCGTGGAAGGTGGCGGCACCACCGAGGACGTCCAGGGCCGCATCAACCAGATCAAGCAGGAGATCGACAACACCGACTCCGACTACGACCGCGAGAAGCTCCAGGAGCGCCTCGCCAAGCTGTCGGGCGGTGTCGCGATCATCAAGGTCGGCGCGGCCACCGAGGTCGAGCTGAAGGAGAAGAAGCACCGCATCGAGGACGCGGTCCAGACGACCAAGGCTGCGGTCGAGGAGGGTGTCGTCGCCGGTGGCGGCGTCGCGCTGCTCCGGGCCCAGGCCAAGGTCGAGGAGGCCGCCAAGTCGCTCGACGGCGACGAGGCCACCGGCGCCAGGATGGTCGCCCGCGCGCTCGAGGAGCCGATCAAGCAGATCGCCCTCAACGCGGGCATGGAGGGCGGCGTCATCGTCGAGAAGGTGCGCAGCCTCAAGGGCAACGAGGGCCTCAACGCCGCGACCGGCGACTACGAGGACCTCGTGAAGGCTGGCGTCATCGACGCCGCCAAGGTGACCCGCTCGGCGCTGCAGAACGCGGCGTCGATCGCGGCGCTGTTCCTCACGACCGAGGCGGTCGTGGCCGACAAGCCCGAGCCCCCCGCCCCCGC
>CAZHKE010000012.1:17972-26251 GCA_964532485.1 uncultured Bifidobacteriaceae bacterium
AATCGGGCATCGAGGAACCGAGGATCCGCACGCTCGTCCAGCACAAGTGGGCCGAGTACCGGCCCGTCCTCCCGCACGCGCAGCTGCGCTTCCTCGACCGCGAGCGCTACCTCGATGCCGCCCGTGCCGACCCCCGGGTGCGCGACGAGCTGGTCATGGGCTGGTTCGACGACTTCGAGGCCGAGTTCAACGAGCCGGTGCTCAGCGACGTCGTCTCCGAGACGGTCACCGTGTGCCCGCCGATCATGCGTGAGGTGATCGAGCCCGAGCCGCCGCGCATTCAGCGTGCGTACGTCGAGGGCGCGTTCTTGCGTCGCATGTTCCGTCTGCTCGTCGACGACCAGGGCTGGGGCCTCGACGTCCAGGTCCGCGACGTCATGGCCCGGCACTACTCGTTCCATCTCGTGGCCGTCGAGGCCGTCGAAGCCGACCGCTGAGCATCGCTGGCGGATGGCGGACGCCCCCCCGGTACCCTCTTCGGTGTGACCGAGCGCGATCGCGTCGAGGCGAGCACCGGGTGGGGAGTCCTCCATCTCTTCTACGCGGTCGACCGCCGCCTCGCTGACGACGAGCCGGGCGGCGCGAAGCGGATCCTCGACGCGCTCGAAGCGTTCAGCGCCGTCGACCCGCACCACGTCGTCACGTTCGCGACGCTCGGGCACAAGGCCGACCTCGGCGTCATGGCCGCCGGCCCCGACCTCGCCCGGCTCCAGGCGCTCCAGCACGAGCTCTCCCGCACCCCACTCCGCCTCACGTGGTCGTACCTGTCGCTGACCGAGTCGTCGGAGTACGCGGCGACCGAGGAGGACGAGCGCCGGCGCCTCACCGTCGAGGAGCAGGTCACCGACGAGGCCGAGCTGGAGGAACGCCTGACCGTCTGGCGCGAGCGCATCACGCACTACCGCGAGCAGCGCGTGCACCCACGTCTGCCGCAAAAGGCGGCGATCTGCTTCTACCCGATGTCGAAGCGCCGCACCGGCGACGACAACTGGTACGCGCTCGACTTCGACGCGCGCAAGGCCCTCATGGCGGGCCACGCGCGCGTCGGCCGCACCTACGCGGGACGGGTCGTGCAGCTCATCACCGGGTCCACGGGCCTCGACGACTGGGAATGGGGCGTCACGCTGTTCGCCGACGACCCCGGCGCGCTCAAGGACATCGTGTACGAGATGCGCTTCGACGAGGTGTCGGCGCGCTACGCAGAGTTCGGGCCGTTCGTCACCGGGCTCGTGCTGGAACCGGCCGAAGCGCTGCGACGCGTCGGGCTCGAGAGCTGAGACGCACGGACGAGGCCGACGCGCTCGCCGCCTTGCGCGCCGCGTCCGCGGCGATCGTGGCCGGCGTCGAGCGAATGGTCCCGACGTGGGTCGAGGTCAACGTGGCGACCATCCTCGACGCGTGGGGCAAGGCCGACGATGCCACCCGGGCCCACGCCGCCGCCGCGGCACGGGTGGCCGGGGCTGACGCCGCGGCGCGCGTCGCCTCGGAGCTGAGCTCGCTCTTCTCGGTCGACGCCGCGGATCAAGCGACGACGCCCCTCGAGATCGTGCGCACGGCCGTGCGCGAGCCGACGGACGTGCTCGCGGCCGCGGGAGTGCCACCGGTGGTGCGAGATGCGTTCGCCGAGCGAGCCTGGCCCGACGACCGCTACGACCTCGTGCCCGGGACCCTCGGCGACCTGGGCGACCCCGACCTCGGCCCGCTCCAGCTCGCGTGGGGCCTCGCCAAGGCCAAGGTGCTTCGGGCCCGGGCCGACGACCGCTGCACCTAGAGGACGCTCGCGGCACCGACGTACTGGTCGCCGAGGCGCAGCACCATCTCGCGCATCCCGGCCGGGTCACCGGCGAACGCCGTGAGCACGAGCTGGTCGACGCCGGCGTCGCGGTACGCGGGGAGCAGGGCCGGCTCGACGGGCTGGAGGTACGAGCACACGGTGACGTCGACGTCGGCGCGCGAGCGGCCTGCGCCGGCGAGCGCTCGCTCGAGGCGAGCGACGCAGTCGGCCGCGCTCTGCGGCGTGTGGTTGAAGCCGTGCCATCCGTCACCGAGCCTCGCGACCCGCCGCAGTGCCACCTCGCTCTCACCACCGACGTAGACGGGCGGGTGCGGCGACTGCACCGGCTTGGGGAACATCCGGCACGCCGGCAGCGCGTAGTGACTGCCCTCGTAGCTCGACACCTCGTCACGCCACAAGGAGCGCATCACTTCGACGTACTCGTCGGTGCGGGCGCCGCGCTGCTCGAACGGCACGTTCAGCGTGTCGAACTCCTCGCGCAACCAGCCGACCCCGATGCCGAAGTCGACGCGACCGTCCGACAGCCAGTCGAGTGTCGAGACCGACTTGGCGGTGTACACGGGGTTGCGCTGCGGCACGAGGCACACGGCGGTGCCCAGGCGCAGATCGTTCGTGCAGGCCGCGAGGTACGTGAGCGTCTCGAAGAGGCCGAGCATGCCCGACTCCGGCGGCAGCCCGAGGCGCCCGTCGTCGGCGTAGGGGTACTTCGACTCGTACTCGTCGACGAACACGACGTGCTCGCCGACCCATACCGACGCGATCCCCGTGTCCTCGGCAGCCTCACCACACGCTTCGAGGAGCGCCGGGGTGGCGAGCGGCGACACGCTCGGCAGGAACAGTCCGATCCGCATTCGTCCTCCCGGTCGGAGCGCGGCCATGCGCGGCACGTGCCAACTGCCCACGGTGGCGCGTGTCGTAGGGGCAGTAGTCTGCCGCGGGGCGTTGCGTCATGTCGGGAATGAGGTATGTCGGGTGAGGGTGAGCAACGCCAGATGACGAGCAACCTCGCACCCGAGTCCGCGCCCATGGCGAGAGCCCGGGCTGCCCGTCACGCCGCCGTGTCGGCCCTCGGTGAGGCCGAGCTGCTCGCGATGGCCGACGGCGCGCCGGTCGGGCTGTTCGCGTCGGTGGGTGACTTCGGCATCGTCCTCGCCAACCAGCGGATGTGCGAGATCACCGGCCGGCCCCTGTCGCGGCTCCTGGGCGACGCGTACCGCGACATGGTGCACCCCGACGACGCAGCGCGGGTCGAGGCGGCCGTGGCGAAGTCGGTGGAGCGAACCGGCGAGCTGTCGGTCGAGTACCGGATCGTCCGGCCCGACGGCGAGGTGCGGTGGGTCGCCGCCCATGCCGTCCGCGTGCGGTCCGACCCACCACCGCCGACCTCGGTCGGATCGCTCGTCGACGTCACCGAGGTCAAGCGAGTCGAGGCCGCGCTGCGTGACAGCGAGGCGCGCTTCCGGGCGATCGTCGAGGAAGGGTTCGACGTCGTCACGATCCTCGATCGCGAGCGTCGCGTGAAGTACGCGTCGCCGGCCGCGCGCCGGGTCGGGCGGTTCGAGCAGTCCCAAAACGGCCAGCCGGCACTCTCGTTCATCCACGACGACGACGTCGACGCGCTGGAGGCGTACTACGAGGCAGTCGTTCGCGGCGAGCACGTCGACGAGCCGGTGACTGCCCGCTTGATCGCCGGTGATGGCTCGATCGAGAGCCTCGAGGTCATCGCGCGCGACCTCTACGACGACCCCGCCGTGGAGGGGCTCGTCATCGTCTCGCGCGTCGTCACCGACCGCGTCGAAGCCGAAGCGGCGCTGCGCTTCTCCGAGGCGCGCCTGCGCGATCAGGCGTCGATCCTCGAGATGATCGCGACGAGCTCGGCGCGCGCCGACACGCTGGCCGAGATCTGCCGCATGGTCGAGTCGCAGCTCGACGGCGCTCGCTGCACGATCCTGCTCATCGACGAGGAGCGCAACGAGCTCGTGCACGGCGCAGCGCCCTCGTTCCCCTCGTCGTTCCTGCAGGCGCTCGACGGCTCGCCGATCCACGACGGCCCCAGCCCGTGCGCGAATGCGGCCGCGACCGGTGAGACCGTGATCGTCGACGACATCCAGGCCGGTCCGGAGAGTCGGTACACCGAGCTGGCGCGCGAGCACGACATCCGCGGCTGCTGGTCGACGCCCGTGCTCGCCGCCTCCGACGGCGGGGTGATCGGCACGTTCGCGACCTATCTCTCCGAGCCGCGCCGGCCGACCGCCGCGGAAGAGGCGGCCGTCGACTCCGTCGTGCAGCTCGCGGCGATCGCGATCGAGCGCACCCAGTTCGAGGCGGCACTCGCGCACCAGGCGCACCACGATCCGCTCACGAGCCTGCCGAACCGGACGCTCTTCGGCGAGCTGCTCGAGCACGCGTTGCGACGAGCGCAACGCACGGGTACCGCGGTTGCGGTGCTGTTCATGGACCTCGATCGATTCAAGGTCGTGAACGACAGCCTCGGCCACGATGCGGGAGACGAGCTGCTCGCCGCGCTCGGTCAGCGGTTGGCGAACGTCCTGCGCCCGGGCGACGTCGTCGCCCGCTTCGGTGGCGACGAGTTCACGGTGCTGTGCGAGGATCTCGAGCCGGGAGACGCCGATCGCCCGTCGATCGGCGTCGCCGAGCGCCTCATCGACGCGTTGCGCGCACCCTTCATGATCGGGGGCGAGGACCAGTTCGTGAGCGCGAGCGTCGGCATCGCGATCTCGACGACCGGGCGCGAGCGTCCGGAAGCGCTGCTGCGCGACGCGGATGCCGCCATGTACCGAGCCAAGGACCGCGGCAAGGGGCGTTGCGAGGTCTTCGACGAAGAGATGCGCGACCGTGTTCGGCAGCGCCACGACACCGAGAACGCGCTGCACCGCGCGGTGGCCGGCAACGAGTTTCGCGTCCTCTTCCAGCCGATGGTCGCGCTGCGCGACGGTGTCTGCGTCGGTGTCGAGGCGCTCGCGCGGTGGCAGCACCCCGAGCGTGGCCTGCTCAACCCTCGCGACTTCCTGCCGACAGCGGAGGAGACGGGCCTGATCGTGCCCATCGGCGCATGGCTGCTCGAGGAATCGTGCCGGCGCGCCGTCGAGTGGTGTGCGTCGCCGCACGTCGACGGCTTCCGCCTGGCAGTCAACCTCTCCGGTCGCCAGCTCGTGCATTCGGACCTCGCCGACCTCGTTGCCGGAGTTCTCTCCCGCACCGGCTTGCCGCCCGACGCGCTGTGCATCGAGATCACCGAGACGACGCTGATGGACGATCTCGCCGCGGGAGTGGGCGCGGTGAAGGCGCTGAAGGCGCTCGGCGTGCGCGTGAGCATCGACGACTTCGGCACCGGCTACTCCGCGCTCGGCTACCTGCGGCAGTTCCCCATCGACGATGTGAAGATCGACCGTACGTTCGTCGAGCGCCTGGGCACCGATCCCGAGGATGCCGCGATCGTCTCGGCCGTCGTGAGCCTCGGGCACGCGCTCGGCGTCACGGTCACCGGCGAGGGCGTCGAGACGCCGGCCCAGCTCGAGATGCTGCGAGCCCTGGGCGTCGACGCCGCTCAGGGCTACCTGATCGCGCCGCCCCAGCCCGCCGCCGACCTCACCCCCCAGCTCCTGCGCCGCAGCCGCTGGATCTAGCGGTGGAAGAGGCGGTTGAAGCCGGCCGTCAGGCCGGTGCCGGAGCCGTCGGTGCCCGACCAGATGGCGTCGCGCGCCGCACGCTCGCGGGCTTCGTCGAGCTTGCGGCCCTCGGTGTCGGTCACCTCGAAGCGGTCGATCGCGAGTCCGCCCTTGGTCGCCACCCGCGCCGAGTGCACCGTCACGTCGCTCGCCATGAAGCCGACCGTGATGATGTGCAACAGGCCATGTCGGTCTTGCCCCCGCACCTCGCAGATCGTGTGCCACGGAGACGCGACGTCGTCGAACGTGAGCTCGAGATCGGGTGCCGGCTCACTCGTCGGTGACCGCCTGAGCGCCTCCTCGATCGCCGACTCCAGGTCCCCGATCGCCACGAGCGCTTCGGCCGTGGGCGCTTGCGTGCGGACGCGGAACGACTCGACCGCGGCGCCGTCGGGCCACGTCGCTGCACTCGCTTCGAGCACGTCGAGCCCTCGCGCCGCGAGCACCCCCGAGACGGCGGCGAGCAGCCCCGGACGGTTGCGGGCACCGATCTCGACCCGGGCCTGCGCCGACCCGAGAGGAGCCGCGACCGCACGCACCGACCCCTTGCGTGGCAGCGGGTCGAGCAGCTCCGCGTGACGGGCGATGTCGCCCGCCGGGTGCGCGAGCAGGTACCCACGCGGCGCCCGCCGGACCCGGGCCGTGGCGCCGGGCGCGTCACCGACGAGCCGGAGCGCCTCCGCCCGTCGCTGCTCGACGACCGAGCCGGCGCGTGCGCCGGTGAGCTCGGGGTGGGACAGCACCCCGAGCACGCGGGTCAGCAGCTCGTCGAGCCGGTTGCGCTCGTAGGTCTCGAGCTCGCCGTAGGCCAACGACAGCAGGTACAGCGAGCGCGCCCGCTCCGGCGTGGCGACGTGGCTCGCCAGCTGGAGGACGGGCTCCTCGTCGAGGCCCTCGAGCCGCTGCGACGCGGCGCGCAGCAGCCCGTGGTCGGACACCAGGTCGGCGAGGTCCTCCTCGGCGACGGCCCCGAGGCGGAGTCGGTCCGACAGCTGCCGGGCGAGGTCGGCCGGGTCGCCGCTCTCACCGGCCACGGCCAGCACGAGCGCGGCGAGGGTCGGCTGCTCCGGGTGCCGGAGGCGTTCGAACACGGCCGCAGCGCGCGCGTCCGACGTCAGGAGCTCCCGCAGGCGCTCGACGAGCTCGAAGCGCAGCACGTGCGCCGGGTCGAGCACGAACGGGTCGGCCCGGCGCCGGCGCACGGCCTCCGCCAGCTCGGGGAGCGACCGCTCCAGCACCTCCGAAGCCTCGAGGAACCGCCACGACCGGATGCTGCCCTCGCGCAAGAGCGCGAGGAACCTCGACGTGGCACGCCCGTCCCACGTCGCCGCGCCGAGGTCGACGTCGCCGAGCCAGTCGAGGAGCTCCCCCGAAGGGCCGGCCCGCACGACGAGGCGCGCCGCGTCCAGCGCCACGACGAGACCGTCTTCGTCGGGGGGATCACCGGCGAGGCCGATCTCGCCGTTCACGGTGAGCCACCCGCCCGGCGGCGCCGGCGTGGGCGCGCGCTTGGGCCGCCGCTTCTGGAGCGTGCCGAGCCGGCCACGGAGCAACGAAGGCGCGGCGAGCGTCGTCCCGAGCACGACGACGACGAGCGCAGCGTAGAGATCGTCGTCGAGCACGCCCTCGGTGAGCCCGATGCTGGCGAAGATCAGTCCGACCTCTCCGCGGGGCAGCATCCCGAGGCCCACGAGCAGACGGTCGCCCACACCTCCCAGCAACCCGAGGCCGGCCGCGATCTTGCCGATGCTCGCGACCACGATCAGCGCGCCCATCAACAACAACAGGTTCGGGTCGCCGAGCGCATCGAGATCGGCGTTCACGCCGATCTGCAGGAAGAACACGGGGATGAAGAGGTGACCGACCGGTGCCAGCTCTCGTCGCATGCGCTCGGCGGGCGCGGTGCCACTGAGCGCGACGCCGGCTGCGAACGCACCGACGATCGGCGCCAGCTGCGCGACGTCGGCGAGAAGCGCGAACGCCAGGGTGAACGCGAGGGCGATCGCCACGAACGTGCCCGCCGACCGCGAGTGCCGATCGATGACCCCGAAGAGCTTCGGTCCGAAGCGCGTCCCGATGGCGACGGCCAGGACCAGGAACCCGACGGCGATGACGACGATCTGGGCGATGTCGAGCACCGAGACCGTTCCTGCCGTCGTGACCCGGACGACGATGGTGAGGAGGATCAGGCCCATCACGTCGTCGGCGACGGCTGCGCCGAGCACCGTGCGCGATTCGATGCGTGTCAACGCGCCGAGATCGCTGAACACCCGCGCGGTGATGCCGACGCTCGTCGCCGCGAGCGCCGCGCCGACGAACAGCGCGGTGTCGTTCGACTCGCCGAACCCGAGCGCGACGCCGAAGCCGAGGGCGACCGGCAGGATCACACCGATCACCGCGACCGCCATCGAGGACCGTCCGACCGACCGGAGGTCGCCGAGACTGAGCTCGAGCCCGACCTCGAGGAGCAGGAGGATCACGCCGAGCTCGGCCAGCACCTCCAGCGTGATGTCGTGGCCGACCAGCGAGAGCACCGACGGGCCGATCACGATGCCGGCGACGATCTCGCCGACGACCGCGGGGACCTTGACGCGCTCGGCGAGCTCCGCGGCCACCTTCGCGGCCAGGAGGACGACGAGGATGTCGACGAGGACGTCGGTGACGCTCACGCCGTGATGCCTGCTTCCCCGATCCGGAGGAGGTAGCCCCGTCGGTGCACGGTGTGGATCTGGAGGCCGGTCGGCGCGATCAGCCGCCGCAGACGCGCCAGGTGCACGTCGAGGACGTTGCGGTCC
>CAZHKE010000012.1:26351-33130 GCA_964532485.1 uncultured Bifidobacteriaceae bacterium
GCCGCTCGAGCCGCTCCGCCTCCGCCGGCCAGTGCACGAGCGCCACGTCCATGCGGCGCAACCTACGGGCGCGGTGTTTCGACTCCGTTTCGTCGAGGTGAACGGCGCGCGGCCCGTGCGTCAGGACTCGGCCAGGTCGTCGATGCCGACGCGTCACATCTCGACCGGAG
The DNA here is from genome assembly GCA_964532485.1 of uncultured Bifidobacteriaceae bacterium. GTDB lineage: Bacteria > Actinomycetota > Acidimicrobiia > IMCC26256 > PALSA-555 > DATBSK01. The sequence goes on from CAZHKE010000012.1 coordinate 26,522, forward strand.
CCAGCGCCTGCTCGTAACACGCCCGAAACACTCCCGCGACTCCCGGGAAACCTGGCACCGCCAACCTGTCCCGGATCTGAACAAGAGCCGACCGGAGATGGTCGGTCCGACCGGGGGGACCACGTGGAGATCAACACCGGCGACACCGCATGGGTGCTGGCGTCGGCGGCCCTCGTCATGTTCATGACGCCGGGCCTGGCGCTCTTCTACGGCGGCATGGTGCGAACGAAGAACGTGCTCGCGATGCTCATGGAGAACTTCGTGTGCCTCGGGATCGTGAGCGTGCTGTGGGCGATCGCCCTCTACTCGCTGGCGTTCTCCGGCGACGGCGACCTGATCGGCAACTTCGATCTCGCCTGGATGCACGACGCGCTCAAGACCCAACCGACGGGCATCGCGCTGACGGTGCCGCCGTTCGCGTTCCTCGCGTTCCAGATGATGTTCGCGATCATCACGCCCGCGCTCATCAGCGGCGCGATCGCAGACCGGATGCGCTTCGCGGCCTGGATGTGGTTCGTGCCGCTGTGGGTGATCCTCGTGTACACCCCCATCGCGCACTGGGTGTTCTCGCCGTCGGGCTGGCTGTTCCAGCGCGGCGCGCTCGACTTCGCGGGCGGCACGGTGGTCCACATCAACGCCGGCATCGCGGCGCTCGCGGCGGTGGTCGTGCTCGGCAGGCGTCGCGGGTGGCCCGAGCATCCGATGGTCCCGCACAACCTGCCCCTCACGTTGATCGGCGCGGGGATCCTGTGGTTCGGCTGGTTCGGGTTCAACGCAGGCTCGGCGCTGAGCGGCAACGACCTCGCGGCGACGGCGCTGGTGAACACGCACCTCGCGGCCGCGGCCGCGATGGTGAGCTGGCTGCTCGTCGAGCGCCTGCGCACGGGGCACGCCACGACCCTCGGCGCGGCGTCGGGGCTCGTCGCGGGGCTCGTCGCGATCACGCCGTGCGCCGGCTTCGTCGGCGGCATGGCGCCCGTCTACATCGGGCTCATCGCAGGTGCGCTCTGCGCGTTCGCGGTCAGCTTGAAGTTCAAGGTCGGGTACGACGACTCCCTCGACGTGGTGGGCGTCCACCTCGTCGGCGGGCTCGTCGGGTCCCTGCTCGTGGGCGTGTTCGCCGACGCGGCGTTCAACCCGGGGGTGGCGGACGCGCCCGGAGGCGGCGGGCTCGTGGAGACCGGCAGCTTCGAGCTGCTCGGCGAGCAGCTCATCGCGGTCGCCGCGACGATGGCGTGGTCGTTCGCGCTGACGTTCGTCATCATGGTCGTGCTCAAGAAGGCGCTGCCGCAGGGCATCCGCGCGTCCGAGGAGGACGAGGAGACCGGGCTCGACCTGACGCAGCACTCCGAGACCGGGTACGCATTGGATCGAGTTTGAGGCGAAGGGACTGACGCACACATGAAGCTCATCGTCGGCATCATCAAGCCGTTCAAGCTCGACGACGTGAAGGACGCGCTCAAGGACCTCGGCGTCCACGGCCTCACGGTGTCGGACGTGCAGGGGTTCGGACGCCAGCGCGGTCACACCGAGGTCTATCGGGGCGCCGAGTACACCATCGACTTCGTCCCGAAGGTCCGCATCGAGATCCTCGTGGACGACGGCGACGTCGAACGGGTCACGACGCAGCTCGTCGAGACCGCGCGCACCGGCAAGATCGGTGACGGGAAGGTGTGGGTGGTCCCGGTCGAGAACGTCACCCGCATCCGCACCGGTGAGGCGGGCCCGGACGCCCTCTGACGACGCCGCCACCGCGGCGGAGCGTCTCCGGACGGCCCGGGCGCGGGTCGACGACGACACGGGCCTGCGCGGGGCCGGCTACGGACGCGCGCTCTCCGACGCGCTCGACGCGTCGTTCCACGAGGTGGCGGAGCACCTCGACCTCCCCGGTCGGTTCGCGGTCGTCGCCCTCGGCTCGTACGCCCGCCGCGAGCTGTGCCCGGGGTCCGACGTCGACGTCATGCTCCTGCACGACGGCAAGGGCAGCCGCCAGACGGTCGGGACGGCCGCGGAGGAGCTGTGGTACCCGCTCTGGGACGCGGGCTTCGTGCTCGGTCACGCGGTGCGGACGCCGAAGGAGGCGCTCGCCCTCGCCGGGTCGGAGATCGACGCGCTGACCGGGATGATCGAGCTGCGGCCGGTGACCGGGCTCGCCTCGTTCGCCAAGGAGACGCTCGAGCGTGCCCGTCGGCTGGCGCAGAAGCGACGCGGGACGGTCGTCGAGGCTCTCAGCGCAGCCGCGGAGCTCCGGGCCGAGCACCCCGGGCCCATCGCCGAGATGCTGGAGCCGAACCTGAAGACCGGCGCCGGGGGCCTGCGCGACCTGCAGGCTCTCGAGTGGGTCGGGATCGCGACCGGCGCGACGCCCTCGCTCGAACCGGGCGCTGGCGTCGCGGGGCTGGTGGCCGGCGGGTTCCTCCAGCCCGGAGACCCTCCGATGCTCGATGACGCGCGCACGCGGCTGCTCGACGCGCGGGTCGCGTTGCATCAGGTCACCGGTGGCCGGAGTGACGTGCTGCTGCTCCAGGAGCAGGACGCGGTCGCCGCCGTGCTCGCCGACGCCGACGCCGACGCGCTCCTCGGGCGGCTGGCGCGCGCCAGCCGTGCGGTGCAGTGGATCACGAGTGACGTGTGGCGCCGCCAGCGCGACGCTCGGCGGGGCCCGCTCGGCCGGCGTCAGAGCCGCGACCGTGTCGTGGGCGAGTGCGTCGTGATTCGTGACGACGCGGTGACGCTGACCGCGGACGCGACCATCGACGCGCCCACGGTGCTGGGCGCCGCGAACGCCGCCGCGGCAGCAGCGCTTCCCATCGCACGCGAGTCCCTCGAGCGGATGCGATCCATGGCGCCGGCCGACTGGGACGACGACCTGCGGGACGCCTTCGTGCAGCTGCTGCGCCGCGGGCGCCGAGCGGTGCCCGTCTGCGAGTCGCTCGACCAGGTCGGAGTGCTCGTCGCCCTCCTCCCCGAGTGGGAGCACGTCCGGGGCACACCGCAGCGCAACGCGTATCACCGCTTCACCGTCGACCGGCACCTCCTCGAGTGCGTCGCCGAGTGCGTCGACGTGCTCGACGGCGAGGGATTCGACGGTGACGTGGCGCGCCGTGCCCGCTCCGACCTGCTGCTGCTCGGTGCGCTGCTCCACGACGTCGGCAAGGGCCTGCCCGGCGACCACTCCGAGATGGGCGCGAAGACCGCGCAGACCGTCGGCGAGCGGATCGGCCTCGACGAGCACGCCGTCGAGGTGCTGGTCTGGCTCGTGCGCGAGCACCTGCTGCTGGCCGAGACGGCGACCCGCCGCGACCTGGGCGACGAGTCGACGATCGTCCGGTTCGGCCGGGCCGTCCGCGACACCGAGCGCCTGGACCTCCTCTACGCCCTCACGATCGGCGACTCGCGCGCGACGGGCCCGGCCGCGTGGAGCAGGAGCAAGGCGCAGCTCCTGCGACAGCTGTTCGTCGAGACCGACACCCTGCTCGAGCGCGGCGTCGTCGGTCGCGACCACGCCGCGGAGCGCACCGCGATCATCGAGCGGCACCGGACGTTGCTCACGAGTGGTGGCCTCGCGCTGGCGTGGTCGGCCCGCGACGACGGTCTGGTCGAGTGCGCGGTCGCGGCCCCCGACCGCCCCGGACTGCTCGCCACGGTCGCCGGCGTGCTCGCGCTGCACGGCTTCGACATCCGCGGCGCCGACGTGTACGGGGCACCCCAGGGGATGGCGCTCGAGGTGTACCGAGGGATCGACACGTTCGATCGGCTCGACGCCGACGGCCAGGCGCGCGTGCGCGACGACCTGAGCGCCGCGCTCGCCGGCACGCTCGACCTCGGCGAGCGGCTCGCGGAGCGTCTCCAGCGCTACCGCCGAGCCGCGAGCGACGGCGCGGTGGGGGTCGCGTTCGACGTCGAGGCGTCACCGGCCGCGACGGTCGTGGAGGTCGAGGCACCCGACGAGGTGGGTCTCCTCGCCCGGATCGCGGCGGTGTTCACGGATCTGGGGTTCGATGTGACCGCCGCGCTCGTGTCGACGCTGGGTGAGCGCGTCGTCGACGTCTTCTACGTGCGGGACGCGCACGGGGCCAAGCCGACCGACCCGCTGACCCTCGACCGGCTCCGGGCCACGCTGGTGGCCCGACTCGCCGCCGAGTCGCTCGCCTGAGGTTGCGTCCCTCACCCGCGCAATCCGGGGTGAGGGACGCATGTCCGGCCAGACTCGCCGCCGAGTCCGTCGGCTGAAGTAGCGTCGTGCGTCGCCCCGCGAGGGCGCCGGGACAGCCCAGATGGTCCGGACAGGCCGGACAGGGTGGAGCGTGGAGATGACAGGGATCCGACGAGTCGCGTCGGTCGCGACGATCACAGTGGCGGTCGCCGCGGCGAGCATCGCGGCGATGCCCGCGGCCCAGGCAGGCCTGGAGGCGCCAGCCGAGGCGCCGGCGGCCTACGCCATCGGCGGTGGAGGGGTGTTGGCGCCGGCGTGCCAGCTCGTCACGGTCGACCTCTCGAACGGTGCCGTCGGGACGCTCGGTGCACCCTCCTCGGTCGAGGCGTGCGCGCACGACCTCGCCGTCGCGCCTGACGGTTCGGTGTGGGGCATCGCCGAGCCCTCTGGCGCGCCCCCCGCGCTCCTCGTGCACTTCGATCCCGCGACCGGCGAGGTGCTCTCGAGCACCGCGATCACCGGCGACTTCCCGGACGCGAGCATCGCCGAGGGCGGGCTCGCGTTCGACGCGGCGGGGACGCTGTTCGCCCAGCTCAGCACCGACGCGTGCGTCGGCGTGTGCCTCTACACCCTCGACCGCGACACGGCGGTCGCGACGCTCGTCGGAGGACCCGGCGACGATCTCCTGTCCTCCTTCATGTACTACCTCGGCGCCGACTGCGCGGGATCGATGGTCACGACCGAGGTTTCGAAGGGAAGCAACGGTGACGCGGCCTCGGCCGAGAGTGACCCGACCGCGCAGGTGTTCGGCCCGACGCTTGCCTCCGTCGACCCCGCGACCGGGCTCGTCACGACCGGCTCGGCGTTCCAGGACGACTTCGACCTCGCCGGGCTCGACTACGCCCGCGCCGACGGCACGCTGTACGCGCTCGGCAGGGTCGGCCCGACGCCGACCGGCAGCACCGACGACACGACCGCCGCGACCGGCGACGTGGGCGCCGCCGCCTTCGACGCCTCGCTCTTCGTGGTCGACCCCGAGACCGCGGGGATCACCGAGGTCACCGCGCTGAGCGAGCCCAACCTCGACATCAGTGCGCTCGGCATCGCCGGCGAGTGCCCGGTCCCGCCGCCGCCGGCGCCCGTGGTGCTCGCGCCCACCTTCACCGGCTGACCCTTCTCCCTGGTTGCGTCCCTCACCCGCGCATTGCGGGGTGAGGGACGCATGTCAGCGCGGCGGTCGCCATCGGGGGTCGCGGCCGTAGAAGCCGAGAAGACGCGCCTCGACCGAGGCGTCGGGGCCGACCGGCACCTCGGGCCCGACCATGCCGTCCGCCCGTCCCGGATCCGTCCCCTCGACGCGCGCGAACGCCGCCGCGGTCAGCTCGGGATCGAGGTCGACGGGCACGTCGGTCGCGACGCCGAGGTCCCAGGCGTGCACGAGCACGTCGGTCGTGAGCGCCGGGAGCATCGTGCGCGGCGTGCTCGTGCCGCCCCCGGGGAGCTCGGTCTCACGGTCGATGGCGCCGTCGGCGTGCAAGGCGGCGAACATCGCGTCCTGCGTCGCGCGCCAGCGCTCCGCGGGCGTGCCGCTCTTCGGTCGGTTCGCGCGCACGCCCAGCGGCCGAAGCAGCAGGAGCTCGTGGAACCCGACGACGTGCTCGACGAGCGCACGGGCGTCCCACTCGGTGCACGGCGTCGGCGCGACCCACCGATCGGCCGACACCTGCACCGCCACCGACGCGAACCCGTCACACGCGCGCTCGTGATCGTCGACGAGCCCCATCCGCGTAGTCTGCCGGACGTGCCCGAGCCCGAACACCACATCTCCGCCGCCGACCTGCTGCGTTGGGCCGAGACGCTCTCGGGCATCGCCCGCACCGGGCTCGGCTTCACCCAGAGCCTCTACGAGAAGGAGCGGTTCGAGGAGGTCCTCAAGGTCGCAGCCGACATCCGTGCCGGCGCGATCGAGGAGGCCGAGGCCGACGCGCTCTACGAGGAGTGGTTGAGCAGCGTCGGGGAGGGTGTCGCCGGCTACGTGACGCCCAAGGTCGCGGTGGCGGCGGTGGTCGGGAACGACCGGGGCGAGCTGCTGCTCACCCAGCGGGCCGACTCGGGCGTGTGGCTCTACCCGGTCGGGTGGGCCGACGTCGGCTACTCGCCGTCGGAGATCGCGATCAAGGAGGTGTACGAGGAGACGGGAGTCGAGATCGAGATCGAGTCGCTCATCGCGGTGTTCGACGGGCTGCGGCTCGGGTTCGCGCGGCTGCCGCTGTACTCGCTCGTGTTCCACGCGCAGATGATCGGCGGCGAGCTGCGGGGCCACCCGCTCGAGACCCGCGACGTGGGCTTCTTCGCCCGCGACGCGCTGCCGTGGCCGCTGGCGGGAGGCGCACGCTGGGTCGACACCGCGTTCGCGGCCATCGACGGCGAGCACCGCCCCGTCGACTTCGACC
>CAZHKE010000012.1:33230-36795 GCA_964532485.1 uncultured Bifidobacteriaceae bacterium
ACGCATCAAGAAGACGAGGTGCCCGTCAGCTCCGTCATCGTGAACAGGGGGTGGAGCCGGACGTCGATCTCGGCGAGTGCCGCGGAACCGCCCGCCTCGCGGTCGATGACGCACAGCGCGTGCTCCACCAGCGCGCCGCGCTCGCGAAGGTCACCGCAGCTCGTCACCACCTGACCACCCGAGGTCACGACGTCCTCGACGACCGTCACGCGCCTCCCGTCGATCTCCTCGCCCTCGGCGAGCCGGCAGGTGCCGTAGGTCTTGGCCTCCTTGCGCACGAAGGCCGCAGGCAGGGCGGTGACCTGCGAGAGCCCGACCGCGAGCGGCACACCGCCGAGCTCGAGCCCGGCCAGCACCTCGGTGCCGTCGGGGACGAGCGGCCCGAGCGCCTCGGCGATCTCGAACAGCAATCCGGGGTCGCTCTCGAACCGGTACTTGTCGAAGTACTCGTTGCTCACCGCGCCCGAGCGCAACGTGAACGTGCCGGTCAGGTGGGCGACCTCGTGGATGCGGCGTGCCAGCGCCCGACGCGAGTCGCCGCTCATCTGGCCTCCGGCTGCAGCTCGTCGAGCAGGAGCTCGGTCAGTGAGATCCGTCCCCCGGCGTGCTCCCACGCGCCGCCGATGCGCTCGTGGTCCACGAGCCCCGCGACGTCGGGCGCGATCCCCATCGCGTCGGTCGCTGCTCGCGCCAGCGTCGCGGGCTCGATCTCGTCGCCGTAGGCGGGGAAGCACTCGAGCCCGTCCCAGAGCGTCGCGAGCGCGCGCCGATCGTCTCCGAGCGCCATCGCGTCAGGAGCCTCGCCGGTCGCCAGTGCGCCGACCACTGCGTCCCACAGGTCGTAGGGCCCGCAACCCGAGGGTGCCTCGAAGCCCGCGACCGGGTGCAGGCGCCACTCGAGCGTCGCGCCACCCGGGCCGTCGCTGAGCCACGTCTGCGATCCGTTCACGTAGCCGTCGACGGGTGGGCCCAGATGCTCGTCGAGCGCGCTGACGAGCGACGGCGACACGCGCCACACCGCAGTGGGCGTGAGCGCGCTCATGCGGCAGCGGGCTCGATCGCTCCGTAGCGCACGATCGGCTCGAACTGGTCGATGACCGTGCGGTCGTCGTCGAGGATGCCACGAGCGCGCGGCGGAGCGAGCCGCTTGCGGGCGAACTGCGTGGCGACGACGGCCTTGCGAGCGTCGCCGTCGCGGCCGAGCTGCCACGTCGCCTCGTCGAGCAGCAGCGCCCCCTCCACCGCGTCGGCCAGCAGGTGCGCGAACCGACGCGCGTGCAGCAGCTGCATCTCGTTCGACGAGCCCTCGAGGTGCTTCACCGCGTCGCGCACCTCGTCGAGTGCCCCGGCGACGGCGTCGACGGCGAACGCCAGAGCCGGCGACGCGTCGGACGCCTCGAGCGCGCGCTCGATGCGGCCGAGGAGCGCGGCGTGCGCGCCTTCGTTGACCATCGCGCGCCTCACGTCGAGGGCCAGGATGTTCTCGGTGCCCTCCCAGATGGTGTGGCACTGCGCGTCGCGGAGCTGGCGCGCCATCGGCCAGTCCTCCATGTAGCCGTTGCCGCCGAGCAGCTCGAGCCCCTGGCTCGCCGCCCCGATCGCCTCGCGCGTCGCCCGCATCTTGGCGAGCGGCACGAGGATGCGCCGCAGCATGCGGCCCTCGTCCTCGTCGTCGGTCGACCGCGTCGCCGCGGCGCACTCGTACGTGATCGCCATCCCGGCCTCGAGCTCGACGAGCACGTCGACGAGCGTCTCTCGCACGAGCGGGTAGCCGTCGATCCGCTGACCCCACTGCTCCCGGTGCGCGGCGTAGATGGCGCCCTCGAGGAAGGACCGTCGATGGATGCCGAGGCCCATCAGCGCCACGCCGAAGCGCGACCCGTTCACCATCTCCATCATCTTGTTCAGGCCGCCGCGACCGTCTCGCCCGCTGCGAGGCGGCCTGCCCGGCTCGCGGTCGCTCGCTCCTCCTCGGCCGGGGCCTCCGGCCATCCACGCGCGCGCGCCCTCGAGCGTGACCTCCCCCGTCGGCACGGCCTTCGTGCCGAGCTTGGGCTTGAGGCGCTTGATGCGAAAGCCGTTCGGCGTGCCCTCGGGGGTGAGGCGAGGGACGATGAACGTCGCGAGCCCCCGCGCACCCTCCGGTGCCCCGTCGGGGCGGGCCAGCACGATGAACACCTCGGCGTCGATGTTGGAGCAGAAGAACTTCTCGCCGTGCAGGCGCCACTCGTCACCGTCGGAGACGGCGCGCGTGGTGTTGGCCCCGACATCGCTGCCGCCTTGGCGCTCGGTCAGGAACATCCCGCCCTCCCAGGCCTGTGCGGGGTCGTCGGTGGTGAGTCGGCGGTGGATCTCGTCGCGCACGTCCTCGGGGGCGTACCGCTCGACGATGTCGGCCGCGCCCGACGTCATGCCGAGCCCGCAGTAGATGGCGGTCTCGGCCTGGCACACCAGGTAGCAGACCGACGCGGTGAGCACCGCCGGCACCGGCCGCCCGGCCTGCTGTGCGAGCCCGGTGAAGCCGGCGCGCACGAGGTCGTCCTTGCTCTCGGTCCAGGTGGGGTGGTGGACGACCTGGTCGACCTCGACGCCCCAGTGGTCGAAGCGCTCGAGCACGGGCCCGTGCTTGTCGGTGATCTCGGCCCGAGCGGCGATGGGCCCGCCGCAGAGCTCGCCGTAGCGCGCGGCGTACTCCTCGGCGAGCGACCGATCCGCCTCGTCGGGGAGGTGCCGGTCGAGCAGCAGCCGCAGGTTCGGGTCGGTGGCGTACCAGTCGAGCCCGATCGCCGACTCGTACGTCGCGTAGTCGGGAAGCACGGCTGTCGAGGGTAGCGTCACCTCCGATGAGGGGGAGCCACGGGGCGTCGCGTCTGCTCGCCGGTGCCCTCGCGGTGCTCGTCGCGCTGGGGCTCGCCGGTTGCGGGGGCGACGACCAGCGCCTCACGAAGACGCAGTACGTCAAGCGCGCCACGAAGCACTGCGAGAAGCTCCTCGACGCGAGCAACGATCTACGCAAGGCACAGGCGCCCGGCGCGAGCGGCAAGCGGGTCGCGAAGTTCCTGCACCAGGCGGCCGACGGCCTGGGCAAGCTCGTCGACGGGTTCGATTCGCTGAACCCGCCCGAGAAGCTCGAGGCCGACACCGATGAGCTCGTCGACGTGCTCGACGGCTACGCAGAGGGACTCGACACGCTCGCCGACCGGGTCAAGCGCGCGCAGACGTTCCGCGTCGTGCTCGAGAAGAACGAGGATCTCGTGACGCGACTCAACGGCATCGCCGAGAACGCCACGGGGCTCGTGAGCCGGCTGGGCCTGAGGCGCTGTCTCTTGCCCACCTGACGTGCGCCCGGTCGCCGGTGCCCTCGCGGTGCTCGTCGCGCTGGGGCTCGCCGGTTGCGGGGATGGCGGACTCACATCGCACGGAGCATTCGTCCACGACGCCGCGCGCATCTGCCGGACCGCGAACGCGAGCTTCACCGAGATCGACGTCGTCCGACTGAACGCCGAGCGCGCGGTCGCGGTGCTCGAGCAGGTGCTCACGATCGGCGACGACGCACTCGACGACC
>CAZHKE010000012.1:36895-66963 GCA_964532485.1 uncultured Bifidobacteriaceae bacterium
TCGACGACCAGCTCACTCGGGCGCTCGACGCGGCCGTGCGGGCCGACCTGCTCACGAGGCGGGCCCAGACGCTCGCGCGCGAGGTCGGGCTCGATCGAGTGTGCCGCGTGCCCCGCCTGCTCCCGTAGGGCTGACGGGTCGAGACGCGCGTCACTGCTGCACAGGAAACGTGTCAGAACGAGGCACCGGAGCACGCCGCGCCCCGCGCGCGTCGTGCCGTCTCCAGGAGGTCCCTCGTGCTCGCAAGCTTCCTCGCGCGCGCCGCGCTCCCCGTCCTCGGCCTCGTGGCCGTGAGCCTCCCCGCGATCGCCGCCGGTCAAGCGGCACCGGCGGAAGCGACCGTCTGCCACGACGGCTCGCTCGCTCGTCAGCGCACCGAGGTGGACGCCGACATCACGGTGCCGGGCTTCGACCCGAACCTCGGCACGCTGCTCGAGGTGCAGGTGCCGACCCAGTCGGTGCACCTCGACACCGACGCCAGGTTCGAGAACACCGCCCAGACCGCGGTCACGTTCGCGGCCGACATGACCTACCAGGTGGCGTTCACGAGCCCCGGCGGCCTCGCGTCACCGGCGCCGATCAGCGGATCGCTCGAGCGGGTGCCGTCGCAGACGCTGGCCGCGTTCGACGGCACGCTCGACTACCTCGGGGCCAGCGCGGTGACCCAGCCGTCGACCGCGCGCGAGGCGTCGGCGGGCCCCGTGTCGAGCACCGACCCCGGCGTGCTGGCCGCGTTCACCGGCGGATCGAGCGCGTTCCACGTTGCCAGCACCATCGGCGAGCAGTTCACCGGCGGTGGCGGGAACGTCGAGGCGCAGATCAACACGTTCGCGTCGGCGGCGGTGCGCGTCTGCTACCGGTACGCGCCGCCCGTGGTGCCGCCCACGAGCCCGCCGACCGCATCGCCGCCGGTCGCCGGAGCCGGCGCCACGGCTCCGCCGGCGCCGGTGCTCGCCGACGCCCGCTTCACCGGCTGAGCGTGAGTCCGGCCGGCTTGCGTGCGGGCGGTCGACGTTGCACCATCGGCGTCACGCGGGCGGCCGAGGGCGGGTCGCCGTGTCGTCCGGCCAGACGCTCCGCATCCGCGGTCACTGCCCAGCCCCACCGCGTGGGGAGCAGGCCGGGTCAGGGGCGCCCCGTGAGGCGGACAGTGCCCAGCCGCCTCCGGGGCGCCCACGCTCTTTCCCGCGTAGCCTTGGCGCCCCATGGCGTACGACCGGCTGACCTCGCTCGACGCGAGCTTCCTCCACCTCGAGCGGCTCGAGACGCCGATGCACGTCGGCGCCCTGTCCGTGTTCGAGGGCGACACGTTCTTCGGGCCCGACGGCCGGTTCCGCCTGCGCGAGGTGCGTGAGCTCGTCGCGTCGCGCCTCCAGCTCATCCCGCGGTTCCGCAAGCGCATCATGAAGGTGCCACTCGAAGCCGGGGAGCCGATCTGGGTCGACGACGACCGCTTCGACATCGGCTACCACGTCCGCCTCACCGCGCTGCCGTCGCCGGGCACCCGCGACCAGCTCCTGGCGGTGTTCGAGCGCGTCCAGTCGCAGGTCCTCGACCGCACCCGCCCGCTCTGGGAGCTCTGGTTCGTCGAGGGCCTCGAGGGTGGGCACGTCGCGCTCTTCCAGAAGACCCACCACGCGCTCGTCGACGGTGTGTCGGGCGTCGACGTCGCGACCGTCCTGCTCGACTTCGATCCCGAGCCCACGGTCCTCGACGAGCCCGAGTGGCGTCCCCAGCCCGCGCCGCCGCCGGCGCGCCTGATGATCGACTCGGTGAAGGAGATGGTCGCGGGCCCGCAGGCGCTCGTCGACGCGACGCGCCGCGTCGCCGAGGTGCCTCGCCGTGCCCTCGACCGCGCCGGTGAGCTGGCGCGCTCGCTCTCGACGCTCGCCGAGGGGGGCCTCGTCGCACCGAAGACGTCGCTCAACAACCCGGTGCAGGGCCGGAGCCGCAGGTTCGGGATCGTGCAGGTGCCGCTCGACGACGTGAAGACGGTGCGTGCTGCGTTCGGGGGGACGATCAACGACGTCGTGCTCGCCGGCGTCGGCGGCGGGCTCGCCCGCCTCCTCGAGGAGCGCCAGGAGCTGCACCCGGAGCTCGTGCTCAAGATCTTCTGCCCCGTGTCGGTGCGCGACGAGACCCAGCGCATGCAGCTCGGCAACCGGGTCTCGGCGATGCTCGTGCCGCTCGCGGTCGGCGAGCCGGACGCGATCAACCGACTGCGCGGGGTGCAGCGCACGACCGCCGGCCTCAAGGAGCGCGAGCAGGCCGTGGGCGCGGCTGCGCTGCTCGACCTCACGCAGTACGCCGCGCCGACGATGATGGGGCTCGCCGCACGGCTCGTGCACCACCAGCAGCTCACGAACCTCGTGTGCACGAACGTGCCCGGACCGCAGGCGCCGCTCTACTGCCTCGGCGGCCGGATGCTCGAGGCGTACCCGATGGTCCCGCTCGCGCGGAACCTCAACCTCGGGATCGCGATCCTCTCCTACTGCGGCACGTTGCACCTCGGGCTGCTCGCCGATCGGGATCAGTGGCCCGACCTCGAGGTCCTCGAGGCGGGCATCGACGAATCGTTCGCCGAGCTCACGAAGCTCGCCGGGGAGCGGGAGCGCACATGAGCGAAGTCTGGGAACGCGACGCCTACGAGATCGCCGACTCGGTGCGCGCCGGCAACCTGTCTGCGCGCGAGGTGGTCGACGCGCATCTCGACCGCATCGAGCGACTCGATGACGAGCTGAACTCCGTCTGCTACCTCGATGGCGAGGCCGCGCGGGCGCGTGCCGACGCGATCGACACCGAGGTCGCCGCGGGCGGTGATCCGGGCGCACTCGCCGGCGTTCCCCTCGGGGTCAAGGAGCTGGCGTCCGTCGGTGGCTGGCCCGACACGCACGCCTCCGTGGTGCTCGCCGATCGTGTCGCGGCGACCGACGACACCGAGGTGGCGCGCCTGCGCGCCGCGGGCGCCGTCATCACCGGGCTGACCACCGCCTCCGAGCACGGCACGGTCAGCTTCACGAACACGCCGCTGCACGGCGTCACCCGCAACCCGTGGAACCTCGAGCGCACTCCCGGCGGCTCGTCGGGCGGGTCAGCGGCCGCCGTCGCTGCCGGGCTGTTCCCGGCGTGCACGGGTGGCGACGGCGGCGGGTCGATCCGCATCCCGTCGTCGTACTCCGGCCTGTTCGGGATGAAGGGCACGTTCGGGCGCATCGGCCGCGGCCCCGGCCCGTTCGACTCCTCGCTCACGCCCGTGCGCGGACCCGTCGTGCGGTGCGTGCGTGACGCCGCTCGCTACCTCGACGTCGCTTCGGGCCCGACGCTCACCGACCCGACCTCGTTGCCGAAGCCGGCCGTGCCGTTCGAGCAGGAGCTGCTCTCGGGGGCGGCAGCCGAGCGGCTGCGCCACAAGCGCGCCGCGTTCACGTCAACGGTCGGCTTCGCCGGCAGTGACCCCGCCGTCGCGGGGCACGCGGAGGAGCTCGCGCACGTGCTCGTCGACATCGCCGGGCTCGACCTCGTCGAGGGCGTCGACGTGGACCTGCCGAAGCCCGGGCGATCGTGGGGCGTCCTCTCCGCGATCGACGGCATGTCGTGGTTCGCCGACGACGTGGAGGGTCGGCTCGACGACATCACGCTCGTGCACCGGCTCGAGCACCTGTCGTTCTCGAAGCTCACGCCGCAGGTGCTCGCGAAGGCGATCCGGCGCCGGCACGAGCTGCTGACCGTGGTCGCCGCGATCTTCGAGCAGGTCGACCTGCTGCTCACGCCGACGACGCCGACGCCCGCGTTCGCGGCGGACGGGGTGTTCGCGGGCGAGGTGAACGGCGACGAGGTCGGGCTGTTCGAGCTGTCGGCGCCGTTCACCGCGCCGTTCAACATGACCGGCCAGCCGGCCGCGAGCATCCCGTCCGGCTTGGTCGACGGACTCCCGGTCGCGCTCCAGGTCGTCGCACCGCGACACCTCGACATCGACTGCCTGGCCGCCGGTGCGCTCCTCGAGGAGGCACGTCCCTGGCCCAAGCTCGCGCCGTTCGCGTACGAAGCCTGAACCTGACCACCCGATAGGGTGAGCGGCGATGACCGCCACCGCGCGGCAGCCGGGTGACCCGACCGGGGCGCCCAGGTGGAGACCGCCGAAGCACGGAGCGCACGTCGACGGGCCGGGTGCCCCGGCTCGGAGCGAGCGACCGAAGAAGCAGGAGCAAGAACCTGCGTCGGATGACGTGATCGAGGTCGCGCCCGGCGTCATCCGGATGCAGCTGCCGATCTGGATGCCGGGCCTCGGTCACGTGAACACCTACGGGCTGCTCGACGACCGCGGGCTCGCCGTCGTCGACCCCGGGCTGCCGGGCCCGTCGTCGTGGAGGTCGCTCAGGAAGCGATTGAAGACCGCGGGATTCAAGGTGAAGGACATCCACACCGTCATCGTGACGCACTCCCACCCCGACCACTTCGGTGGCGCAGGACGGATCAAGAGCGAGGCGGGCGCGAACCTGGTCGCGCACCGGGCGTTCACGACGTGGTCGCTCGAGGAGTCGGATCGGCGCAACCGGCTGCCGACAGCGGAGGAGCAGGCCGAGGCGGAGCGCATCGCGGCTGCAGCGGCGGAGGCGCTGGACGTCGGCGGCGAGGAGATCCCCACGATCGCCGACCACACCGACGACTACGAGGGCGACCCGCTGCGCGACAACCCGACCCGCCGGATCCAGGCCGACTCGGTCCCCTGGGGTGGCGAGACGCCCTGGGGTGGGAGCAAGCACCCGATGCCGCCGTGGCGGCGCCGCATGATGATCCGGGCGCTGCGGTTCCTCTTCAAGCCACCCGACCCGAGCCAGCGCGTGGTGCACGGGGAGCGGCTCGAGCTGGCAGGCCGCGACTGGGTGTCGATCCACACGCCGGGTCACACCGTCGACCACCTCTGCCTCTACGACCCGGAGCACGGCGTGCTGATCTCGGGTGACCACGTGCTCCCGTCGATCACACCGCACGTGTCGGGCGTGGGCAACGGCGCCGACGCGCTCAAGTCGTACCTCCAGACGCTCGACCTCGTTGCCGCGCTCGACGGTGTGCAGCTCGGTCTGCCCGCGCACGGGCACCCGTTCGACGACGTGCCCGGTCGCGTCGAGGCGATCAAGGAGCACCACCAGGAGCGGATGCAGCTCATCGTGGAGGCGTCGGTCGCCATCGGGCCGGCCACGGTGCAGCAGCTCTCGCACGAGATCTTCCCGAAGAAGCACTGGGGCGTGATGGCCGAGAGCGAGACGTTCGCGCACCTCGAGCACATGGCGCTCGCCGGCGAGGTCGAGCGCTGGACCGACGGGTCCGGTCGTCTCGTCTACCGCGCGGCTTGACTCCTTTCTGGTTGCGTCCGGATGGACTCACCGCAGCGCGTCGTCCGCTTCCCCACGCTCGCCGCGCAGGTCTTCGCCCTCACCGGCCTCGCCGTGGCTGCGCCACTCCTCGACGTCCTCGGCGACAACCCGACGTTCTTCGTCGCGCACGACATCGAGGGCGCCCGGTTCGTCCTGTTCGGCCTCGCGGTCGTGATCGTGCCCGCCGGCGCCGTTCTGGCAGCGCTCGGGCTGGTGCGGCTCCTGGCGCGGCCGGCGCTGTCGATCGCGGCTGCGATCGTGGTCGGAGGGCTGTTCGCGCTCGCGGTCGTGCCGATGATCGACCGCAAGGTGCGCTTCTCGACCGCGGTCTACCTCGTGCTGCTCGCCCTCGTCGCCCTCGGTGCCGGTGTCGCCTATCGCCGCTTGTCATGGCCACGGACGTTCGTCACGTACCTCGCGCCGGTGCCGGTGCTCGTCCTCGTGATCTTCCTGACCGTGTCGCCCGCCCACGTCCTGCTCGGGAGCCCCGAGGACGTGGCGTCGGCGGAGGTCGGTGCCACCGACACCCCCGTCGTGTTCGTCGTGCTCGACGAGCTCCCGCTGGGTCTGCTGCTCGACGAGAGCGGAGGCATCGACGAGGCGCGCTTCCCGGGGTTCGCGGAGCTCGCCCGGCGCTCGACGTGGTACCCGAATGCGGCGACCGTCGCGCCGTGGACGCACCTGGCGGTGCCCGCGCTGCTCACGGGCACTCGACCCGACGACCCGGTGCCGACGGCGACGACGCATCCCCGTTCGCTGTTCAGCCTGCTCGCCCGCTCGCATCGCCTCGAGGTGAACGAGGCGTTCACCCAGCTCTGCCCGCCGGACAGTTGCGGACGTGCCCGGCCCCCCAGAGCCGAGCTCGCGCACGACACGTCGGTGGTCTATCTGCACGCGCTGCTCCCGGACGGCCTCGCGAGCGACTGGCTCGCCCCCATCGGTGAGCGCTGGAGCGGCTTCACCGACGACGATGCGGACCCGACGCCGGCCGACCCTGCCGACGGTGCCACGTTCGACGAGTTCGAAGCGGGGCAGCTCTTCGCCGTCGTGGGCGCGCAGGACGAGCAGCCGGCTCGCTTCGCCGACTTCGTCTCCTCGATCACGCCCCGTGGCCGCCGCCCGGGAATGTGGTTCCTCCACAGCCTCCTCCCGCACCTGCCCTGGCAGTACCTGCCCGACGGCCGGACCTACAACGACGCCGACCTGCAGCTGGCAATGGTGGGCACCGGCGACTGCGGATGCTTGCGCGGACCCGGGGAGGCCAAGTGGTCGTCGGACCCCGATCTCGTCTCGACTGCGGCGCAGCGGCTCGCGCTGCAGACGGTGCTGGTCGACCGCATGATCTCGGGGCTGCTCGACCGTCTCACCGAGCAGGGGATGCTCGACGACACGCTGCTCGTCGTGACCGCCGATCACGGATTGACGCTCGAGCCCGGTCGAAGGCCCCGCGGTGGTGGCGAGACCGACACGAACACCGTGTCGACGCTCGACGAGCGGGTGCGCGACGAGGTGCTGCCGGTCCCGCTGTTCATCAAGGTCCCGGGTCAGCGAAGCGGCGAGGTCGACGACCGCGACGCGCAGACCATCGACGTCGTGCCCACGATCGTCGACGCGCTCGACCTCCGGCTCCCCGACGCGTGGCGTTTCGACGGTCGTTCGTTGCTCGGCCCGAACGCAACGGAGCGCCCCCTCGCCTTCACACCCGACGTCGAGGCGGAGCAGACGATCACGATTCGCGACGACATCGACGCGCGCCGAGCGGGAGCGTTCTTCCGGTCGGTCCTCGGAGCAGGAGGCGCTGAGCACGACCTGTTCGCGCTCGGCCCATACGGCTCGTTGCTCGGCCAGCGCGCCGACGCGCTGGTCCGCCGCTCCTCATCGGGAGCGTCACGACTCTGGTCACCGGCGCTCTACGACGACGTCGACCTCGCCGGCGTCGTCCCCGCGCAGCTGACCGCCGACGTCTCGGGGCTCACTCCCGACGACTGGGTGGCGGTGGCCGCCAACGGGACCATCGCCGGGGTCGGGCCCGTCTACGAGGGCAAGGAAGCGTTCCAGACGGTCGCCATGCTCGACCCGTCACTGCTCCAGGACGGCCCCAACACGATCGACCTCTACCGCATCGGGGCCGACGGCGCGTCGCTCCGACCCCTGCGCCGCGTGAACCCTTGACATCCTGACATCCGTCCGCGGCCGAGCGTCGACCACGGTACGGTTCGCGCCATGGCCGTCGACTCACAGCGCGAGTCCACCGACCTGCTCCAGCAGCTCATCCGCAACGCGTGCGTCAACGACGGGCGCGTCGAGTCGGGCGGGGAGGTCCGCAGCGTCGACCTGCTCCACCAGTACCTCGGCGACACGGGCCTCGACATCGAGCGCTACGAGCCCAAGCCCGGCCGCGCGTCGCTCGTCGCCCGCATCGAGGGCAGCGACCCGAGCGCGCCGAGCCTGCTCCTGATGGGCCATACCGACGTCGTCCCCGTCAACCCCGACGGGTGGAGCCGCGACCCGTTCTCCGGCGACATCGACGACGACGGGTTCGTCTGGGGCCGCGGCGCGGTCGACATGCTCAACATCACCGCGTCACAAGCGGTCTCGTTCCGGAACCTCGCCAAGTCGGGGTTCACGCCCAAGGGCACGCTGATCTACCTGGCGGTCGCCGACGAAGAGGCGCTCGGCACGTGGGGCGCGCGCTACCTCGTCGAGCGCGAGCGCGAGGCCGTGTACGCCGACTACGTGATCACCGAGTCCGGTGGCTACCAGATGCCGACGCCCGAAGGTGTCCGCCTGCCGGTGCTCACCGCCGAGAAGGGGACGTTCTGGTCGAAGCTCCGGATCCGCGGCACGCCGGGCCACGGCTCGCAGCCGTACCGCACCGACAACGCCGTGGTGACCGCGGCCGAGGTCGTGCGTCGCCTCGCCGAGTACCACCCGCAGACCCAGGTCCAGGACGTCTGGCGCAAGTTCGTCGAGGGCATGCACTACCCGCCCGAGCTGACGAGCGCCTTCCTCGATCCCGAGGGCTTGCGCGACGCGCTCGCCGAGCTGCCGCTCGGCATGTCGCGCCTCGTGCATGCATGCACGCACACGACGATCTCACCGAACGTCATGCACGGCGGCACGAAGACGAACGTCATCCCCGACGTCGTCGAGCTCGAGGTCGACATCCGCACTCTTCCCGGCCAGAGCGGTGACGAGATCCGGGCGATGCTCGACGACGCGCTCGGCGACCTCGCCGACCGCGTCGAGATCGAGTCGAACGACGACCCGTCCACGGAATCGCCGATCGACACGCCGCTCTGGGACTCGCTCTCGCGGGTCACGGGACGGCTCGTGGAAGGATCGGCGCTGGTGCCGTTCCTCATGGTCGGCGGCACCGACAACCGCTTCTTCCGGCGTGCGGGGTCGGTCGGGTACGGCTTCGCGCTGTTCAGCCGCCGGCTGAGCTTCGAGGACTACGCCACGATGTTCCACGGCAACGACGAGCGCGTCGACGTCGACTCGCTCGGGATGTCCGCCCAGCTCTGGGACGCCGTGGCCCGCGACCTGCTGGACGGCTAGCTCTCGAGGGCCGACTTGGCGGCCGCGAGCGACGTGCGCAACGAGCGGCGCAACGCTCCGCGCAGTGGCAGGCTGACGACGGCGCCCACGTACCGGACAGGGACCGACCACTCGATCGTCGCGACGACGCGGGTCCCACCGGCGGTGTTCGGTGCGAACAAGCGCGTCGAGGTCGTCTCGATGCCGGACTGCCTGGTGCGCGTGACCGTGCGACGCGGCGGGTCGTAGTCGACGTGGTCGCTCGTCGCCGCGACCGGATCACCGTGCTTGTTGTGCGTCGTGTACTCGACGTGGCGTCCACCGTTGGCCAACGGTTCCACCGCGACGACCTCGACCAGGCTCGGGACCAGCAGGGGAGCGTTGTCGAGATCGTCGAAGAACTCGAACGCCCGCTCGACGGGCGCGTCGACGTCGATCTCCTCCCGAACGCGGCTCACCCTGCGACCACCGCCGTCAGCCGTCGCCCCGCTGCTCGCGCAGGAAGCGCTCCACCTCCGAGGCCAGCTCGTTGCCGCTCGGCAGGTTCGCCCCCCACGAGTCGTCGGACCCCGACTCCGCGTCGAAGCGCTCCTCGAGCGTCGTGACGTAGCCGCTCACGTCGTCGTCGGCGGCCGTCACCTCGTCGACCTTCTCGCGCCACGCCGCTGCCGTCCGTTCCAGCCTCCGCAGGTCGAGCTCCAAGCCACACAGGTCCGCCACGCGCCCGAGCAGTGCCAGCGTCGCCGGTGGGTTCGGCGGCGCCGCCAGGTAGTGCGGGACGGGCGCCCACAGTGACACCGATGGCACCGTCTGTGACCGACACGTGTCGTGCACCACGCCGACGATGCCGGTCGGCCCCTCGTAGCGCGAGGGAGCGAGCCCGAGCCGCGCCACGAGCTCGTCGTCGGTCGACGCGCCCGTCACCCGCGCCGTGCGAGTGTGCGGCACGTCGGCCAGCAGCGCTCCGAGGGTCACCACGAGCTCGCACCTCGTCGCCTCCGCGACCGCCAGGATCGCGTGGCTGAACGATCGCCAGCGGTAGGACGGCTCGACGCCCCGCAGCACCACGAGGTCGCGCTCGGCCCGTCGCACGGTGAAGAACGCGTTCTCCGGCCACGTGAGCGCGCGGGTCACGCCGCCGACGAGCTCGACCTGGGGGCGGCGCGCCTGGAAGTCGAAGTGCTCCTCGGGGTCGATCGTCGCGACCCTCGTCGACGTGGCGTCGTGCTCGGTCAGCCAGGCCGCCGCGGTCGACGACGCATCGGCCGCGTCGTTCCAGCCCTCGAAGCCCGCCACGAGCACCGGGTGACGCAGCGGCTCGAGCTGCTCGTGCCAGACGAGGCCGTCGGTCATCGCGCCAGGCTAGGAGCAGCGCACCTTCGCCGGCGCGACGCGGTGGCCCCCGCGCCTCCAGGAGTGCGCGCTCAGCCGGTGAAGCGCGGCGCGACGACGACCGGGCAGACCTGGGCGTCGGGATCCCAGGTGATGGAGACGAAGCCGTCGCCCTCCTGGACGCCGGTCTCGTACGCGACGCCCGCGGGCCCGAACCCCGAGCCGCCGCCACCGCCGGCGCCGTCCTGATAGAAGACTTCGCCCGTGGTGTCGATGCCGGCGCCGCCGCCGCCCCCACCGAACCAGCCGCCGCCGCCGCCGCCTCCGCCGTCGGTGGAGAGGCTGTCGACCTCGGTGAGCAACGGGCCGCCGTGGCCCCCGAGGCCCTCGGCGCCGTCGTCACCGAACCCGTAGGCCTCGGTCGCGATGCCGCCCTTCCCGCCGGCCGACTGGGTGCCGCCCTGGCCACCCTGGGCCGGGTCGGGCGCCGGGGATGCCTGCTGTCCTGCCGCGCCCGGGTCGCCGGAGGCTCCACCGCCCGCGCCGCCCTCACCGTGGGGCTCGCCTAGCGTCGGATCGCTGCCGCCACCGGCGCCTCCCCCGCCGCCGGCCACCACGACTCGGTTGGCCAGGCCCGTGCCGCCCTGACGGACGTCGGAGCCGCCGCCGCCGCCGGCGCCGGGCGCTTCCTCGTCGGGAACGGCTGCACCGCCGTCACCGCCTCCGTTGAAGCCGCCCGCGGCCCCGGGGAGGGCCTGTGCCGAGACCGGGGGGTCGTCGGATCCCGCGGTGTCGTCGGGTCCTGCTGTGTCGTCCTCGGCGCCCGCCGGCGTGGGCGCGACGGTCACGTTCTCGCCGGCACCGCCGACGTTGACCTGGAGCGTCTCACCCGGCGTGACCGTGATCGTCGCCGTGGCTCTCCCGCCGAGCCCGCCGGGGATCACCTCCTCGTCCTCGCTGTTGGAGCCGCCCTCGGCGCCGTACCCGTCGACGGTCACCTGGCACACACCGGCCGGGACCACGAACTCCTGGGCGTCGCCCGTGTACTCGAACTCCTGGGTGGTCGGCGCGGCGCCGGCGCTCGTCCCCAGCGCCGTCAAGAGCGCGCCGGTCGCCAGCGCGGCACCCGCGGCGGCGGCGCCCACTCGGGAACCGGTCCGGCGTCGACGCGTGCGCATGCCGATCTCCTGCATGATCAGTCTCCTGGGGGGTGCTCGGCGAACGTCCCGTTCTAGCACCTGACCACGGCCGCGGGCTGGGTCGTCCCTCACCCAGCGGTCTCAGGCGATGGCGCCCGCCGCTCGGAGGGCGTCGACCTCCTCGGTCGTGCACCCGACCTCGGCGAGCACCTCGTCGGTGTGCTCGCCGAGCTCGGGAGCGGCACGCCGCACCTCGGTGATCTCGTCGTCGAACTGCATGGGTGCGGCCGCGAGGCGCGCTCGCGGCTCCGTCGGGTGCTGCACGAGGTAGCCGTTGGCGACGACCTGGGGGTCGTCGATGACCTCGAGCGGCGAGGCCATCGTCGAGAAGAGGGTGTCCTCGGCCGCGAGCGCGGCCACGATCTCGGCCCGGGGGTGCGAGCCGATGGCCGCGGTGAACCGCGCGTGCAGCTCCTCGGCGTTGGCGCGCCGGGCGTCGCTGTCGGAGAAGCGCGGGTCGTCGACCAGTGCGTCGAGCCCGAGCGCCTTGCACAGCGGCGGCCAGTGCCGCACGTCGTCGAGCATGTTCAGCATCAGCCACTTGTCGTCACCAGCGCGGAACGGCCCGACCATCGGATTGGCGAGCGTCTTGCCCGCCGAGAGCCGTTTCGGCTCCTCGCGCAGCACCGCGGTCGCAGTGAGGTCGGTGCTCAGCTGCCACACCGCCGTCGCGAGCAGTGCCACGTCGACGACGACACCCTTGCCCGTCCGCTCACGCGCGTAGAGCGCCGCAGCCACACCCCCGGCGAGCATCGCCCCGCTCGGCGCGTCGCCGAACGCGCCGCGAGGCATGACCAGCGGCGCTCCGGGCGCGGTGAGGATGTCGCCCACACCGCCACGCGACCAGAAGCTGATCGCGTCGAACCCGCCCAGGTCGGAATCGGGGCCGCGCTGGCCCTGACCGTGGCCCTTGGCGTAGATCAGGCGCGGGTTCACCTTCCAGACGTCCTCGGGCGACACCTCGAGCTTCTCGCGGGCCGACGGGAGGAAGTTGGTGATGAGCACGTCGGCGGTCTCGATGAGCCGGTCGAACGCGGCACGCCCTTCGGCGACGCGCAGGTCGAGGGTGATCCCTCGCTTGTTGCGGTTGTAGAGCTCGAAGAGGAAGTTGAAGTCGCCGGTGTCGGCGACGAAGCCCTGGCCCATGACGGCACGCAGCGGGTCGCCCGTCGGGCGCTCGATCTTGACGACGTCGGCGCCCCAGTCGGCCAGGATCGCACCGCACGACGGCACGAAGCCGTGCTCCGCCAGCTCCACGACCTTCACCCCGTCGAGCACACCCATCGTTCCCCCTCTCGTGATGCGGTCCGTCCAGTGTGGCGCGCGGCGCGGAACTCGGAGCGGTGTCGCGCGATGACGTGAGACACTTGCTCACATGTCTGTGCCCGGCACCGGTTCACGCGCGCCGATCCTCGTCGCGCAGGGCCTGGTCAAGCAGTACAAGCGCGTCCGCGCCGTCGACGGTGTCGACCTCACGGTCGCCAGCGGGGAGCGCGTCGCGCTCCTCGGGCCCAACGGTGCCGGCAAGACGACGACGCTCATGATGCTGCTCGGCGTCATCACGCCCGATGAGGGCTCCGTGGAGATCGAGGGCCGCGCGATGCCCAAGCAGCGAAGCGCGGCGATGGAGCACGTCGGCTTCGCGGCCGGCTACCTGCCGCTGCCCGAGCGGGTGCGGGTCGTGGAGTTCCTCGAGCTCTTCGGGCGCCTGTACGGCATCAAGCATCCCGAGGCGGCCGTCGTCGCGGGGCTCGAGCGCTTCAACATCACGCACCTGGCCAAGGCGATGGGCAACGAGCTGTCGTCGGGGCAGCGCACGCTCGTCGGCATCGTGAAGGCGACGCTGCACCAGCCGCGTCTGCTGGTGCTCGACGAGCCGACGGCGTCGCTCGACCCCGACGTGGCGCTGCGCGTCCGCCAGGGCCTCGAGCGCGTGTGCGCCGACGAGGGGACCGCGCTGCTCGTGACGAGTCACAACATGGTGGAGGTCGAGCGGCTCTGCGAGCGCGTCGTGTTCATCTCCGGCGGGAAGGTGGTCGCCGACGGCACCGCCGCCGAGGTCGCGAACCGGTTCGGGCGCGCCGATCTCGAGGGGGTGTTCCTCCACCTCGCGGAGGCTGCGAACGCGTTCCCGGGCGCCGACATCGGGCCCGCCGAGATCGGAGAGGCATCGTGAGTGGCATCAACGGCGACCGCGTGCTCGCGATCGCCCGCCGGCAGGCCTACGTGCTCCAGCGAGCGCCGCAGCGCTGGTTCGACGTCATCGTGTGGCCGGTGGTCGACGCGATCCTCTTCGGCGCGATCGGCGTCTACTTCGGCGAGCAGGCCGCGGACGGAACGGGTGGGGCCGCGGCCGGCGCCGCGTTCCTGCTGGCCGGGATCATCCTCTTCCACGTCGTGTTCCAGGCCGAGGTGAGCGTCGCCACCGGGTTCCTCGAGGAGACGTGGTCGCGCAACCTGCTCAACCTGATGGTGACGCCGATGACCGAGCTCGAGTACGGGGCGGGCGTCGCGCTGTTCGGCCTCGTGAAGCTGGCGATCGGCGTGACGGCCGTCTCGCTCGTCGCGCTCGCGGCGTTCGCGTTCCAGATCACGAGCCTCGGGCTCGCGCTCGTCCCGCTCGTCGCGATCCTCATCGTGGTCGGCTGGGCCGTCGCGCTCATCGTGATCGGGTTGATCCTGCGCTACGGGCAGGGCGCGGAGATCCTCACCTGGGGGTTCATCGCGCTGCTGCTGCCGCTGTCGGGGATCTTCTACCCGGTCGATGCCCTGCCCGGAGCGCTGCAGCCGATCGCAGAGGTGCTGCCGACGACGCACGTCTTCGCTGCCGCGCAGGCCGTGGTCGCGGGCAAGCCCTTGCCGTGGGACGAGGTGGGCATCGCCGCCGCGGGCGCCGTGGCGCTCGCCGCGCTGTCGGTCTGGTTCTTGACGTACATGCTCGCCAAGTTCCGCAGCCGCGGCTACATCAACCGGCACGTCTGACCGGCACCTCTGGCCCGGCGACGGGCGGCCCGAGCCGCGTGTCAGTCGTCCCAGGACGGGCGGCCCCGGGTGCGCTTGACGTCGCCGCGGCGTCGCTTCTGCTCGACCCGGGCCCGCTTCTTGGCGCGCGACGGCTTCGTGGGCCGGCGCGGGGCGTGCACCGCGAGCCCGCGGGCCAGCCGGGCCCGGAGCCGCTCCACCGCCACGTCCCGGTTTCGGGCCTGAGACCGTGAGTCGGACGCGGTCGCCCGCACGACCGGGCCGAGGCGCTCGAGCAGCCGGGCTCGCTGGCGAGGGCCGAGCGACGGTGACGCTTCCACGTCGAAGCGGACCTCGACGCGGGTGTCGGAGGTGTTGGCGTGCTGTCCGCCCGGCCCGCCCGACCGGCTGACTCGGACGTCGAGCTCGTCGCGGCCGATCCGACACGTCGGCGTCACCCGCAGCCACCGGTCGTCGCTCACCGGCCCATGATGGTCCGCACGCGGCCGCCCGTCGTTCACAACGCGCCGGTGACGCCGAGGCCGAGCGCGGCGGCGGCCCCACCGGCGACGATGCTGCCGAGCGCGTACGCGGCGGCGATCGCGCGGCTGCCGCCCTCGGCGGCACGCACCGTCTCGTAGGCGTACGTCGAGAACGTCGTGTACGCGCCGAGGAAGCCCGTTCCCACGATCGTGCGGGTGTCGGCGTCGAACGCTCCCGACGCCGTGAGTCCCACGACGATGCCGAGGGCGAACGACCCGGTGATGTTGACGACGAACGTCCCGACCGGGAACGCACCGGTCCAACGAGCGGTCGCGGCGCGCTCCACGACGAAGCGGAGCGGCGCACCCAGCGCGCCGGCGAGCACCAGCCCGACGATCGTCACGACTCGCCCTCGGCGGGGATGGTCGCGGCCGGACGCCATCCGCTGACGTACAGCCCGACGAGCGCGGCGGCCGTCCCCACGAGCAGGGTGGCGGCTGCGTATCCCAGCGCGAGGGCCGCGTGCCCGTCACGCACGTGCTCCACGGCGTCGACCATGAACGCCGAGAACGTCGTGAACGCGCCCAGCGCGCCGACACCCACGAGGAACCGCATCGCGTGCTCGAGGTCGCGGTGGCGCGTGAGCCACTCGAGGAGCACCCCGAGCACGAACGCTCCCGCGACGTTGATCGCGAACGTGGTGACCGGGAAGCGCCCCGGCTCGACGGGTGCCGCCCGGCTGATCCCGTAGCGAGCGAGCGTGCCGACCATGCCGCCGGTGGCGATCAGCGCGAGCTCTCGGGGACGCAAGCTCAGCGGTGCAGCGCCGGATCGGGCGCGGCGTCCGCCACGTCGAGTCCGCTCCGCGCCAGCTGCACGACCATCTCCCCCATCTCGTCGAAGCCCTCGCCGAGCGTCTTGCCCATGAGGAAGCGGGCGTTGATGCCCTCGAGGATGACGGCGAGCTTGTACATCGCGAACGCCACGTAGAAGTCGAGGTGCTCGATCGAGCGTCCCGACCGGTCGGCATAGCGGGCGACGATCTCGTCCGAGCCCAGGAAGCCGGTCGTCGACGCGATGCCCGCGCTCGATCCGACAGCCGGGCCGGTGTCGGTGCCCCAGTAGACGAGGAAGAGCCCGAGGTCGGTGAGCGGGTCGCCGAGCGTCGACATCTCCCAGTCGAGGACGGCGACGATCCGGCCGGCATCGTCGTTCGCGAGCATCGTGTTGTCGAGTCGGTAGTCGCCGTGGATGATCGCCGCCGGCCCCGACGGAGGCAGTGCCCGGTCGAGGCGTCGGGCCAGCTCGTCGATCTCGGCGACGTCACGGGTCTTGTTGGCTGCCCACTGCTTGCCCCATCGGGCGACGTTGCGGGCGAGGAAGCCGTCGGGTCGGCCGAACTCGGACAGGCCGACGGCCTCGTAGTCGACGGCGTGCAACCGGGCGAGCACCTCGACGAGCTCGATGCTGCACCGGCGAGCGTCGTCGGGACCGAGCCCGGCCATGTCGTCCGGTGTGCGCAGGATGCGCCCGTCGACGCGCTCCATCACGTAGAAGGGCGCGCCGTTCACATCCGGATCGGAGCAGAAGGCGTCGACGCGCGGCACGGGCACGTCGCTGCCCTGGAGCGCGGCGAGGACGCGGTGCTCACGGCCCATGTCGTGCGCCGTCTCGACGACGTGCCCGAGCGGGGGGCGCCGCAGGACCCAGGTGCGTGTCCCGTCGGACACCGCGTACGTGAGGTTCGACCGGCCGCCGGCGATCAGCTCGGCGCGCAAGGGCGCGCCGGTGGCGCCGGCGACGTGCTCGGCGAACCAGGGTGCGAGGCGTTCGAGATCGACGCCCTCAGGTGTCTCGCCCACAGCGGGCGAGCCTACGACCGCGCGTTCACGGCATCCGGGAGATCAGTGCCGGGCGTGGTGGGCGGGCCGTGCCCTCCGCTACGCGGCAGGTCAGGCGACGCGGGACTCGCGGGGCCTGACCGGGCGACCGTCGCCCTTCGGGTAGCGAGCGACACGACCGACGGGCATGTCGACCCGGAAGCCCGCGGCGGCGCGCTCCTCCTCCGACTCGCCGCCCCAGAAGCCGTACTCGCGGTGCTCGCGAGCCCAGTCGCGACACGGCTCGACGACCGGGCACGAACGGCAGATGGCACGGGCGCGGCCCTCGCGCACGATCCGTGTCTCGGGGCGCTCACCGGCCGGCGCGAAGAACGCGTCGGACTGCCCGACGCAGGACGCGTCGACGGTCCAGGCGAGCGGGCCGGTGAAGATCAGGTTGGAGACCATGTCGGTGGCCACCGTCACACTCCGCAGGTCAGGTGGTGGGGGTTGCGTCGGTCGTGGTTGCAGTGTCCGGGGAGCCGACAGGGGGGGAGCGCCGGCTCCCCGAATCGCACTGCCCGACCATGGTGCCCGACGCACACCGAATCTGTCCAACAGGTACAATTGATCGCTACCATCGGCGATAGCGATGCAAGCGACGGGTGAACGAGCGCCCGTGGGCGGGCGCCACCAGCCGAACGAGCGCCCGTGGGCGGGGTACTCCGCCGGCAGCGAGAGAGGCAGGACAGATGGAGCTGCGCCAGCTCGACGCGCTGCTGGCGATCGACGACGAGGGGTCGTTCACAGCGGCGGCCGACGTCCTGTCGACGGTCCAGTCGAACGTCTCGGAGCAGGTCCGCCAGCTCGAGGACGAGCTCGGGGCGCGGCTGCTCGTGCGCAGCCGGCGGGGCGCACGGCCGACCGAGTGCGGTGAGGCCGTCCTCGACCGAGCCCGGCGGATCCGTCGCGAGCTCGAGGCGATGCGCGCCGACCTGTCGATGATCCAGGGGCTCGAGACGGGCGACGCGAGCGTCGGGATCGTGGGTACCGCGAGCCGGTGGGTGGTGCCGCCGCTCGTCGCCGAGCTGCAGTCGCGCGCGCCGGGCATCCGTCTCCGTGTGGTCGAGGGCGCGTCGGAGCGGCTCATGGCCGACGTCGCGAGCGGTGAGCTGGCGATGGCGGTGGTCACCGAGCCGGTCACCAACAACCGCCTCGTCGCGGAGACCCTGCTCGAGGAAGCGCTCGTCGGCGTCGTACCGGCGGGCACGCCGCTGCCGCGCCCGCCGGTCCCGCTCGAGGTGCTCATCGCGTGCGGGCTCGTGCTGCCGGCGCGCGAGAACCCGCTGCGGCACGAGGTCGAGCAGGTCGCGGCAGCGCACGGCGTCGAGCTGCCGGTCACGGTCGAGGTCGAGGGCATCCGACTCATCGCCGACCTCGTCGCGGCCGGTGCGGGCGCGTCGGTGCTGCCGGAGACGGCGGTCCCCCCCGAGCTCGGCGACGTCGTCGTGGTCCCGATCGCCGACATGCCGCCTCGTCGTCTTGCGCTCGTCACCGGCCGCGACTCCAGCCTCTCGCTCGCCGACGCGGCCGTGCGCGCCGACCTCGTCGCGGTCGTGTCGCGAGGTTGGCCGTCGGGCGCCAGTCAGACTCCCCGCCGCTAGCATCGGATCGCGGCTCGGGCGTGCCGATGGAGCGCCGATCGAGTGCCGACGGAGAGGGGGACAGAGATGGCCGAGGTGAGTGGCTCCGGCGAGGTCCGGCGGGCCGACGACGTCGGGCGCGGCCAGAAGATGAGCCTGCGCCACATCGTGGCGCTCGTCCTGGTCGTCTTGCTGGTGGTCGTCGCGGTGCAGAACCTCGAGGACGCGAGCTTCGACGTCCTGTTCTGGAACGTGACGATGCCGCTGGTCGTGCTGATCGCGGTGTTCGGCCTGGGTGGGTTCCTGGTCGGCTGGCTCGTGCGCGGCCGCCGGGAGAACCGGGAGAAGCGGGAGCAGGACGACTGACGCGTTCTTGCGTCGCCGACCCCCGACTGGCGGGGTCCTACCACGCCAGAGCGTTCACCACCAGCGGCGTGCCGTAGATCTCGAGGGCGCTGCGGGGGCGGGCGGCGTCGAGCTCGAGGCGGTGGATGCCCGTCGAGCCGTCGGGCGTCGACTCCAGCAGCACGCGGGCACCGCTCTCCCACTCCAGCTCGACCCGGTCGCCGCCGCCGTCGCCGAGCGGGCGCCCCCCGAGCAGGGCGCCGAACAGGGCGCAGGCGTCGTCGAGATCGGCGGTGCGCACGACCACCCGGCGCAACGTCGCCCGATCCGCCGCGGGCGGCGGCGGATCCGGCCACCACGGGGGCGCGCCGACGAAGCCGTTGGCGACGGCGAACGCGTACTCGTCGCGTGGCCTGCCCACGGCGAGGTTGCTGTCGGCGAGCTGCACGACGGTTCCGTGCGCATCGCGGGGTAGCAGGAAGGCCTCGCGCCACTGCGGGTCGGCCAGGTCGACCGAGACGGGCGTCAGCCCGTGCTCGCGCACCCGCTCGAGGGACGCCTCGAGATCGTCGACCTTGAACGTGAGGTGGTGCGCGCCGTTGCCGTGCCGGGTGAGAAAGCGTTCGAGGAAGTCGCTCTGCTCGACGGCCCACGGCTCGAGCAGCTCCACCTTCATCCCGCCGGCGTCGTCGCCGAGGAACACCTGCATCGAGCGGAAGCCGACCGCGTCGCCGCCGTTCAGCACCGTGCCCCCGAGCTCGCCCACGAGCGTGCGGAGCGGGTCGGCGGCGTCGCGCGTCGCGAACGCGACGTGATCGAGGTACACGAGCGCGCTCGGGTCAGGCGGGGACGGGCTCGGACGGTGCCGGTGGTGGTGGTGGCTCGGGCTCGGTGTCGGTATCGGCGTCGGGATCGACGTCGGGAGCCGGGCCCGCGGTCGGTGCCCGCCGCCCGGCCCGGGTGAAGACCCGGGCGCTCAGGTAGCCGAGGCCGAGGACGATGAAGCCGCCGACGGCGTCGAGGAGGTAGTGGTTCGCGGTGAGGACGATCGCGGTGACGGTCCCGACCGGGTAGAGGATCGCGAGCGCCTTCGCCCAGGCGTGCTTCACGCGCGGCACCAGCGCGCACGTGCACCACAGCGCCCACGCGCAGTGGACGCTCGGCATCGCGGCGAACTGGTTGGAGATCTTGTTGACCGCACCCTGGTTGAACGACCAGAACGTCGGGTACTTGTCGAGCGTGTCGACGAAGCCATAGGAGTGCGGCAAGAGGCGCGGTGGCATGAGCGGCCAGAACGCGAACCCGATCAGGGCGAGGCCGGTCGCGATCGCGATCGTGTTGCGGAAGAGCGGGTAGTCGTCGCTGAACTTGCGATACAGGAATATCAGCACGCCTGTGGTCACGACGAAGTGCAGCGATCCGTAGAAGTAGTTGCTGGCGATGATGAGTGGGTCGATGTCGAGCGCCCAACGGTGGACGGCGTGCTCGACGTTGATGCCGAGCGTCTTCTGCCAGCCCATCAGCTCGATGGCGTGCGCGCGCGCCGTGCCGGGGCTGCCCTCGTTCGAGTTCCGGATCGTGGAGTAGATGAAGTAGAAGGCCAGGACGAACGCGATCTCGGCCCACCAGTAGAGGACCGATCCGTCGCTGAGGCGGCGGGCGCCCGGAAGGCGGCGATGCAGTGGGCGGACGTCATCGGCCCGCGTGACCGTCATCGGCGGTCGACCGCGGCAGCTGCCGGCTGACGGTGGCCGTGGTGACCGATCGCGAACGCCGGTGCTCCGACGACGCTCACCACGACCGTCATCGCGTACCAGAGCAGTCCGAGCGCCACCGCTTGTCCGGTCGGCACGCCGAGGGGATGCAGGAGGAGGGCGAGCATGCCCTCGCGCACGCCCAGGCCGCCGACCGAGATCGGCAGCACCTGCACCATGGCGACCGCCGGGATGTACGCGAACACCGCGCCGTTCGGGATCGTGAGCCCGATCGTGTGGACGGCGCAGTAGACGGCCGCGAGCACGGTCATCTGGTACGCGACCGCGGCGACGAGAGCGCCCAGCGCGTCCCGCGGGTCGCAGCGCAGGCGGTCGACGCCGACGTGCACGATGCCGATGAAGCGCGTCCAGTTGGCGCGGTGCACGAACCGGCCCGCCAGCCGCGGGCTCGCGGCGAGCAGCAGGATCGCAGCGAGCGCGAGCAGGGTTCCGACCGCGATCACGATCGCGATCCACGCTCGCGGCAGGCCGACCAGGTCGGGGCGCATCAGGAAGCCTATGAACGTGAGCAGCGGGAGCGCGACGAAGCCGGTCAGCCGCTCGAGCACGACCGACGCGAACGCCACCTCGGTGGAGCCGGTGTCCTTCGAGCAGCGGCTGATGCGCAGCACGTCGCCGCCCACGGTCGACGGCAGGGCGCTCCCGACGAACTGACCGGCGAGGTAGTGCTTCAGGAGCACACGCATCGGGATGTGCTCGTCGTAGACGGCGAGCACGCGCTGCCACCGCCAGGCCGCGACGACGAAGCTGAGCCCCATGAGGAGCATCCCCGAGAAGAGGAACGCCAGGGTGCCGGGCAGGCTGCGGTTCGGCGGGACGAAGTCGTCCGGGTCGATCTTGATGACGAGGATCGCCAGCAGGGCGGCGCTGACCGCATAGCGACCCCACCGGAACCAGGCGCGGTGACGGCGCGCGGGGACCGTCGAGGAGACCGCCATCTACGTAGATTACGGGGCGGAGAACCCGGGCGCCCTGTCGTCCGAACTCTCGGGAAAGGTTGCCCGACATGGCCGAGACGATCCTCACGGACGACGGAGTGCGGCTCGCGGTCGAGCGCTTCGGCTCAGGCCCGCCGCTCCTCCTCGTCCACGGATTCACGGGGGCCAAGGAGGACCTCGTCGACCACGCCCCTCGATTCGGTGAGCACGCGGGCGTGGTCGCCTTCGACCACCGGGGGCATGGCGCGAGCGACAAGCCTGCCGACGTCGCGGCGTACTCGCTCGATCGGCTCGCTGCCGACACGCTGGCGGTGGCCGACGCGCTCGACCTGGGGCGCTTCACGATCCTCGGCCACTCGATGGGCGGGATGGTGGCGCGCCGGCTCGTCCTCGCCCACCCCGAGCGCGTCGGCGCGCTGGTCCTGCTCGACAGCTCGCCCGGCCCACCCGAAGGCATCGCCCCCGACCTCGCCGACGCCGCCGGGCAGGTCGCGCTGACCGACGGCATGACGGTGCTGCGCCGGCTCCTGGACGAAGCGAACGTGCTCGGCTCCGACGCCGATCGGCGCGTCCGGAGCGAGCGCCCGGGATACATCGAGTTCGGCGATCGCAAGTGGGCCGACGTGGCGCCGGCGGCGTACGCGGCGCTGGTGCACGAGATCACGCACCAACCCGACCAGCTCGAGCTCATGCGCTCCATCCGGTGCCCGACGCTCGTCGTGGTCGGCGAGCAGGACACGAGCTTCCTCGGCGCGGCGTCCACGATGGCCGACGTGATCCCCGACGCCCGGCTCGTGGTCGTGCCCGACGCCGGTCACGCACCCCAGTTCGAGAACCCCGACGCGTACTCCGCCGCGGTCGACTCGTTCGTCCGCGAGGCCGCGGGAGTCTCGACGTGAGTGAACCCCGCGACGCGGGCTTCGCCGCGGCCGAGACGCTGCGGGCGCACGACGTCGACACGCTCTTCACGCTCTCGGGCGGGCACCTGTTCCCGCTCTACGACGGGTGCGTGAAGACCGACATCCGGCTCATCGACACCCGGCACGAGCAGACCGCGGCGTTCGCGGCCGAGGGGTGGGCCAAGGTGACTCGTCGCGTCGGTGTCGCCGCACTCACGGCGGGGCCCGGCGTCACCAACGGTGTGAGCGCGATCACGAGCGCCTACCTCAACGGCTCACCGGTGTGCGTCGTCGGTGGACGGGCGCCGCACGCCCGCTGGGGGGTGGGGTCGCTCCAGGAGCTCGACCACGTGCCGATCGTCGCTTCGGTCACCAAGCACGCCGCGACGCTGGAGACGCCGGACTCGGTGGCGCCGGGCCTCGACGCCGCGCTCCGTGCCGCCACGTCGCCCCACCGTGGCCCGACGTTCGTCGACGTCCCGCTCGACGCGTGGGGTGCAACATCGGCGACGACCATGTCGCCCGAGCGGGTTGCCGCGGCGCCCGAGGTCAGCATGGTCGCGGATCTCGTCGGCACGGCCCGACGGCCGGTCCTCATGGTCGGCGGCGACGTCTACTGGGCCGGTGGCGAGGCCGAGGTGCTCGCCTTCGCCGACGCGGCGCGCATCCCGGTCTTCGCGAACGACATGGGCCGCGGCCTCGTGCCTGCTGATCATGAGCTGGCGTTCTCGCGCGCGCGGTCGGTCGCGTTCAAGGAAGCCGACCTCATGATCGTCGCCGGCACGCCGCTCGACTTCCGGCTCGGGTTCGGGTCGTTCGACGCGCCGGTCGTCCATCTCGTCGACAGCGTGCAGGGGGTCGCCTCGCACGTGGGCCTCGCGGCGTCGGCGGTCGGCGACCTCGCCGCGATGTTCGCGCAGCTCGCCGAGTCGGCGGGACGCACCGACGACGACCGTTGGGTCGCGAGGCTGCGTGACGAGGAACAGTCGAAGCGCGCGGCCGAGCGGGACCGCCTGACCTCCGACGCGACCCCGATCGACCCGGCGCGGGTGTACGGCGAGCTGCGGGAGCGGCTCGACCGGGATGCGGTCGTCATCGGCGACGGCGGCGACTTCGTGTCGTACGCGGGCAAGTACGTCGACACGCACTCGCCCGGCTGCTTCCTCGGGCCCGGTCCGTACGGCTGCCTCGGCAGCGGGACGGGCTACGCCCTGGCGGCCGCGCTCGCGCACCCCGACCGCCAGGTGGTCGTCTGCTACGGCGACGGGGCGATCGGGTTCACGCTGGGCGATCTCGACACGCTCGTGCGACACGGCGTGAGCGTGACGGCGATCATCGGGAACAACGGCATCTGGGGGCTCGAGAAGCACCCGATGCAGATGATCTTCGGCTACGACGTCGTCGCCGAGCTGCGTCCGGGGACGCGCTACGACCTCGTCGCCGAGGCGCTCGGAGCCCACGGCGAGCTCGTCGAGGCACCCGCCGACATCGGTCCCGCCCTCGACCGGGCGTTCGCGCACGACGGGCTCTCGGTCGTGAACGTCCTCACCGACCCCGCCGACGCCTACCCCCGGTCGAGCAACCTGGGCTGACGTGGCGTCGCGTCGCTCGGTCTCGCAGGCCGAGCTCCAGCGACGCCGGAGCTGCTAGCGGGCGGCGGTGTCGGGGCAGGGCTTCCAGTCGCCGTCTTCCTCGACGACCCGGAGCTCGTGCGTCTCGTCCGAGTCGCGGTCGTCGTCGTTGCTCACCGTGTAGTCGACGGTCGCGCTGTCGCCGTCGCGGTCGACGCCGAACGGGTTGACCGCGACGTTGTCGCGTCCTGCGAAGTGGCGCGTCACCGACGAGACCGCGACGTCCGGGTCGTCTTGATCGGCGTCGCAGAGCTGGTCGGCCGCGGCCTGGAACCTGTTGTCGGCGAGGTCGTCGATGAAGTCGTGAGCCGCGTTGTACGGCGGCAGGGTGCGCGTGGCGAACAGCGCACCGCCCGCGACCCAGAGCAACACGATGACGCCGATGACGATCAGGAACACGGGGAGCCAGCGGCGACGGCGCCGGGCCCGCGGTGTCGCCGACGACGGTGGAGCCGGGGCACCGGGCGCGGCGCCCGACGGGACGACGACCTCCGGGGCCGGGGCGTCGCCGCCACTCGGCTCGTTGCTGGGGCTCGTGGGTGCGTCGTCGGCCATGGTCGCAGCTCAGTCTCGCGACACGGCGGCGCCGGTCGCCTTCTCGAGGAAGCGCTCACGCTCCACGACGACCCGCGTGATCCGTCCGGCGGCGACGAGCCCTCTCCCGTCGGTCACCGACACGCGGAACGTGAGGCGGCGGCTCTCGACGTTCTCGAGCGTCGCCTCCGCGTGCACGCGGTCACCCACGCCGGTCGGCGCGAGGTGGTCGAGCTGCACGCGGTAGCCGACGGTCGTCTCGGGCTCACCGAGCTCGCCGGCGACTGCCTGCACCGTCGCCTCCTCGGCGAGGCGCACGACGCTCGGCGTCGAGAGGACCGGTACGTCGCCACTGCGCAGCGCGAGAGCGGTGTCGTCGTCGGCGACGGTCATGGAGGCGGTAGCGGTCAGGCCGGGCCGCAGGGGCATTGACCTACCCTAGCGAGCCGGTGATCGAGCACGACGTCCTCGAACAGACCATCGCCCGGGCCCTTCGCGCCGGCGGCGACTTCGCCGAGGTCTTCGGCGAGGACCGAACCACGGCCAGCGCTCGCTTCGACGACGGCCGGGTCGAGGAGCTGGTGAGCGGGCGGGCCCGCGGCGTCGGGGTTCGCGTGGTGCGCGGCGACACCACCGGCTACGCCCACACGGCCGACCTGTCGGCGGCGGGGCTCGGCGAAGCCGCTGATGCCGCCGCGGTGGCGGCCCGCGACGGCGACGGGCAGGCCCGGGTCGTCTCGCTCACCCGGGAGCCGACGACGCCCTACGTGCCGACGATGCCGCCTGGCGCTGTGCCCAAGGCCCGCAAGGTGGACCTGCTGCACGCCGCTGACGACGCCGCGCGCGCTCAGGGTGACTCGATCAGCCAGGTGAGCGCGTCGTATGCCGACGCGAGGCGTCGCATCCTCGTCGCGAGCTCCGACGGGCTCCTCGTCGAGGACGACCAGACGCGCACGCGCTTCGCCGTGCAGTGCGTCGCGGTCGGGGACACGGGTCGTCAGACTGGCAGCGAAGGCCCGGGTCGCACGCTCGGCTTCGAGCTGTTCGACGAGATCGACGCGGCGGACGTGGCACGCATCGCCGCCGACCGCGCGCTCACGATGCTCCGGGCGCGGCCGGCGCCGTCGGGGAAGCTCCCCGTCGTCCTGCGCAAGGGTGCCGGTGGCGTGCTCTTCCACGAGGCTTGCGGGCACGGGCTCGAGGCCGACCTCGTCGGGCGCGACGCGTCCGTCTTCAAGGGCCGCGTGGGCGAGCGCGTGGCGGCGAGGGGCTTGACGCTCGTCGACGACGGCACGTACCGGCGCGAGTGGGGGACGAGCGTCATCGACGACGAGGGTGCACCGACTCGGCGCAACGTGTTGATCGACGACGGCGTGCTCACGGACTACATGTGGGACCTCACGCGGGCGCGCAAGGAGGGTCGCGCGAGCAGCGGGAACGGTCGCCGCGAGACGTACCGCAGTCTGCCGATGGTGCGCATGACGAACACGTACCTGCTCGAGGGCGACGAAGACCCCGACGGGATCATCGCCCGGACCGACCACGGGCTGTACTGCGCCGCGCTCGGCGGCGGGCAGGTCAACACCGCGACCGGCGACTTCGTGTTCGGCGTCACCGAGGCGTATCTGATCGAGAACGGTCGCATCACCGAGCCGGTGCGCGCCGCGCAGCTGATCGGCAACGGACCGGAGGTGCTGCGGCTCGTCGACGCGATCGGCACCGACTTCGAGACGTGGACCGGCACGTGCGGCAAGGACGGCCAGGGCGTACCGGTCTCGTCGGGCCAGCCGACGCTTCGCGTCGGCGAGCTCACCATCGGCGGCACTGCCGGATCGTGAGCGATCTGCTCGCGATCGCGCGGCGAGTCGCGGGCGCGGCGCATGGCGGTGAAGAGATCGAGGCCTATGTGTCGCGGACGCGTGAGACCGACGTGAAGGTGCACGACGCCGACGTCGAGTCGCTCGTCGTCTCGGAGCGAGCGGGGGTCGGCGTACGCGTGGTGGACGGCGGGCGTCAGGGGTTCGCGTGGGCGGGATCGCTGGACGAAGCGGTGATCGACGATGCCGTCGTCGCGGCACGCGACAACGCGGAGTTCGCGACGCCCGACGAGTGTCTCGGGCTCGTCACGGTCGACGAGGCCTCGGGTCCGGCTGTGGCCCTCGATCTCTGGCGCGACGACGTCACCGCGACCGACGCGGGCGAGAAGGTCGCGCTCGCGCTGGCGGCTGAAGCCGCGACGCTCGCAGCAGACCCGGGCGTGCGGGCCGTCGAGTCGGCGTCGTACGCAGACTCCGCGCTCGAAGCCGCGGTTGTGGCTTCGACAGGGGTCGAGGCCGTCGCGCACCGCACGTCGTGCTCGGTGGCGTCGTTCGCGCTCGCCGGAGAGGGCGTCGACACCCGGACCGGCTACGGCTTCTCCGCGGGGCGGGCCTTCGCGGACCTCGACGTCGCCATCGCCGCGCGCGACGCGGCCACGCGGGCCGTGCGCCTGCTGGGCGCGCAACAGCCGCACAGCAGCAGGCTCCCCGTGGTGCTCGATCCGTTGGTCACGCGCTCGCTGGTCGCGATCATCGGCGTGGCTCTCGGCGGCGAGGCGATCGTCAAGGGCCGCTCGTTGTTCGTCGGGCGGACCGGCGAGGACGTGGCGGCTCGCAACGTCACGCTCACGGACGACCCCACGAACCCCGAGTCGTTCGGCGCGTCGACCCACGACTCCGAGGGCGTGCCGACCCGGGGCGTCGACCTGATCGTCGACGGCGTCCTCCGTGCCTTCTTGCACAACGTGTACACGGGTCGGCGCGCCGGCAGTGGCACGACGGGATCCGCGGTGCGCGGCGGCTACGCGGCGACGCCGGGGGTCGGTGCCCGCGCCCTGTCGCTCGCGCCGGGTCCGAAGCCACAAGCCGAGCTGCTCGCAGCCGCGGGCGATGCGCTCTACGTGCAGTCGGTCAGCGGACTCCACTCGGGGACGAACCCGGTGAGCGGCGACTTCTCGGTCGGCGCCGAGGGGCTCATGCTCCGTGACGGCGCGTTCGCCGAACCGGTGCGTGAGGTGACGATCGCGTCGACGCTGCCGCGGATGCTGCACGACGTCGTCGAGGTGGGTGCCGATCTGACGTGGCTCCCCGGCGGGGGCTCGGGGATGACCCTGCTCGTCGACGGGATGACGGTCAGCGGCGCCTGAATCTCGGGAGACCTCCCGCCCGGTGACTCACACCGCGACGGTCGAGGATCGCCCGCAGCTCGGCGACGGTTCGCAGCGGGTCGCGGTCGACGTGCACGGTCTCGATGCCGAGTGCCCGTGACGCGGCGACGTTGTCGCGGTTGTCGTCGAGGAAGACGGAGACCTCGGGGGCGAAGCCGGAGCGCTCGCACGTCAGCTCGTAGATGCGTGGGTCGGGCTTGCGCATGCCCACCTCGCTCGAGTCGACGATGACATCGAACAGGTCGTCGAC
This sequence comes from uncultured Bifidobacteriaceae bacterium, assembly GCA_964532485.1. Classification (GTDB taxonomy): domain Bacteria; phylum Actinomycetota; class Acidimicrobiia; order IMCC26256; family PALSA-555; genus DATBSK01. The sequence goes on from CAZHKE010000012.1 coordinate 64,826, forward strand.
GGGGAAGGACGTCCGCCACGAGTCGCCGAACTCCTTGACGTTGTTCGTGAGGAGCGCGAGCGGGACGCCGCCGGCGCGCAGCCGGCCGAGCTCGTGCACGACCGGCCACTGCACGCGCACTCCCGTGGCGACGGCGAACTCCATGAACGCATGCGGCTCGAGCTCACGCCCGATGATGGGGGGTGCACGCCGCACGAGACCCTCGAGGTACGCGTCGAACGTGATCGCGCCGGTCTCGAGGAGGTGGAAGTCGTGGACGGGGGCGGTGGCGCCGTCGTCGGCGCCGTCGACGGGATCGCCGTCGTAGCCCTCGGGGATCTCGCCGTAGAGGAGGACGTCGATCGAGAACCGCGGATAGCCCATCTGCTCCTCGAACAGCCGGACTTGCTCGAGCATCGGCTCCGAGATCACCCCGCCGTAGTCGAAGATCACCAGCTCGACCGGCGCGCCGGGCGCGTTCATCGGATGCCGGTGGCGAAGACGACGATGACGGCCGTGCCGACGACCCAGCGGTAGACGACGAAGGGGAAGAACGAGCGCGTCTGGAGATACCGCAGCAGCCAGTAGATCGCGAGGAAGCCGCTGACAGCCGACGCGACGAAGCCCCAGAAGAACGGCGCCACGAAGCCCGACGGGATGCCACCGTCGGAGATCACGCCCGCGGACTTGTACACGCCCGCGCCGGCGATGATCGGGATGCTCATCAGGAACGACAGGCGCGCGGCGGCCGCACGGTTGAAGCGCAGCCACCGACCCGCGGTCATCGTGACGCCCGAGCGCGACACACCGGGCTGGAGCGCGAGCGCCTGGGCGACGCCCATGATGACCGCGTCGCGCGTCCGGAAGGCGTCGACCGGTCGTCGACCGCCCAGCCGGTCGATGAGCAGCAGCACGGTGCCGAACACGATCAGCATCACCCCGATGAGGATCGGGTCGCCGAGGTGCTCGTCGATCTGGTCGCTGAACAGCCCGCCGACGATCGCGCCGGGGACGGCCGTCAGCAGGAGCAGCCACCCGACGCGTCCGTCGGTCTCGGCCAGGGAGCGCCGGGCGAGCGCGCGCCACCCGGCGGCGATGTAGCGGGCGAGGTCGCGCCGGAAGTACCAGAGGGCACCGACGAGGGTCCCCATGTGCAGGGCGACGTCGAACGTCTTCTCGAGGCTGGCGTTGTCGGTGAGGTCGTTCCAGCCGAAGAGCTCCGGGACGAGGATCAGGTGGCCGCTCGAGGAGATCGGCAGGAACTCGGTGAGGCCCTGCACGATCCCGAGGATGATGGCGTGCAGCACCGACACAGTGCGCCGAGACTATTCAGCCCGCGCCTCCTCGGGCGGTACGAGGGCGAGCGCGATGCGGCCGTGCGTCGACGCGAACGCGAGCTCCCGAGCCTGTCGCGGCGACACCAGCAGCGTGACGCCCAGCGCCTCGCCCTCCGCCGAGTGCGCGGGCTCCACCTGCAGGACGGTCACACCCGCGGCGACGACGGTCGCGGCCGCGCTGGTGTCGTCGGAGGGCAGCCCGTCGGCACCGATCGTCGTCTCGAAGCTGGCCAGCGCGTCGACCGCAGCGCCCGGGTGCGGCGCCAGCGTGTCGCGTACGACGACGCGCACCGCGCGAGTGCCGACCGGTAGCGCGCCGTCGAGCCCTGATCGGTGCCGCGGGGCGAGGTTGGAGGCGGCGACGAACCCGCCGCGCACGACGGGCACGGTCACCACCCGGTCGACGGCGACCGCCGGGTCGCGCAGCACGCTCGGCGGCAGCTGCGAGGTGTGCACCTGACGCACGCGCAAGTCGACTCGGCTCACGATCGACCCGAGGGTCAGCGGTCGGGTGGCGACGAGCGCCGCCCGCTCGCTCCCGAGCGACCGGGCACGGCGGTGCAGGGCGGCGAGGTCGGACGCGACGAGCGCAGCGGTCAGCGCCGCGACGACGAGCGCGGCGATCCAGAGGGCGACGGTTCGAGGCGAGCGGCCGAGCATCTGCGGGGGATGACACCGGCGCGCACGAGCCGCGACGGGCTACGACGAAGCGCCAGAGGTGCCGCTCGACGACTTGGTCCCCGACCCCGACGACGAGTCGCTCTTCGCATCCGACTTCTTCGAGCCGGAGTCCTTCGAGCCGGAGTCCTTCGAGCCGGAGTC
>CAZHKE010000012.1:67063-73319 GCA_964532485.1 uncultured Bifidobacteriaceae bacterium
CTTCGAGCCGGAGTCCTTCGAGCCGGAGTCCTTCGAGCCGGAGTCGCTCGAGCCGGAGTCGCTCGAGCCCGAGTCCTTCGAGTCCGAGTCGCTCGAGCCGTCGCCGTTCTTCGACGACGACCGCTTCCCGCGGCTGTCGGTCTTGTAGAAGCCCGAGCCCTTCAGCACGATGCCCGCGGGCGAGAGCACCTTCACGAGATGGCCGGCGCAGCCCCCGTCGCCGGTCGAGGCGTCGTGCGTCGTGAGCGCGTCGTCGGTGATCGATTGCCACACCTCGAAGTCTTCGCCGCAGCCCTCGCAGCGGTAGCGGTAGGTCGGCATGGTCGCTGCTCTCCCTCGCGGGGCCCGTCGGCTCCCTGGCACTCTCCGTCGCCGACTGCTAACGCTAGCCGAGGCCCGACGCTTCCCGCCCGCCCGGCACCAGAATGGAGCCGCGTGATCGAAGTCCTCGCCCTCGTCCCGCTCGCGTACCTGCTCGGGATGTTCCCGACTGCAGCACTCGTCACGCGCCGGGCCGGCAAGGACGTGACCCGCGAGGGGTCGGGCAACCCGGGCGCGTCGAACGTGACGCGGCTCATGGGGTGGAAGGCCGGGCTCCTCGTGCTGCTGCTCGACATGGGCAAGGGCGCCCTCGCCGCGGGTGTGGGACTCGCCCTCGACGGGCATCGCGGCGCGTACATCCTCGGTGTCGCCGCAGTGCTCGGTCATGTCTTCCCGATCTCCCGCGGGTTCAAGGGTGGGCGCGGCGTCGCCACGGGTGCGGGCGTGCTCGTCGTGGTGTTCCCGCTCGTGATCGCGATCCTCGCGATCGTCTGGCTGGTCATCGCGCGCGGCTTCCACAAGGCGTCGATCGCGTCCGTCGTGTGCGCACTGCTCTTCCCGCTCATCGTCGCGGCGCGCGGTGGCAGCGCGCTCGACGTCGCGGTCACGGGCGCGCTCGCCGCGATCATCGTCGTCCGTCACTTCGCGAACCTCCGGCGTCTCGTGCGCGGCGAAGAGCTCGGCCTCGACCGAACGACCGAGACCGACACGAGCGGTGACGCCGCCGAGAGCGCGTAGCCGCCGGGACCTCCGGGTACGGTCGGCCCTGTGACCACGGACGCGACGGCGGCGCAGCGTGTCACCAAGGCGGTGATCCCGGCGGCCGGCCTCGGCACGCGCTTCCTGCCCGTCACCAAGAGCCAGCCCAAGGAGATGCTCCCGGTCGTCGACAAGCCCGCGATCCAGTACGTGGTCGAGGAGGCGCTGCGTGCCGGGCTCGATGACGTGCTCGTCATCACCGGGCGCGGCAAACGGGCGATCGAAGACCACTTCGACCGGAACATCGAGCTCGAGCAGCTCCTCGAGCGGCAGGGGAAGCACGAGCTGCTGGCCGAGGTGCACGCGACCACCGAGGTGGGACACATCCACTACGTCCGCCAGCACGAGGCGCTGGGGCTCGGGCACGCCGTCGGGATGGCCCGCGAGCACGTCGGCGACCACCCGTTCGCGGTGATGCTCGGCGACGACATCATGGTCGACGACGCCGTGCTGCTGCGCCGCATGCTCGATGTCCACGAGCGCGAGGGCGGCGTCGTGCTCGCGCTGCTCGAGGTGCCGCTGGACCAGATCTCGGCCTACGGGTCGGTCGCGGTGGAGCCGGTCGGCGACCGCGTGATGCTCGTCCGCGGCATCGTCGAGAAGCCTGCACCCGCGGACGCGCCGTCCAACCTCGCGGTGATCGGTCGATACGTGTTCCCGCCGGCGATCTTCCCGGCGATCGACGCCACGCCGCCCGGCGTCGGCGGCGAGATCCAGATCACCGACGCGATCGGGCGCCTCGTCGCCGAGCAGCCCGCAGGCGGGCCCGTGCACGGCGTCGTGTTCTCCGAGGGTCGCTACGACATCGGGCAGAAGCTCGACTTCCTGCGTGCCAACGTCGAGCTCGCGCTCGCCCGCGACGACCTCGGGCCGGGTCTCGAAGCCATCCTCCGCGATCTCCTCGAGGGTCGAGGCCGGTAGAGGTGTGCCCGCTCGTCGCGCTCGATGACGCCCAGCGCTCGATCCTCGACGCGATCGAGACGCTCGAGCCCGTCGAGGTCCCCGTGCGGGACGCGCGCGGGCTCGTGCTCGCGGCGGCCGTCTCGACGGCCGAGCCGGTGCCGCCGTTCGCCAACACCGCCATGGACGGGTACGCACTGCGTGCTGCCGACACGGCTGAGGCCGACGAGGCGGCCCCGGTCCGGCTGCGCGTCGTCGACGAGCTGGCCGCCGGGCGGGCGCCGAAGGTCGCGGTCGGGCCGGGCGAGGCGATTCGCATCATGACGGGTGCCCCCATGCCCGAGGGCGCCGACGCGATCGTGATGGTCGAGCAGACCCGCGCCGCGGGCGCTGAAGGCGTGGACGTCTGCGCCGCCGCGGAGCCCGGTCAGCACGTCCGCGCCGCCGGGGGTGACCTGGCCGCGGGTCAGGTCGTGTTCGAGCCCGGAACCGTGCTGCACGCGGCCGCGATCGGCGTGCTGTCGAGCGTCGGCGCGACGACCGTGCGCGCGCATCCGCGTCCGAGAGTCGGCGTGCTCTCGACGGGCGACGAGCTCGTGGAGGGCGGTGGGGTGCTCGCGCCGGGCAAGATCCGCGACTCCAACCGTCCGATGCTGCTCGGGCTGGTCGAGGAGGCGGGTCTCGATCCGATCGACCTCGGGATCGCGGTCGACGACGAGGATCGCATCGTCGGCGTCCTCGAAGACGCGCTGGCGCGCTGCGACGCGGTGCTCACGAGCGGCGGCGTCTCGGTCGGTGACTACGACTACGTGAAGGCGGCGCTCGACCGCTTCGGCGCGCTCGAGTGGCGCCAGGTCGCGATCAAGCCGGCGAAGCCGCTCGCGTTCGGCGTGGTGCACGGCGTCCCGGTGTTCGGCCTCCCGGGGAACCCGGTCTCGTCACTCGTCAGCTTCGAGTGCTTCGCCCGGCCCGCACTGCTCCAGATGGGTGGGCATCGGGCGCGCCTTCGCCCACAGGTGGTCGCGACCGCCGGGGAAGCGCTCGCCCGTCGGCCCGACGGCAAGCTGCACCTCGACCGCGTGCGGGTGCGCTGGGCCGACGACGGCTACGTCGTCGCGCGGACGGGCGACCAGGCGAGCAACGTCTTGTCGGCGACCGCGGCCGCGAACGGCCTCGCGCTGCTCCCCGACGGCGACGGCGTCGCGGCCGGCGAGTCCGTCGACGTCATGCTCCTCGACGCCGCCGCAGACCACTGACCACCACCTCCCGCCGCCACTCACCGGGGCTCGTGTCGACGCCGGCCCGCCCCAAGAGGGCCGGCATCGATGCGCCGAGATCGGATGGCGCCGCGATCGATTCGGTCCTCTAGCCGACCCGGCAGCCCGGGGGGATCGGGGAGCCCGCCGGCGCCCTCGTGGCGACCGCCGACGACGTGTGCACGCCGTTCTGGTCGACCGTGCCCGACTTGCAGACGATCACGATCTCGTCCGGACCGCTCGCGACGGGCGGCGCGCAGCCGGCGGCGACCGCGGCGAGCGCGAGCCCTGCTGCGCCGACGCACAGCCGGCGTCGAGACGACATGAACCACCGAGACACTGCTGACCCCTCTCGTGTCCTGGAAATGCAAACGACCGGCACCCGCCGCCACGGACGTGGCGTTGGGGCCGGTTTCGCCTGGCTCCCCGTCGGCCATTAGCGACCAGTTTGCGGCCGACGGATCAGTGCCTCCCCGAGAGAGGTGGCTCGGTTGTCAGGCTCCTACAACGGAGCGTGATCATGAAACCACGAAGAGTGGTCAGTGTCAAATCGTCTTGCCGGCCGGCCCGGCGACCGCCCGGACCACCGCAACCGGCACATAGCCTGGGCTGCGTGGCCGAGCCCCTGATCGATCCCTTCGCCCGCCGCGTCGAGGACCTGCGGATCTCGATCACCGACCGCTGCAACTTCCGCTGCACCTACTGCATGCCGGCCGAGGGCATGGAGTGGATGGACCGGGCCGAGCTGCTGACCTACGAGGAGCAGACCCGGATCGCCCGGGTGTGCGTCGACCGCTTCGGGTTCGGTGCCATCCGTGTCACCGGCGGCGAACCGACGCTGCGCGCCCACCTGCCGCGCCTCTTCACGATGCTCGCCCCGCTCGGGACCGACCTCGCGATGACGACGAACGGGGTCCGCCTGCCCGAGCTGGCCCACGACCTCGCCGCCGCCGGCCTGCGACGCGTGAACATCTCCCTCGACACGCTCCGTGCCGAGACGTTCCGCTCCCTCACACGCCGCGACGACCTCGAGCGCGTCCTCGCCGGGATCGACGCCGCGCTCGAGGCCGGGCTCGACCCGGTGAAGATCAACTGCGTCGTGATGCGCGGCGTCAACGACGACGAGATCGTCGACCTCGCCGCGTTCGGCCGCGCGCGCGGCGTCGGCATCCGCTTCATCGAGTTCATGCCGCTCGACGCGCAGGGGGAGTGGTCGATGGAGCGCGTCGTGCCCGCGCGCGAGATCCTCGACCGGATCGACGCCGTGTTCCCGCTGCAGCGGCACGCGGTCCCCGGCTCGGGCCACATCGAGCCGGCGGAACGGTTCGAGTACGCCGACGGCGAGGGCGACGTGGGGGTCATCGCCAGCGTCACCGAGCCGTTCTGCGAGCGCTGCGACCGCATTCGCATCACCGCCGACGGCAAGCTCCGGACGTGCCTGTTCGCGCTCGACGAGACCGACCTGCGGGCCGTCGTCCGCGACGGTGGCTCCGACGACGACCTCGCCACCGCCATCACCGGCGCCGTCGGCACGAAGTGGGCTGGCCACCAGATCGGTCAGGTCACGTTCATCCGCCCGCCCCGATCGATGAGCCAGATCGGCGGGTAGTCCGAGACGAGCCCTACACTCGGGCGTCGTGACCGCCTCCGAGTTCACCCATCTCGATCCGCTCGGGCGGGCACGGATGGTCGACGTGACCGCCAAGGACGCGACCCACCGCCGGGCGGTCGCCCGCTGCCAGGTCTCCATGCAGCCCGAGACCGCGGGCAAGATCGCCACCGGCGCGATCACCAAGGGCGACGTGCTCGCCGTCGCCCGAGTCGCCGGCATCCAGGCCGCCAAGCAGACGCCCAACCTGGTGCCCTTGTGCCATCCCCTCCTCGTCGGATCGGTCTTCGTGAACTTTCGCATCGAGGAAGACCACGTCGAGGTCGAGGCGCAGGTCGACACCGTCGACCGGACCGGGGTCGAGATGGAGGCGCTGACGGCCTGTGCGATCGCGGCGCTCACGATCTACGACATGTGCAAGTCGGTCGACCGGGGGATGGTGATCGGGGAGCTGGCGCTGTGGGAGAAGACCGGCGGGCGCTCCGGCCACTATCGGCGGTCAAACGCCCACAATTCGGGCATCTGAGGCCGAAAGTCCACGAAATCGTCACGAAATCCGCGAAAATCGTCGCCAGAGGTTGACCTCGGGCGGGTTCGCTTGGTTAGCATGACCCATTCCTTGCGGCACCCCTCCCGGGGTGCCGTGTGCTGTAGGGGACCGCTCAGCGGTCCGGCGGAGACGAAAGGGCGGAGCACGACTTGGCGATCCTGGTGATCCTCGTGCTGGTCATCCTCTGGGGTGCCGTGCTCCTCCCGCCCATCCTCCGGTCACGCGCCGAGTCGGGCGCGCCGAGCGGAATCGGTGACTTCGTCGGCAAGCTGCGCACGGGCCTCGGTCACAGCCGCAGCCCCGACGCCGGTCTCCCGCCGCTGCAGCCGATCATGGGCCCCGTCGGCGGCCCCGACCCGTCGATGACCCCCAGGCGCGCACCCGGCGCCATGAGCCCGGTGCAGAGGCGTCGCCGCGACGTGCTCGTGGGCCTGCTCGTCGCCGTCGGCGTCACCTTCCTGATGGCGTTCATGGCGGGCAGCATGGTCTTCTGGGGCCTGTGGGTCGTCGCCGTGCTCGCGCTCGGCGGCTACGTGTACATGCTGCTCCAGCTCAAGGCGAAGTCTCAGCAGCGCCGCTTCCAGTCACGGCCCGCGCCGACGCCGATCCCGGTGCCGAGCAACGTGCACCACCTGGACACGACGCGTCATCACGAGCCGGTTTCGCACGTCGAGGCGCCGCGGGGCGCCACCGTGCTCGCGCTCCGGCGCACCGCGTCGTCGTAGCGGCCGCGTGTCGAAGAGCGCCGGGAACAGCACAACCTGGTTGGTACCATGACGCCCCCGCGGGGGTGTAGCTCAGCCTGGTAGAGCGCTACGTTCGCAACGTAGAAGTCGTGGGTTCAAGTCCCATCACCTCCAC
>CAZHKE010000013.1:0-16010 GCA_964532485.1 uncultured Bifidobacteriaceae bacterium
GCCCAATCCCTGGCGGCCCTTGAAGTTGCGGTTCGAGGTCGACGCGCAGCGCTCCCCCGCGGCCAGCTTGTCGGGGTTCATCGCGAGGCACATCGAGCACCCGGCCTCGCGCCACTCGAACCCGGCGCCGGTGAAGACGCGGTCGAGGCCCTCGTCCTCGGCCGCGGCTCTCACGCGCATCGAGCCGGGGACGACCAGGGCGCGCAGGCCGTCACGCACCCTGCGACCGCGGACGACGTCGGCCGCGGCGCGCAGGTCTTCGAGGCGCGCGTTCGTGCACGAGCCGATGAACACCGTGTCGACGCCGATCTCCCGGATCGGGGTTCCTGCCTGCAGGCCCATGTACCGCAGCGCGTGCGTCGCGGACTCGCGCGCCGCCGGATCGGTGAACGAGTCGGGATCGGGGACGACGCTGTCGATCGTGGTCGTCTGGGCCGGGTTCGTGCCCCACGACACCGAGGGTCGGAGCTCGGCGGCATCGATCACGACTTCCTTGTCGAACGTCGCGTCGTCGTCGGTGGCGAGCGACCGCCAGACGTCGAGCGCCTCCTCCCACTCCGTGCCCGACGGCGCGTACGGCCGTCCCTCGAGGTAGGCGAACGTCGTGTCGTCGGGCGCGACCATTCCGGCGCGCGCGCCACCCTCGATCGACATGTTGCACACGGTCATCCGCCCCTCCATCGAGAGGCCCCGTATGGCCGAGCCGCGGTACTCGATGATCGAGCCGACACCGCCGGCGGTGCCGATCCGGGCGATGATCGACAGGACGATGTCCTTGGCGGTCACGCCGGGCGGCAGATCACCGTCGACCGTGACGGCGAACGTGCCCGGGCGAGCCTGCGGCAGCGTCTGCGTCGCCAGCACGTGCTCGACCTCGCTCGTCCCGATGCCGAACGCGAGCGCACCCAGCGCGCCGTGCGTGGAGGTGTGCGAGTCGCCGCACACGATCGTCATGCCCGGCTGCGTGAGCCCTTGCTCCGGTCCGACCACGTGGACGATCCCACGGTTGGGGTCACCCATCCCGAAGAGCCGGATCCCGAACTCCTCGCAGTTCCGGGCGAGGACCGCCATCTGCTTCGCCGAGATGGCGTCGGGCGGCGGGCCGTCGGGACCGGTGGTCGGGTTGTTGTGGTCGATGGTCGACACGGTGAGGTCGGGTCGGCGGACGGCGCGGCCGTGCATCCGCAGGCTGTCGAACGCCTGGGGTGACGTCACCTCGTGCACGAGGTGGAGGTCGACGTAGAGGAGGTCGGGCGCACCCTCGTCGCGCCGCACCACGTGGCGCTCCCACACCTTCTCCGACAGCGTCTGCCCGCTCACGTGGTCATTCTCTCTCACCGCTCCGTGCTCCCCGTCCCGGTTCTCGGCGCTGCGCCGGGTTCGGAACGGACGAGTCGCCGATCGTATTCCGGTCGACATCGAGCAGCCCGTGTGCGAGGTTCGACGGCCATGCTGGTCGGCGTCGACGCGGGCGGGACCTTCACCGACCTGGTCGACGACACCGGACACGTCATCAAGGTGTCGTCGACACCGGGCGATCCGGGGCGCGCGGTGCGCGATGCGCTACACGCCATCGGCGACGCGCAGCCAGACCTGCTCGCGCACGGGACGACGGTGGCGACGAACGCGTTGCTGGAACGCCGAGGTGGACGAGTCGCGATCGTGACGACGCGCGGCTTCGCCGACGTGATCGAGATCGCTCGTCAGACGCGCCCGTCGCTGTACGACCAGCACGCGGATCGCCCCGTGGCACTCGTGCCACGCGAGCTGCGGTTCGAGGTCGGAGGACGGCTCGACGCGACCGGTGTGGAGCTGGAGCCGCTCGACACGGGCTCGCTGCCGGAGATCCCCGCGGGCGTCGACGCGGTCGCGGTGTGCCTGCTCCACGCCGACCTCGACCCGGCGCACGAGCAGGCGGTCGCGGGCGTGCTGCGCGGGCGCGGCATCGATGTCACCTGTTCGCACGAGGTCTCGCCGGAGATGCGCGAGTACGAGCGAACGGTGACCACGGTCGCCAACGCGACGCTGCGGCCGCTCTGTCGGACGTACCTCCGGGAGCTCGCGCCGCTCGCGGCGGACGTGCTCGTGATGACCTCGGCCGGAGGGCTCGTCCCGACCGCCGTCGCCGCCGAGCTCCCCGTCGCGCTGCTGCTCTCGGGCCCCGCGGGAGGTGCCCGCGCTGCCGCTGCCATCGCGGCGGCGTGCGGCTTCACCGACGCGGTCGGCTTCGACATGGGTGGGACGAGCACCGACGTCTGTCTCGTGCGCGGCGGGATGCCCGAGCCGGCCGCCGAGCGCGTCGTCGCAGGCTTCCCCGTTCGCATGCCCTCGCTCGACGTGCACACGATCGGTGCCGGCGGAGGGTCGATCGCCCGGATCGACGTCGGTGGCTCGCTCGTCGTGGGGCCGCGCAGCGCGGGCGCGCAGCCCGGGCCCGCCTGCTACGGGCGCGGTGGGACCGAACCGACCGTCACCGACGCGGATCTGGTCCTCGGCCGGATCGACCCGGACGCGACGTTCCCCGACCTCGGCCGCCTCGACGTGGACGCGGCGGCTGCCGCGCTGACGCGCACCGACATCGACGCCGCGGGCGTCGTCGCCGTGGTCGACGCGGCGATGGAGGCGGCGGTGCGCGTCGTCACGGTCTCGCGGGGGGTCGACCCGCGTGGGCTCGCGCTCGTCGCGTTCGGCGGCGCCGGGCCGCTGCACGGCTGCTCGGTCGCGGACGCGCTCGGGATGGCGGCGGTGATCGTCCCGCCGCGCGCCGGGGTGCTCTCGGCCGTGGGCCTCCTGGTCTCGCCACGACAGCGTGAGGTGGTTCGGTCGTGGCCCGAGCCGAGCGACCACGACGTGCATGCCGTCGCCGCTGAGCTGACGAGGGAGGCGTGTGCGCTCGTCGGCGACGGTGCCGCAGGGTCAGCGTTCGTCGACTGCCGCTATGTCGGTCAGAGCCATGCCCTCACGGTCCCGTCGATCGACGCGTTCCATGCCGAGCACGAGCGGCGGAACGGCTTCGCGCGACCCGAGGCCCCGATCGAGATCGTCGCCGTGCGCGCGCGGGCGACGTGTCCGTCGCCGAGTCGGCTGGACGCGCTCCCAGAGCCCGCGCGCCGGCTCGTGCACGGGCCCGCGGCCGTCGCCGAGCCGGACTGCACCGTGTGGATCCCCGAGGGGTGGGTCGCGACGCCGGGACCGCTGGGCGCGTGGGTCCTGCGCCGTGGGCGTGCGGCGTCGTGACCCTCGATCCCGCCGCGCTCCAGGTGCTGGGCGCGCGCCTGAGCGGTGTCGCCGACGAGATGGGCGCCGTGCTGCGACGCGGGGCATCGAGCCCGAACATCAAGGAGCGAGCCGACTGCTCCGCGGCCTGCTTCACGGCGGGCGGCGAGCTCCTGGCGCAGGCAGAGCACATCCCGGTGCACCTGGGGTCGATGGCGGTCGCCGTCCGCGCCGTGATCGACGAGGTCGGCGACGGGGTCGGGCCCGATGACCAGCTCGTCTGCAACGACCCGTTCCGGGGTGGCACGCACCTCAACGACGTGACGGTGGTCGAGCCGGTGTTCGTCGACGGTGCGCTCGTTGCGTGGGTCGCCAACCGCGCGCACCACGCCGATCTCGGTGGCACCGCGCCGGGATCGATGCCGCCGGACGCGCTGGAGATCGGTGAGGAGGGCCTGCGACTGCCGCCGTTGCTGCTGTCGCCGGAGGTGCAGGCGACGATCGTCGGGGCCTCGCGCACACCCGACGAGCGGCGCGGCGATCTCGACGCCCAGCGCGGCGCCAACGTCGTCGGTGCCGCGCGGCTCGGTGAGGTCGTCGCGGCGCTCGGCTCGATCGCCGAGCTCGCCGAGGTCCTCGACTACGGCGAGCGACGGATGCGTGCCGCGATCGGCGAGCTGCGCGACGGCACGTACCGGTTCGACGACGTTCTCGACTCGGCGGGCCCGCGGCCGGAGCAGCAGGTCTCGATGCCGGTCGTGGTGACGGTTGCCATCGTCGGCGACGAGGTGGCGTTCGACTTCACCGGCACCGCCGTGCAGCGTCCCGGCAACGTCAACGCCGTCGAGGCGGTGACCGTGAGCGCCGTCGCGTTCGCGATCCGCGCCGCGACCGATCCGACGATCCCGGCCAACGGTGGCGCGCTACGACCCGTGCGCGTCGTCACCGTGCCGGGGACCGTGGTCGCCGCGGTCCCGCCGGTCGCGGTCGGCGCGGGGAACGTGGAGGTGAGCCAGCGCGTGGCCGACGTGTGCCTCGGGGCGCTCGCCGAGGCCGAACCCGGGCGACTCGGCGCCGCCGGTCAGGGCACCATGAACAACGTCCTGCTCGGCAGTAGGGCCGCCTCCGAGCGCGCGTGGGTGTACTACGAGACGATCGGCGGTGGGCAGGGCGGCAGGCCGTGGGCCGCGGGAATGAGCGGCGTCCACACCGCGATGACGAACACCGCCGACACGCCGGTCGAGGCGCTCGAGCGCGGCCTCCCCGTGCGAGTCCGCCGCTACGCCCTGCGCTCCGGCAGCGGTGGCGCCGGCGAGCACGTAGGAGGCGACGGGATCGAGCGCGACATCGAGGTGCTCGATGAAGCGGTGCTGTCGCTCGTCACCGAGCGTCGCGTGAGTGCGCCCTGGGGGAGCGCGGGCGGCGCCCCGGGTGCGGTGGGCGAGAACTGGCTCCTGCCGGGCGGCGACGAGGAGCGCGCCACCCGCTTGCCCGACAAGTGCACCGTGCAGCTACGTGCGGGCGACGTGCTGCGCGTGCGCACCCCCGGCGGCGGCGGTTGGGGGAGCGTTCGCTAGCACCAGACGGCCACGGGCCTGCCGTCGGCATCGTGCTCGGGTGGATCGGGGAGACTCATGGCGATCCCGGACGCGATCCGATGCGCGCTCCACGCGACCGCGGCCGCGTCGAGCACGTCGTCCGGCTGCGAGCCGGGCAGACGGTCGTCGGGGACCGCGATGCCGTGCGTGTGGAGCAGCGCCCGCCGATCTCCGAGCCCCTCTCGGGTCTTCTTGCTCGACGCGAGCGGCGCGCCGGCCATCGCCGCGAACGTGCACTCCGGGTGCGCCTCCCGGAGCCTGAGCGGATCACGAGCCCAGTGCGGCGCGACCTCGCGCATCTTCGGCAGCAGGTTCCAGGCCTGCTTCGAGATGCTCTTCCCGGTGGTCGCGACCGCGATGCGCTTCGCCGCGTCGTAGTCGTCGACCGCGGCAGCGAGGGGTGGCGGCGTGAAGATCGTGCTCCGCCGCGGGCCGAGGAAGCGGCGTGCCGCGGCCTCTCCGGCGCGGGCGCCGGGAGTGGTCTCGCCCATCGGCATGTCGATGCCGATCACCACGGCCGGATCATCGACGAGATCACCGATCGAAGACACCGTGTCGACTTCGGCGAAGCGCCCGTCTTCCAGCGCGACGGCCACCCAACCGCCCCGGCACCCGTCGACTCCCAGCACTCTCACCCTCGCCGCCACCCCTCGCTCCCACGATGTGACATCCATCGACACCAGGGCGCCGATGAGCGTCACATGCTCGTGGCGGCCTTCGGGTCTCAGGCGTCGAGCGGGGCGATGCTCACGATCTCGACCTGGAACGCGCGCTTGGGTCCGGTGAAGTCGAAGCACTCGCCCGGTGTCTTGCCCATGAGGAGCGTCCCGAGCGGTGACGAAGGGGAGAGGACGTCGTAGGTCTCGTGGCGCTCTTCGATCGACCCGACCAGATAGGTGGTCGTGCTGTCTTCGTCGTCCATGCGGATCTCCACGATCGTTCCTGGTTGGACGACGTCACCCTCGGCGTCCTCGACGATGACGGCGGCCTTGAGGATGGCCTCGAGGTGCCGGATGCGGGCCTCGTTGTGGCCCTGCTCGTTCTTCGCGGCGTCGTAGTCAGCGTTCTCGCGGAGGTCGCCGTGCTCGCGAGCGCGCTCGATCCACTGCGAGATCTCGGAGCGGCGCGCGCCTGACCGCTGCTCGAGCTCCTCCGCCAGCCGGTCGCGCGCCGCGGGGGACAGGTGCACCTCCTCCATCCCCGGAGCGTACTCAGGCGACGAGCCGCACCGAACGGTGCGCCGGGCTAGGAAAGGCGCCTCTGGTCTTCGTCCTGTCGGTCCTCGCCGCCCTCACCTACGGCGCGGGCGACTTCCTCGGCGGCATCGCGACCAAGCGCAGCGGCGATTCGCTCGGCGTGGTCGCGGTGTCGTCGCTCGCGGGGGTCTCGATCCTCGTCGCTGTCGTCGGGCTGTTGCCGGCCGAACCGACGGCGGCCGACTTCGCGTGGGGAGCAGCAGCCGGGGTCGCCGGTGGGGTGGGCGTCACCCTCTTCTATCGGGCGCTCGCGACGGGCGTGATGAGCGTCGTCGCCCCCGTCACGGCGGTCACCGGTGCGGTCGTGCCCGTGATCGCGGGCCTGGCGCTGGGCGAGCGTCCGGGCGCTGCCGCGCTGGTCGGTGTCGGCATCGCCGTCGTCGCCGTCGCGCTGCTCGCGCGCGAGGCGCCGGGACGGGAAGAGCACCCGACGGCCCACCGCGCCCAGGCCCTGCTCCTGGCCCTCGGAGCCGGCGCCGGCTTCGGAGGCTTCTTCGTGCTGCTCGACCGCACGGGTGACGACGCCGGTCTCTGGCCACTGGTCGCATCCCGGTCGACCACGCTCGTGCTGGCCGTCGCCGTCGCGCTCGTGCTTCGCCACGCAGTCGTGCCGAAGAGGGGTGCGGTCGGGCTCGCCGTCGGCACGGGCATGCTCGACATGGCGGCGAACGTCCTCTTCCTCGTGGCCAATCGGGACGGGTTGCTCGCGCTCGTCGCGGTCATCACGTCCCTGTACCCCGCGAGCACCATCGCCCTCGCGCAGATCTTCCTGGGAGAGCGCCTGGCGCGGCACCAGATGATCGGCCTCGCGCTCGCGGGCGTGGCGGTCGTCCTCATCGCGGGCACGTGATGCCCGCTCCTGTCCCGGGGGAACCTGGTTGACCGGTTCCCCGGTGACTGCGACAATGGCTCGCCCATGCGACGCATGACCACCGCCATCGTCATTCACTAGCGAGCGCCTCACACCGGCGCTCGCGGCCAACCGTCCACCATCGGTGGGCGGTTTTTCGTTGTCAGCAGCAGTGCACGAGCAGGGGACCAGGGGACCAGTGGCACACCGGATCGGGATCATCGGCGGCGACGGCATCGGGCCCGAGGTCGTCGCCGAGGCGATGAAGGCGATCGACGCCGCCGGCGTCGCCTATACGCCGGTTTCGTTCGATCTGGGTGGTGAGCGCTACCTCCGCGACGGTGAGATCCTGCCCGACGACGACCTGGCCGCGATCCGGGGCTGCGACGCCGTGATGCTCGGCGCCGTCGGGACGCCCGACGTGGCGCCGGGGATCATCGAGCGCGGCCTGCTGCTGCGGTTGCGCTTCGAGCTCGACCTGTACGCCAACGTCCGGCCGTTCGCCGCGGGTCCGAGCGAGCTGAACGACGGCGTCGACATGATCGTGATCCGGGAGAACACCGAGGGCGTCTACTCGGGCGAGGGCGGCTTCCTGCGGCACGGGACACCGCAAGAGATCGCGACCCAGGGCTCGGTGAACACGCGCTTCGGGATCGAGCGATGCATCCGCTACGCGTTCGAGGTCGCCGAGTCGCGCGTGCGCAAGCACGTCACGCTCGTGCACAAGACGAACGTGCTCACGTTCTCCGGTGACCTGTGGGATCGCACGTTCCAAGTCGTCGCGGTAGAGCACCCGGACGTCGAGACCGGGTACCACCACATCGACGCCGCGTGCATCTACTTCGTGCAGGACCCGGGCCGCTACGACGTCGTCGTGACCGACAACCTGTTCGGTGACATCCTGACCGACCTCGGTGGCGCGATCGCGGGGGGGATCGGGCGCGCCGCGTCGGCGAACCTCAACCCCGACCGCACCGGTCCCTCGATGTTCGAGCCGGTGCACGGGTCTGCGCCCGACATCGCCGGCACCGGGAAGGCCGACCCGCGCGCCGCGATCGTCTCTGGGGCGATGCTGCTCGAGTTCCTGGGGGAGCACGAGCCCGCGACCCGCGTCCGCGAAGCGGTGGCGAAGTCCGACGGTGTGACCGGCACCACGAGCGAGGTCGGCGATGCGATCGCCCGCCTCGTCGAAGGTTGAGCGAGCACCCGGGACCGAGACCGTCATACTGGAGCTGAGATGCCGATCGAGAAGACCGACAAGATCTGGATGGACGGCGAGCTCGTCGCCTGGGACGAGGCGCGGATCCACGTGCTGACGCACACGCTCCACTACGGCTCGGGTGTCTTCGAGGGTGTCCGTGCCTACCCGACCTCGCGTGGTCCGGCCGTGTTCCGGCTCACCGACCACATGCGACGCCTGCACGACTCCGCCGGGTTGCTCCACATCGACATCCCGTACTCGGTCGCGGAGCTGGTCGAGGCGACGAAGGAGACGATCCGGGCCAACCGGCTCGACTCCTGCTACATCCGGCCGCTCGTGTACCTCGGCTACGGCGAGATGGGCCTCAACCCGCTTCCCTGCCCTGTGAACGTGTCGATCGCGGTGTGGCCATGGGGCACGTACCTGGGCGACGAGGGACTCGCCGAGGGCGTGCGCATGAAGATCTCCACCTGGCGTCGCATGGACCCGAACATCAACCCGGTCGCGGCCAAGGGCACGGGCATCTACATCAACTCGAGCCTGGCCAAGGTCGAGGCGATCCACGGCGGCTACGACGAGGCGATCCTGCTGAACACCGCCGGTTCCGTCGCGGAGGCCACCGGGGAGAACGTCTTCGTCGTCAAGAACGGTGTGCTCGTCACGCCGCCCCTCTCGTCGGGCGCGCTCGAGGGCATCACGCGCGACTCGGTGATGACGATCGCCCGCGACCTCGGGTACGAGGTGCGCGAGGAGCCGCTGCTGCGCACCGATCTGTACCTGGCCCACGAGGCGTTCCTCTGTGGTACCGCGGCGGAGGTCGTGCCCATCCGCGAGGTCGACGACCGCGAGATCGGCGAACCGGGCGAGATCACTCGCAAGATCCAGGAGACGTACTTCGCGGCCGTGCACGGCCAGGTCGACAAGTACGCCGACTGGTTGGAGCATGCCGACGATGGCTGACGACGGCTCCGCGCGCGCAGCGAGCGCAAGAGGGCTCCCGAGGCGAGTCGAGGTGTACGACACCACGCTGCGCGACGGCTCGCAGCTCGAGGGGATCTCGCTCACGGTCGAGGACAAGCTGCGCATCGCCGAGCAGCTCGACTGGCTCGGCGTCGACTACATCGAGGCCGGCTGGCCCGGCGCGAACCCGAAGGACGACGAGGTGTTCCGTCGCGCCGCACGCGAGCTCGACCTCTCCACGAGCACGCTCGTCGCGTTCGGATCGACCCGGCGCCCGAAGGGCAAGGTCGACTCCGACGACACCCTGCGCCACCTCATCGAGGCCGCGACGCCCGCGGTCTGCATCGTCGGGAAGTCGTGGGACTACCACGTCACCGAGGCGCTCGGTACGACGCTCGACGAAGGCGTCGCGATGGTCGCCGAGTCGATCGAGTTCCTCCGCGGCAACGGTCGCGAGGTGCTCTTCGACGCCGAGCACTTCTTCGACGGCTACGAGCGCAACCCCGAGTTCGCGCTTCGAGTGCTCGAGGCAGCCGCCGAGGCGGGCGCGACGCGTCTCGTCCTCTGCGACACGAACGGTGGCACGCTGCCACACGAGGTCGAGGAGATCGTCCGCGCGGTCGTCGGCTACTTCGCGCCCGACGGCCAGTCGGGTGACGTGGGCGTCGCCGTGCACCTCCACGACGACGCGGGCACGGGGGTCGCGAACGCGCTCGCGGGTGTGCGCGGTGGGGCGATCCAGGTGCAGGGCACGATCAACGGGTACGGCGAGCGCACGGGGAACTGCAACCTCACGACGATCATCCCGAACCTCACGCTGAAGATGGGGATCGAGACGATCCCGGTCGAGCGGCTCGATCGGCTCACGCCAGTGGCGCACCACGTGGCGGAGCTCGTGAACATGGCGCTCAACCCGCAGGCGCCCTACGTCGGAGAATCGGCGTTCGCGCACAAGGCGGGGTTGCACGTGAGCGCGATCTCCAAGCGACCCGACGCCTACGAGCACGTGTCGCCCGAGACGGTCGGCAACGGCACGCGGTTCGTCGTCTCGGAGCTCGCGGGTCGCTCGACGATCATGCTCAAGTGCCAGGAGCTCGGCATCGAGCTCGACGGTCCGCAGGTCAACGACGTCGTCGACACGTTGAAGCGGATGGAGCACGAGGGCTACCACTTCGAGGTCGCGGACGCGTCGTTGGAGCTGTTGATGCGACGCGCCGCCGGCTGGGAGCAGGGCTGGTTCGTCGTCGAGTCGTTCCGCGTGATCACCGACGACCTCGTCCCGTCGTCCGACGTCGGTTCCGGGCGCGAGAGCGCCGGGGTCAGCACCGAGGCGACGATCAAGCTGCAGGTCGGCGGCGAGCGGCTCGTCGCGACGGCCGAGGGCAACGGGCCGGTGAACGCGCTCGACCAGGCGGTGCGCAACGCGCTCGGCGCCCGCTTCCCCGACCTCGACCGCGTGCACCTCACCGACTACAAGGTGCGCGTCCTCGACACCCAGAAGGGAACCGGCGCGGTGACGCGGGTTCTCATCGACAGCG
Organism: uncultured Bifidobacteriaceae bacterium; assembly: GCA_964532485.1. Lineage (GTDB taxonomy): Bacteria > Actinomycetota > Acidimicrobiia > IMCC26256 > PALSA-555 > DATBSK01. Next base: position 10,620 of record CAZHKE010000013.1, read on the forward strand.
CCAACGGCGACCGGAGCTGGACGACCATCGGGGTGAGCGAGAACATCATCGAGGCGTCGTGGCAGGCGCTCTACGACTCTCTCGTCTTCGGGCTGCTCCAGGGCACCTCCACGTCCGGGGAGCCGTCGTCCGGGGAGCCGTTGTCCGGGGAGCCGTCGTCCGGGGAGCCGTCGTCCGGGGAGTAGGTTGCCGCGGCGTGTCGACCGATCCGTACGTCGCCCCCGAGCTCGACGAGCTCCCGCGCCAGGCCCAGAACGTCGCCCCGGGCGTGAGGATCCCCGCCCCGGCGGCGTGGACCATCGGACGCCCCGGCGACGAGGTCGCCACGGGCCAGCCGCACGGGCTGCTGCTCGGGTCGCCCGGACCCAACGTCGGCTACGCGCTGGCGCTCGTGCACCGGGTGCGCGACCGGTTGGCGCTCGCTCCCGGCGAGCACAGCGACGACGCGGCTTCGGTCGTCGGCGGGCTCGGCATGCGACGAGCGGCGTCGTACGGACGGGCGCCGGTGATGCCCGACCTCGAGTGCGCCATGCTCGCCTTGGGCTACCAGGGTGGTTGCCCGCCCGACTTCGCGGCTTGGCGCGCGCAGGCGGTGGAGGGCGCCCACGACGACTACGCGCGCCGCCGCACGATCTGCGACGCCGTCCCGCTCGACGAGCTGCGCCTCGCGCCCACGGCGTTGATGGGTCGCGTCGAGGCTGTGCGGGCGACCGTACGAGCCGCGGTGGAGGCCGGCCCCGCCTGACCCGGGTCCCGGACGCGCCGATCCCTGACCCGGGCGTCAGGGGTTGACAGTAGGCTCCGCCCGGCCATGAGCCGGTTCGTCCTGTCGGAGGAGCATCAGCAGCTGCGCCTCGCGCTCCGGCGCTTCGCCGAGGAGCAGGTCGCACCGCACGCGGCCGACGCCGACGAGCGCTCGGAGTACCCCTGGAAGTCGTTCGAGGCCTACCGGGCATCGGGCTTCCTCCCGCTGCCGTACCCCACCGAGCACGGCGGTGACGGCGGCGACGGCATCGCGTACGCCATGCTCGTCGAGGAGGTGGCGCGGGTCTGCGCGTCGTCGGCGCTGTTCGTCTTCATCTCCCGCCTCGCGTGCGCTCCCATCATTCGCCACGGCGCGCCCGAGCTCGCGGCCCGGGTCGTCCCCCGCGTCGTGAGTGGCGAGTGGCAGGGCTCTTACTGCCTCTCGGAGCCTCAGGCCGGCAGCGACGTGACGTCGATCACCACGCGTGCCGTGCGCGACGGCGACGCATACGTGCTGAACGGTCGCAAGGCCTGGATCTCGAATGCCGGGATCTCGGACTTCTACACCGTCTTCGCGGTCACCGACCCCGGCGCTCGCGCACGCTCCGGGATCAGCGCATTCGTCGTGGAGCGCGACGCGCCCGGCTTCGCGGTCGGGAAGCTGGAGTCGAAGATGGGGATGCGCGGCTCGCCCACCGGCGAGCTGCTGCTCGACGACGTCGAGGTGCCGGCGACGAACCTGATCGGTGAGGAGGGCGCCGGCCTCGGGTACGCGTTCGAGGCGCTCGACGGCTCCCGCCCGATCGTCGGTGCGCAGGCGCTCGGGATCGCACAGGGGGCCCTCGACGTTGCGAGTCGCTACGTCACCGATCGGCGCCAGTTCGACTCGCGAGTGGCCGACTTCCAAGGCATCCAGTTCCTCCTCGCGGACATGGCGACCCGCGTCGAGGCGGCCCGCCTGCTCGTGTACCGCGCCTGCTCGATGGCCGAGGTCGGTGGCGACGACCTGACGAGGGCGGCGTCGATGGCGAAGCTGTACGCGAGCGACACGGCGATGTCGGTGACGACGGACGCGGTGCAGCTGCTCGGCGGTGCCGGATACACGCGCGACTTCCCCGTCGAGCGCATGATGCGCGACGCGAAGGCGACGCAGATCTACGAGGGCACGAACCAGATCCAGCGGATCGTGATCGCCCGTCGCCTCCTCGACGAGGTCGCGGCGCGGTCCTGACCCGCTCTCTCGCTAGCCTCCGAAGATGCGAGCGCGACCACCATGACGACCGAGACGGTGCGGGTGCGCTTCTCGCCCGCGCCGACCGGATCGCTCCACGTCGGCTCCGCGCGCACAGCGCTGTTCAACTACCTGTTCGCCCGGCACCACGATGGCGACTTGCTGCTGCGGGTCGAGGACACAGACCGCGCCCGATCGCGGGAGGAGTGGGTCGTCGGCATCCAGGACACGCTCCAGTGGCTCGGCCTCGACTGGGACGAGGGGCCGATCCGCCAGAGCCAGCGCTTCGCGGAGTACCGCGCGGCGGCCGACCGGCTGCTCGAGGCCGGTCGGGTCTACGAGTGCTCGTGCACACCCGAAGAGCTCGAGGCCCGCAACGCGGCTGCGCGCGAAGCCGGACGCCAACCCGGCTACGACGGGCACTGCCGCGACCTGACCCGCCAGCAGCGAGCGGCGCGCGCCGGGGAAGGGCGACCGCGGACGCTCCGCTTCCGTACGCCCGACGAAGGATCGAGCCACTTCCTCGACGAGATCCGAGGTGAGGTGCGCGTCGAATGGTCGTCGATCTCCGACTTCGTCGTCGTCCGCGACGACGGCTCGCCGATCTTCTTCCTCGCGAACGCCGTCGACGACCTCGAGATGCGCATCACCCACGTGATTCGGGGTGAGGACCTGCTCGACTCCACGCACCGCGTCCTCGCGCTTCGAGAAGCGCTCGGCGGTCGGGAGCCTCCCGTGTACGCGCACCTGCCGCTCATCCTCGGGCCCGATCGCTCGAAGCTCTCGAAGCGACACGGCGCGGTCGCGCTCGAGGACTTCCGCGCCGACGGGTACCTCCCGGAGGCCGTCTGCAACTACCTCGCGCTGCTCGGTTGGTCACCCGACGACGGACGCGAGGTGATGACCATGGACGAGGTGATCGAGGCGTTCTCGCTCGACGGCGTGACGCACGCGGCCGGCGCGTTCGACCACCAGAAGCTGGACTGGATGAACGGGGAGTGGGTCCGCCGGCTCACGCTCCCCGAGCTCGAGTCGAGGGCGCTGCCACTCGCCGAGGCCCGATTCGGCGCGACGCCGGACCGAGCGTTGCTGCGCGAGGCGGTCCGCATCGGGCAGGAGCGCTCGGTGACCCTCGGCCAGCTGCTCGACCAGGCCGCCTTCCTGTTCGTCGACGACGCAGACTTCCAGATCGACGACGAGGCCTGGTCGACGCTCCGCGCGATCGAAGACGTCGCCGCGGTGCTGGAGCTCGTCGACGAGCACCTCGCGCGATGCGAGTGGACGGTCGACGGCACGAACTTCAACGAGCGGCTCAAGGCCGCCGGCTACAAGGTCCGCAAGGTGATTCCTGCGGTCTACTCCGCGATCGAGGGTCGTCCGACCGGTCTGCCCCTGTTCGACTCGCTGGTGCTGCTCGGGCGTGAGCGCTCCCGCGCGCGGATCGCGGCGGCACGCACACGGCTCGAGTGACCTGACGCGACATGGCGATCTCGATGACGTGGCTGACGTGGAAGCTCGCGCGTCAGGTGGCCGTCGTCGTCGTGCTCATCCTCGTCGGCTTCTACCTCGTGACGTTCGTCCGCGTGTGGCGAGCCGCCGACGCCGACGAGCGCGACACGAGCGAGGCGATCATCGTCCTGGGCGCCGCGCAGTACGACGGTCGACCGACCGACGTCTTCGAGGCTCGGCTCGACCACGCGGCCGAGCTCTGGCACGACGGCGTCGCTCCGACGATCGTCGTCACCGGCGGCAAGCAGCCCGGCGACCGGTTCACCGAGGCCGGTGCCGGCGCCGACTACCTGCACGAGCTGGGCGTCCCGGACGACGCGATCCTGCGCGAGACGACGGGCAACAGCTCGTGGGAGTCGCTCGCCGCGTCAGCACGGTTCCTCCAGGACCGCGGGATCCACAAGGTGACGCTCGTCTCCGATCCGTTCCACTCGCTGCGCATCCGGCTCATCGCGGAGGAGCTCGGGTTCGAGGCGGACACGTCCCCGACGCGCTCGAGCCCCATCGACGGCGTCGACGAGTGGTTGCGATACGGCTCGGAGGCGCTACGAGTCGCGTTCGGCGAGGTGTTCGGGTTCGGCCGTCTCGCGCGCGCGTCGGACCGGTCGAGCCTGTGACGGTGTGGGGCGGCGGCGCCCGCCTGTCGCTGCGGGGCGGTGAGATCGTCTTCGCTATCCTGATTGCACCTTCGGGGGTGGTGTAATCGGCAACACAACAGGTTCTGGTCCTGTCGTTGGGGGTTCGAGTCCTCCCCCCCGAGCGCAGCCGACGCATCGCCTGATCACCCGGTCGCCCGACCGGTCGGCCAGGCGGCGTGTCGGTTTCGGCCCCGTCGTCTAGTGGCCTAGGACGCCGCCCTCTCAAGGCGGAAACGGCAGTTCGAATCTGCTCGGGGCTGCCACATCATTCGGACGCTCGCTCCTCCACGCGCGGTTGCTCGCCGGGCGAGCTCCGTTCAGTCCGCCACGCCCGCGAGCTGCGTCACGCGCCGGGCTTCCGAGGGCGCGCGACCGTCGCGCCCCACGCGCTGTCAAGACCTCGCGGAGCTTGCTCGCGCTCGTCGCGCGTGCGCGCGAGTCCCGGTCCAGCGCGCGCCGACGCGCGTGCGCGTGATGACGCGAGACACTTGCGTTACAAGGCTTTCGCGCTGCCAGGCGGCTGGACGCGCGATGCGCGTGTCGAGACGAGCTGCGCTCGACGTGATGCCGCGATCAAGAAAAATGCTCGAATATCCACCACTTCGCGCGCTCGATCGTTTACCTTCGATCTCGGCGCGCGCGTCGTGCCAGGTCTGTTGTGCGCGACTCAAACGCGCTGCCCCTTGAAATGCTTGACACTCACCGGTAGATGCGTTCGACTTTCTTGAAGAACACGCGAACCTTGGAGGCAACAGCGTGAACAAGGCAGAGCTCATCGACAAGATCGCCGACGGGGCTGGTCTCTCGAAGGCTGACGCCGACAAGGCGCTGAAGGTCTTCATCGACACCGTCGTGGCAGCAGTGGCGCGTGACGACGCGGTCGCGCTTCCCGGCTTCGGGAAGTTCTCGCGCACCGATCGGAAGGCACGTGAAGGTCGTAACCCGCGGACCGGAGAGCCGGTGCACATCCCGGCGTCGAAGGCCGTCAAGTTCTCGGTAGCCGCCGACTTCAAGAAGCAGGTCAACAGCAGCGGCGGACTCTGAGACCGAGCTGCTCGAACCTGAGCAGACTCGGAACCCGAACCCTAAGAGAAAGGTGGTGACCGTGCCTCCGGCGAAGCGACGTACACGCAAGAGCGCGGCCAGGAAGACAACGGCTCGTAAGCCTGCGAAGCGGCGGACGAGGAAGACGACCGCCCGCAAGTCGACGGCACGGAAGACCACCCGGCGCCGCACGGCGAAGAAGGCTCCGGCCAAGCGGCGTCGTCG
>CAZHKE010000013.1:16110-29784 GCA_964532485.1 uncultured Bifidobacteriaceae bacterium
CACACACAGCTCGACCGCGAAGGGGCCCTCCGGGGCCCCTTCGTCGCGTCTGCACGAGGGGGCAGGCCCCCTCTCGTAAACTCCCCCCGGCGCCCCGCTGTTCCGCACCGATCAGGTGACGGCCGGCCGAGCCGGCCGTCGGCGAACAGGCCTAGAGCGGCTCCATGCGCTTGAAGGGCTCTGCGACTCCTCCGCCGATCAGCTCACCGGCCTCGGCCGCCTCGGCGCGGAGGCGTTCGACGAAGGCCTTCGTCTGATCCTCCTCGTCCGGGGAGCCGACCTCGATGCCCATGGTCGACGGCCATTGGCTGCGATGCGCGAAGAGCGCGTCGATCTTGGCGTCGAACGACTCGTGGACTCGCTCGACGTGGTCGATCACGTCGGGCTCGAAGAGGAGCAGTCGCTCGGGTCGGTGCGGAGCGCCGAGGCGGGGGAAGAAGTGGGGGTCGCGTGCCGCGACGATGCCTTCGACCACGAGACGGCCCGCCGCGGCGTGGTCGGGGTGCAGCCGGTAGCGCTTCCAGGGGTCATGGCCGAGCACGAGGTCGGGTCGCACGGCGCGCAGCGCCTCGCAGACTGCGCCGACCTCGCCGCGGTTGCCCGTGAGCTCGCCGTCGACGAGGTCGAGGAAGTGGACCGTCGACGCGCCGAGCGCGCTCGCGGCCGCTTCCTGCTCGCGTTTGCGGGTGCTGATCAGCGCACGCTGGTCTTCCGCTGGATCCCAGGACCCCTTGGACCCGTCGGTGAGCACGAGGACCTGGACGTCGGTGCCCTGGTCCGACCACTTCGCCAACGTCGCTGCGCATCCGAACTCGACGTCGTCGGGGTGCGCGCCGACGGCCAGCGCGCGCTCCGGCGTGGGAACGTCCACGGAGATCTCACTGGTCGTCGGCGTCGGTTCCGTCACGCGGGTCGATCACCGGCGAGATCCGCGACGTCCGCGAGCTCCAGCTGCTCGAGGTCGGCCGGCACGTCGACGTCGAAGGCCAGGTCGGGCCGGCGGACCACACGCAGCTCGGCGCCGACCCGCGCCACCTCCTCGACGTGGCGGTGGAACGAGCCCGGCCCGTACGAGAACTGGAAGGGCAAGTCGACCGGCAACGAGCAGACGTTGGTGCCGTCGTTGCGATGGCACGGCACGAGCGTCACGATCGGGAGCGCGCCGTCGCGGGCCAGCGGCTCGAGCGACCGCGCGTTCGGCAGGTCAGCGTGCGCGACCACGACGCGGGTCAGCCCGAGGTCGGCAACGTGTCGGCGTCCCGCTTCCGCGGCACCGTCGAGGCCGGTTCCCGGATCGGCGACGACCTCGAGCCCGAGATCACCCGCCCAGGTCACGACCTCGGGCGCGGAGCTCACCACGGTGACGGGCATCGGCACCGCAGCTTCGAGCACCCGCGTCGCGAACCGGCGCGCGAGGTCAGCGCGACGCTCTTCGCTGAGCTGAGCCGCCAGACGCAGCTTCGCGTCGGTGAACGAACGAATCGGAACGACGACGCCAGCACGCGACATGGGGCTGCCTATGCTACCGGCGTGGAGCCCGTCTACTCCGTGGCCCGCGCCGCGTTGCTCGTCCCGCTCGGCCACGGATTGCGCTGGACGTTCGAGGGAGCACACCGGGTCCCCGCGCACGGGCCGGTCCTCCTCGCGAGCAACCACACGTCGTATCTCGACCCGCTCGTCCTCGCCTACCTTGCCGACCAGCGAGACCGACGTGTGCGGTTCCTCGCCAAGGCCGAGCTCTTCGAGAAGCGCGGGCTCGGCTGGGGCCTGCGCCAGATCCGGCAGATCCCGGTGCGGCGCCACACCGGGGACGCGTCGGTGTCGCTCGATGCGGCCGTCGAGGCCCTGCGAGCCGGCGAGTGCGTCGTGGTGTTCCCGGAGGGCACGATCTCGCTCGATCTCGAGCCCATGCCGGCGCGCACCGGGACGGCTCGCCTCGCCGCCGCCAGCGGGGTGCCCGTCACCCCCGTCGGGCTCTGGGGTGCGCATCGGATCCTCTTCAAGGGCCGGCGACCAAAGTGGCGCCGCGGCATCGCCGAGGCCGTCGTCGTCGGAGATCCGGTCCGCGTCGCGCCCGACGACGACGTGCACGAGGCGACCGATCGCATCATGACGGCGATCGCCGAGTGCGTGGCCAGAGCGCGCGCCGTCTACCCGCAGCGTCCTCGTGACGGCGAGGGCGACTGGTGGGTGCGGAAGCCCGAGACCGCGGTGGCCCGCCCCACCGTCCGGCACTCGCGCGTCGACACATGACCCGAGCTGCGGTCATCGGTGCCGGCTCCTGGGGGACCGCGGTCGCCGCGATCGTCGCCGACCATGCCGACGTCGTGCTCTGGGCTCGTGACCCGGAGCTGGCCGACCGCATCGGGCGCGACCACGAGAACGATCGCTACCTCCCGGAGATCAGCCTCCCGCCGTCGCTACGGGCGACCGCGGCCCTCGAGGAAGCCTGCACCGACGCCGACGTGATCGTCGTGGGGGTGCCGTCGCACGGGTTTCGCGAGGTGCTCCGTGCCGCGTCGTCGCACATCGGGCCGAAGGTGCCGGTGATCAGCCTGTCGAAGGGTGTCGAGCAGGGGACTCGGCTGCGCATGACCGAGATCGTCGCCGACGTGCTGCCCGAGCATCCGCGAGCGCTGATCGGCGTGCTCACCGGCCCGAACCTCGCGCGCGAGGTCGCCGAGGGCCAGCCGGCCGCATCGGTCGTGGCGATCGGTGACGAGAGCACCGCCGCCGAGCTCCAGGCGCTGTTCATGACTCGCACGTTCCGCGTGTACACGAACCCGGACGTCGTCGGGTGCGAAGCCGGCGGTGCGCTCAAGAACGTCATCGCGATCGCCGCCGGCATCGCAGCCGGCCTCGGGTACGGCGACAACACGAAAGCCGCGCTCATCACCCGCGGTCTCGCCGAGCTCGCGCGGCTGGGCATCGCGCTCGGCGGCGACCCCCTCACGTTTGCCGGGCTCGCAGGGATGGGCGACCTCGTCGCGACCTGTACGAGCGACAAGAGCCGCAACCGTCGCGTCGGCGTCGAGCTCGGCCGCGGCCGCTCTCTCGACGACATCGTCACCGAGACGAACATGGTCGCCGAGGGGGTCAAGAGCACGGCGGCCGTTCTCGAGATCGCTCGCGAGCACCGTGTCGAGATGCCCATCGCAGCGATGGTCGGTGCCGTGCTCTACGAAGACGCAACTCCGGCCGACCTGGTGCCCTCTCTCATGCTGCGCGAGGCCAAGGCCGAGCTCGACGGCATCCGGTGACGCGCATCGGCGTGCTCGGCGGTGCCGCCGGCGCGCGCGTGCTGCCCGATGGCACGGTGCAGCCAGAGCGAACTGGATGGAGGCTGACCTGGTGGATCGGCGCCGACGACCGGTGGCGCATGCCGGCTCGGGAGACGACCGTGCGCCAGCAGCTCGACGGCGGCGTCCCGATCGTGCGAACCGCGCTGCGCGTTCCCGGTGGCGACGCAGTGGTTCGGGTGTACTCGGTCCCCGACGCCGGCGGCACGATCGTCGTCGACGTCGCCAACGAGTCCGCCGCGCCCTTCGTCGTCGCGCTCGTGGTCCAGCACGCGCGGCGCGTCGAGCTCGGCGGCGAGCTCGTCGTCGTCGATCAGCGTCCCGGCCTGGCCCTCACGCGTGCGCCGTCGCGCTGGTCGGTGGCGATCGCCCGGTCGACCGATGTCGAGGTATGTGGCGGGGCGGCTCGCGAGGGCACCTTCCCCACGACCCGCGACCGGGCCGGCCGGATCGAGGCTGCGTTCCTGCTGCCGGTGCCGCATCGCGTCTCGGTGCGGGCCGCGATCGACCCGACGTCGCGCCAGGCCGTCGACCCGCGCTCCCTGCCGTCAGCGGACGACGTGGCACGCGGCTGGACCGCGCAGCTCGACCGGGGCATGCGCGTCGAGCTCCCCGACGCCCGCCTGACCGAGGCCGTGCGCGCCGCTCGCGCTCAGCTCCTGCTGTCCGGGTCCGATGGCCGTCCGTCGGGCGACGTTGTCGCGGCGCTCGAGGACTGGGGCTTCGACGCCGAAGCCGAGGCCGCGTGGCGAGGGCTCTCCGGTCGGGAGCGGCGACGGGCGAGTCGGCGATCTCCCCCGGCGCGGGCTGGGGCCCTCGACGAGCTCGTCGACGCCGCGAGCGCGCCGGGTCGCATCGACGCAGTCGCCCCCGCCCTCCTGCTCGCCGTGCGATCCCTGCTGGTCACCGAACGGGACGGCGCCGTGACGTTGCTGCACGAGCTCCCGCCGGCGTGGCGGGGGCACCCGCTGGAGGTCCACGACGCACCGACGCGCGCCGGTCCGGTCTCGTTCGCAGTGCGCTGGCACGGGACGCGGCCGGCGCTGCTGTGGGCCGCGCCTCAGGGCGTGCGCCTGCGGGCTCCCGGGCTCGATCCAGCCTGGACGAACGCCGGGGCGGGCGGCGAGGCGTTGCTCGCGGAGTCGGCCGGATGAGTGGGGGGATGCTCGATCCCGACGTCGACCCCGCGGCGCTGGAGGCGCTCGGCCTCCACGACCCGGAGGCGCCGGACGCCGAGGATCGACTCGAGATGCTCCGCCTCGCGCTCGGGCTCGGCGCGACGGTCGAAGAGATGCGTGACGCGATCGCCGAACGACGCCTTCACGCGATCCCCGCGGAACGAGTGCTCCAGGGGGCACGGAGCGGTTGACGCTCGACGAAGCGATCGAGCGGTCGGGCATCGACGCCGAGCTGGGTCGACGCGTGTGGCGTGCCTTGGGTCTCGTGGAGCCGTCCGCGCACGCGCTCGCCTGCTCGGAGCGCGACGTGGACCTCTTCGGGTTCTTCCGCCTTGCCGAGGCGACGTTCGGGCTCGCCCCGGCGCTCGCCCTCATCCGCACCGCCGGCAGCGCGACGGCTCGCCTCGCGGATGGCGCGATCTCGAGCGCGCGCTCGGTCCTCGAGGCGCCGCTCGGAGGGCGGCACGAACGCGGACATCGCCAGGAGGTTCGTCGACGTCGCGCGCACCGTGGTCCCGCCGCTGTACCCGATGCTCGAGACGGTGCACCGGCACCACCTCGTCGGGGCCGGACGGCGGTACTCGGCGTGGGGCGTGGCACCTACCACGAACCAGACGTCAGACGCGGTGGTCGCCTTCGCCGACGTCGTCGGATACACGTCGCTGACGCAATGGATCTCGCCGGAGGAGCTCGAGGGGCTCGGTCGCGGAGCGTGCCGTCGCGGCCGCGGCGCGCCCGGGCGCTCGGCTCGTCAAGACGATCGGCGACGAGGCGATGTTCGTGGCCGGGAACGCTCGGAGCGCGGTGGAGATCGCCCGGAGCCTCGTGGACGACCCGCAGCTCCCGCCGTTGCGCGTCGGCCTCGCGGCGGGCGAGATCGTGACGCGCGACGGCGACGTGTTCAAGCCCGTCGTCAACCGTGCGGCGCGCCTCGTCGAGATGGCCGAGCCCGAGCAGATCGTCTGCGACGCCGAGGCGGCTCGCCGGCTGGGCGAGCGGACCGCGGCTGTCAGCCTCGGCCGGCGCTCGCTCCACGGCTTCGACGACCCCGTCGAGGTGTACGCCGTTGCCGCTCCTTGACGCGCATCACTCGAGACGCAGCGTCGCGATCTCCCAGGGGCGCAGCCCTCGGCTCCCGGTGAACGACTCGAGGACGCGGCCGCGCAGGTTGACGACGTCGCCGAGCGCGACGTTGCCATCGACCGCGATGCCCACCGTCGACGGCTCCGGTGACGCGTTGTGGACGCGCACGACGAGCCGGCCCTCCTCACGCCGCACCGCCGAGACTTCGGCGCCGTCGACGCGGAGTGCTTGGCCGCTCGCCGGTGCGGAGCACTGCGCGCCGCCGGCGCGCACTCGTTCGAGCGGAACCAGGAACGCGTCCGCAGCCGCATGCACGTCGGCATCGCGCCAGCTGCCTCGGTGTGGGAGCACCGCGTAGTCGACGACGAGGCGACCCTGGAGCTGCGGCCCGTCGAGCGGGTCGAGGGGCCCGGCGGGGTTGGGTCGCAGCGTCAGCTCCGAGCGTGACAGGTACCCCGTGGCGCGCAGCAGCGTGAGAGCGAGCTCGCCGCCGGTGCCGCGGTCGTCGGCGACCACCTCGTACTCGAGCAGGCCGTCGTGGAGGAGCGCGACTCCCTGGTCACCGTCGGAGCAGTCGACGAAGCGCCGCGACACGAACGTCGGGAGCCCGACCTCGTTGGGCCCGCCCTCGGCCGTCAGGCCGCGGTGGACGACCGCGTACGCGCACTCCGCGTCGGACCCGTCGACACGCTCCGGCAGTGGGAAGTGCGCGCGCAGACGGTGATCGCGGCACCGGTTGTCGAGCTCCGCGTGGATGCGCAGGAACCGCTCACCGGCCCGAAGCTCCAGCGTCGTGTGCACGTCGACAGCGTCCGTCTCGTCGCTTCGGCGCTCGCACGAGCGCTCGTCACCAACAGCATGACGCGGCAGGTCGTACGACGCGGTGACGACGAGTCGTGCGCGAACGGGGCCGTGCTCCGTCGCCTCGATGTGCAGCGACGTCGGCTGGTCGACGCTCGTGTCTCTTGCGGGAGGCGAGTAGTTGTACGTGTCGCCACCGTCACCTCCGTCGACGAGGCGGTTCGCGCCTGACACGACGACTCCGTCGGCGGTGGTGAGCGTGAGCGTGCCATCGGCGACGTCGACCTCGGCGCGCAGGTGCTCGTTCTCGAGGAAGCGTTCCCCGGCGCGGAGCGTCGACGCAGGGCCGGCACCCTCGGCTGCGGTGAAGGTGCGCCAGCCGAACCCGGGAACGGGCGCCGCGTCGACGAGCACGTCACGCGCCGGCGGGAGCGTCTGGCGGAATCGCAACGTCGCGCCACGCTCGCCGAGGTCGAGGAGCTCGTCGCGCAGCGCTTCGAGGTCGATCGGCTCGTCGCCACCGCGGATGGCGTGGAACGTGTACTCCCAGTCGTCGGGCGCGGCCTCACGTCGGGTCACCTGCCCGATTCGAGCACCGGCGAACTCCGGGCCCCGGATCATCTCGAGGACCCAGCGCACCTTCGTGCCCACGACCGTGGCGCTGAAGCCGTCACCACCGACGATCCCGAGCAGCTGCGTCGGGCACGGCCGGCCCTCGTCGTCGACGAGGTGGACCGGGCCCTCGCCCGGGACGGTCAGGCGCACGAGACCGCCTCGCTGCACCCGCGTCGGGTTCCACACGAGTGTCGACCCGGGTGGCGCGTCGACGCGCGTGGCGAGCTCGTGCAGCGCGTCGCGCGTGAGCGCATCACCGATCTGGCGCGCCTCCTGGTAGCGGACGGCCACGGCGTCCACCACCTCGTCGGCACTGCACGCGCACGAGGAGTCGTGGGCGCTGTTGAGCACGAGGGCTCGCCAGGCGATCTCGAGCAACCGTTCCGGGTAGCGGTCGGCCGCGAGCAGCAGCGCGCTCGTCGGCTCGGCGCGTCGCTCGAGCGCCCGCTCGGCCGCTGCACACGCCTGGTGCACGTCGACCCGGTTCGAGGCCACGCCCATCAGCACGTTGGCGCGCGCACCGGAGCGCAGCTCGCTCGACCAGACGGGGAGATCGTCGGGTGACGGCTGATCCGCGAGGTACTCGGGGAGCGACGTGATCGTGAAGCGGTACTCGTCCTGGGCCGCGTTGGCGTCGGCGACGACCTGCCCGAGCCAGGGCTGGGGGAGCTGGTGGTCGGTGCCGTTCATCAGCAGCATCCCGCCATCGTCGAGGCGGGCGGCGCCGAGCTCGGCTTCGTAGCCGCGGGTGCGCGCGACCAGCGCGGTCGCTTCCTTGGGGAGATCACGCCCGTTGGAGTACGAGCCGTAGAGGTATTCGGCTCGCACGCGTGACCCGTCCTGCGCCTCCCACCAGAAGGCGGTGCGATCGATCGACGCGGGCACGCCGCGCCAGACGACGGCGTGCTCGAAGCCGGCGAGTCGGAGCAGCTGGGGCATCTGCGCGACGTGCCCGAACATGTCGGGGAGGTAGCCCACCTCCATCACCGCGCCCAGCTCGGTCGCGCGTGCGATGCCCGCCTGGAGGTCGCGGACCATCGTCTCGCCCGACACCATGTACTCGTCCATGAGGACCATCCATGGACCGAACTGCAGCCGCCCCTCTCGCGCGAGGGCGGCCAGCCGGGGCGCGGCTTCGGGGCGAACCTCGAGGTAGTCGTCGATCACGACGGTCTGACCGTCGAGCAGGAACCGCTCGTACGTCTCGTCGCGCTCGAGGAGGTCGAGCAGCTCGTCCAGGAGCCCGACGAGGCGAACCCGGAACGTCTGGAACGACGCGTACCACTCGCGGTCCCAATGCGTGTGCGGGACGACCCCGACCGAGAGTGCCATCTCGTGCACCAGCCTACGAGCGGCCTGCATACCATCGCCGGGTGCCCGACGCGTCCGACATCGACGTCCTCGGTCTCGATCTCACGCGAACGGCGGTGTTCGTCGACTTCGACGGCACCGTCAGCGAGGCCGACACAGGCGTGCACCTCCTCGAGCGGCTCGCCCGGCCGGGATGGCGCGAGCTCGGCGAGGCGTATTCGCGCGGCGCGATCGGGAGCCGCGAGTGCCTGCTCGACGAGTGGGACCTCCTGCCGAAGGACGAGCAGCTGCTCCGCTCGGTGGCGCGCGAGGTGCCGATCGATCCCGGCGCGGCACCGCTGCTCGATGCGCTTCGGGCCGCTGGTGCCGACGTGACGATGGTGTCGGACGGGTTCGGGATCCGTGCCGACGAGGTCGCGAGCGAGCTCGGCGTTCGCCTGCTCAGCAACGCCGCCGACTGGGCGAGCGGTCGCCTCGCGTTCCCGCACGAGGACCGGTGCTGCGCCTGCTCGTCGTGCGGGACGTGCAAGCAGGCGCCGATCAAGGAGGCTCGACACCGGGGACTTACGACGCTGCTCGTGGGTGACGACGCGAGCGACCGCAAGGCGGCGCTGCTCGCCGACGTGGTGTTCGCCAAGGATGTGCTCGCCGACTGGTGCCGGCACAACGGCGTTCCGTGCCGCCGCTTCGATCGTCTGGCCGACGTGCAGGCAGCGCTGGGGCTCTAACCTGCGAACGTGCGCATCGCGCTCGGGTCCGACGAACGCACGCCGCTCACGGACGCCGTCACCGACGACCTGCGCGAGCGCGGCCACGACCTGGTGGTCGTGGGCCCACCCGATGGTCAGGACGACAAGGAGTGGGCCGAGGTCGGCCGCATCGTCGGGGGGCTCGTCGCCGAGGGTCGCTGCCAGACCGGCGTGCTGTTCTGCTGGACCGGCACCGGGGCGTCCATCGCCGCCAACAAGGTCGCGGGCGTGCGGGCGGCGTTGTGCACCGATGCCGCGACCGCGGCCGGAGCCCGCACCTGGAACGACGCCAACGTGCTGGTCATGGGTCTACGCCTGACGACCACCGACCTGGCGCGGGAGATGCTCGACGCCTGGTTCTCGACCCCCGCGAACCCGAGCGAGGCTGCGAACATCGCGTCCCTCGAACGCGCGCCCGCCACGGAGAAGAGGAGCTGATGGGGACGTACGTGATGCTGACGACCGTCGGGCCCGACGGCTGGGCGACGATCCGGGAGCAGCCCGAGCGGATCCACGAGGTCACCGCCGAGGTCGAGGCGATGGGGCTGAAGGTCGTCGCCCAGTACGCGCTGCTCGGGCAGTGGGACTTCCTGAACGTCATCGAGGCGCCCGACGAGGCCACGATCGCGCGGGCGGCCGTGGCCTTGGCGGCCCGGGGCACGATGCGCACCACGACCCTGCAGGCCGTGGCGATCGACGACCTCGTCGCCGCCCTCAAGGCCGAGGGCTGACGACTCCGTGCTCGGGTGCCGCCGCGCCGCGACCGCTCAGATCCACCACATCGATCGGCCCTTCTTCTCCGTCCGGACCTCGTCGGGGCCGAAGTCGGTGGGCAGGACCGAGTCGTCGCTGCGGCGGCGGATGCGATAGCGCGGGTCTCCTTCACTGACTCCGAGCACCGTGTCCACCTCGAACCCGGTCGACCAGCGCCGGTCGAACCGGGTGCGCACCTCGACTCGGGTCCCCCGATCGACAGGGCGGGGGTGCGCCGGTTGGGGATCCACGCCGCGATGCTACGGGCCGAGACGGCCACCCACCGCGAAGACGCGGTTGCGGGTCTGTGAACGATTAGGTTGCGGCGCGTGGTGGCCACCCCGACGCTCCGCCTGGAGCGACGGTGCTGGAAGGCCGGGGAACGAGTCGTCGTGGGCATCGACGAGGTCGGTCGCGGCGCATGGGCCGGGCCCGTGACCGTGGCCGCGGTGGTGCCCGCCCCGGAGCACCTGCGCGGGATCCGCGACTCCAAGCAGCTCACCCGCCATGAACGCGAGCGCGCCGCGAGCGACGTGCGCGACTGGGCGGTCGCCTTCGGGGTCGGGCACGCGACCCACCTGGAGTGCGACGAGCTCGGGATGACCGCCGCGCTGCGCGCCGCGGCCCACCGCGCGCTCGCCGAGCTCGCCGCGCAGGGCTACGAGCCCGACCGCGTCATCCTCGACGGCAACCACGACTACCTCGGGCTCGGGAAGAGACGGGTGACGACCGTCATCAAGGGCGACACTTCCGTCCTCGGTGTCGCCGCGGCCTCGTGCGTCGCGAAGGTCACCCGAGACGCGCTCATGCGTCAGGAGGCCGACCACTACCCGCCCTACGACTTCGAGTCGAACGTGGGCTATCCCGCACCGGTCCACAAGGCGGCGCTTCGCGGCTACGGGCCGAGCGCGATCCACCGCCGCACCTGGATCTTCATGGAGGGCCTGTGCTGGCCGGGGCTCCCGCCACCGCCCGGCCGCCTGTTCGCCTGATCGGGCATTGCAGGTTCCTGGTCGGGCTCTGCAAGTTCCCTGATCGGGCAGTGCAAGCTCTAGGGTTCCCGGCGATGGGCCAGGAGATCACGGTCACCGCGCGGCCCGGCGTGTCACCCTCGGTCCGGATGTTCGACTGCAACCGCTCGATCACCGGCATGGCGATCGAGCGCTACGAGTCGCGTGAGGGCATCACGGCCGGCCGCCCGCCCGACGTGCTCGCCCGCCGGCTGTTCGACCTCGGAGCGGAGAAGGTCACGGTGTACTCGAACGACGTCGTCGTCGAGGCGGCGCCCGACGCCTGGCCCGAGCTCGAGCTGAAGGTGGTCGAGGCGATCGAGCACCTCTTCGGCTTCTACGGCGACGATGCCGGCTGGTCCGACGACGCCCTCCGCACGCTCGGCGTCGAGCCGCTGCCCCGCCCCGAGCCGACGGCATAGCTCTCGCGACTGCTGACCGTCAGCCGCGACGATCGTGGCTGACATCACAGGGGGAGCGCCGGGGGTTGCTCATCGAACACATGTTCGATAGAACTGCGGCATGGGCGTGACGCGGCCTCGCCGTGACGAGGGGGCACGAGTCCGGCTCCGGGAGGTCGCCGGCCGGGTCCAGCCGCTCACCCTGGCGCAGGAGCGGCTGCTGCCCGTCGCCGAGCCGCTGCGCGAGCTCCTGCCGGGTGGTGGGCTACGGCGAGGCACGGTCGTCTCGGTGGAGGGCACCGGCGCCACCGGGGCGACGTCGCTCGCGTTCACGCTGGCGGCGGCAGCCACCGAGACGGGGGAGTGGGCGGCGGCCGTCGCGCTGAGCGACACGCTCGGCATGGAGGCTGCGTCCGAGGTCGGCGTCGCGCTGGAGCGGTTCCCGGTCGTGCGACACGTGCCTCCTGACCGGTGGGCGACGGTCGTGGCCGCGCTCCTCGACGGGATCACGCTGGTCGTCGCCGAGGTTCCCCGGCGCGTCCGTGCCGGCGACGTCCGTCGGCTGACGGCTCGTGCACGCGAGCGTGATGCTGTGCTCGTCGCGCTGCCCCCGCCGGGCGCGACATGGGCAGGTGATGCCGCGCTGCGCATCACGAGCGAGGGAGGCACCTGGACGGGTGCAACGCACGACGGCGGCCCGGTGACCGGGCGTGCCCTGCGCGTCCGAGTGGGCGGACGTGGGGAAGCGGCACGGCACCGGGTGGGAGCGCTCGCCCGCACCGGGTGACGTGGACCCGGAGCGGACGCTCGTGTGCTGGTGCCCGGCGTGGGCGGTCAGCACCGCGCGCCGCGCCGACCCTTCGCTCGCGCAGGTCCCGGTCGCGGTGGTCGAGCGCGGTGCGCGCGGGCAGGTGGTGTGCGCGGTGTCTTCCGAAGCGCGCGCCGAGGGCATCACCATCGGGATCCGCCGCCGGGAGGCCGAAGCGCGCGGCGCGGGGCTGGTCGTCGTCGACCGTGACCCCGCGGCCGAGGCCCGGGTGTTCGAGACGGTCGCCCGGGCCATGGAGCCGATCACGCCGGCTGTGGTGCTCGAGCGTCCGGGGGTGCTGTCGTTCTCGACCCGCGGCCCGGCTCGATACTTCGGTGGCGACGAGCAGCTGGCTGGGCGGGTCGTGGACGCCGCCGGCGAGGCAGGCGCGTCCGACGCACGCGTGGGCATCGCTGACGGTACGTTCGCGGCGAGGCTCGCCACGCGCGCCGCCGGCCCGGAGCGTGTGCTGGTGGTCGCGCCGGGCACGACTGCGGCCTTCCTCGCCCCCTGGCCGGTCGCCGTCCTCGGCCAGACGTTCGGTGACCGTCCGGACGACGGCGCCGCGTTCGCCGACCTCCTCACGCGTCTCGGCCTGCGCACGCTCGGCGACCTCGCCGCGCTCCCGGCGCCCGCGGTGTTGGGTCGCTTCGGGCTCGACGGCGCGCGCGCACACCGGCTCGCCGGTGGGAGCAGCGAGCACTCCACGCCACCTGCGTCACCACCACCTGATCTCGTGGAGACCTGTGAGCTCGATCCGCCCGCGACGCGTGTCGACGAGGCGGCTTTCGCGGCGAAGACGCTCGCCGACCACTTGATCGAACGGCTCGACGTGCTCGGGCTCGCGTGCGATCGCGTGGTGGTGGAGGCCGAGACCGAGCACGGCGAGCGTCATGCTCGCTGCTGGCGTCACGAGGGTGGGCTCACCGCGGCCGCACTCGTCGCCCGCGTGCGCTGGCAGCTCGACGCGTGGCTCGTCCACCCGAATGGAGCAAGGAGCGAGTGCGACCATCAGCTGGGCGGGTTGACGTTGCTGAGGCTCGCACCCGATCGCGTCGTGCCCGCGGCGATGCGCCAGCTCGGGTTCTGGGGTGGTGACGCGGCCGCGCACGACCGCGCGGCACGGGTGCTCGCCCGGCTCCAGGGCATGCTCGGCCACGAGTCAGTCGCGACTGCGATCGTCGGCGGCGGTCGCGCCCCGAGCGAGCGCATCCGGTGGGTGCCATGGGGCGAGCCCCGTGACGAGGCCTGCCCTGGTCCGGCCCCGTGGCCCGGCGCGATCCCCGGCCCCGCACCGGCGCGCGTCCTCGGCGAGCCCGTGCCCGCCGAGCTGCTCGACGAGCGCGGCGAGGCCGTGTGTGTGTCGGGACGGGGTGACGCGTCAGCCGCACCGACGATGCTGCACTGCGCCGCGCTGCCAGGTGGCGGTGGCGTGGTCGTGGGATGGGCAGGACCCTGGCCGCACGACCTGCGTTGGTGGGATCATCTCAGGCGCCGGCGACGCGCGCTCTGGCAGCTCGTCGTGCGAGGCGACGTGCACGACACCGGCGACGACGGTGGAGTGGCGTGCCTCGTCGCTGTCGAAGGGGGGCGCGCCGCGTTGGAGGCGGTCTACGACTGACCCGACGTCGCGCGATCGTCAGAGGTCGACGGCGACGGGCAGCGC
>CAZHKE010000013.1:29884-53913 GCA_964532485.1 uncultured Bifidobacteriaceae bacterium
CCGCCTCGTGCCAGGCGCGCAGCGCTGCGTCCGACGCTCCCCAGTCGATCGGTGACTCGCAGCCCAGGCACTCGGGATCGTCGTCGGTCATCTCGGCTCTGCAGTGGGAGCAGCACAGCATCGGCCGCGAGTCGTCGGTGAAGACGGCGGTCACGCGGTCGACGGGGGTGAGCGCAGCATCCATGGTTCGGCTCCTCGTCGGTGGCCTGCTCGCAGCGTGCGCCGCGGGCGGGTGGCATGCACGGGCCGGAAGTCCCGAATCCACAGGCTGGTCGCCGGGATCCGGGGGATCTGGACGCATCGAACATGTGTTCGCTACGGTCGGGAATCCATGGGGACGACCCCGAGACGGACCTCGAACGCCCGGTACGCCGAGCTGCACTGCCACACCAACTTCTCGTTCCTCGACGGGGCGAGCCATCCCGAGGAGCTCGTCGACGAGGCGGTGCGGCTGGGGCTGGCGGGGTTGGCCGTCACCGACCACGACGGGTTCTACGGCGTGGTGCGGTTCGCGATGGCAGCCAAGGGCCTCGGGCTGCCGACGGTGTTCGGCACGGAGCTGACGCTCGGCGCCGAGAAGCTCGAGTCGCGAACGAGCGGCTACGAGCCGAGCACTCCGGCGAGTAGAGAGCGAGCCAATGGTGCGGGCGAGTCAGATCCGACCGGTGATCACGTCGTCGTGCTCGCCGACGGGCCAATCGGGTACGCGCGGTTGGCGCGCGCCGTCAGCGCTGGGCAGCTCGCGGGGGAGAAGGGCGCGCCGTGCTTCTCACTCGTTGGTCTGCACGCCGCGGCGCGCGCGGGTGTGCACCTCAACGGCTACCGCGACGTCACGGGCAACGACTCGTGGTTCGTGCTCACCGGGTGCCGCAAGGGCACAGTGCCGCGAGCGCTGCTCGACGGTGGGCCGGCCGCGGCGCGCCGCGAGCTCGACCGGCTGGTGGCCGCGTTCGGGCGCGACCGAGTGCTCGTCGAGCTGTGGGACCACGGTGACCCACTCGACCGGCACCGCAACGACGGGCTCGTGCAGGTCGCGATGCGAGCCGGTGTCGAGGTGGTCGCGACCAACAACGTGCACTACGCCCGGCCGCGCCAACGCCCGCTCGCCACCGCGATCGCCGCGATCCGGTCGCGGCGATCGCTCGACGAGATGGACGGCTGGATGCCCGCCGCGGCAGGCGCCCATCTGCGGTCGCCGGCCGAGCAGCTGCGGCGGTTCGCTCGGTGGCCGGGTGTCGTCGAGCGCAGCGTGGAGATCGCGCAGGAGTGCGCCTTCGAGCTGAGCATGGCAGCGCCCGCGCTGCCCGCACTCAGTGTGCCGGCCGGTCACACCGACATGTCCTGGCTGCGCGAGCTCACGCGCCGCGGCGCGGCGGTCTACTACCCGTCGACGCATCCGTGCCACGAACGGGCGCTGCGCCAGATCGACTACGAGCTCGACGTCATCGAGCGGCTCGGATTCCCCGGGTACTTCCTCCTGCTCGTCGACATCGTCACGTGCTGTCGCCGCCTCGACATCTATTGCCAGGGGCGGGGTAGCGCCGCGAACAGCGCGGTCTGCTACGCGCTGGGCATCACGAAGGCCGATGCGGTCGCGCTCGGCCTGCTGTTCGAGCGGTTCCTGTCGCCTGAACGTGACGGACCGCCCGACATCGACCTCGACATCGAGCACGACCGTCGCGAGGAGGTCATCCAGTACGTCTACGGCAAGTACGGGCGCGATCGGGCCGCGCAGGTCGCCAACGTCATCACCTACCGTCCGCGCTCCGCGCTGCGCGAGATGGCTAAGGTCGCGGGGCTCTCACCCGGGCAGGCCGACGCGCTCGGCAAGTGGGTCGACCGCTATGGGCACGACGCTGGCGCGTACACGGCGCTCGCGGAAGACGGTGTGACCGTGCCCGAGCTCGCGCTCGACCTCGCGAGCCAGGTGCTCGACTACCCGCGTCACCTCGGCATCCACTCGGGCGGCATGGTGATGGCCGACCGACCGCTCGTCGAGTTCTGCCCCGTCGAGTGGGCGCGCATGGAGGATCGCTCGGTGCTCCAGTGGGACAAGGACGACTGCGCGGCGGCCGGGCTCGTGAAGTTCGACCTGCTGGGGCTCGGGATGCTGCGCATGCTGCACCTCGCCGTCGATCTCATCCGGGAGCACGAAGGCGTGGAGGTCGACCTCGCGACGATCCCGCAGGAGGACGAGGTCTACGACCTGTTGTGTGCGGCCGACACGGTCGGCGTGTTCCAGGTGGAGAGCCGTGCGCAGATGGCCACGTTGCCGCGGCTGCGCCCGCGCTGCTTCTACGACCTGGTGATCGAGGTCGCGCTCATCCGTCCCGGTCCGATCCAGGGCGGGTCGGTGCACCCCTACCTCCGTCGCCGCAATGGTGAGGAGCCCGTCACCTACCCGCACCCGATCCTCGAAGACTGCCTGCAGAAGACGCTCGGCGTGCCCCTGTTCCAGGAGCAGCTCATGCAGATCGCGATCGACGCCGCCGGCTTCTCGCCTGGCGAGGCCGACCGGCTGCGCCAGGCGATGGGGTCGAAGCGGTCGAAGGCGCGGATGACCGCGATGCGCGAGCGGCTGCTCGAGGGGATGGCCGAGCGCAACATCACCGGCGACACAGCCGAGGGGATCGCCACGAAGCTCGAGGCGTTCGCGCATTTCGGCTTTCCCGAGAGCCACTCGGTGAGCTTCGCCTACCTCGTGTACTCGAGCTCCTGGGTGAAGCTGCGGCACCCAGCCGAGTTCGTGTGCGCACTGCTGAACGCGCAGCCCATGGGCTTCTACTCGCCACACACCCTCGTGCGCGACGCGGTGCGCCACGGCGTGGAGGTGCTCGGGCCGTGCGTCAACGCGTCGCGGCGCGACTGCACGCTCGAGCCGCGCAGCATTGCCGCGGGCCCGGTCGGGCATCCGGAACCAGGCTGGCATGCCGATCAGTCGACGCGCGCGATGCGCGTGGGCTTGCGATACGTGCGCGGGCTCGCTGACGGGTTGCTCGACAGCATCGACGAGACGCGCGTCACCGGCGGCGAGTTTCGCGACCTCGAGGACTTCACCCGGCGCACGGGCGCGCCCGTCGACGCGCTCGAGTCACTCGCCACGGCGGGCGCGTTCGCGTGCTTGGGGGTTGAGCGGCGCGAGGCGCTGTGGGCCGCGGGCGCTCTGCGCGACGCGCGTACCCGTGTCCACGGCGGAGTGGAAGAGCAGACCTTGCCTGGTGTCGTGTCGGGCATCGAGTCGCCCGCGCTTCCAGGCATGGACCCGATCGAGGAGACCGCAGCGGACCTGTGGGCCACCGGGCTGTCGGCGAATCGGCATCCGACCGAGTACGCGCGCGAGCGGCTCGCGGCGCGAGGTGCAGTCACCGCGTCCATACTGCGTGAGCTACCGCATCACTCGATCATCGAAGTGGGTGGCGTGGTCACGCACCGTCAGCGGCCCGAGACCGCGAGCGGCGTCACGTTCTTGAACGTGGAGGACGAGACCGGGCTCGTGAACGTGATCTGCACGCCCGACGTGTGGCGCAAGTACCGCAAGGTTGCGCGCACGTCGCCTGCGATCGTCGTACGTGGTCTCCTCGAACGTCACCAGGGCGTCATCAACCTGCTGGCGCGGCGCATCGAGCCCCTCGACCTCTCGCCCGCGTCGCTGCTCCGCTCCCGCGACTTCCGCTGACAGAACGCCAGGACCCGGTAATCTGGATCGGTTCCCTCGATGACCTGATGACGTGACAGCCATGCGCAGCGAGCCTCCGAGTCCCGAGCAATGCCTGGTCGCCTCCGCCTCGTGCAGCGGGTCGGCGCGCTCGTTCGCGCAGATCCGGCCGGAGTCCGCGCTGGCTTCGTCGCGCATCTTCTCGCCACGACGACGGGCCTCGCAGCTGGGCTGATCCTCGGTTCGATCACGGGGAGGCTCGAGGAGCTCCCCGGCCTGCTCGTCCTGGTGCCGGCAGCCGTGGGGCTCCGGGGGAACGTCTTCGGCGCGCTCGGCAGCCGGCTGGGCACGCTCGTCGCCACCGGTTCGTTCCGCCTGTCCCGCCGGAGCGACACCGACGTCGGCCAGAACCTCGCCGCGTCGGTCGCGCTGTCGTTCGGGCTCTCGGTCGTCCTCGCGCTGGTGGCGAAGGGGGTCGCGGAGGCGTTCGGCGTGCGGAGCGCGATCGGGCTGGGCGACTTCGTCGTGATCTCGGTCGTCGGCGCGGTCATCCCGACGGCCGTCGTCATGGCGATCACGGTCGGGATCGCCGCGCTCGGGGTGCGCCGCGAGTGGGACGTCGACAACGTCAGCGTGCCCGTCGTCACCGCCGCGGGCGACATGGTGACGTTGCCGAGCCTCTTCCTGGCCACCTACCTGGTCCTCGATCTCTCGGACGTGGCGATCGGCGTCGTGGCCGTGATCTGCGCGCTCGTGGGCCTGGCGTGCTTGCTGCTCTCGCTGCGCTCGCCCTTGGCGCTGCTGCGCCGCATCGTGGCCGAGTCGCTGCCGTTCCTCGTGGTCGCAGGGATCGTGAGCACGCTCGCCGGCATGACCATCCAGTCGCGCCTCGACACGCTCGCGAGCGAGCCGGCGCTGCTGATCGTCCTCCCACCCCTGATGTCGTTGTCGGGCTCGCTCGCCGGCATCCTCTCGGCGCGGGTCTCGACGAAGCTGCACCTCGGCATCGTCGAGCCGTCGCGACTCTCGCTGCGACCGGTGGCGGTCGACGTCACCGTCGTCTACCTGGTTGCGCTGCCGACGTTCCTCGTCCTCGGTCTCGCGGCGGACGTGCTCGCCGCGATCGCGGACCTCGGGACTCCCGGCGCCGCCGAGATGGTGGCGCTCCTGCTCCTCGCGGGCATCCTCGCGACGACCCTCGCTGCCGTCGTGGCATACGTCGCCGCGCTCGCCACCTACCGCCTCGGCTGGGACCCCGACAACAACGGTGTGCCGATGGTGTCATCGGCATCGGACTTCCTCGGGGCAGCGGCGTTCATGGTGTCGCTGGTTATCCTGGGGCTCTCGTAGCCATGGCAGAACTCGACAAGCCTCCACGCAACCTCAAGGCCATGCTCTCGGAGGCCAAGGACAGCTCCGAGCTCATGGTCGACCTCGCGTACGCCGCGCTCTTCTTCTCCGACGAGCGGATGGCCGACGAGGTGCTCGAGCTCGAGGAACGGCTCAGCGGACTGGTCCACGAGATGTACGAGATCTGCGTGCTCGCGGCGCGATCGCCACGAGACGCCGGGGAGATGTCGAGTGTGCTCCACGTCGTCGCGGCGATCGAACGCATGGCCAACGCGGCTGTCGACGTGTCACGCGTGGTGACGCATCGCCTCGGGATACCGGCGGCGCTCGTCGCCGACCTCGCGCAGGCCGAAGAGGTGTCGCACCGGGTGCGCGTGCGAGACGACTCCGCGCTCGCGCACCGATCGCTGGCCGATGTCGAGCTGCCCGTGAAGGTCGGCATGCGCGTCGTGGCGATCCGGCGCACCAAGGAGTGGATCATCGATCCCGACGGTGACGAGGTCCTCGTGCCCGGCGACGTGCTCATCCTGCGCGGGCCCCCGGAGGGCATCGGGGAGCTGCGCGAGATGGCGGGCGCACCGGAGTGGCGCCCACCGATCGCCGACGAGGAGCCCGCAGTCCCCACCGATCTCGACCGCGCCGTCGACGTCCTCGTGGAGATGAAGAACATCTCGGAGGTCGCGGTCGGGCTCGCCTACTCCGCGATCCTCTTCAACGACCAGAGCCTCGCCGCGGAGGTGAACCACCTCGAGGACCGGCTCGACGAGATGCGGGAGCGCCTCGAGGTCTGGGTGCTCCGTTCGGCGGCCGACGAGCTCGACCCCTCGCCGCTGCGCGGCCTGTTGCACATCGGGGGCGCGGCCGAGGAGATCGGCGACGCGGCGCAGCAGATGGTCTGGCTCGTCGAGGAGCAGGAGGAGATGCACCCGATCCTGCGCGTCGCGCTCGGCGACAGCGACGAGGTGATCGCCTGGGTGCCGGTCGCGGAGGGCTCGGCGATCGACGGCCGCACGCTCGCCGAGGAGCAGCTCGAGACCGAGACCGGCTTCTACCTGCTCGCCATCCGTCGTGCGGGTCGTTACCTCTACCGACCGCGCGGGCGAACGCGCTTCGCGGCCGGCGACGAGCTGATCGGGAGCGGACCCGACGAGGGTCAGGCCAAGCTCGCCGAGCTGTGCGGGTACCGGATGCTCGAGGACGACGACACCGGCGAGATCGAGCTCGTGCCCGCCTCGTCGGCGTCGCCGTGAGCACGCTCGTCGGGTGACACCTGATGGCCCGGTGACCGCACCGGCCGTGACGTCCGACGACGGACTCACGGCCGAGGAGGTGCGCGATCGCGCCGCGCGCGGGCTCACGAACGACGCCGGCGGTCGGACGAGCCGCACGTACGGCGAGATCATCCGCGCCAACGTCTTCACGCGCTTCAACGCCATCCTCGGCACGATGCTCGCCGTCATCCTGGTCGTCGGCGAGATCCAGGACGCGACGTTCGGCATCATCCTCGTGGCGAACGCGGCGATCGGCATCGTGCAGGAGACCCGGGCCAAGCGGACGCTCGACCGACTCGCCGTGCTGAGCGCGCCGAAGGCTCGCGTCGTGCGTGACGGCGAGGTTTCGGACATCGCCGTCGAGGACGTGGTGCTCGACGACCTCCTCGAGCTGCGCACCGGCGACCAGGTGCCCGCCGACGGTGAGGTCCACCGCGCCGACGGGCTCGAGATCGACGAGTCTCTGCTCACCGGTGAAGCCGATCCTGTCGACAAGCGATCCGGCGACGAAGTGCTCTCCGGCAGCTTCGTGGTCGCGGGCACCGGTCGGGTGCAGGCGACGCGCGTGGGCGCCGAGGCCTACGCGCGCAAGCTCGCGGCCGAGGCCCGACGGTTCACGCTCGTGCGTTCGGAGCTGGTCGAGGGGATCAACACGCTGCTGCGCTACATCCAGTACGCGCTCTTCCCGGTGTCTGCGCTGCTGCTGTGGCGCCAGCTGGGGAGCCACGACGTCGAGCAGGCGCTGGTCGGCGTGGTCGCCGGCGTCGTCGGAATGGTGCCCGAGGGCCTGGTGCTGCTCACGAGCCTGGCATTCGGCATCGCGGCCGTGACGCTCGCGCGGCGCAACGTCCTCGTCCAGGAGCTGCCTGCCGTCGAAGGACTCGCTCGCGTCGACGTCGTGTGTCTCGACAAGACGGGCACCCTGACCGAGGGCGACGTCGCGTTCGACGACCTCCTGATGCTCGACGGGGAGGCGGTCGAAAGCCCGGGGATCGAGGCCGATGAGGTGCGCGCGGCCCTCGGAGCGCTTGCGGATGACGCCAACCGGAACGCGACGCTCGGCGCGATCGGCGCCGTCTTCGCCGCGCCGGGGTGGGAGCGCACGGGCGCAATCCCGTTCTCGTCGGCGCGCAAGTGGAGCGCAGCCAGCTTCGACGCGCACGGGGCGTGGGTGATCGGAGCGCCGGAGATGATCCTCGCCGGCGCCTCGGTCGCTGACCCGGTGCGCACACGAGCCGACGAGCTCGCCGGCGAAGGACGGCGGGTGCTCCTCCTCGCGCACGCGGACGCCGCACTGCCCGACGAGACACTGC
The DNA here is from genome assembly GCA_964532485.1 of uncultured Bifidobacteriaceae bacterium. Taxonomy (GTDB): domain Bacteria; phylum Actinomycetota; class Acidimicrobiia; order IMCC26256; family PALSA-555; genus DATBSK01. The sequence continues at coordinate 37,474 of CAZHKE010000013.1, forward strand.
CGAAGGATCTGCAGTCGGTCGCGTTGGTCCTCCTCGAGGAGAAGGTCCGTCCCGACGCGGCCGAGACGCTCCGCTACTTCGAGGAGCAGGGGGTTGCACTCAAGGTGATCTCGGGCGACAACCCGCGCACGGTTGCCGCCGTGGCGCGAAGGGTCGGCCTCGACCACGCCGACTCGGCATTCGATGCTCGGGAGCTGCCCGAGGACCTCGACCAGCTTGCTGGCGTGCTGGAGGAGCGCTCGGTGTTCGGGCGCGTGACGCCGCACCAGAAGCGTGCGATGGTCGCAGCGCTCCAGTCGCGCGGCCACGTCGTAGCGATGACGGGTGACGGGGTGAACGACGCGCTCGCGCTGAAGGACGCCGACATCGGTGTCGCGATGGGGTCCGGTGCCGCGGCGACGCGGGCGGTCGCGCAGCTGGTGCTCCTCGACGGCAAGTTCGCCACGATGCCGGGGGTCGTCGCCGAGGGCCGGCGTGTCATCGCCAACATCGAGCGCTCGGCGAACTTGTTCGTCACCAAGACCGTGTACGCGGTGCTGCTCGCGGTCGCGGTCGTGTTCACGGGGTGGCGCTACCCGTTCCTGCCGCGACACCTCACGATCGTGAGCACGTTCACTATCGGCATCCCGGGCTTCGTCCTCTCGTTGGCGCCGAACAGCCGCCGCTACATCCCGGGCTTCTTGACGCGTGTGCTGCGCTTCTGCATCCCGGCGGGAGTCGTCGCGTTCGTCGCGTCACTGGTCGCGTATTGGTTCGCCCGGTTCGAAGACGACCTGGCGCTCCGAGAGGCGCGCACCACCGCGACCCTCGTGCTGGTCGCGGTCGGGCTCTGGGTGCTCGTGCTGCTCGCGCGCCCGTTCAACTGGTGGAAGGCGCTGCTCGTCGGTGCGATGGCCGGCTCGGTGGTGCTCATCCTGCTCATCGAGCCACTGCGCGACTTCTACGCCCTCGAGCTGCCCGATGCCCGTGCGATCGGGCAAGCGGCGCTGATAGCCGTCGCTGCGATCCTGCTGCTCGAGATCGTCTGGCGCACGTCGAGGGTCATCGCGCGCCGGCGAGACGTCGCCTGAGGCGGCTCGAGGAGCGCAGGGCTCAGACCGCGGTTCCGACGATGCTGCCGACGAGCGCGGTCAACACCATCGCGAGCCCACCGCCGACGACGACGCGAAGGGCTGCCCGCGTGATCGGTGCTCCACCAAGGCGTCCGGCGACCGCGCCCGTCATCCCGAGGACGGCGAGTGCCACGAGTGCCATCGCCGCGATCAGCGCGTTGCCGGTCGCGAACACGAGCACCACGAGCGGCACCGCGGCACCGAGCGAGAAGGTCACCGCCGACACCGCCGCCGCCTGCCAGGGGCGAGCCGGGACGGCACCGGTCATGCCGAGCTCGTCGCGCAGATGCGCCTCGAGCGCGTCGGTCTTCGTCAGCTGCTCGGCGACACGCCGAGCGAGCGGCGGTTCGAGCCCCCGGCCCTCGTAGATCTGGGTCAGCTCGTCGAGCTCGAGCTCGGGGGTGGTGGCGAGCTCCCGGCGCTCCCTGTGGATCTCCGCCTTCTCCGTGTCCCGCTGGCTGCTGACGGACACGAACTCACCTGCGGCCATCGACATCGCACCTGCCGCCAGCGCAGCGAACCCGGCCACGGCGATCTCGCTGTTCGACGCGCCCGCCGCCGCGACTCCGATCATCAGGCTCGCGGTGGACACGATCCCGTCGTTGGCACCCAGCACCGCCGCGCGCAGCCACCCGACGCGGGTGTACCGGTGACGTTCACGATGGAGCTGCATCAGATCCAGTCACGCTTCTTGAAGAACCAGAAGATCGGGATCCCGAGCAGCACCATGAGTCCCACGATCACGAGGAAGCCCTCTTCCCAGTCGAGCTCCGGGGCGTTGCGGAAGTTCATGCCGAGCACACCCGTGATGAGCGTGGCGACGATGAGAATCGCGCCCCAGGCAGCGATCTTCTGCTGCGACCGGCTCAGTCGGTTCGACGAAGTCGCGAGCTCGGCGTCACGCAGTCCGGTCAGCACGTCGCGCTGACTCTCGATGAGGTCGGAGACGCGCAGCACGTGGTCGGCGAGATCTCGGAAGTGGACGATCGCGAGCTCCGGGATGCACGAGACCTCTCGCCGCACGATCTCGGCCGTGACGTCGCGCAGAGGAGCGGCTGCGCGCCGGAACCGCACGAGAGCCTTGGCGAGCGCGAAGAGCAGCATCACGTGATCGTCGTCCTGCGCTGACCTCTCGTCCGCAGCCGCGACCACTGCGTCCTCGGCTTCGTCGAGGCGGTCGTCGAACGTCTCGCTGACCTGGAAGTAGCGGTCGACGACCACGTCGAGCAACGCCCAGAGCAGAAGCCCGACGTCGGCCGTGCCATGCTGCGCGCGCTGGAGCTCGAAGCGCCGCCGGACCGTGTCGACGGGGAAGTCACCGGGGTCGCCGTCGTCGGGGTGCTGGTGGACCGAGATGACCCACCCGGCGGAGAAGACGATGTCGATCTCCCGGGTGTGGAGCCGGGTGTCGCCGAGGACGCAGTCGTACACCGCGACGTGGAAGTGATCGTCGTAGTGGGCGAGCTTCGTCCGCTGGCCCGCCTTCGCGAGGTCCTCCCGAGCGAACTTGTTGACGTCGAGCTCGTCGAGGAGGTGTTGGAGCGCAGGGGTCGCCGCGTCGTCGGTGTCGACCCAGACGGTTCCCTTCGATGCATCGAGACGGCCCATCACGTCGCCGACGTCGGACTCCCCCGGGGGTTCACTGTCGTGGCCGTACCACCACGCTCGGATCACGGCGACGAGCCTACGATGGCTGTCGCGCGCACAGGGGGAGACCCACAGATGGCCGTCGACACGACCGAGATCAGTCCGGAGCAGCTCCGCGATCAGACCACCGAGTGGCTTCGGGAGAACCTGCCCGCGGGCTGGATGGAAGCGATCGACACCGGCGATCGCGACCGGTGGTCCCAGCTCCGCGGTGAGCTCGACTACGACGAGTGGTGCAAGCGGCTCGGCGAAGCCGGCTACGCGACGCCCACCTGGCCGGCCGAGTACGGCGCGGGTCTGTCGCTGGCACCCGTGCAGGCGAAGCACGTCAACGAGGTGCTCAACCACTACAAGGTGGCGCGGCCCTTCAACATCATCGGCATCGGCATGGGCGGGCCGACGATCATGGCGTGCGGCACCGAGGAGCAGAAGCAGCGCTTCCTGCGACCGCTCGCGACGAACGAGGAGATCTGGTGCCAGCTGTTCTCGGAGCCGAGCGCGGGCTCCGACGTGGCCGGCCTGTCGACCCGTGCCGAGCGCGATGGCGACGAGTGGGTCGTGAACGGCCAGAAGGTGTGGACCACGCTCGCGCACATGTCGCGCTGGGGGATGTTGCTCGCGCGGACGAACCCGGACGTGCCGAAGCACAAGGGCCTGTCCTACTTCGTGCTCGACATGCAGGCACCGGGTGTCGAGGTCCGACCCCTGGTCCAGATCACCGGCGACGCGGAGTTCAACGAGGTGTTCATGGAGGACGTGCGCGTTCCCGATGCGATGCGCGTCGGGGACGAGGGGCAAGGCTGGCACGTCGCCATCACGACGCTCATGAACGAGCGCGTCGCGTTGTCGGGCGCCGGATCCATCTCCGGCGACTCGGTCGGCGGGAATCCCGTCGACAAGCTGATCGCGCGGCACCAGCCGGTCGTCGACCCGCTGCTGCGGCAGCGGCTCGTGCAGCTCTACATCGAAGGACGGCTCATCAAGCTCAACAACCAGCGCGCCACCGACAAGCGCAGGAGCGGGGGCGAGGTGGGCCCCGAGGGATCGATCACCAAGCTCATGCAGGCCGAGTTCAACCAGCGGCTCCAGAAGGTCGCGGTCGACCTCGAAGGTTCAGCCGGCGTGGCGTGGGAGGGCAAGCCGTTGGGTCGCGAGGGGGCACTCGGGTTCCTCAGCGACGTCGCCGACGAGTCCCGCGACATCGCACGCGGGTTCCTGCGCTCCCAGGCGAACACGATCGAAGGTGGGACGTCGAACGTGATGCGCAACATCCTCGGCGAGCGGGTCCTCGGGCTCCCGAAGGAGCCCGACAACTCCCGCGACCTTCCCTGGAAGGACGTCCCCCGCTCGGCCTAGCGGTCGACGGCTTCGATGCGAGCGGGGCTCCGGCGCTTCCTCCGCCGGCGAGGGGCGAGCGCGGCGGAGATCGACAATGCGACTCGCGGTCGCTACCTCGCGCTCCTCGTGCTCGACCGCGAGATCCTCCCCGGCGCGCGCAAGCACTCGCTGGCTGACCTGGCCGCTCGGGGGAAGACGGATCTGGCGACGGCCCGCGCTGTCTGGCGGGCGGTCGGCTTCCCCGACATCCCCGACGACCTCGCCGCGTTCACCGACGCTGACATCGCCACGCTCCGGGCATTCCTCGAGACGTTCGCCGATTCGTGGTTCGTCGACTGGTCGTTGGACGTCGCCCTCAGCCAGGCGCGTGTCGTCAGCTCGTCGTTGGCCCGCATCGCCGACGCGGTGACCGATGACGTCGCGCGCTCGTTCCGCGCAGCTTCCGACGCGGGGTTGAGCGATGAGGAGCTTGCCGAGCGCATCGCGGCGAAGGTCGACTTCGACGCGACCGAGGAGCTGATCGGCCACCTGTTCCGCCTCCAGCTGCGCTCGGCGCTCTGGCGGCGCCTGGCGGGCGTCGCTCCCGGTGATCCGGGGACCGTCCACGGTGCCGTGGGCTTCGTCGACCTCGTCGGCTACACCGCGCTCGCGGAGCAGCTGGAGGACGACGAGCTCGCCGCGCTCCTCCGGCGGTTCGGCGACATCGCCTACGACACCGTGGTCGCGGCAGGCGGTCGGATCGTCAAGACGATCGGTGACGCCGTGATGTTCGTCTCCGACACGGCCACCACTGCGGCAGAGATCGCGGTGACGTTGACCGAGCGCACGATTGGTGACGAGCTGCTTCCCGCGACGCGTGCCGGTGTGGCAGCGGGCGCGCTCGTGCTGCGCGAGGGTGACTACTTCGGGCCGGTCGTCAACCTCGCGTCGCGCCTCAGCGAGCTCGCCCGACCGTCGACGGTCCTCGCGCCGGCGGGGCTCGGAGAGCTCCTGGCCGGCGACGCCCGCTTCGCCGTGCGTCGCATCCCGTCGAAGCGGATCCGCGACATCGGACGAATCGACGTCTGCGCGATCTCACGCGCCCCCTGATGCGCCGTTGGCACGTGGAGCGAACACTCGATCGCCCAGCGTGACAACCGTTGGAGGTGCTAGCAGCGGCGGTCGTGCGCCGGGGGCCTGCCCGACACGAGGTACCGGTCGACGACTCGGTCGACGCAGCGGTTGCCCGTCGCGTAGCTGCCGTGCGTGGTGTCGTCGACCGTCAGGAGCCGCGAGCCGGCGAGCCGACGCTGCAGGTCCTGCGCGCCGGCGAAGGGCGTCGCCGGGTCGCGCGTCGCGCCGACCACGAGCACGGGCGGCGCGTCGGTGACGTGCACGTCGCCGATCAGCTCGTCGGCACGAGGCTTGGGGAGGCGATCGTCGCATCCCGAGGGCCCGCTGGCGAAGAGGGGTCCGAAGAACGGGTAGGCCGCGACGAGCTCGAGGTAGGTCGCCCGGAAGTCGTCGAACGACACGACCGGCTCGGCATCGTCGGCGCAGACGATGATCCCGAGCACCTGCTGGAGGTTCGAGTAGGTGCCGTCGTGGCGCCGACCCACGTAGAAGTCGTTCAGCAGCAGCAGCGTCGCGCCGTCGTCTCGCTTCGCCGCGGACCGCAGGCCCTCGGCGAGGATCGGCCACTCGTCACGCGCGTACAGGGCCGCGACGAGTGCCGTGTAGAACTCCGACGCGCCGACGGTCCGTGCACCGTCGCCGCCGTCGATGCGGACGCCCTGCTCGAACCGTGCCTGCAGGCGCTCGAGTGCGGCCCGGGGATCGCCGCCGGAGTGGAACGCGCAGGTGCCATCGTGCGCGCAGTCGTCGAGGAACTCGCCGAGCGCACTCTCGAAGCCGGCAGTGTTGGCCCGCAGCTCTTCGGTCATGGTCGAGGAGAGGTCGACGGCCGAGTCGAGCACCATCGCCCGGATCCGGTGCGGGAACTGCTCTGCGTAGAGCGCGCCGAGGACGGTCCCGTACGAGTAGCCGAGGAAGGTCAGGTTCTCGTCACCGACAGCCGCGCGGATCCGATCGAGGTCGCGGGCGACGTTGCGTGATCCGAGGCGAGCGAGCCAGTCGCCGTTGCGGGCGACGCACTCCGCCACGAGATCGACCGAGGAGGCGGTGCCGTCGTAGAAGCCGGGTAGGTCGGCGCGCCCGTTCGGCGTCGGATCCTCGGACCACGCCGCTTCGAATGTCGCGTCGTCGACGCACCGCACCGGTCTGGAGCGCCCGACGCCGCGTGGGTCGAACGAGACGACGTCGAAGGAGCGACGAGCAGCCGCGGGCATGAGATCGACGGCCTGGCGGAGGGTCTCGGTGCCTGCGTCGCCCGGACCGCCGTAGTTCACGATCAAGGTCCCCACGCGGTTGGCCGGTTCGTCGGCCCGGCGTCGTATCAGGGCCAGGTCGAGCGTCTCGCCGTCGGCCGCCGCGTAGTCGACGGGGACCGCGAGGGTGGTGCACTGGAGGCTCCTCGCGCAGCGCTTCCAGTCGAGCCCCTCGCGCGGCGCGGACGGCGCGCCCACCGGCGAGATCGCGCCGATGGTCACACTCGTGCAGACGAGTGCAACGGCGGCGAGCGCGCGGGGCGGTCGCGCGCTTCGGCCCACGCACGCACCCTATCGGTCGTCCGGCCCGGTAACGTCGCGGGGGTGAGTGACGGACCGCTCGACGCCCCGCTCGACGTGGCGGGGAACCCGCTGTGCCTGCTGACCGTGCACGCGCATCCCGACGACGAGGCGTCGAAGGGGAGTGCGACCGTCGCGCGGTACCACGACGAGGGCGTGCGGAGCGTGCTCGTGTGCTGCACGGGTGGTGAAGCCGGCGACATCCTCAACCCGGCGATGGACACACCCGAGGTGCGGGAGCGGCTCACTGCGGTGCGCCTGGAGGAGCTCGACGCAAGCGCGGCGGCGATCGGCTACGACGCCGTGCACCTCCTCGGGTACCACGACTCCGGCATGCCCGACACGGAGGCCAACCATCGCCCCGACAACTTCGCGAACGCCCCGCTCGACGAAGCCGTGGGCCGTCTGGTCGCGATCATCCGCGCGGAGCGACCGCAGGTCGTCATCACCTATGCCGACGACCGGAGCTTCTACCCGCACCCCGACCACATCCGGGTCCACGAGATCTCGCAACCGGCGTTCGACGCGGCCGCTGACCCGGGCCTCTTCCCCGGTGCGGGGGAGCCGTGGGCGCCCGCGAAGCTGTACTACACGGGCTTCTCGCGGCGACGCGTGCAAGCGATGCACGACGAGCTCATCCGTCGCGGCGAGGAGAGCCCGTATGCGCGCTGGTTCGAGGCCGGCTTCCCCGACCGCGACGGCCGCTTCACGACGTTCGTCGACGTCGGTGGCTGGCTGCACCGCCGCCGCGAGGCGTTGCTGGCCCACCGGACCCAGGTCGACCCCGAGGGCCACTGGATGCGACTGCCCGACGACGTGATCCGCGAGATCTTCCCGTGGGACGAGTTCGCGCTCGCGCGGTCCAGCATCGGATCCGTACCGCCGCCCGACACCGAGGACGACCTGTTCGAGGGACTGCGTGCCGCGCGCACCCTCGCTACCATCCCGCGATCCACCTGACCGACCCGGTCGGGGCGACGGAGTCGAGGACGGGGGCGACCGTGGCGAAGTACCTGACGCAGGAGTGGCTCGACGAGGGACGCGAGCTCGCAAAGGACCAGCCGGAACGCCAGGGCGCGTCGGCGAACATGCAGTACGTCGTGACCGGCGCACCCGACGGCGACGTGAAGTACTACTGGGTGCTCGAGAACGGGAAGCTGCTCGAGAGCTCGCTCGGTGAGATCGCAGATGCCGACTTCACGCTCACGTCGACCTACGAAGACTCCGTCGCGATCGCCAAGGGCGAGCTCGACGCCAACGCCGCCTTCATGCAGGGAAAGATGAAGGTCACCGGCAACATGGGAAAGCTGATGCAGCTCATGCCGCTCACCATGTCGCCCGAGTACCAGGCACTCAGCGAGAAGGTGCGAGCGATCACGGAGTTCTGATCAAGCAAGGCGGAGGCGGTGCACGCGGAAGGCTCGGTGCGCCACCGCGCCCGCCTTCGCGTAGAAGGGCACCGGCGCGACCCACGCGATCTCGGCCGTGCGGACACCCTCACGAGCACTGATGTCTTCGGCGAGTGCGCCGAGGATGGCGTGTCCCGTACCGACGTGCCGGCGAGCCGGATCGGTCGCCATCGGACCGATCCACGTATGTCTGTTCACCGAGTGCGCGCCGAACGCGATCGTCTCACCTCCCGAATCGCGCGCCGCGAACGTCGTGCTGCGCTCGATCCCCCGGGTGATCTCGTCTTCCCAATGCGGGAACTCGCGTCTCGCGAGGTCGAGCGCGCCGTCTCCGGTCTCGCGCTCCACCGTGATCCCCGGGGGCGGCACCGCTCGGAACGTCGTGGGCAGCAGCATGTTCAGGCCGTGGTCGTAGGCATCGAACCCCACGGTCTGGAAGAACGCGAGGGCAGGCGTGTTGGCGAGGTCGACCCCGGGCCAGACGTAGCGGGGCGCCAGGTTGCCGGTGTGGAGCTCGCCGACGCCCTCGGAGCGACACCGGTCCGCGACCTCGCGCACGAGGGCGCGGGCACGTCCGGTCCGCCGATGCTCCGGCGCGACGACGACGAGCGTGATCCATCCGACCTTCGCGCCCGCGAAGTCTCGGACCAGCCAGGCGATCGCCGCGTCGTCGGTGCCGCGCACCTGCCCTTCGGGTCCGTAGCAGCACGCCTCGAGGTCGTCGGCGGTGAGGTGCTCTTCCGGCATCGCGCGCGCGCAGAGCGCCGCGAGCTCCGCCGGCTCGACGTCTCGCTGCACCCAGTCCTCCCGTCGACGCGCGCGGGTCAGGCGGCGCGCTGGAGCTCCCGCAGCTCCCGATACCCGATGAGCGTGGCGCCCGCGCGCTCGATGAGGTTCGGGAGGGACGGCTCGCGACACAAGAACGCGTGGTCTTCCACGCGCCCGGCCCAGTCGGGGTGCGACGCCCGCAGCTCGTCCGTGTCGACCGCGGGATGCAGGTACACCTCGGTGACGCCCGGTCGCAGGTCGAGCAGGGTGCGCTCCATGACACGCCGCCCTCCGACGCCGGTGTAGTACACGAAGTGGTCGGGGAACACGACGCCCTCCGCGGCGGCGAGCTCGCGGTACCGGAACCCCACGAGCGACTCGGCTCCGGCCGGGCCCATGCGCAGCGGCAGCCCGAAGTCGAGCGAGAGCTCGAGGTAGACGTCGAAGAAGTCGGCGCGCAGCTGAAGCGTTCCCATGTGGCTGTCGAGGTGGCTGACGTCGAAGCCCCAGAGGATCGCCCGCTCGACTTGAGCTCGGCACTCGCGGCGCACCTCTTCGAGATCGGCATGATCCCACGTGTCCTCGACGGTGCGTGGGAAGCCGCCGTCACCGTCGAGCAGGCTCGGCGCCTGCGTGATCGGCCCCCAGCGGTACGTCTCCCATTCGGCGTTCAACGTGAGATGCACGCCCACGTCCTCACCGCGCCACCCGGCGGCGGCGTCACGGGCCCAGGGGCAGGGCACCATCAGCGAGGCGCTCGTGGCCACGCCGCCGCGGAGCGCGTCGTAGACCGCGACGTTGGCGGCGCGCGACGACCCGAGGTCGTCGCAGTTGACGATCAGCAGCTTGTCGACGGGCGCATGACCGAGGCGCTCCGCGAGGGACGGCTGCTCGGCCATGGTGCGGACGACTACGAGAGTCGCTCGAGGATGGTGCCGGTGCCGAGCCCGCCGCCGCAGCACATCGTGACCAGCGCGAGCGCACCGTCGGCGCGCTCGAGCTCGTGCAAAGCGGTGGTGACCAGCCGCGCGCCCGTCGCGCCGACTGGATGTCCGAGCGCGATCGCGCCCCCGTTGGGGTTGACGATCGCCATGTCGGGGTGCAGCTCGCGCTCCCACGCCAGCACGACTGCAGCGAACGCCTCGTTGATCTCGACGGTGTCGAAGTCGCCGATCGAGAGCCCCGTGCGTTCGAGCAGCAGATGGGTCGCATCGATCGGGCCCGTGAGCATGAGCACGGGATCGACGCCCACGAGGCACTGATCGACGATCCGCGCGCGCGGTGTGATGCCGAGCTCCTTCGCTCGGGCCGCCGTCGTGAGAACGACCGCGGCCGCACCGTCCGTGATCTGTGACGAGGTGCCGGCAGTGTGCACGCCGTCGTCACGGGCGACGGGCTTGAGCTGGGCGAGCGCTTCGAGCGACGTCTCGCGCAACCCCTCGTCGCGGGCCACGTGATGCGTCGTGCCGGTGGGCTTGGCGTCGTCGTCGAGGTCGGGCGCGTCGATCGGGAGCACCTCGGGTTCGAAGCGTCCTTCGTCCCATGCGGTCGCGGCGCGCTGCTGCGACTGCAGGCCGAGCCGGTCGCAGTCGTCGCGGGTGACGCTCCACTTCTCCGCGATGCGTTCGGCGCCTTCGAACTGGGTCGCGTACTCGTACCGCTGGAAGTAGCTCTTCGGGATCGGTCGTCCCGGACCGTTCTGCACCGCGGCACCGAGCGGCACCCGGCTCATCGACTCGATCCCGCACGCGAGTGCGCTGTCGACGACACCCGCCGCCACGAGCGCGGCTGCGAGGTTCGTGGCCTGCTGCGACGAGCCGCACTGGGCGTCGACGGTCGTCGCGGCCACCGAGATGGGAAGGCCGGCCGCGAGCCACGCCGTACGCGCGATGTCGAAGGTCTGCTCACCGGTCTGTGACACGCAGCCACCGATGACCTGGCCGATCGCCTCGGGCGGGATGCCGGAGCGCTCGACCGCCGCTCGTTGGACGGCGCCGAGGAGATCGGCGGGGTGAACCGTCGCCAGGCCGCCGTTGCGTCGGCCTAGTGGCGACCGGACCGCGGCGGCGACGACGACGTCGTCGTCGGCGAGGGCGCGCATGGTTCGGATCGTACTGCCCTCTACGCTGACCGCATGCGGCCACGCCTCGCGTTCGTCGGCGCGCTCGTGTGCCTGCTCGCCGTGGGCGCTGCGTGCGCCGGTGGTGGTGACGACGAGGCTGCCCCGAGCAAGGCGAAGGACGCTGCGACGGACCGGCGGGACACCGGGCCGGGCTGCAGGCACATCGTCGCCAGCGAGGGTCGGCGCTTCCGCCGGCCCGGCACGACCCTCGTCTACATGGTCGACGCGGTGACCGAGCCGCACGTCTGCTACGACAAGATCACGTTCGTCTTCGACCCCGGTGACAGCCCCGACCTGCCGCCGGGCTACCTGGTCGAGTACCGCAAGCCTCCGTTCGTCGAGGGCATCAACACCACGACCGAGGGCTTCGACGAGGCCAAGGCCTACCTCTACGTCGAGATGCAGCCGACGTCGACGGTCGACCTGCGCTTCGCCGGATCCGGCCGGCGGACGTACCGCGGCAACCTGCGACTCACGCTCGACAAGGCGATCCAGCACACGGTCATCGTCGAGTGGCTCGACAAGGTCGAGGACACGACCCCGGAGGACCCGACCGACGACAAGATCATCTGGGTCATCGGGCTCGACGAGAAGCGACCGTTCACCGTCGACTCCGCGAACCAGCCGCCGCGCATCAGCATCCTCGTCATGCGCTGAGCGCGGCGCCGAACGACCGAGTCGCCAGGCGGGCGCGTCAGGCGATCAGGACGATCTTTCCGAGCTTGCCGCCGGCTGCGAAGTGGTCGTAGGCGGCCTCGGCGTCGGCCATCGGGTACTCGGCCGCGACCGGCACGCGCAGTGCCCCTGAGGCGAGCAGCGGCAGCACCGACCGCTCGATGCCGCGGGCGGCGATCGCCTTGCCCTCGAGTGGGCGGGCCCGCAGCGTCGATGCGTGGATGCGGCCGCGCGTCGCCATGAGCTGGAGCAGGTTGATCTCGACCGTGGCGCCGCCACCGACGCCGATCACGACGACGCGGCCTCCGGTCGTCAGCGCCGCGAGGTCGCCAGGCAGGTTGGGCCCACCGATGAGCTCGAGCACGACGTCGTACGGGCCGCGGTCGGTGTAGGCGTCGGGCGCGCAGACCTCGACGACTCCGGCCGCCCCGCCGATCTCGGCGACATCGCCGCGGAGCGCTTCGTTGCGGACGGTCGCGACCACGCGCGCGCCGGCGCGCGCCGCGAGCTGGACTCCCGCGATCCCGACACCGCCGGCCGCGCCGTGCACGAGCACCCGCTCGCCGACGGCGAGCTCGCACTGCGTGAACAGCGCGTCGTGCGCGGTCGTGAACACCTCCGGGAATCCGCCGGCCTCCGGCCAGGCGAGACCCTCGGGCACCGGGAGCGCGACGCGCTCGTGGACGAGGGCGAGCTCGGCCTGGCCGCCGCCGCCGACGACGGCCATGACCCGGTCGCCGCCCGCGAACCGCGTGACGCCCGCCCCGGTGCCGACGACCTCGCCTGCGAGCTCGAGGCCGGGGACGTCGGCGGGAGCGTCGTGCGGCGCCGCGTAGAGCCCGCGTCGTTGGAGCATGTCGGCGCCGTTGAGCCCCGCCGCACGCACGGACACGAGCAGCTCCCCGTGCCCTGGCTCCGGGTCTGGTCGTGTCGCCCAGTCGAGTCGACCGTCGGTGATCGTGACCGCTCGCATGGCGGCAGCGTACGGCGACTCACCCTCGCCGGTCAGCGGTCAGCGGGCGGGCGACCCTCCCGACGGCGGTCAGCACCGTGGCGCGCGGGCCGACGATCACGCCCCAGCGCGCCGCCGGCGCCTCGCCCAGGTCGTGGGTGAGCATCACCGCTCGGGTCGGGACGACCTGTTGCAGGCACGCGAAGCCGGTCTGGAGACCGTCGCGGCACGGGACTGCGTCGCGACCGGGGTCGAGCACCAGCACGTCCCAGCGACCGGGCTGCAGGCCGCTCGAGCGGAGCACGCGTTCGGCGACGGCGGCCGCGGTCGCGGCGTCGGGCGCGACCCCACCGACGTCGGCGACGAACTGGACGCCGGGCACGGTGCAGCCGTACGGCGCTTCGGGGGCCGCGCAGATGGTCGCTCGGTCACCGGCCGGACCGAGCAGCGTCGTGCTGTCGCTGAACTGGACGTACCAGCCGCTCGGCGCTCGGTTCAGGTAGAGCTCGCGCACGTCGTCCTGGGCCTCCCAGCCGGCGGTGGTGCGCTCGGGTGCGGTGTCGATGCCGAACGCCCGCGCCGCGCGCGCGACGTCCGCCCGGTCGAGGTGCGGCCGGCGGGTGCTGGGTGCCAGCGTGACGTCCGCATCGCCGCCGCTCCCGCTGCCCCCCGCCCGCGCGAGCGCCGGGGTCAGGGCAGACGCAGCGGCCGCCAGGAGGAGCACGCAGGCAGCGCTGCGAAGCGGTTGGAGCGCCGGATGAGCCATGGCGTCCCCCTCGTGTCGTCGTCGGGGCTCGTGGCCGGTCGACGGAAGGTTCTCGGCCGGCGTCGCCGTCCTCGCTCGCTACGGTACGCGCGTGAACCCGGATCGAGAAGCGGCGGGCCCGCCCAACCGCCCGCACCGGGCAGTAGCGGGGCCGGTGGCGTTCTTCGACGACGAGGAGAACGAGCTGGTGCTCGACGCCGAGGACGCGCGCACGTTCTGGACGCTGACGGGCGGGCTCGACGGGGCGACCGTCTCCGCATGCCCGGGCTGCGCGGCTCGCGTCCTGGCGTGCGTGGCCCTGGTCGACCTGCTCGACGACGCGCCACCCCATCCGCGGGCCCGTGAGGTGCGCGAGCTGGCCGACGACGCGCCGACGTTGCACCTCTACGTCGTCGACCTGGCGTCGCCGTGTCGCCACCTCGCGTGGCGAGACCCCGGCTATGCGGAGTGGCGGGAGGCGGTCGCCGATGTCGTCGACGACGTTCGTGGCCCTCGCTGAGCCCGCGACCGGCTAGCGGTCGACGCGTGGGCGCTTGAACTCGTTGAGGCGGGTCCAGTCGAGCAGGTCGATCATCCGCTCGAGGTCGTCGACGCGACCGCGCTCCATGAACCGGACGAACGCGGCGTTCTCGCCCTCGATGAACGTCGGCACGCCCCACACACCCCACCGCTCGACGGCCTCGGTGTGCTCGGCGGCGAGGGTGGTGAGCGGTCGACCGCTCCAGACCTCGGCAGCCACGGCCTCGGCGTCGAGCCCGACGCTCGTCACCGCATCTCGCAGGACGTCCTCGTGGCCGAGCTTCAGGCCCTTGTCGTGGCGCACTGCGAACAGCGCGAGGTGCGCCTCGTCGAACTGGTCGGCGAACGCGTCGCGCACCGCGATGCCGTACAGCAGAGCGAGCACGCCGCCGCCCCACGCACCTGGTGCGCGTTCCCAGACCGGTGGCTCACCCTCCTCGGAGTGGACCTGGTCCAGCGAGAACGGGAGATAGCGGAACTCGAAGTCGCCGCCGTCGCGCACGGCGTTGACGGCCGCCGCGTTGCCGTTGTAGGCGAAGGGACAGCGGTAGTCGAACGTGACGGCCAGTGCTCGGGTCACGGGTGCCTCCTGAGTCGGAGACGCCAACGCTACCGCTCTCGCAGCCGCCCCTCCGCGACGAACCGGCGCGCGGCCGGTGCGAGCGCAAGGCCCAGCGCCGCCCCGGCGAGCGCGTCGGACGCGTGGTGCATCCTCACGTAGACGCGGCTGCCGGCGACCAGCCCGGCGAGGACGAACCACGCTGGCGCGACCGCGCGGCCCTTCCCGAGCACGCTCGCGCACATGAACGCGGTCGCAGCATGCCCGGAGGGGAACGACGAGGTGATGGGGCGACGCATCCCGTAGGGGAGCGGCTCTTCGTGCTCGAAGTGCTCCGTCGGCCTGACCCGCCGGAAGAGTGACTTCACGCCGGCGTTGGTGATCGCGGACTCCATTCCGAGGGCGGCGCTGAAGCGCAGCGCGAACGCCGGGCTGCGCCTGCGCACCCCGTGGACGACGCCGACCGCGTGCCACAGCATGCCGTGATCGGCGGCACTGGACAGCGAGTAGAAGACCCGGTCGAGCGCCGGGCTGCGATGCTGGTCGAGCCAGGCATCGACGCGGGCGTCGAACGCCGCGACCCGTTCACGGATGCCGCGCACCCGCCCAGTGTTGCCCAGCCGGCCGGCGTGGGCGGAACCGCTACTTGCCGGTGGCGAGGGGGAGCGCAGGCTCGATGACCGTGCCCGGCCCGCGCAGCTCGGCGGCCTGCTCGGGATCTCCGCCGTGCGCCGGGCAGTAGGGCTTGAACGAGCAGAAGTCGCACAGGCGGCTCGGGTGGGGCCGGAAGTCGTCGCGCGCACACGCGCGCTCGATCGCGCTCCAGAGCGCAGTCGTCTTGCGGGCCACGCCCCGAGTCGACTGCTCGGTGGGTGTCGCGATGATCGCTTCGGGCTTGGAGAGGTACAGCAGCTGCACGCGAGCCGGGCGTCGGCCCAGCATCTGCTCGCACAGCAGCGCGTACGTGTGGACCCCGCCGAGACTCTTCCCCTCGAAGAGCTCGGACGGCACGCGCCCCGTCTTGTAGTCGGTGACCACGAGCTCGCCACCGTCATCGAGCTCGAGCCGGTCGATGATGCCGCGCAGGCGCACCGGGCCGATCTCGGCCTGGAGCTTGAGCTCGAGGCCGATCGGGTGCACGGTCGTCGGATCTTCGAGCTCGAAGTAACGCTGCACCAGCGCTTCCGCGTCGAGGTGGAAGAGCGCCCACTCCTCGTCGCTGAGCTCGAGCTGCGCGAACTCGGGGTGCTCGGCGAGCTCGGCCCGGGCGCGATCGAGGTCGGCGAGAGCGGCGTCGACGCTGCGGTCGTCGGGCGGCCGGCACATGAGCAGCTCGAGCGCTCGGTGCACGAGCGTGCCCTTGGACGCCCACGGCGACGGCGGCTCCGGCAGGCGATCGAGGTACGAGAACCGGAACGCGAGAGGGCACTCCTTGAAGGCCGAGACCGAGCTCGGCGAGAGGGAGTACGGCAGCGCCCGACCCATCGATCGCACGGTACCGCCGGGGTGTGACATCCCCGAGGATTTCCCCCTCCACGGCGTCGCTCGCTCCGCGTCGTCACCTACTGTGCGCGTCGGAGCACGCGCGTCGGCACCGAGGAGGACGGGGATCATGAAGGTGGATGGCGGGATCCCGGCCTCGGGCATCGACGAGATCGTGCGCGTGGCCCGCGAGCTGGAGGAGGTGGGCTACGACGGCGGCCTCACGGCCGAGACGAACCACGACCCGTTCTTCGCGTTGCTCGTCGCCGCCGAGCACACCGAGTCGCTCGAGCTCGGCACGGGCATCGCCGTGGCGTTCGCCCGCAGCCCGATGACGCTCGCCAACATCGGCTACGACCTGCAGGCGTACTCGCGAGGCCGCTTCCGGATGGGTCTCGGCAGCCAGATCAAGGCGCACATCGAGA
>CAZHKE010000013.1:53923-55790 GCA_964532485.1 uncultured Bifidobacteriaceae bacterium
CTTCTCCATGCCCTGGTCGCACCCGGCGGCGAGGATGCGCGAGCTGATCCTGGCGGTCCGTGCGATCTGGGCGTGCTGGAACGACGGAGTGCCCCTCGACTTCCGCGGTGAGTTCTACCGGCACACGCTGATGACACCGTTCTTCGACCCGGGCCCGAACCCGTTCGGGACGCCGACGGTCCATCTCGCCGCGGTGGGTGAGCGGATGACCGAGGTGGCGGGCGAGGTCGCCGACGGCGTCATCCTGCACGCGTTCACGACCGAGCAGTACGTGCGCGAGGTCACGCTGCCCGCCCTCGAGCGCGGGTTCGCGAAGGCCGGCAAGGAGCGTGCCGACTTCGAGATCTCGGGGCCGATGTTCGTGGTGTCGGGGACGACCGACGAGGAGCTCGACCGAGCGCGTCGCGGCACCCGTGAGCAGATCGCGTTCTATGGCTCGACGCCCGCGTACCGCGGCGTCCTCGAGCTCCACGGCTGGGGTGCCTTGCAAGCTGATCTCAATCAGCTGTCGAAGCGCGGCGAGTGGACCGCGATGGGCGACCTGATCACCGACGACATCCTCGAGACGTTCGCGGTGGTCGCCGCACCCGAGGACGTGCCGAAGGCGATGCTCGCCCGCTTCGGTGGCGTCGTCGACCGGCTCCAGCTCTACGCGCCCTACCGCAGCGATCCAGAGCGCTGGAAGCAGGTGCTGGCGAGCTTCCGCGAGCACGACGGCGGGTGACCGCCGCAAGCCCGGTTCGCGTCGCCCGCCGCGCTCCTCGGCGCCGTCGCGGGAGTCTCAGCCGCGCTTCAGGTTCGTTCGTCACACTGCTCCCATGACCGACGACGAGACCCCGGACGAGGAGTCGGCGAACGCCGACACCGAACCGATCGACCCCGGCCGTCCGGCCGCGGGCGACGCGCCTGACTCCGCCCAGCCCCCCGACGGCGCGTCGACCCGGCCGGACGGTTCGGGGGTCAGCATCCCGAGCTGGCTCGCGGGCGCCCTCGTGGTCGTGCTGGCGCTGCTCATCGGCGGCGCGGGCTTCGCCATCGGGCGCGCGACCGCCGACGACGACCACGACGTCCGGCCGATCATCGGGATCGAGGGCCGTGGCGGTCCCGACCGGGGGTCGCGCACGTTCCCCGTCCCCGGTGGCGGCCGGGGCGAGCTGCCCGGGTTCCCGGGCGGACCGAACGGCCGCGGCGGCGACCGTCAGGGGCCGAGGGCCGTGCCCGGCTTCCCGGGCGAGCGCGACCGCAGCGACGACGGTGGCGAGGACGGGTCCGACCGGCGGGCCGACTCCGACGACGACTCCGGCGCCGACTCTGACGGGTCGTCCCCGCCGCAGCTTCCCGGCACCTGAGTTCGTACACTCTCCCTGCGCCGACTGCCGATCTGGCGGCGAAAGGGGGGACGACGATGGTGAAGCGCACGCTCGGCGACGTCGCCACGAGGGTCCTGTTCGAGAACGACAAGGTGCGAGTGTGGGAGATGGACCTCGCGCCAGGTGAGTCGTCGGACCTGCACGAGCACACGTTGGACTACCTCCTCATCCAGCTCGAGGGCGACAAGATCGCCGGCATCTTCGAGGAGGACACCGCGGGCGCCTATCCGCCGGGCACCGTCGAGGGCGACGTCGCACCCGGGAACGCGATCTTCATCGAGAAGGGCGGCATCGAGACCGCCAAGAACACCGGCACCCGGCGCTACCGAGAGATCCTCGTCGAGCTCAAGGAGTGAGCGGCCGCGGGCCGGGTGTCCCGGCACGCAGCGAGCGACCCGGGGGGTCGGAGTGAGCGGCCGCGGGCCGGGTGTCCCGGCACGCAGCGAGCGACCCGGGGGGTCGGAGTGAGCGGCCGCGGGCCGGGTGTCCCGGCACGC
>CAZHKE010000013.1:55890-67288 GCA_964532485.1 uncultured Bifidobacteriaceae bacterium
GCGAGCGACCCGGGGGGTCGGAGTGAGCGGCCGCGGGCCGGGTGTCCCGGCACGCGATCTCGGGCCGCTGACCGGGCTGCGGGTGCTCGAGGTCGCAACCCTCTTCGCCGCACCGCAGGTCGCGACGATGCTCGGCGATCTCGGCGCCGACGTCGTGAAGGTCGAGCCGCCGGGTGGTGATCCGATGCGCGCGATGGGTCAGCGGCGTGGCGGTCGATCCGTGGCTTGGGAGGCGATCGGGCGCAACAAGCGGTCGATCGTGCTCGAGCTGGCGGCCGGCGGTCCCGATCGCGACACGTTCAACGGGTTGGTCCGTGCGGCCGACGTGCTCGTCGAGAACCTGCCTCAGTCGGTCCGCACGCGGTGGGGGTGCGGGTACGAGGCCCTCACGGCGCACAATCCGCGCCTCGTGGTCGTGAGCGTCAGCTGCTACGGGCGGACCGGACCGTACGCGGATCGGCCCGGCGCCGGCACGCTCGCGGAGGCGCACGCAGGCCTTGCCCACATGACCGGCGAGCGCGACGGGCCGCCGATGCTCGCGTCGGTGGCGATCGGCGACACCCTCACCGCGTTCTCGGGGGTGATCGGCGCGGTTGCCGCGTGCTGGTCACGTGACGCACGCGGCGGTTCGGGGCGACTCGTCGACGTGAGCATGTACGAGCCGGTGCTCGCGGTGTTGGGCGGCGCGATCGCGGGATGGGACGGCGTGAGCGAGTCACCGGCTCGCTCTGGGAGCCGGGTCCACGGCGGTGCGCCGCGCAACGTGTATCGAACCCGCGACGATCGCTACGTCGCGGTCTCGGGCACCACCGACACGCAGGTGGCGCGCCTGCTGCCGCTGATCGCCCACGACACCGACGAGGATCGCGAGCGCTTCGGGAGCGCGGCGGCACGGGCTGCCGCCGCCGACGACCTGGACGCGCTCGTCGCCGCATGGGTCGCGGCGCGCGATCGTGACGAGGTCGTCGCGGCGCTGCTCGAGGCGCGGATCCCCGTGAGCCCGGTGAACGACGTGGCCGATCTCGTCGCCGACCCGCACGTACGTGCCCGTGAGAGCCTCCTGACGCTCGAAGCAGGCGGCGACGTCCTGGTGCCGGCGCCGCTGCCGAGCATGTCGGGTGCCCGCCGCTCGCCGCTGCCCGCACCGACGCTCGACGGTGACCGCGAGTCGGTGCTCGCCGACTGGTGCACCTAGTCGTCGCGGATCGTCGAGCGGGGAACGCGGCCGTCGACGTCGGCGAAGCCGTAGTCGTGGGAGAGCGACAGCGACGTCGCCGCAGTGCCGTTGCGTGCTCGCACCGTCGGATCAGTCGCGAGCGCGACGACCCCGCGCCCGACGAAGCGGGGAGTCTCCGCGTCGGCGAGGTCGAAGGTGCCCTCGCCGGGGAGGTCGAGCACCGCGCGGCCCTCATCGGTGCGATGCGCGCCGAGCTCGACGATCTCCGTGCGGACGAGCCCGGGCCAGATCGACACCACCGTGACGTCGCGGTCGGCGAGATCGTGGGCCATGTCGGCCGTCATCTTGTCGAGCGCGGCCTTGCCGACGCCGTAGAGCACGTTGTGCGCGTACTGGACGGAGCCCGACGACGAGATGTTCACGATGAGTCCCGCGTCCGACGCGAGCAGCATCGGCGCGGCGAGCACCGCGGCCACGTAGTGGGAGCGAACGCCGACGTCGATGACCTGGTCCCATGCCTCGGGTGGGATCTCCCAGAACGGCCTTCCGAGCCAGGGCGCGAGGTCGATGGCCGAGTACACGTTGTTGACCAGGACGTCGAGGCGGCCTGCGTCGCGCCGCACCCTCTCGAACAGCGCGGCGACTGCCGCGTCGTCGTGGTGGTCGCAGACGACGCCGACGGCCTCACCGCCGAGCGCCTCGATCTCCGCGACGGTCTCGCCGATCGTGCCGGGGACCGGCCCGGGCTCGATCGTGCGCGCCGTCAGATACACGGTCGCGCCGGCGGCGCCGAGCTCGAGCGCGATGCCCTTGCCGATGCCCCGGCTCGCGCCCGTGACGACGGCGACGCGCCCGTCGAGGGGTTGCGTCACCCGCGTGGCATCCGGTCGCATGGCATCGGGGCCCACGGCTCGCCATCATGGCGCAGTGGACGACTCCCCGGAGCCCGAAGAGGAGGTCCGCGCCGCGAACGCAGCCTTCTACGCTGCCTTCGAGGCGTGCGATCTCGACGCGATGTCGACGGTGTGGGAGCACTCCGACCGGGTCACGGTCACGCACCCGGGCTGGCCGTCGTTGCGTGGCTGGGCGCGCGTGATCGGGTCGTGGGAGGCGATCTTCGCCAACACGGCGTACATCCAGTTCGTGCTGACCGACGAGGTCGTGACGGTCGTCCACGACGCGGCGTGGGTGACGTTGGACGAGAACATCCTGCAGTCGGTCGGCTCCTCGGCCGGCGGCACGGCCGACGAGCCGACCGAGCCTGATGAGGCGCTGTCGGGCGCGCGGATCGCGGCGCTCAACGTGTTCGCTCGGTGTGACGACGGCTGGCGCCTCGTGGTGCATCACGGCTCACCCGTGTCGGCATCGGCCGACTTCGAGCGGTGACGCGCGCTATGTGCGGTTCGCGGCGACCCAGCGCTCGAGTGCGGGGCCACTCTCGAAGCTGCTGATCAGCGCGTAGCGCGTGTCGTCCGCGGGATGGCACACCACGTGCCAGAGCCGCTGGGTGTCGACCACGAAGCGAGCACCGCGGTGGAGTGGCAGGTGCACCTCGGTGGCCGGGTCGGGCAGCCCATCGGGGCCCTGCTCCATGAGGATCATGAACGAGTCGGGGAAGTCGGTCAGCTCGATCCACTGCCGCACGACCCAGCCCTCCCCTTCGGGGTTGAACCGGTTGTTGTCGTCGCGATGGATGCTGCGCAACGAGTCTTCGTAGCTCTGGGGCTCGAGCCGGATCGTCCGCACTCGTCCGAAGTCGGCACCGACGCCTTCGACCTCGCGCACAAGTGTCGGGCACCGCTTGGCATTGCTCGTCCAGCGCCCGCCCTTGTCGGGACGCTCGTCGCCCGGCTTCCAGAAGCCCCGGCAGTCGAGCTCGCCGTCGGCGGTCGCGATGGGAGCGAAGTTCGTGTCGCCCCCGCTCTTCCAGTCCATGTACTCGAGGGAGAGGTACTCGTCCTCGGGGACCGGCGGGTCGAGGTCGGTGAGCGCGACGAAGCCGCGCTCGGCGAGCGCTTCGAGTCGAGTGTGGGGCGTCTCGAGCGGGATGTCGGTCGACCAGTGCGGCAGGTTGAGGAGCTCACCCAGATCGGGTCGCTCACTGCGGGCCGGGATACCCGGCCCGCGGCCGCTCGCTCCCCGGGTTTCGCTCACCGCTTCGGCCACCCGGCCATTCTAAGGATCGAATCGAGCAGAATCAGAACGAGAGATCGCCGGTCGCGGCGTCGAGTGACCGATGGTCGGCCCACGCGGCGCGGAGGTTGCGGGCGATCAGCGCCTGGTGCACCTCGTCGGCGCCGTCGACGAGCCGTGCCGAGCGCGCGTGCCGCAGCATCCGCTCGAGCGGTGTGTCGGCCGAGTAGCCGAGCGCGCCGTGGACCTGGACCGCCCGGTCGACGACGCGCCACAGCGTGTTCGCGACGTGATGCTTCGCGAAGCTGACCTCCTGTCGGAACGGTTCACCGCGCTCGATCTTGTACGCCGCGTGCAGCACCATCAGCTTGGCGGCGTAGAGCTCCATCGCCGAGTCGGCCATCATCCACTGGATCGCCTGCTTGTCGGCGAGTGGCGCACCGTGCAGCTCGCGACGCTCGGCGCGCTCCACGAGCATCTCGAGCGCGGTCTCGATCTGCCCGATCCAGCGCATGCAGTGCGCGAGGCGCGCGGGCCCGAGGCGCGCCTGGCCGAGCAGGTGGCCGTTGCCACGGCCACCGAGCACCTTGTCGTTGCCGACCTTGAGGTTCTCGATGCGGATCTCACAGTGGTTGTGCGCGCCGGCCATCGTCTCGATGTCGCGCACGACCTCCCAACCGTCCGCGGGGAGGTCGACGATGAACGCGGTGTTCGATGCCTGTGGCGGATCGGCGTCGGGGTCGGTCTTGGCGATCAGGATCGCGAACTTGGCGCCCCGCGCACCGGAGATGAACCACTTGTGGCCGTTGATCGTCCACTCTTCGGTCGCCTCGTCGAGGACGGCCGTGGTGCGGATGCCCGTGGGATCGGAGCCCGCGACCTCGGGCTCGGTCATCGCGAAGCAGGACCGACACCGACCCTCGACGAGCGGGCGCAGGTACTCCTCCTTCTGCTGGTCGGTCGCGTGGTGCAACAGGGTGTGCTGGTTGCCCTCGTCGGGGGCTTGCGCGTTCAGGACGAACGGGCCGAACGTCGTGCGGGCCGCCTCCGCGGACACGAAGGCCATCGCGGTCGGCCCGAGGCCGAGGCCACCCCACTCCTCGGGCATGTGGGGCAGGAACACGCCCCACTCCTTCGCCTTCTCCCGGAGCCCGATGATCATCGCGACGACGTCGCGCCGCTCGGGTTCCGCGGGTGCGGCGTTCGCGTAGAGCTTCTCCTCGCCAGGGCGTACCTCGGCGTCCATGAGCTCGCGCACGCGCCTGCGCACGTCCTCGACGTCGGGCGGCAGGGTGAAGTCGACGGCCATGCCCCCGAGCGTAGGTCGCGAACGGGATCTAGTGTCCGGACGATGGCAGGACGCATGGGCGGCCGCGGCGAGCGCCGAATGGACGGCAAGGTCGCGATCGTGACCGGGTCGACGCGCGGCATCGGACGGGCTACGGCGGTGCGGTTCGCCGAAGAGGGCGCGGCGGTGATCGTGACCGGGCGCACCGAGGACGCAGGCCGCGAGGCGGAGCAGGAGATCCGCGACGCGGGCGGCGAAGCGACGTTCGTGCGCACCGACCTCGCGAACGAGAGCGACGTCGTCGCGATGGTCGCCGCTGCGGTCGACCGCTACGGCAAGGTCACCACGCTGGTCAACAATGCCGCGCCTACCGAGCTCATGGGACCCGGTCAGCTCGACCGGCGCGTGACCGAGCTCGAGAACGACGCGTGGGACTCGATCATGCTCGTCGCGCTCAAGGCGGTGGTGTGGGCGTGCAAGCACTCGATCCCCGAGATGACGAAGGCGGGTGGCGGTGCGATCGTCAACATCTCCTCGGCCGCGTCGTTGCTCGGCACGCCCGGCCTCGACACCTACACGGCGGCGAAGGGCGCGCTGAACACGCTCACGCGGTCGATGGCCGTCGAGTACGCGCCCGACGGCATCCGCTCCAACTGCATCGTCTCCGGGATGGTCCTGACGAGCGAGGGCGCGTTCAAGATGATGGAGGATCCGGTGATCGGAGGCGCAACGAAGGCGATGCACCTGACCCGCCTCGGCCTGCCGATCGACATCGCCAACGCCGCGCTGTTCCTCGCGTCCGACGAGTCGGCGTTCGTCACTGGTGCGGTGATCCCCGTCGACGGCGGAGTCACCGCGCGCATGCCGGTGCCCGACATCTCCGCGTCAGACATCGACCTGGGCGGCTGATCCGGGCCTCGATCAGCTGTCGGCATCACGGGCTCGCGCCAGCGCGTCGTCGAGGCTCATCTCGATGTCGCGGTGGAACGGGATCAGCGGGGTCACGTCCCAGGTCGCGTAGCGAAACGACGGCAGCGTCGTGAGCATGAGGTGCAGGTCGTCGTTCGACTCGCAGTCGACGACGAAGCACACGCCGAGCGGACCGATGAACACGCCACCGCCGTGCACCTTGCCGTCACGCTCCAACGAGGCGAGCAGCTCGAGCGTGTCGTGCGACGCCTGGAGGAACTCCGCCGTCGGCTCGGCGGTCCCGTCGATCTCTCCGGTCACCAGGAAGAGCACGGCGTGCACGATACGCACGTAGCCTGACCGGGTGCATCCGCGGTTGTCGGTGAGCGCGGTGTCGAGCTGGCGCTGGACCCTCGACGAGGACCTGGCCTTCTGGGCCGACGCCGAGATCGCCCACGTCGGGCTGTCGTTCCGCAAGCTCGAGGACCACGGCATCGATGCGGCCATCGCTCGGATCCGCGACGCCGGGGTCCGGGTGAGCAACCTCGTCGAGCTGGGATGGTGGGATCTCGCCGAGACCGCGACGTGGCGGACGCAGCAGGAGCGTCTCGAGCGTGCGGTGGATGTCGCGTCCGACCTCGGTGGCTGCCTCGTGCTCACGACGGGGCCGGCACTCCGCCTCGACTGGGACGATGCCGCCACCCGCTTCTGCGATGCGCTCGTCCCGGTGCTCGAACGAGCCGCGAGGAGCGACGTCCCGGTGACCGTCGAGCACACCGGGCCCCTGCGCCTCGACCTCAGCTTCTGCACGTCGTTCACCGACGGCGCCGACCTCGCCCGCCGTGCCGGCATCGGCCTGTGCATGGAGATCAGCTCGTGCTTCGCCGAGCGCGACCTGATCGGTCGGGTTGCCTCCTCCGCCGACGTGCTCGAGCACGTGCAGGTCAGCGACTTCGTGATCGGGAGCCTGTGCACGCCCGACCGGGCGGTGCCCGGCGACGGCGACATCCCGCTCGAACGCATCGTGGGTGCGCTGTTGGGTGCCGGGTACCCGGGTGCCTTCGAGCTCGAGCTCGTCGGTCCGCGGATCGAGGACGAGGGCTACCGGTCCGCGATCTCGCGCTCGGTCGAGCGCCTCGATCTCCTGTTGAGCCGGCTCGATGCTCAGCGCGCGTAGACGACCTCGGGTGGTTCGGCCAGCACGTCGGTGAGCTGCTCCTGTGCGACGCGCACCGCGTCGGTCGCGCGGTGAGCCGTGAGGGCGTCGTCGTCGGTGAAGACCTCGTAACCGAGCACGACGTCGGGTTCGTCGCGCGCGGCGTGCACGACGAACATGTCGTTCCCGGGCTCGGCGCGCGTCGCCACCGCCAGCGCTTCGAGGATGGCGAGCAGCTCGTTCCCTCGACCGGGGGCCGCGGTGAGGCGAGTGAAGATCACGACCGGCGTGGCCACCGCCCGATCCTACGTACCGTCACCCCCGGGCCGCCGCGAACGCGCCCGGCCCGTCGAAGACGTCACGCCGCCAGCGATCGGGGGTCAGCAGCAGCGCCCGTGGGTAGTCCTCGAACATCCAGCGGGCGAAGCTGCGGCGCGTCCAGTCCGTGAGCCCGGCGGCGCGGATCGCCGCCCGCGCTCCCGACGGGTTGGCGAGCACGCGTTGCAGGAATGCCGCGAAGCGCAGGTCGCGTCCGAGCGTGCGCTCGACGCTGCGGCGGTACCGGCGCCCGACCCGCGCGGCGTCGCCCCCGCGCGCGATCGCCTCGGACGCGAGGATCCCGGTCTCCAACGCCTGGGCGATGCCCTCGCCCGTCATCGGGTCGACGACGCTCGCCGCGTCGCCCACGTAGAGCACGCGGTCGTCGACGAGTCGAGCCGGGTCGAACGTGGTGGGGATCGGCCACGCGCGGTGGGATGCCTCGGCCGTCGCGTTCGGGCCCAGGACGCGCCGCAGTGCCGGGCGCGCCAGGACGTCGGGCCAGAGCACCTTGAGGTCCTTCCCGCTGACGCCCGGCGTCCGCAGCACGCCGAACCCCACGTTGGCGCGCCCGCCCGGCAGCGGGAACACCCACGCGTACCCGGGCAGGAGGTCCTCCTCGAACAGCACCCACTGGCGTGCGTCGTCGACCCCGTCGAAGTACTGGCGGACCGCGTGCCACGTCCCGAGGTCGGCCGGAGCACCCGGCTCGCACAGGCGGCGAACGGCCGACCAGTGGCCGTCGGCTCCGATCAGGTGTGCCGCGTGGATCTCCTCGTCGCCGACGACGGCGCGCACGCCCTCGGCGGACTGTGCAAGCGACGACAGCGCCGCGCCGGCACGTACGTCGATGCCGCGGCCGTGCGCGGTGCGCACGAGGGCGTCGTCGAGCTCCAGGCGCGACACGACCGCCGAGTGCATGCCCGTCTCCGGGAGCGGCAGCGAGACCTCCCGGCCGCTCGGTGACACCAGCACCGTCTCGCGCACGGTGACGGTGCCGTCGAGGTCGGGGATCTCGACGCCGAGGTGCTCGAGCAGCCGCAGCGCCTGGGCGGTGAGTCCGTCGCCGCAGGTCTTGTCGCGCGGGAACGAGGCCCTGTCGACGAGCAGCGTGCGCAGGCCCCGCTCGTGTGCGGTCATGGCCGCGGCCACGCCGGCCGGGCCCGCACCGACGACGAGGACGTCGAGCGGTGTCGGACCCGAGGCCATCACGCCCGACGGTAGGCGGGCGAGGCGCCGGCGGGGCACCGGGCCGTGGGGGCGACGGGCTCGTGCGGCCGACCGGGCTGGGGGCCGTTTCGACGCCGCGCCGGGCGGCGGGCCAGAATCTCGGGCGCACATCGGAGCAGGCGGCGCGCCGGCGCCGCGCCCGTCGACCGACGCAGGAGCACCATGAACATCGCCGTCTGCGTGAAGCAGATCCCCGACCCGGCCACGCCGGGCGAGCTCGACGACGCGACCAAGACCCTCAAGCGCGAGGGCAAGCTGATCCTCGACGAGTCCGACAGCTACGGCGTCGAGATGGCCCTCCAGCTGGCCGACAAGGCCGGCGGTGGCGACGTGACCCTCATCTCGATGGCACCCAACAACGAGGTGTCGGGCTTGCGCACGGCGCTGGCCATGGGCGCGGCCAAGGCCGTGCTCGTCTCCGACGACGCGCTCCAGGGCAGCGACTCGCTGAGCACGGCCAAGGTGCTCGCCAAGGCGGTCGAGCGCGTCGGCGACATCGACCTCGTGCTCACCGCCACCGAGTCGACCGACGGCTACACGGGCACCGTGCCCGAGCAGGTGGCCGAGCTGCTCGGCTGGCCGTCGCTCACGTTCGCGAAGCACATCGAGATCGCGGACGGCACGGTGAAGATCGACCGCCAGACCGAGGCCGGCTACGACGTCGTGGAGGCGTCGCTGCCCGCGGTCGCCAGCGTGACCGCCGGCGTCGTCGAGCCGCGGTACCCCTCGTTCAAGGGGATCATGGCGGCGAAGAACAAGCCGGTCGACGAGGTGAAGGTCGCCGACCTCGGCCTCTCGGCCGATCAGGTCGGGTGGGCCGGTGCCCACCAGGAGATCTCCGACGTCCGGGCCGCGCCGGCCCGCGAGGCGGGCGAGAAGATCGAAGACGAGGGCGACGCCCACGAGAAGATCGTGGCGTTCCTCGAGCAGCTGAAGGTCATCTAGGACTGGTTGGTGGTCTGAGCCATGGGACTCTCGAAGATCTGGGTGTACGCCGAGGCCGACGGTGACAAGCCCGCCACGAGCACGCTCGAGCTCCTCACGAAGGCGCGCGAGCTGGGTGACACCGTCGAGTGCGTGTTCGTCGGTGCGAACGCCGACGCGCTCGCGGGCGCGCTCGGGGAGCACGGCGCGACCAGGGTGCATGCGATCGACAACGGTGACGTGCTCGCCGGCGTGGTCGGTGCGGGCGCGCTCGCGAAGCTGATCGAGTCGGAGCCGCCGGACCTGGTGCTGTTCGCGCAGACCTACGACGGTCGCGACGCGCTCGGGCGTCTCTCGGTGAAGATCGACCGACCCGCGCTCACGAACGGGACGGATCTGAAGGTCGACGGCGACGCGGTGACGGTCGGCACGGCGATCTTCGGCGGCAACACGCTCGTCGACACGAGGTTCACCGGCGAGAAGCCGTTCCTCGCCGCGATCAGGCCGAAGTCGTTCGCGGCGGAGCCCGGTGGCGGCGCCGCCGCCGAGGTCGTCGCCGTCGACGGTGTCGACACCGGCCGTGCGGCGGAGGCGAAGGTGCTCGAGCGCCACGTCGAGGAGCGCGAGGGCCCGAAGCTCGAGGAGGCACCCGTCGTGGTGTCGGGTGGCCGCGGCATCGGCAGCGCCGAGGCCTACGAGCCGCTCGTGGACGAGCTCGCGAAGCTGCTGAACGGCGCGTCGGGTGCATCGCGAGCGATCGTCGACGCGGGCTGGGTGCCGTACGCGAAGCAGGTCGGGCAGACCGGCAAGACCGTGAAGCCGAAGGTGTACCTCGCGCTCGGCATCTCCGGCGCGACGCAGCACCTCGTCGGCATGAAGGGCTCCGACAACATCATCGCGATCAACAAGGACGGTGAGGCGCCGATCTTCTCCGTGGCGGACCTCGGGGTCGTGGGGGACGTGCACAAGGTCGTGCCGAAGCTGATCGAGGCGCTGAAGGCCCACGGCTGAGCGTCGGCCGTGGCCGGCGTCGAGATCCGCGACCTCGAGCCCGGAGAGCTCGCCGCAGCAGGCGGTGTCGCCGGGCGTGCGCTCGCCGAGAACCCCACGTTCCGCTGGGTCTCGGGTGACCCCGCGCTGCCGCGCGTGACCGCGGCGCTCGACGTCTTCGTGCCCTTCGTCGAGGCGCTGACCTCGGCCCAGCTGGGCGCGCTGGTCGGTCGCCACGTCGTGGGGGTGTGCGCGGCCGCGCCACCCGGCACGTGCGTGGGCGTGCTCGTGCCGCCCGAGTGGCGCGAGCCACCGGCCGACATCGGCCCGCCCGGCCACGAGTCGCGCACGCACGCCATCTGGTCGCTCTTCGCCTCGCACGATCTCGACGAGCGCCACTGGCACGTCGGGCCCGTGTCGGTGGAGCCCGGGCTCCAGGGTGCCGGCATCGGTGGCGCCCTCCTGGAGGCGTTCGTGCTGCAGATGGACGAGGCGGGTGAGGTCGCGTGGCTCGAGACCGACAAGCCCGAGAACGTCGCGTTCTACCGGCGGCACGGCTTCGAGGTCGCTGAGGAGGTCGAGCTGGCCGGGACCGAAGCCGGACGGCTGACGACGTGGTTCATGCGGCGTGATCCCCGCTCTCCGGATCGGGATCGGCCGCGTCCGGGTCGGGCGGACGGCCGAAGAGGGGCGTGAGCTCGGCGATCGATCGCCAGCGATGCCCGGCCATCAAGAGATGATCGACGAGCTCGACGTGAGCTGCTCGGCACTCGACGCGCAGCCCTTCGAATCGAGCGACGTCGGCTGCCGTGGGCGTGATGCGAGGCGCCTCGACGAACGTGACCAGCATCAGCTCGATCGCGCCGATGTGGTCGGCGATCAGGCAGAGGTGCTCGGCACACAGCTCCGGCATCGGGCCGTCGCGCTCGGGGAACCGCGACGCGATGCCGCACAGACGCGCTGACCAGTCGAGGCCGAGGACGAGCTCGCCGTCGTGCTGGTCGGTTGGCACCGCGTTGCGCAGCACCGCGACGGCGTCGCCTGGCCC
The DNA here is from genome assembly GCA_964532485.1 of uncultured Bifidobacteriaceae bacterium. Classification (GTDB taxonomy): domain Bacteria; phylum Actinomycetota; class Acidimicrobiia; order IMCC26256; family PALSA-555; genus DATBSK01. The sequence goes on from CAZHKE010000013.1 coordinate 67,064, forward strand.
GAGGATCTTGAGTCGGTCGCCTTCTTCGGGCATCCGGTTGCAGTGCGGCATGGCGCGCGTTCCTCCCGTCGACTCGTTCCTTGATCGGGGGAAGTGCGCGGTGCGGTGCAACGCCTACGGCCCGGGTCCGGCGCGGGCGTCGCTGGTGGTGGTGGCGTCGGCGTCGCTGCTGGTGGTGGTGGTGGTGGTGCCGACGTTGGTGCGGGTGTCGATGAGGCGGAGTCC
>CAZHKE010000014.1:0-6773 GCA_964532485.1 uncultured Bifidobacteriaceae bacterium
CGCGACCTCGGCGATCTCGTCCGCCGTCAGGTCGGTGCGCGTCGCGGCCGCGTTCGTGGTCACCTGCTCGGCCGAGGTCGCGCCGGCGATCACCGACGACACGACCTCGTGGCTCGCCAGCCACGACAGCGCGACCTCCGTGAGCGTGCGGTCGTGCTCCGTCGCCCACTGATCGAGGCGGTCGAGCCGGTCGAAGTTCTCGTCGTGCAGCACGTGGGCGAAGTGGTCGGCGTTGAGCCGGCTCCCCTCGGGCGGTGACTCGCCGCGCCGGACCTTGCCCGTGAGCAGACCCGACGCCAGCGGGAAGTACGGGATGATGCCGAGGCCGAAGCGCTCGCACGCGCCCACGACCTCGGTCTCAACGTCACGCTTGAGCAGGCTCCACTCGTTCTGCGCCGAGACGAACCGCTCGAGGTTGCGCGTGCGCGACGTCCAGTCGGCGTCGGCGATCATCCATCCGGTGAAGTTGGAGCAGCCGAGGTAGCGCACCTTGCCCGCGTGCACGAGATCGGTGAGCGCGTCGAGCGTCTCGTCGATCGGCGTCACGACGTCGGGGAAGTGCAGCTGGAGCACGTCGATCCAGTCGGTGCCGAGCTCGCGCAGGCTCGTCTCGACCGAGTCGATGACATGGCGCCGCGAACCTCCGAGGTCGTCGGGCCCGCGACCGAGCCCGAACTTGGTCGCCACGATCACGTCGGCCCGCCGCTCGCCGAGCGCCGTGCCGAGCATCCCCTCCGACTTCCCGCCGCCGTAGATGCGCGCGGTGTCGAAGAACGTGACGCCCGCCTCGATCGCTGCGTCGACGACCTCGGTCGCACGCTCCTGGTCGATGCGCATGCCGAAGTTGTTGCAGCCGAGCCCCGCGACCGAGACCCGCAAGCCCGACCGGCCGAGCGTACGGTGCTCCATCCTCCGATCCTGGCATGCTCGTGCGCATGCAGCCACGACTCGTCAGGTTCGAGGGGTTCGAGGGCATCCACCTCGTGGGTGACGAGTGGGGTGACCCCGACGCGTGGCCCGTCCTGCTCATGCACGGCGGCGGGCAGACACGCCACGCCTGGGGCGGGACGGCGCAGACCCTCGCCGAGCAGGGGTGGCGCGCGGTGTCGATCGACCTGCGCGGCCACGGCGACAGTGAGTGGTCGCTGAAGGGCGACTACTCGTTCACCGCGTACTCGGCTGACTGCGTCGCCGTCAGCGACGAGCTCGGACGGCCCCCGGTGCTCGTCGGCGCCTCCCTCGGCGGCGTCGCGGCGATCATCGCCGAGGGGGGCAGCGACCGCGTGGTGTCGAGCGGGCTCGTGATCGTCGACATCACGACGCGCTCCAACCCCGAGGGGCTCCAGCGCATCCACGACTTCATGTCGTCGGGCCTCGAGGGGTTCGCGACCCTGGAGGACGCCGCCGATGCGATCGCGGCCTACACGCCCAACCGCGAGAAGCGGGTCAACCCGGCCGGGCTGATGAAGGTGCTGCGCCAGAAGCCCGATGGCCGCTGGTACTGGCACTGGGATCCGAGGTTCATCGCCCGCGGCCGCACCGAGGCACCCCGCGAGGACTTCCAGAAGCTGTTCGACGCGGCCCTCGCGAACATCCGTGTGCCGACGCTGCTCGTGCGGGGCTTGCTCAGCGACATCGTGACGGAGGAGGGCGTGCAGCAGTTCCTGGGCGCGATCCCCGGCTCGAAGCTCGTCGACGTCGGCGACGCCGCGCACATGGTCGCCGGCGACCAGAACGACGTCTTCTCGAACGCCGTCGTCGACTTCCTCGAGCACGACGTCCGTCCCACCCTGGTCACCTGACACCGGAGGGGTCGGCTCAGTCGACGGTGATCAGCACCTTGCCGGTCGTCCGACGCGCCGCGACGGCACGAAGCGCGTCCTGCACGTCGTCGAGCGAGAACGTGGCGCCGATGTGCGGGCGGAGCGCACCGGACGAGAGCAGCTCGAGCAGCTCGGCGCGGCCCCGGGCGAACGCGTCGGGCTCGCGGAAGATGAAGCTGCCCATCTCGAACCCCATGATGGTGACGCCCTTGAGCAGCACCAGGTTGAGCGGGATGCGCGGGATCTCCCCCGACGCGTACCCGACGGTCACGAAGCGACCGCCGCGACGCATCGCCCGCAGCGCGGCCTCGGCGTACGGACCACCGACCGGGTCGATCACGACGTCGGCGCCCCCGTCCGTGAGCTCCTTGACGCGCACCTTGAGGTCCTCGTCGCGGTAGTCGACGAGGGCCTCGGCGCCGCGCGTCTCGCACACCGCGAGGCGATCGGTCCCGGCGGCCGCCGCGAGCACGTGTGCGCCGAGGTGGTGCGCGATCTCGACGGCCGCGAGCCCGACACCACCGGCGGCGCCGAGCACGACCACCCACTCGTCGGGCTGGAGCGCCGCGACCGTTCGCAACGAGTGGTACGCGGTCTCGTGGGCGACGCCGAACCCGGCCGCGGTCGTGAGCTCGACCCCGTCGGGGACGCGCCAGAGCGCGCCGGCGCCGAGCACGACCTGCTCGGCGAACCCACCCACCGGGGTCGCGCCGACGACCCGGTCGCCGGGTGTGAGCGTGGTGACGTCGCCGGCGACCTCCTCGACGACGCCGCTGAGCTCGCTGCCCAACGTGAACGGCACTGCGTGGGAGATCTGGTACTTGTCCTCGATCATCAGCAGGTCGGGGAAGTTGATCGCGGCGGCGCGCACCGCGACTCGCACCTCTCCAGGCCCGACCGGCGGCACGGGGACGTCGTCGACGGTGACGGCATCGATGCCGTCGTAGGCGTGGCAGCGTGCGGCGCGCATCAGCGCGCCCGAGGGGTCGGCCGCAGCGTCACTCGGCGAGCTTGGCCTCGGCGGCGCTGATCTCGCCCACGAGCCGCTCGATCTCCTCGTCGGCGTTCGCGGGCGCGGACCCCGTGCGCTGCTGGTAGACGATCCCGCCGAGGTCTTCCTTGAGGTCCGAGAGCTTCTGCTTCGTGACGCTCTCGTCGATCTTCTCCTTGCCGACCTTGATGCCCTCCTGCGTCTTGTCGCCGACCGTCTTCGCCGCGTCCTTCGCCTTGTCGAGCAAGCCCATGCCCGTGCTCCCTTGGTGTCGTGGATCAGCCGCTCCTGGCGCAACGGTAGACCGTGGCCCGGCGAGCGAGTCGGGATGCACACCGGCGTGCAGGGCGGCGCGCCCGCGCCGGCGACGACCCGACGCTCGCGCGCGCGCGACCTACGCTGGCGCCGATGGCAGCGACGCCGAAGATGCCCGCGTTGACGGTCGGGTTCCCACCGGGTCCGCGCACCGTCGACCTCGCCGAGCTCGCCGAGGATCTCGGGTACGAGCGTGTCTGGTTGTTCGACTCGGCGGGTCTCTACGAGGACATCTGGGTCTGGCTCGCGCTCACGGCGCGCGAGACGTCGGTGCCGCTCGGCACCGCGGTGCTCGTACCGAACCTGCGACACGTCATGACCACGGCCGCGGCGATCGCGACGCTCGAGAGGATGGCCCCGGGTCGGATGGCCTACGGGTTCGGGACCGGCGCCTCCGCTCGCTGGGTCATGGGGAAGGACGCGCTGTCGTGGGCGACGACGCGCAGCTACTTCGAGGCGCTGCGCGGGCTCCTGCGCGGGGAGGTCGTCGAGTACGAGGACGCTCGCACACAGATGCTGCACCACCCCGAGCTGTCGGTGCCGCGGCCGATCGACGTGCCGCTGCTGCTCTCCGCGATGGGGCCGAAGGGACAGGACATCGCGCGCGACATCGCCGATGGTGTGATCGCCATCGGCGGCGTCGACGGCTTCGACTGGTGCGTGCAGATGATCAACGGCACGGTGCTCGACGAGGGGGAGGAGCTGACGTCGCCGCGCGTGCGCGACGCGCTCGGACCGTGGTACGTGCTGCTGGGGTACCACGCGACCTGGCAGATGGCGGGCGCCGCGGTCGACGGGATGCCGCTCGGCGCCGAGTGGCGGGCGTCGATCGAGGCGGAGCGCCCCGAGGGCGAGCGCCACCTCGCGGTGCACGAAGGCCACGCGAGCCACGTGATGCCGCGCGACCAGGCAGTCCTCGAGGCCGGGGGCGAGGCCGCCGCCGGCTTCGGCTGGGTCGGCTCGCCCGCCGAGCTGCGCGGCCGCGCCGAGGCAGCGGCCGCCGCGGGCGTCACCGAGCTGCTCTACACCCCCGCCGGCCCCGATTGGGAGCGCGAGATGCGAGCGTTCGCGAGGGCGCTGTCCGATTGACCTGCGTCCCTCACCCGTGCATGCGCGGGTGAGGGACGCAACCAAGAAAGAGGGAGGCGTCACTCGTCGGTGTAGACGGGGGTGCGGCCTTCCTTCCAGGCGGCGATCTTCTCCTCGAAGTTGCCCAGTGTGACGAGCGTGACGTGGTCGCGCGGCTTCTCGACCTGGATGAACGACATCACGCCTCCTTCGTCGTGCCGGTGTCGTCGACGTCGGAAGCACCGACGCCCTCGGTCTCGGGCGTCGCGACCCGAGAAGAGGGCCCGGCGGCGAAGTAGAGCGCGATGAGCCCGTACACGACGAAGCACGCGACGGCGCTGATGAAGGCCAGCCCGATCGTCAACGTGTAGACGATCGGCCCGACCAACGACCGGTGCATCGCGCCGCGTGCCATCTGGCAATCGATGCCCTGCACCAGGAGCTGTGGGCGGTGGTACAGGTGGCGCCACATCATGAAGAACGCGACGCCGATGAGCGCCATCGTGGCGCTGTAGATCGCGGCGGCGAGGTGCGAGTTGTGACCGCCCTCGCGGACGTACTCGGCCAAGAGCGCCGTCGGGAAGGGCAGGAACGCGATCCCGAGCAGCAGCGACAGGTTGAGGAAGAGCAGCCGACGATCGACGCTGGCGATGCGCTCGAACATCGAGTGATGGCTCACCCACATGATGCCGATCACGACGAACGACAGGACGAACGCGGCGTACGACGGCCACTGGTCGACCAGCGCTTCGCCGAGGTCACCGGCGCCGACGTCGGGGATTCCGATCTCGAGCACGAGCAGGGTGATCGCGATCGCGATCACCCCGTCGCTGAACGCTTCCAACCGGTGCGTCGTCGGGTTCGGGAGCATCGGCACTTCAGGCGCCTCCGGATCCACCGGCCGACGGCGCGCTCCGCGCCTCCTCCGGCGAGCGGGCGGAGCCCGCCACGCCGGCCGCTGCGATCGCCACCGGTCGATCGTCGTTGCCCAGGTCGACGACCTCGACGCGCACCCACGGACCGAGCCGGGTCGCGGTGGCGCGCATCGGGCCCTCGCGCACCGCACCCAGGTACCGGATCTCGAGCTCGGTCGGGACGACGGGCCGTTCGAGCGCGAGGACGGCCTCCTCGGCGCAGGCAGCGATCGCGCCACCCTGCACGGTGTCGGCCCAGTTGAGGACGCGCTCGCGACGGGGCACCTCGACGACACCGGGACCGACCACGCGACTCCCGAGCATCTGCGACACCGGCTCGGGCGGCGTGGTGACCACGCGATCGGGGATGGGGTCTTCGCCGTGCACGACCGAGATCGACACGTCCTGCGGACGAGGCGAGGCCACGAACGTGCCGAGCGCGACCGCGACGGGTGCATCCGCTCCCTCGACCGCGAACGTCGTCTCGCCGAACGTCAGCGTTCGCCCGGCCTTGAGCAACCGACCCTGCGAGCGGAGCTCGACGCCCGCCGGGATCGGCCCGGCGACGCGCACGCTGAGATCGACGGTCATGCAGATCCGCGGGAGCGTGTGCTCGTTGGCGAGCGAGCCGATGAGGATGTCGGCCCACGTCAGCAGCACCGACGGGCGGCACAGCCCGCCCTCGCCGACGCACAGCTCGGGCAGGATGCGCGCGACCCCGAAGAGCGCGTCGGGCCCGCCGGTCACGGCGAGTCCGAGCTCCGAGGTGTAGCCGACCTTGTTCGCGGGTGGCACGGCGCTCCTCCTACCCCCGGGTCACCCTAGCCAGGGCGCAGCCGGCGGCTTCAGACGTCGTCGGCCATGGGGTAGGGGAACTTCGCGCTGACGCCGCCGTCGACGACCAGCGTCTGGCCGGTCACGTAGCCGGCGAGGTCGGAGCACAGGAAGAGGATCGTGGCCGCGATGTCGGCGGGCGCCGCGATCCGTCGCAGCGGTGCGTTCGCCTGGCTGCGCGCCGCGCCCTCCTCGCCGAGGAAGGCCGAGACCCTCGGCGTCATCACGACGCCGGGGGCCACCGCGTTCACACGCACGCCCGACGGGCCGAGCTCCACCGCCGCGGTGCGCACGAGCGACAACAAGGCGGCCTTCGCGGCGCCGTACGCACCGTGCAAGGGAGCCGACGTCAGCCCCGACACCGACGCCACGAACACCATCACGCCGCCGTGGTCGGCGAGGGCGCGGCCCCCGAGCTGCACGGCGAGGTAGGCGTGGCGAAGCACGACGTCGAAGTGCCACGCCCACTCCTCGTCGGAGACGTCGAGCAGGGTGGCGTAGCGAGCCATCCCGATGATGTCGACGACGCCGTCGAGCCCGCCGAGGCGCGCTGCCGCTTCGTCGAGCACCCGCGCCGCGTCGCCCCGGTCGGTCATGTCGCCGACGAGGGCCACGCCACCGATCTCCGACGCGACGTCGAGCGCGCGGTCGGTCTCGACGTCGACGCACGCCACTGCCGCCCCCACCGCGGCCAGGGCGTGCGCGGCCTGGCGGCCGATCCCCTGCCCCGCGCCCAGCACGACGAACCGCCGGCCGTCGAGGCGCACGAGCCCCGGGTAGTCGGGGACGGGCGTCCGGTCGGGCTGCGGGTCGGGCTGCCCCTCGGGC
>CAZHKE010000014.1:6873-17701 GCA_964532485.1 uncultured Bifidobacteriaceae bacterium
GGCGACGAAGTCGGACGCGCCGATCGACCCCAGGTGGTCGAGCGCATCCCCGACCGCGGCCTCGTCACCGACGATCGCGACGTCCTCGGGCCCCGCGGCGCCCTCGCGGTCGAGCATCGCCCGGTACGACGGCAGCGTGCCGTACATCGCGAACAGCGTCGCTGCGTTCTCCCGAGCCGCGGCCGCGTCGTCGGTCACGCACACCGGCAGGCCCACACCGACGCGGGGCGCCGGCCGGCCCGCGGTCTCCGCCGCCGCGGTGATCGTGGGCACGACGTGGCCGGCGATGGTGGCCGGCCCGGTCATCCAGGTCGCGGTGCCGTCGGCGACCCGACCGGCGAGCTCGAGCATCTTGGGTCCGAGCGCCGCGAGGAGCACCGGTACCGGCGTCGCGCCCTTCACGTCGACCGCGAGGTTCGTGGCGATGGTCTCACCCTCGTACGAGGCGGGCTCGCCATGCAGGAGCGGCACGAGCACCTCGAGGTACTCGCGCATGTGCCGGAGCGGCTTGTCGAACGAGAGGCCGAACATGTGCTCGATGACCGGCTGGTGCGACAGGCCGATCCCGAGGACGAGGCGCCCTCCGGTGATCGACTGCGTCGTCAGGGCCTGCTGCGCCATCGTGACCGGATGACGCGGATAGGTCGGCACCACCGCCGTGCCGAGCTCGATGCCGGGCACGTCGTGGCCGGCGACGGCCAGCGCCGTGAGCGCGTCCATGCCGAAGATCTGTGGCAGCCAGATCGTGGGGAACCCGTCGTCGGCCGCGGCGCGTGTGGCACCCACCACCTTGTCGATGGGCCCGTTGGCCACGTGCCCGGCGAAGATCCCGATGCGCACGACCGGAGACGCTAGCGACATCCCGGCGCCGCCGTGGGCAGATCGCCATCCGCGACTTGGCCGGGGCCGCTCGATACATTCCGAAGCGATGGCTCCGGAGATCGGGCTCTCCAAGCGGTTCTTCAAGGCGACCGAGTGGGCCGCCGTCCGTCACGAGGCACGGCCGCGCTACGGCCCGGCCACGCCGTCGCTCGGCGAGGTGCTGGGGATCGCCTCGCTGGTGCTCGTCGACGGCGGCAGCGAACGCGAGGCGATCGCCGCGATGGTGCTGGATGCGGTGGGCAACGACGACATGCCGCTCGAGGAGATCCGCAGCCGCTTCGGGAAGAAGGTCGCTCGTCTGGTCGAGAGCACGGCGGACGAGCGGGGCGTCGACGCGGATGACCTCGAGAGCGAGCTCGCCCGACTCGACGTCGACGACGAGGCATCGGTGCGACGCGTGCTCGCGGCCGACGTGCTGCGCGAGCTGCGCGCGCTCGTGGTCGACCTGCGGCGCTCCGGCAGCATCACGTTCGCCCGCTACCGCGTGAAGCCCTCGGTGCAGCTGGAGCGGTTCCATGCCACCGTGCAGCTCCTGACGCGCGACGACCCGCGCGGCTCGCTCAGCGAGGAGCTGCGAGCCGCGTACGCCGAGGTGAAGCGGCTCGTCGAGGTCGACACCGCGACCGCGGCGTGGCGCGTGGCACATTCCGACGCCGCCTGACCTCACCTAGCCTGCGCACGAGGGTTGGCCCGGAGGTCGGTGATGGCGGAGATCGTGGTATACGAGCTCGACGGTGGCGTGGCGACCGTGACGATGGACGACGGCAAGGTCAATGCCCTGTCGCTCTCGATGCTCGGTGCCATCGGGGTGGCGCTGGATCGTGCCGATGCCGACGGTGCCGTCGTGGTGCTCGCCGGACGCCCGGGTCGCTTCTCGGGTGGCTTCGACCTGGGCGTGCTCAACGCCGGTGGCGCCGACGCTCGCGCCATGCTGCGCGCCGGGTTCGAGCTGAGCGAGCGCATGCTGAGGTTCCCGAACCCGATCGTCTGCGGGGTCACGGGGCACGCGATCGCGATGGGACTGTTCCTCGTGTGCTCCGGTGACTACCGCATCGGCGCCGACGGCCCGTTCCGCATCACGGCGAACGAGGTGGCGATCGGGCTCACGCTCCCGCAGTCGGCGATCGAGATCCTGCGGGTGCGTGCCGCGCCGGCCCACCTCCAGCGCGCCGCGAACCTGTCGGAGGTGTACACGCCCGCAGGAGCGGTGACTGCGGGCCTGCTCGACGCGGTGGTGCCGCCCGACGACGTGGTGAGCTCGGCGCAGGAGGCCGCACGCGGCTTCCTCGCCCTCGATCGCACAGCTCATGCGGGTACGAAGCTGCGTGTGCGGGAGGCGTCGCTCACCGCGTTGCGCGCCGCGATCGAGGCCGAGTTCCCCGCGACCTGATCGGGCGCGACGCGTCAGTTCCTCGTCGTCACCTTCTGGAGCCGGAAGTACTCGGCGAAGACCGGGTCGAGTGCGGGTGCCGACGTGGCCGGCGGCGCGGTGGGCGGCACGGTCGTGGTCGTCGAGTCGCCGGGACCGGTCGTCGTCGTGGTGTTCGGGTCGCCCGGTGTCGTGGTCGTGGTGGTGCTCGTGGTCGTCTCGGGCACCGCGCTGGCGCCGGCCTGGGTGCTGGCCGCCGCCGGTGAGCTCGGCCACGAGAACCAGCCCGTCTCGAGGATCGACTGGCAGAACGCGACGTCGCCGCGCACACCGGCCTTGGCGCCTTCCTGGAGGTAGATCGTCGCCATGGTCTCGGGGCTGATCTCGGGCTTCCACGGGTTCCCGATGGCGCGCACGTGCGCGCCGATCTGCGCCGCGGTCAGGCGACTGGCCCCCATGATGGTCGTGTTCACCGAGAGCGCCCCGATGCCGAAGCGGCCGCGCATGCTGTCGCAGATGCTCTTGATCGTGTCCCAGTAGGTGGTGCCGGGCACCGCCCAGCGCCCCTCGAGCCCGGCCCAGGTGGGCGCGGCCCCCTTGTAGACGAAGTGGTCGAAGGCGTACGCGTCGTACTTGGGGCGGGACTCGAACGGGGCCCCGAGGTTCGTCGACCGCGAGCCGAGGTCGGCGTAGTTGCGCAGGTGCTGGATCTGGGCCCGGATCCCCTGCCGCGGCGTGGGCTTGCACATGTACCGGTCGCTGCCGTTGTAGGCGCCGATGCCGGCGTAGTTGTGGTCGCTGGGCACGACGTAGCCCCGCCAGTGGACGTCACACGTCTGGACGACGGGGGGCGGCGGGGGCGGCGGCGGAGGCACGGGGACGCAGGCTGCAGCGAGGGCGGCGACCGCGACCGCGAGCAGGGCTCGGCGGGCAGACAAGGAATACGACGATACTCCCTCGTCATGAGCGAATCGAGGCACTCCAGCCACAGGGCCCACGCGGGCGGCGCCCGGGAGGTCAGCTGGCTCGAGCTCTTCTACGACCTCGTCTTCGTCGCGGCGATCGTCACGTTCAGCGACGCCGTCAACCACGACCCCGACCTCGACGTGATCGTCACCGTCATCCCGGTGTTCGCCGCCGTCTGGTGGATCTGGATCTCGACGACCTTCGTCATCAACCGCTTCCGGGAGGACGACGGCCTCGAGCGCGGGCTCGTCCTCGTGCAGATGCTCGTGCTCACGCTCCTGTCGTTGAGCGTGGGCGACGGGCTCGACGCACACGAGGGGTTCGTGTCGGTCCTGTACGCCCTGCTCTGCGCGGACGTCGCGGTCATGCACGCCCGACACGTGCACACGCCCGGTCGGAGAGGAGAGATCGCACGGGCACGGCGCAACGAGTTCGCCATCGCCACCGCGCCATTGCTCGCGGCCGGCCTCGTGGAGGGTCCGGCCCGCTACGTGCTGTGGGGCATCGCGCTGTTCATCATCGTGTACCCCGCGCTCGTCCACCTCCGCGCACCCGCCGACACCGAGGTCCCGGTCGACGAGCCCCACCTCACCGAGCGGCTCGGTCTGCTCACGATCATCGTGTGCGGCGAGTCCTTCGTGAAGGTCGCGCTGCTGGCGTCCCAGGGCTCGCTCGAGGACCTGGAGATCGACGTCCTCGCGACGCTGTTCGTGCTCGTGTTCGCGATGTGGTGGGCGTACTTCGACGACATCCCCGAGGCGGGGCTCCCCCGCACCGCGGGCGGGCTGCGTCTCTGGCTCTTCGGGCAGTTCTGGTTCCAGGTCTTCGTGGTCGGGATCGCAGTCGGCTACGCCCGGCTCCTGCCCGTCGAGCTCGGCAAGGCCGTCGACGACGACCGCGTGCTCATCACCGCCGGTCCGATCGCCGGGGCGTTCCTGGCACTCGCGCTGCTCGGCACGTGCACCCGACGAGTGCCGGTGCGTCCCCTGCTCACGGCCCGGCTCGTGTCGGTGGCGGTGATCGCGCTCGTCGGGGTGGCCATCGCGAGGTTCGACTGGATCGGGGTCGAGTTCGCGGCGGTGCTGCTCGCGCTGGTCTCCCTGGCCGCCGCCGCCGTCTGCGATCGGCTGCGTCGTCGCACCCGGGTGCTCGTACGCTGACCCGATCTAGCCTGGGTGCATGGACGCGGATCAGCTCGGCTACCAGGTCTTCGACGCCGACAACCACTACTACGAGGCGCTCGACGCATTCACCCGGCACCTCGACCCGGCGCTCGGTCGCCGAGTCGTGCAGTGGTGCGAGATCGACGGCCGCAAGTACCACGTCGTGGCCGGGCGCGTGAGCCACGCCGTCGTGAACCCGACGTTCGACCCGGTCGCCAAGGCCGGCGCGATGCACGACTACTTCCGCGGCAACCCCGACGGGAAGAGCCCACTCGAGTTCCTCCGCGAGCGCGAGCCGATCCGCCCCGAGTACCGCGACCGCGAGGCACGCCTGGAGGTGATGGACCTCCAGGGCGTCGAGAAGATCTGGCTGTTCCCCACGCTCGGCATCCTCTACGAAGAGCTGCTCAAGGACGACCCCGAGGGCGTCACGCTCATGTGCGAGGCGTTCAACCGCTGGCTCGAGGACGACTGGGGCGCCAACTTCCGCGATCGCATCTACGCGTCGCCGTACCTCTCGCTCGCCGACCCCGACTGGGCTGTGCGCGAGCTCGAGTGGGCGCTCGAGCGCGACGCCCGCACCGTCGTGCTGCGACCGGCGGCACCGACCACCGAGCACGGCCAGCGTCCCCCGACCGACCCGATGTTCGACCCGTTCTGGGCGCGCGCGAACGAAGCCGGCATCACCGTGGTCGTGCACGCGGGCGACAGCGGGTACTCGAGCAACGGCTACGCCGACGACCGCTTCAGCGCCGGGTTCTCGGGTGGCGGGTGGGCGCCGTCGGTGCGCGTGTTCGCGATCGAGCGAGCCGCGTACGACTTCCTCATCACGCTCGTGTTCGGCAAGCTCTTCGACCGGTTCCCCAACCTGCGGGTCGCGTCCGTGGAGAACGGCTCGGAGTTCCTGCCCGACCTGTTCAAGAAGCTGCGCTCGACCGAGCGCAAGATGCCGGGCTACTTCAAAGACGATCCGGTCGAGACGTTCCGCCGCAACGTGTGGATCAACCCGTTCTGGGAGGACGACGTCTACGAGGTCGTCGAGCTGATGGGCGCCGACCGCGTGATCTTCGGCAGCGACTGGCCGCACATCGAGGGGATGCCCCAGCCGCTCGACTACGTCAACGAGCTCAAGGAGCTCGACGATGCCGACCGCCGGCTCATCCTGCGTGACAACGCCCTGGAGCTCAACGAGCGCCGACCCGGCTAGCGAGTCGGGCCGGCGAGGCGCTCGGTGGGAACGATCGCGTCGATCGCAGCGTTGAACGGACCGAGGCTCATCATGGCCAGCATCCCCATCTCCCGTTCCCGAGTCAGCGGCGCCGCGCGCGACCTCGCGGGCAGCGTGAAGCTCCTCGCGCGCGATGTCTCGCACGGTGCGGGGCGCGCGATCACGTCAGCGCGAGCCACGAAGAAGCTCACCGACGCGACGCGCACGACGCTCCAGGCGATGCCCAAGGAAGCCGTCCCCGAGCTCGCGAGGTCGGTGTACCGCATGCGCAAGGTGCGGACGCCCGCGCAGGCGCACGACGCCGTCGAGACCGAGACCGAGCACCTCCTCACCGTGGTGATGCCACTCCTCGTCACCCACCCGCTCCCGGTGGAGCGCACCTCGAGCGCGAAGGCGATCCTCGCCGCCGCCGGCGGCCTCGCCGCCGCCGGTGAGGAGATCGAGACGATCGCCGCCCTCGTCTCGGGCGGCACCGCCGTCCCCCCGACCCTGCCCGTCGTCATCGGCGCCAACATCGTGGCGCTGGCCGTCGAGCTCTACGTCGCCGCGTCGCTGCGCCTGCACGACCTGCGTGCCGCCGGCATCGAGCCGACTCCGCAGCAGGTGGCCGACGACGTGATCTTCGCGATGACGGGCGAGGACCAGGGCGGGCGCCTCCGCCGGCACGTGACCCGACGCGTCGTGCAGTCGGTCGCGCGCCGACTGCTGGCCCGCTGGGGAGCCGCGCTCGTCCCCTTCGCCGGCATCGCCTACGTCGGGTGGGACACCCAGCGCACCGTTGACTCGGTGCGCGCCCTCCCGCTGCCCGCCCCGACGGGGCCTCGGTCCGTCGAAGCGGGCCCGGTGCCGTCGGGCGGGCCCGGGATCGTGCCCGCTTAGGTCGCGGCGCGCGGCGCGTCGAACGCGGGCGTGCCCACCGACGCGCGGGCACGTGCCGCCGCGAGCGTCGGCGACTCGCCGACCGCCCACCGCAACGTCCCGAGGAGCCCCCGCAGGGCTGGCCGAACTGCCAGCGGCCCCCACGGCGGCGGCACGACGACCCGCAGCTCGAGCTGCGCGTGCAGCGGCAGCAGCTCGACGGCCGCGGCGGCGATGAGCCCGTACGTCGGGCGCACCGACAGCGGCATCGGCGGGAGCATCAAGAAGCGGAGGGCGTCGCGGGCCTCCGGTGTCGAGCGAAGCTCGAACCGTGCCAGCACCCGGCGCAGCTCCGCGACCGTCGTCGGCACCGGGTCGGCGTCGAGCTGCTGAGCGACGAACCCCATCTCGGCGACGTAGCGGTCGGCGTCCTCGGCGGACAGTCCCGCGGCGTATCGCTGATACGCGGCGAGGAAGCTGTCGACCTCGGTCGCGTGCACGAACGCCAGCAGCTCCGGATCGCTCGCCGAGTAGGCCCGGCCGTCGGACGCGACACCGTTCACGTGCTGGTGCACGCCGCGCACCCGCGACACGGCTCGTTCGGCCTCGGCACTCGTGCCGTACGTCGTCGCGGCGATGTAGTCGGCCGTGCGGTGCAACCGACCCCAGGGGTCGTGGCGGTAGTCGGAGTGCTGCGCGACGCCCGCCATCGCGAGCGGGTGCAGCGTCTGGTACAGCAACGCGCGCAGGCCCCCGACCACGGTCGCGAGGTCGGCATGGACACGCCAGACGACCGACTCGGGCCCGAACCAGCCCGGGTCGCCGTCGCCGGCGACCTGGGGTCCGCGACGGCCGGTGACCCGGAGCCGCACGGCCCGCGCCACGCCCGCGCGCGCCAAGTCGGAAGCCGTGCCGACGAGCCCCATCGGGTCCGGGAGGGTCATCCGACCATCATGGCGCGCGGCCGGTCGCTCACTAGCCTCGCCGTGCATGCCGGGATGGAGCTTCGCCGCGGTCTGGTCGGGCGTCGCCCGCGAGGTCCCCGACCGGACGGCCGTCGTCTGCGGCGACCGGCACGTCACCTGGGCCGACTTCGCCGACCGCTCCGGGCGCCTCGCGTCACACCTGTCGTCGGCCGGGGTGCGCGCGGGCGACAAGGTCGCGCTCGACATGACGAACCGCCCCGAGTACCTCGAGACGTTCTTCGCGGCGCTCCTGCTCGGGGCCGTGCCCGTGAACGTCAACTACCGCTACGTCGCCGACGAGGTGCGGTACGTGCTCGCCAACAGCGACGCAGTCGCGCTCGTGCACGATCCCGCGTTCGCCGACGCGGCGCTCGAGGCGGGGGGCGGCCTCGCGACCCTGCTGGAGACCGGACCCCCCTACGAAGCCGCGCTCGCCGCGGCCCCGCCCACGGGTGCATGGTCGGAGCGCGAGCCCGACGGCGACGACCTCATCTTCCTCTACACGGGGGGCACCACCGGCATGCCCAAGGGCGTGATGTGGCGCAACGACGACCTCTACCGTGCCCTCTGGCAGATGGGCCGGCCGGGCACGGAGCCCCCCGACGCGGTGGGGTCCGCGCGCGCGGGCAAGCGCACCGGCACGTGCCTGCCGGCGTGTCCGCTGATGCACGGCACCGGCTTGTTCATCGCGCTGTCGACGCTGGCCGGGGCGGGCACGGTCGTCCTCGTGGATGCACCCGGCCTCGACGCCGACCGCATGTGGACCGAGGTCGCTCGCAACGACGTCGCGGTGCTCACGATCGTCGGTGACGTGTTCGCGCGGCCGCTCCTCGACGCGCTCGACGCCGCGCCGGGCCGTCACGACCTCACGTCCCTGCGCGCCATCACGTCGTCGGGCGTCACGTGGAGCCCCGAGGTGAAGGCGGGGCTGCTGCGCCACCTGCCCGACGTGACCCTCATCGACTCGCTCGGCGCGTCCGAAGGCCTCATGAGTCGCTCCGCGGCCACGTCCGAGGCCGAGATCAAGCCGGCGCGCTTCGCGGTGAACGACCGCGTGCACGTGCTCGACGAGGAGACGGGGAGGCCGGTGACCCCCGGCAGCGAGGAGATCGGGCTGGTCGCAGTGACCGGTGCCCTGCCGCTCGGGTACTACAAGGACGAGGAGAAGACCGCAGCCACGTTCCGCGCCTACGACGGCGTCCGCTACTCGATCCCCGGCGACTACGCCACGGTCGACGCCGACGGGACGATCCGGCTGCTGGGTCGGGGCTCGGCGTGCATCAACACCGGCGGCGAGAAGGTGTACCCCGAGGAGGTCGAGCTGTGCCTGCGCGAGCACCCGGCGGTCGGCGACTGCCTCGTCGTGGGCGTGCCCGACGATCGCTACGGCGAGATGGTCGTCGCGCTCGTCGTGGTCGCGCCGGGTGCGAGCCTCGACGCAGCGATGCTCGACGAGCACTGCCGTGGCCGGCTGTCGGGCTACAAGCGACCGAAGCGCTTCTTCGTCGTCGCCGATCTCGAGCGCTCGGCAGCGGGGAAGGCCAACTACCGGCTCGCGCGCGAGCTGGCGAGCGAGCTCGTCACCGCTGACCGCACCTGAGCGCCGCTCCGCCGGGGTTTGCGCAGGATACCCCCCGGGGTATAATGGAGCCGACGGAGAGGAGCGGTTCGATGGGCGTTCCGGAGCCAGCGGTCGACGATCTCACCCGGCGCCTCGCCCGCGTCGAGGGCCAGGTCAGGGGCGTCTCGGCCATGATCCGCGAGGGTCGCGACTGCCGCGACGTGGTGACGCAGCTGTCGGCGGCCCGTCGGGCCCTCGAGTCGGTGGGCTTCCGGCTGCTCGCCAGCGGGCTGTCACAGTGCCTCGAGGATCCGGCGCGTGCCGCGGCCGACGGCGAGTCGGTCGACGAGTTCGAGCGCCTGTTCCTCAAGATCGCCTGATGACCCGAGCCTGATGACCCGAGCCTGATGACCCGAGCCTGATGACCCGAGGAGGTCGGCGATGATCTTCCAGCAGTACTACCTGGAGTGCCTGTCCCACGCGTCGTACCTCGTCGGCGACGAGACGTCGGGTCGCGCCGTCGTCGTCGACCCCCAGCGTGACGTCTCGCAGTACATCGACGACGCCGCCGCGAGCGGACTGGTCATCGAGCGCGTCATCGAGACGCACGTGCATGCAGACTTCCTGTCCGGGCACCTGGAGCTCGCCGAGCGCACCGGCGCGACCATCTCCTACGGTGAGGCGGTCAGCGGCATCGAGTTCCCGTTCGAGCCGCTCGCGCACCTCGAGCAGCTCGACCTCGGCGACGTGAGGCTCGAGATCCGCGCCACCCCGGGGCACACCCCCGAGTCGATCAGCATCATCGTGTACGAGCACGCGGGCGACGACGTGCCGCACGCGGTGCTCACCGGTGACACCCTCTTCATCGGCGACGTCGGGCGCCCCGACCTCCTCTCGTCCTTGGGGGTGACAGCCGACGAGCTCGCTCGAGCGCTGTACCACTCGCTCCACGAGCAGCTGCTCACCCTGCCCGACGAGACGCGCGTGTTCCCCGCGCACGGGGCCGGGTCGGCGTGCGGCAAGCAGCTGTCGACGGAGCGGCAATCGACGCTCGGCGAGCAGCGCCTCGTCAACTACGCGCTGCAGCCCATGAGCGAGGACGACTTCGTCGCCGTCGTCACCGAGGGCCAACCCACCGCACCCGGGTACTTCGCCTTCGACGCGATCCGCAACCGCGAGGCCCGCCCGACGCTCGACGAGGAGCACGCACCTCCGGCGCTCGATCTCGACGCGGTCCTCACGGCTCAGCGCGACGGAGCGGTCGTGCTCGACACCCGCGACCCCATGGACTTCGCCGCCGGTCACCTGCGCGGCGCCGTGAACGTGTCGCTCACCGGACGCTTCGCCGAGTGGGCCGGCGACGTCCTGACGCCCGAGACGCGCATCGTGCTGTTCTCCAACCCCGGAACCGAGCTCGAGGCGAAGGTCCGGCTCGGCCGCATCGGCTTCGACGCCGTGCTCGGCAACCTCGCCGAGCCGCTCGCCGTGCTCGCCGCGCATCCCGAGGCGACCGAGCGCGCGTCGAGGCTCACGGCGCGCGAGCTCGAGGAGCGTCGCCGGACGCTCGGGGGCGACCTCCAGCTCCTCGACGTGCGCAGCCCCGGCGAGATCGCGCTCGGCGCCATCCCGGGCGCGCTGCCGACACCGCTGCCGCGCCTGATCGACGCCATGGAACAGCTCGATCCGACTCGACCGACGGTCGCGTACTGTGGCGGCGGCGCGCGCTCGGCCGTGGCCGCGAGCGTCCTCGCCGGCCACGGCTTCACCGACGTCTCGGACGTGCTCGGTGGGTTCGAGGCCTGGCGCGCCGAGACCGCCGACGCCGCGTGAGCGCGC
>CAZHKE010000014.1:17801-25957 GCA_964532485.1 uncultured Bifidobacteriaceae bacterium
TCGGCGCGCCGGCCCGACATCCCCGACGCTCGTCCGCTCGTCGTCGTGTGCCGCTCGGGCGCTCGGTCCGCGAAGGTCACCCAGGCGCTCGTGGCCGCCGGCTACGACGCCTCGAACCTCGTCGGCGGGCTCCAGGCCTGGGTGGAGGCCGGCGAGCCACTCGTCGCCGAAGGCGGCGGTGCCGGCGTCGTCGCCTGACGCGTCCTCGCGTGCCGCCCCGGCCGGCTCTCCCTACTCGCCGGTAACCTGGCCGGCGTGCCACCGCTCCCAGCCTTCGACCGGGCCGACGCGCTCCGCCGGCTCGGACACGAGGAGTTCGACGTGCTGGTGGTCGGCGGCGGGATCACCGGCGTCGGGTGTGCCCTCGACGGCGTCTCGCGCGGGCTGCGCGTCGCCCTGGTCGAGCGCGACGACTTCGCGTCGGGCACGTCGTCGAAGAGCTCGAAGCTGGTCCACGGCGGGATCCGCTACCTCCAGCAGCGGGAGATCGCGCTCGTCTACGAGAACCTGCGCGAGCGGCATCGCATCCTCGCCAACGCGCCCCATCTCGTCCGCGTCCTCCCCTTCCTGATCCCGATCCTCACCCGCGACGGGCTCATCGACCGGCGGGTGGCGCGCGCCATGGGCGCCGCGTTGTGGATGTACGACCTCACGGGTGGCCTGCGGATCCGCAAGCGTCACCAGCGACTCACCTCCGCCGAAGCGCTGCGCCACATGCCCACGCTGCGGCGCGACAACGTCGCGAGCGCGTACATCTACTACGACTGCCTGACCGACGACGCGCGTCTGACGCTCGCGATCGCGCGGACGGCGGCGAGCCACGGCGCGGCGATCGCGAACTACACGAACGTCGTCGCGCTGCTCAAGGACACCAAGGGCAGGATCTGCGGCGCGCGCCTCGAGGCCGACGGCACGGAGCTCGAGGTGCGGGCGCGTGCCGTCGTCAACGCCACGGGCGTGTGGTCCGACGACGTGCGCACGATGGACGAGGGGACGCACCCTGAGTCGATCCGGCCGGCGAAGGGCATCCACATCACGGTGCCGTGGTCGAAGGTCCGCAACGACATCGCGGCGATCGTGCCCGTGCCCAAGGACAAGCGGTCGGTGTTCGTGGTGCCGTGGGGCGACGCGACGTACGTCGGCACGACCGATACCGACTACGACGGGCCGCTCGACGACCCCCAGTGCACTCCCGCCGACGTCGACTACCTGCTCGCGGCGCTCAACCTCGCGATCGCAGAGCCGGTGAGTCGTGACGACGTCGTCGCGACGTGGGCCGGCCTGCGACCCTTGCTCCGGACGGCCTCGAGCGAGCGAACCGCCGACCTGTCGCGCCGCCACGGCGTCCGGGTGTCGGAGCACGGGCTCGTCACGATCAACGGCGGCAAGCTGACGACGTACCGACAGATGGCCCAGGACACGCTCGACGCGACCTCGGGCGTCGTGCTCCGCAAGCGGTCGAAGAGCCGGACGAAGCGCATGACGATCATCGGGGGCGAAGGGTTCGAGGCGCGACCCGAGCCCGCGGAGCCGAGCCTCCACGAGCACCTAGGCGGGCGGTACGGCGCCGAGATGGCGGCGATCCTCGACCTCGTCGCTGCCGACGGCGACCTGGGTGAGGCACTGGTGCCGGGGCTCCCGTACCTGCGCGCGGAGGCACTCCACGCGGTGCGCCACGAGATGGCGCGCACGCTCGATGACGTGCTCTCGCGCCGCACTCGTGCACGTCTCCTCGCGCGCGACGCGTCGTCGTCCGCCGCCCAGTCGGTGGCAGCGCTCATCGCTCCCGAGCTCCGGTGGGACACGGCCGAGACGGCACGGCAGGTCGACGCGTACCGCACCGCGATCGAGCACGAGCGCGAGTCGGGCGGCCTGTCCGAAGCCGCGCTCGACGCTTCGCTCGGCGCGTAGCGCGCGTCCCGGCGCCGTGGACACGAACCGGGGTGCGCCCACGCCGCCGATCGCGTTCGGCCGGACCGCGCCGGTCACGGCGCGGTTGACGGCGCCCGCGTTCGGCGTCGACGACGCACTGCTCGATCGCCTGCGCGGCTCGTGCGCCGACGTGACCACCGACGACACTGCGCTCGACGAGACGAGCCGCGACTGGTGGCCGCTCGCGATGATCTGGGCGCTCGACGACGAGGTCGCAGCGCGGGCGGCGGTGGTAGCGCGGCCGGGGACCGTCGACGAGGTCGCAGCCGTGCTCGGTGTCTGCAACGAGGCGCGCGTCCCGGTGACGGCCGCGGCGGGCCGCAGCGGAGTGTGCGGGGCCAGCGTGCCGCTGCACGGTGGCGTGGTGCTCGACTGCTGCGGGCTCGCCGGGATCGTGGCCGTCGATCAGGCGTCGATGGTCGTCGACGTGCGCGCGGGCACGTTCGGCGACGTTCTCGAGGACGAGCTGCGCGACTCCCACGGCCTCACCGCCGGCCACTGGCCGCAGTCGGTCGAGCTCTCGACGGTGGGCGGCTGGCTCGCGTGCCGGGGGGCCGGGCAGTACTCGACGCGCTACGGCAAGATCGAGGACATCGTCGTCGGACTCGACGTCGTGCTCGCCGACGGGCGGGTGGTGTCGACGGGCGGCGCGCCACGACAGGCCGTCGGGCCCGATCTCACCCAGGTGTTCGTCGGCAGCGAAGGGACGTTGGGCGTCATCACCGGCGCGCGCCTGCGGTGCCACCCGGTGCCGCCCACCGAGCGCCGGGTCGCGTTCGGGTTCCCGTCGTTCGTCGCCGGGCTCGACGCGTGTCGGCGGATCCTCCACCGGGGCGCGACACCCGCCGTGCTCCGGCTCTACGACGACATCGAGGGTCAGCGCAACTTCGAGACCGGCGCCGGCGTCCACCCGCTGCTCGTCCTCGACGAGGGCGACGGCCGGCTCGTCGACGCCGTCATGCAGGTGGTGACCGAGGAGTGCACCGGCGACGGCGCGCCGCTCGACGGCGACGCGCTCCTCACGCGCTGGCTCGACCACCGCAACGACGTCAGCGCACTCCAGGCGCTCATCACGCGGGGCTACGTCGTCGACACGATGGAGATCGCGGCACGCTGGCACGACCTCCCGGCGATCTACGACGCCGCGACCGCGGCGATCCGGGGTGTCGAGCACACGGTCGTCGCCTCCGCGCACCAGTCGCACTCGTATCCCGACGGCGCGTGCCTCTACTTCACGTTCGGTGGACAACCGCCGGCCGACGAGCGCGACGCGTACTACCGGGCTGCGTGGGACGCGGGGACGCGGGCCGTGCTGGAGCGCGGCGGTGCGCTGAGCCACCACCACGGGGTCGGCCTCAACCGCTCCCGGTTCATGAGGGACGCGCTCGGCGTCGGCCTCGACGTGCTCGCGGCGGTGAAGGCCGCGCTCGACCCGAACGGCATCCTCAACCCCGGCAAGCTCGGCCTGCCGAGCCCCTACGGCCCGAGCCCCGCGTGGCCATGACCCCCCTCTGGTTGCGTCCGTCACCCGCGCAGGCGACGGTCGGGGACGCAGGTGCGACGTGCGTCCCTCACCCCGGGATACGCGGGTGACGGACGCAACCATGAGGATCCTCGTCGTCGACGTGGGGACGTCGTCGGTGCGCAGCGCGGTCGTCGACGCGGAAGCCCGAGTCGTGGTCGAGCACCGGGCGCCGCTGCTCCCCGACTCGCCGGCACCCGGACTCGTCGAGTTCGACGCCGCCGCGATGGCCCGGGTGGCGCTCGACCTGGCGCGCCGCTCGCTCGCCGAGGGCGGACCGGTCGACGCCGTCGGCGTCGCCGATCAGCGCGCCTCGACGATCGTCTGGGACCGGCGCACCGGCGAGCCCGTCGCGCCGGGCCAGGGCTGGCAGGATCTCCGCGTCGTCGGCCGCTGCCTCGAGCTCCGAGGCGACGGGCACCGCTTCGCCCCGAACTTCAGCGCCCTGAAGCTCGAGTCGATCCTCGACGCCGTCGATCCCGAGCGAGCCCGATCGGGCGCGCTGGCGTTCGGCACCGTCGACACCTGGATCGCGTGGCACCTGTCCGAGGGCGCGCTGCACGTCACCGATGCGAGCAACGCGCACCTCACCGCGCTGCGCACGCCCGAGAACGACTCGTGGGACCCGACGGCGCTCGGCGTGCTCCGCATCGCCGAGGAGCTGCTGCCGGGGGTCGTCGACTCCACTGGAATCGCGGGCACGGCGAGTGCGCTCGCCGGCGCGCCCCCGATCGCGGGGATCATCGGCGACCAGCAGGCGTCGCTGCTCGGCCAGGGCTGCGTCCGCCCCGGTGACGCCAAGATCACGTTCGGCACGGGCGGGATGCTCGACCTCGTCTACGGGCCCGAGCGTCCGCAGCTCGACGAGCGCGGGCGCGCGGGGGGCTGCTTCCCGATCGTCACGAGGCGAGCCGACGGCACCGACACCTGGGGGCTCGAGGCGGCGATGCTCGCGGCCGGCGCGAACGTCGAGTGGATGCGCGACGACCTCGCGATCCTGACGACCGTCGAGGAGTCGGATGAGGTCGCGGCGCGCTGTGACGACACCGGCGACGTCTGGTACGTGCCGGCACTGCTCGGTCTCGGCACGCCCGTGTACGACTTCGGCGCGCGCGGCACCCTGCTCGGGCTCACCCGAGGCACCGAGCGCGCCCACGTCGTGCGGGCTGTGCTCGAGGGGATCGCGCACCGCGGGGCCGACCTGGTCGAGTCGGCTCAGGCCGACGCAGGCATCACGATCGACGTGCTGCACGTCGACGGGGGGATGGCTGCCAACACGACGTTCGTGCAGGCCCTGGCCGACGCCTCGCAGCACCCGGTCGAGGTCGCACCCGTCACCGAGGCGACGATGCTCGGCGCCGCGTTCGCCGCCGGTCTCGCGGTGGGTGTGTGGAGCGGTGACGACGACGTCGCGGGGACGTGGGAGCCCGAACGGCGCGTCGAGCCCCAGCGCGAGCTCGACCGCGACCGCTGGCGCGAGGCGGTCTCGCGCGCCGAGGGCTGGATCCCCGAGCTCTCGACGATCGAGCTCTGACCGCCGGCGCCGAGCCCCGACGCCGGCCCCCGGAGGCGGCGTCACGGGCGGCGCACGCGCGGGTCCGCCAGGCACGTCCGACGCCGGCGCGGCGGTGACTCGACCCCCTCTCGCTCCCTCACCGTCGCGCCGGTGACGGGCGCCTCGACCGGCCGTCACCGGCGGCGGCGGACGCGCCCGTCGCGGGCGTACGCTCCTCGCCGCATGGCCGAGCGCCCACCGTCCGTCGGCACGGACCCGGTTCGGCGACCCCCGGTCCGGCCACCCCCTGTCCGGATCGACGACCTCGCCGATCCGCGGATGGCGCCGCACGTCGTCGAGATCATGCAGTCGGTCGAGCCGCTCGCGGCCGAGCTGGTGCTCTCGCTCGATGCCGTCGCGGACGCCGCGTGCGCCGAGACCGGCCTCGACGACTTCGGCGACGGCTGGTTCCGCGAGCCGCTCGCGCTCGTGCTGCGCTGCCTCGACGAGGAGGCCGGCCTGTCGCCGTTCGGGCGCGTGAGCGCGCACGCGCAGATGGTCGGGCACCTGCGCAACCGCCTGCGCGTCGAGCACCTCGTCGCGCGGCATCCCGAGGTCCTCGACGTCGCGATCGCGCGCCCGATCTTCATCGTCGGACAGCCCCGCACCGGCACGACGCACCTGCACAACCTGATGGCACAGGACCCGGCGCTGCGCTCGCTGCCGTACTGGGAGAGCCTCGAGCCGGTCCTCGGCGACGACGAGCAGGCCGCCGTCGAGGGGGGCGCTTCCGATCCGCGGCGCGAGCGGTGCGCCGTCGGGCTCGAGCTCCTCGACGAGGCGATGCCGCTCTTCAAGCGCATGCACGACATGACCGTCGACCATGTCCACGAGGAGATCCAGCTGCTTGCCCTCGCAGGCTCGACGATGCTGTTCGAGACGATGGCGGTGATGCCGACCTGGCGCGATTGGTACCGCGCGCACGACCAGACGCCGGCGTACGAGTACCTGAGGCGAGTGCTGCAGTGCTGCCAGTGGCTGCGGGGCGGCGCGCGCTGGTTGCTGAAGTCGCCGCAGCACGTCGAGCAGATCGTGCCGCTTCTGCGGGTCTTCCCCGACGCCACGCTCGTGTTCACCCACCGCGACCCCGTCTCGGTGATCGCGTCGACGGCGACGATGATCTCGTACACGGCGCGCTCGAGCCAGGCGAAGGTCGACCCACCGAAGATCGGGCACTACTGGGCCGAGCGGATCGAGGTGATGCTGCACGCCGGCATGCGCGACCACGACCGCCTGCCCGGGGGCCGGTTCCTCGACGTGCCGTTCGACGAGTTCATGGCCGACGACGTCGCGATGGTGCAGCGGATCTACGACGTCGCAGATCAGCCGTTCACGCCAGAGGCGCGGACCGCGATGGAGGCCTTCATGGTCGAGCACCCTCGCGGCGTCCACGGCGGCGTGATCTACGACCTCGAAGGCGACTTCGGCCTCGACCGCCGCCGCTTGCGCGACCGCCTGCGCGACTACACCGACCGCTTCGACGTCGCGCTGGAGTCGTGACCCGGCTCAGGGGAGCTTCACGACCTCGCAGGTGGGGCGATCCGGGGTGTCGGCCGGGTAGAACCAGCGGAACCAGATCCGGCCGCGGGGGTGGCCCTGCGTCGAGAGCCAGTTCGGCCGCCCCGGGTCGCGGTGCGCGACGACGAGTGTCCACGATCCGTCGTCCTCGTACCGGGTCTGCGCACCGTTGATCGTGACCTGCTCGTAGTCATAGTTGTACGTGTGCAGGAACTGGTTCCAGAGGCAGCAGTTCCAGAACGCGCACTCCGGCGAGCGACCCGCGATCACGAGCGCCTCGTCGTCGGCGAGGTCGAAGCTGCCCATGGCATAGGCAGCATCGCCGGCGGCCCACCCGAAGGTCACCTGCTGCACCGGATACGGCTCGTCGATCTGGTTCGGTGCACCGAGCGCGAGCGGCACCATCTGCTGCTGATCACGCACCCACGTGAGCGCGGCACGGAACCGGCGGGCGAGATCGGCGTCGTCGAGCCGGACGCTCGACGGCCGGTCGACGGCTTCGATGTGCCAGCGGCACCGCGTGCCGCTGAACGGCTGCTCGAGGTAGTCGCGGGTGATCGCCACGACCGCGTCGTCCTCCAGCGCCAGGAACGGACCGTCCCAGCCCGCGGGGCGCTCGCGCGCCAGCATCAGCTCGAACGAGCCGTCGGGCCCGACCTGGAGATGGTCGCGGTCGTTCACCGTGCCGACGATCCGCTCGGAGTAGTGCCCGTCACGCGGACCGCCGTACACCGTGAGCGAGATGTAGACGGCATCACCGATCTTGCCGGTCACCTTGTACGTCACGTCGGGGTCGATCGGCGCGTGCATGTAGTAGGCGTCGGCGTTGTCACCGCCCCACTTCTTGTAGGGCCCGACGATGTCGACGAAGCGCGGGCTCGCGGGATCGGCCCACACCTGAGTGTCGAGCGCGACCTGGAGGATCGAGAAGATCCACTTGTAGCCCTCGAGCACCGACTGGTCGTCGCTCAGCGCGTTCGGGCCCTCGAAGAAGCGCTCGTCGAGCGTGTGCAGCTCGTCGAGCAGCTCGTGGACGACCGCAGCGGTCTCGTACTGGCTGGCATCGGCCATAGGCGGCCGACGATACCGGCCGGTCGACGTGTCGCCCGGTCGACGTGTCGCCCGGTCGACCTGTTGCCCGGTCTACGTGTCGACCGGTCGTACGGCGTCTCCGACGTGGATGGGGCCGTCGTCGAGGATCTCGGCGCGCAGGCCACCGCGGTGGATCAGCGACTTGCGCACGCCCGCCCGCGTGAGCCCCTCCAGGTAGGTGCACGGCTCCGCAAGATCATGCCCGTGCATGCGCACCGCACCGACGGTGAACTCCCGCCCCACGAGATGGTTCACCGGCACCCCTGCGACCACGAGGTTGCGACGCGTCTCGGCCTCGTCGAGCTCGACGCCGTACTCGGCGCGCGCGCCCTCGATCGCCTCGCGCTCGATCAACGTCACGGCACGCTTGCCGACCTTGGTCCCCGAGTACTTGCCTGCCTCGATCGCGTAGCGATCGCCGGCGAGACCCTTCCCCGCGAGCGCCCGGACCTCGGCACGCTCCTCCATGGGCTTGCCCTCGCCCGGCGCGGTGTAGATCGCGACGACCTGCCCGACGAACCCGCTCTTGGCGCCTTC
>CAZHKE010000014.1:26057-47851 GCA_964532485.1 uncultured Bifidobacteriaceae bacterium
GGCATGGGCTCGACGCGCGCTCGCTCGGTCTCGGCGGTGTCCGAGTCGCCGCCCGAGGTGTCACCGGCATCGACGATCGCGCTGGAGTCGTCACCGACCACGACGTGCTCCTCGGGTGGCGGCACGGACGTGACGGGCCGCATCCCCGCCGCGCGCGGTCGCCGCATCCCACCGGCCGCGAGCCCGAACCAGGTGACGACGAGCACGGCGCCGGCCGCGGCAAGGAACGTCCACGTGCCCTCCGCGCCCTCGAGGTCGACCGCTGGACGCCGTCCGGCGACCTCGATCGAGCCGTAGATCGCGCCGAGGCGCACCGCGGCGATGCCACCCATCCCGAAGAGCAGCCCGAGCCCGAGACCGGAGCCGATCCGGCCGCCGACCGACACCGCGATGGGGGGCAGCACCGCGAGCAGCACGACCACCAGCACCGCGGCCCACAGGTAGCGAGCCGATGTCGGGTCGCTCGCGTCGAGCGGGCTCCCGCCCGACACGTCGAGGGAGGAGCTGCGACCGAGCTCGACCGAGAACGGGTTCATCGCATAGCCGACCGCGGCCGCGAACCCGAACAACGACGCGAGGACCGCGAGAGGTCGTGCACCTCCGAGCACCGACCACGAGCGCGGACGGAGCGCGACGACAGCACTCAGCACCGCGGCGAAGAAGCCGAGCACGAACCCTGCCGTGATCAGCGAGAACCCCGTGCCCGCACGCGGACCGTCGACTTCGGCGAGCGTCATGATGTCGTGGACACGCGGCTGGAGCGCGAACGCGATGACGACCACGAGCATCGCGGAGCCGATGGGCGTCGATCGTCGCGCCAGCAGCAGGACACCACCGACGACGAGCGCACCCGCGAACACCGCGGTCCGAGCCAGTGACCCGGTGTCGTCGATCAGTGCGAAGGACGGTGCGTCCCAGTAGTCGGGGAACAGGCCGCCGACCGTGATCGCGGCACCGACGAACGCAAGCGTGGCCGCGACGATGAGCGCGGCCGAGTTGCGCAGGACCGGCTCACCGGACCCGGTCGATCCGGGCACGGCGGCCGGCGTCGAAGGCGGCGATATCGGGACGTCGGTCATGGTTCCTCGATCCGTCGGGTGTCACGATTGCAGCACTTCGAGCCAGCCGATGCCCATCATCGCCGGTTCGCCCCCGGCCGGCACGATGCCCGTCAGCACCCGCACGAGTGCCGGGCCACGCCCGGGCCCCCCGCCGAGCGGCACCGGCACCACCGCGCGGGGCTCGCACCGGGCGGTCGCTCCGTCGTCGAGCGTCACCTCGCCCGGCACGGAGATCCCGGCCTCGTCGGTCGTGCCCGAGCCGCCCACGATCGCCGCCCACTCTCCGTCGGCGAACCGGCACCAGCCGGACCAAACGCTCGGCCACGCGGTGTCGGGGGCGGCAGCGGTCGTGAGCACGCCGTGACCGTCGAGCGCCCACCGGTCTCGCTCCAGCAGCACCTCACCGTGGACGATCCCGTGCGGAGCACCCGTCGCGTCGACCTCCCACTCGAGGTCGAGCCCGATCGCGACGCGCTCACCGATCTCGTTCGTCCACGAGTCGAGCGGAGCGTCGAGGCGCACGCCGAACGCCTCGAGCGCGATCCCCCAGTGCTCATCGGGGGTCTCACACACGAGCTCGGCCCACAGCGAGTCCGCGCGGATCTCGAGCACATTCGGCCGACGTGGCGGCACGACGTCGTGATCGCGCACCGCGACGAGCCCGACGTCGCTGCCGACGACGTAGCACCAGTACCAGCAGCGATCACCGGCGCGTGCGAGCCGGACGAACCCGCCGATGCCGTCGTCCGCGACGAAGTCGACGCCCCAGACCTGGTCGAGGGCGTTCACACGGTCACCCCATGCGCTCGACACGCGCGGTGCAGGCCCCTATCGTCCTCGAGAGCGACCACTCGTGGGCAAAGGACGACGATGACCGCACCGACACACTCCCGTCCCGGGACCGTCACCCTCGTCATGGTGCTCGCCATGATCGCGGGGATCCTGAACGTCGCGGCGGGGGTCTTCGTCATCATCGATCGCCACTCGAACCGCATCGTGTTCGACTCGGGGAGCACACCCGACGAGCTGCTGTGGGCGGGGATCTTCGCCATCGTCTTCGGCCTCGTCTACATCCTGTTGGCGGGTGCTCTCGGTCGTGGCTCGCGTGGCGCGCGCCTCGTGTTCGGCATCGTCGCGGTGCTCAACCTCGCCTCCGGCATCTATGCCGCGGTGGCGTACTCCGGCGAGCAGCGCTCGAGCGGGATCGTCGCGGCAGTCTTCTCGATCGTCGTGCTGTGGCTGCTCTACGGCACCGAGAGGGATCGCGACTTCTTCGCCTCCTGATCCTCCGCTCTCTCTGCGCTCGGCGACTGCACGCCGGGACGCTCGTGCCCCGAGAGCCGCGTACACTCGCACGCGTCATGCAGTTCAGGCGCGCGCATCACCTCGACGCCGATGGCGTGCGCGTGCACGCGGTCGACTGGGTGCCCGAAGGCGCGATTGACGACCGTCGGATCCTCCTGATCCACGGCCTCGGCGCGAACACGCTCACGTGGACACCGTTCGCGCAGCCGCTCGCCGACGAGACGGGCGCGACGGTCACGGCCATCGACCTGATCGGGTTCGGGCGAACGCGTGCACCCGAGCGCACCGCATCGATCGCCACGAACCGGGCGCTCGTCGAGGCGGTGCTGCGCCAGCAGGGCCCCTCCCTCGTCGTCGGCAACTCGATGGGCGCCGTGATCGGAACGGGCGCCGCGGCACGCCGGCCCGACCTCGTCGAAGGGCTCATGCTCGTGAACCCGGCGCTGCCCTGGAGTCGCATCGGTGCCGCCACATGGTGGCGGCTCGCCCGGCTGACACCGTTGATGCTGCCGTCGCTCGGGCGCCGCGCCATCGCGACGCGGGCTCGACTCCTCGGGCCGCAGCGCGTCGTCGACGCGACGCTCGCGGTCACGATGCACGAGCCCGGCCGACTCGATCCCGAGCTGCGGCGCCGCCTCGTGCTGCTCGCGGCGGAGCGCTACGCGTACCCCGAGGCGGCCGGCGCGTACGCCGACGCGGCGCGGTCGCTGATGTACGAGCTGGGGACCGGCGGGTTCGAGCGTGACCTGGCCGCGGCCAGCAGCACGTGCCCGACGCTGTTGGTCCACGGTGCGGAGGATCGTCTCGTCCGCTCCGATCTCGCCCGCGAGGCCGGCGAGCGTCACACGGACCTCACCCTCGAGGTGCTCGACGGCATCGGCCATGCGCCGCAGCTCGAGGCCCCGGAACGGCTCCTCGAAGTGGCTGTCGACTGGCTGGATGCGAGGATGGGCCCGTGGCGCAGGGACCGGGCGGAGGCGACGTCGGCAGCAGCGGCGGTCTCCTCGGGGAGCCGATCCGGCTCTTCGTCGGCGAGCTGACCAAGGTCCTCGGCGCGCTCCGCGCGCGGGCGGGCGCGGCCGGCGAGGCGTCGGCGCTCGAACGTGACGCTGCCCTGGAGGCCCAGGCGATCGCGGCCAGCGTGATCGCCGCCGACGGGCACCCGAGCGACGCCGAGCTGCGCGCCTTCGCGGAGTCGCTCGCACCATGGTTTGAGACGCTGCGTGGCGCCACACCGAGCTCGTTGCGCGCCAGCCCGGTGATCCGCCAGCACCGCGCCTTTCCGATCACCCCGTCGCCGCTGCTCGAGACCATCGTGACCGCAGACGAGCGCGACGGCACCACGCACTCGTGGCACTACTACGAAGCCGCGATGCGCGTCGCACACGCCGTCTGCGCCATCGACACGACTCCGACGCGCGAGGAGCTGCTCGCCGTCGACACGATGCGAGCGATGATGCTTCGGCGCATCAACGCGTCGAAGATCGAACGGCCCGACGACCTCGGGACGCCGGCGGGCGTCGGCGCCGAGAAGCCCGAGGACACCCTCGAAGGCCTGCTCGTCGAGCTCGACACGCTGATCGGCCTGGACGCGGTCAAGACGGAGGTCCGGCTCCTCACCAACCTCGTTCGCGTCGAGAACCTTCGTCGCGAGCGCAAGCTCCCCGTGGTCGACCGAAGCCTGCACCTCGTGTTCGTCGGGAACCCGGGGACGGGCAAGACGACCGTGGCGCGCCTGCTCGCGCGCTTCTACGAGGTGCTGAAGGTCGTGTCGAAGGGACACCTCGTCGAGACCGACCGATCCGGTCTGGTCGCCGGGTACGTCGGTCAGACGGCGACGAAGGTCAACCAGGCGTGCGACGAGGCCAAGGGCGGCATCCTCTTCGTGGACGAGGCGTATGCGCTCGTGACCGACAGCGACCAGGACTTCGGAGCCGAAGCGGTTGCGACGCTGTTGAAGCGGATGGAGGACGACCGCGAAGACCTGATCGTCATCGTCGCCGGCTACCCGGAGCCGATGCTCAAGTTCCTCGACTCGAACCCGGGGCTTCGCTCGCGGTTCTCGAAGACGATCGACTTCCCCGACTACACCGACGACGAGCTGATGGCGATCTTCGAATCGATCGGCACGGAGCACCACTACACCCTCGACGACGGCGCGCGCGCAGCGGTGCGCACCTACTTCGCCTGGCAGGAGCGAGGCCCGACCTTCGGCAACGGTCGGCTCGCGCGCAACCTGTTCGAGGACTGCGTCGCCCGTCAGGCCAACCGCATCGTGACGCTCACCACACCGACCGACGAGCAGCTCGTCACGCTCGTCGCCGCCGACATCCCACCGCCGGGCGCGACGTGACGGGGTCACGGTGAGCGTGGGCGCGCGGCGGCTGCTTGCGCTCGTCGTGGCGATCGCGCTGGTCGGACTCGCGTTCATCCTGCGCAGCGCGATCGACGACGACGGGGCCTCCGATGCGGGCGGCGGGACGCCGCGACTCCTGTGCGCGACCGAGCTGGCCGACGTGTGCGACCGGCTCGCCCAGGACAACGACCTGAGCTTCGAGCCCGAGCAAGCGGGGCTCACCGTCGACCGCATCGCGAGCCTCCCCGATGACCAGCTCCGGGATCTCGGCTTCGACGGCTGGCTCACGTTCTCGCGTGACGCGGAGATCGCGAGGGACCGACGCGCGCGCAGCTCGTTCGAGCCCGCGCTCGGCCCGTCCAGTCCGGCGATCGGTCGGTCGCCCCTGGTCATCGGGATCCTGCGCGACCGCGCCGCCGCGTTGGAGTCGGTGTGCCCCGGGGAGCTCACGTGGCGCTGCGTCGGCGACTTCGCCGGACGCGAGTGGGTCGATGCGGGCGGTGAGGTCGCATGGGGGCGGGTGAAGCCGGCCCATGCCGACCCGGCCACGACCGGCGAGGGACTGCTGGTCATCGGTCAGGCCGCCACCAACTTCTACGACGGTCGCACCGACCTCTCGACCGACGACTACGAAAGCGACGCCTTCCTCGAGTGGTTCTCCCGACTCGAGGACGCGGTGAGCGCCGTCCCGTTCGAGCAGATCTTCGCCCGTGGAGTCGTCGACATGGTCGGGACGCTCGAAGCCCGAGCGGGCCCGCAGATCGCGCGCGCGTCGCGCGACCGTCGGGATCAGGTGCGCCTGCTCTACCCTGCTCCCGTGGCGACAGCCGACGTGGTCTACGTGCCCGCCGTCGACGGTGATGGTGCCGACGCGCTGTCCGACCTGCTCACTGGTGACGAGGGTCGCGCCGCGCTCGCACGCGACGGCTGGCGGGTGCCCGGCCAACCTCGCGTCGAGGGCGTCCCCGACAAGCCCGCGCTCCCGGCACGCGACGACTTGCCCGACGCGGGATCGCTGCAGGCGCTGCTCGAGACCTGGCGTGAGGTGACCGGATGACACGCGCCGCCTCGCTGTTCGTGGCATGCGCGCTGCTGGTCCCCACGACCGTCGCGGTGGCGAGCAACGCCGCGGCGGGCGGCGGTGGCTGCGTCACGGTCGACATCGCGTCGTCGCCCGAGAAGCTCGAGCTGCTCACCGACCTCGCGAAGCGCTTCTCGGGGTCCGGCGAGGCCGAGATCGACGGGACGTGCGTCCGGGTCAAGGTCGCCCGGGCGGCGTCGGGTGCCGCGGCGTCGTTGCTCGCGGCCGACTGGCCGAAGCCGAAGGTCAACGGTCCGCGACCGGTGATCTGGTCGCCCGCGGCGTCGACGTGGGGCGCGGTGCTCGACCAGCGTCGCGCCGACGACGGCAAGGCCCCGTTCGTCACCACGCCCGGCAAGTCGTTCATGCTCACACCTCTCGTGATCGCGATGCCGCAACCGATGGCGGAAGCGCTCGGCTACCCCGCAACGCCGATCGGCTTCTCCGACGTCCTCGCGCTCGCGCAGGACCCGGCGGCCTGGGAGAGCAGAGGGCACCCCGAGTGGGGACCGTTCCGGTTCGGCAAGACGAACCCGAACTTCTCGACGAGCGGTCTCGCCCAGACCGTCGCGCAGTACTACGCGGCGACCGGCAAGACCACCGATCTCACGCTCGAGGACCTCGCCCGGCCCGAGGTGGAGGCGTTCGCACGAGGCGTGGAGTCCGCGGTCGTCCACTACGGCGACACGACGCTGACCTTCCTCAACAACCTCTACCGCGCCGACCGCCGCGGCAACCCGTTCGGGTACGCGTCCGCGGTCGCGGTCGAGGAGAAGTCGGTGCTCGACTACAACCGCGGCAACCCCGACGGGATCCTCGATCCGGGCGAGCGGCCGCGCAAGCCGCGTGTCCCGCTCACCGCGATCTACCCCAAGGAAGGGACGCTCTACTCCGACAACCCGCTGATCGTCCTCGACGCTCCGTGGGTCTCGAAGCAGGAGAAGGCCGGGGCGGAGAAGTTCGCACGCTTCGTGACGGAGCCGAAGAACCAGAAGCGGGTGCTGCGGTTCGGGTTCCGGCCCGGCAACGTGGCCGTCGCGGTCGGCGCGCCGATCGTCGCGCAGAACGGTCTCGACCCGAACCAGCCCCAGACGACACTCGAAGTGCCGAAGCCGCCGGTGCTCGCCGGCGTCATCGACGAGTGGAACCGCGTGCGCAAGAAGGCCCGCGTCCTGCTCGCGATGGACGTGTCGGGGTCGATGGGTGACGAGGCCGACACCGACTCCGGGGCCACGAAGCTCGACCTCGCCAAGCGCGCCGCCAAGGCGGCGCTCGGCGAGTTCAACCCCGAGGACGACGTCGGACTGCGCGTCTTCTCGACCGACATCGCCAAGAGCGAGCCCACCGACTACCGCGACGTCGTGCCGATCGGACCGATGTCGGCGAACCGGCCGGACCTCGAGAGCCAGATCGAGCGGCTCGTGCCGACGCAGGGGACGCCCCTCTACACGGTCGCGCACGACTCGTACCAGAAGATGGTCGACGAGTACGACCCGTCCCGCATCAACGCGGTCGTGCTCCTGACCGACGGACGCAACGAGGACCCTCGCAACGAGAACCTCGATGACCTCCTGAAGTTCCTCCGCAGCGAGAACGAGGGTGAGTCGGCGAAGCCGGTCCGGATCTTCACCATCGCCTATGGCGGCGACTCCGACGAGGCGACGCTCAAGCGGATCGCCGAGGCGACGACCGCAGCGGCATACAGCGCCGTCGACCCCGCGACGATCGTCAACGTCTTCAACGCGGTGGTCAGCAACTTCTGATGGGCGCGCTCGACAGGCTCCCGGAGCACTGGAAGAGCCAGAGGTCTGCCGACGCCGTCATGGCTCCGTCGGCGATCGTGCTCTCCGGCGTCGGAGCGGCGGCCGCAATCCTGGCCGGGCTGCCGGCGCTCGCAGTCATCGGCGCCGGTGGGCTCGCGTACGCGATCCGCGTCGGCATGCTCCTGCCGCGCAAGCGCCGAGGCTCGCGCATCGACCCGATGAGCATCAGCGATCCGTGGCGGGGCTTCGTCCGCGAGGCACTCGACGCGCAGCGTCGCTACCGCAACGCGGTCGGGTCGGCGACGGAGGGCCCGATGCGCGATCGGCTCATCGAGATCGGTGAACGCATCGACGCCGGCGTGGACGAGTGCTGGCGTGTCGCCCGGCGCGGCAACCAGCTCAACGATGCGATCGCCAACCTCGACGTCCCGCAGGCCCGCGCCGACCTCGAAGCCGCGGAGAAGGCCTCACGCGACGACAAGAACGATCCGACCGTGCAGTCGCTCCAGGGCCAGATCGACTCGGCGGAGCGGATCATCGACGTCTCCGACGATGCTCAGGACAAGCTCCGCCTGCTCGACGCCCGGCTCGACGAGGCGGTCGCGCGCGCCATCGAGCTCTCGATCCGAGCCGAGGACGTGGGCGAGCTGGGAGGCCTGGGCGGACAGGTCGAGAACGTCGTGAGCGACATGGAGACCCTGCGCGTCTCGCTCGAAGAGGCCGGTGGCACCGCCCGAGCCGCCGGAGCAGGAAGCTGACGCTCTCGATGCGTTGCCGGCGAGGGCACGGGCGGTTGATGGCTGCCCGGTGATTCGGGACAATGTGGGGCGTGACGCTCGCGGAGCGGCTCGCAGGGATCCTCGGCACCGACCTCCCGATCGGCGTGGCCCTCTACGACGGCAGCCGTCTCGGTCCGGCCGATGCGCCGGCGACCGTCGCCGTGCGCGCGCCCGACGCGCTGCGCCGCATCGTGCAGTCGCCCGGCGAGCTCGGCTTCTCCCGGGCCTACGTCGCGGGTGACATCGACATCGACGGTGACGTCTTTGCCGCGCTCGAGCTGCGCGACAGCTTCGCCCGCTCCGCTGGTCTCCGCACGCTGGCGCTGGCGCTCCGAGTCGTCGGGCCGCGCGCGCTCCGACCACTCTCACCGCCGCCCGAAGAGGCGCGCCTGCGCGGCACTCGCCACAGCAAGGCGCGCGACGCGGCGGCGATCGCGCACCACTACGACCTGTCGAACGACTTCTACCGGCTGCTGCTCGGCCCTTCGATGACGTACTCGTGCGCGGTGTGGTCGCCGGATACGACGACCCTCGAAGACGCCCAGGCGGCGAAGCACGAGCTCATCTGCCGCAAGCTCGCACTCGAGCCCGAGACGCGGCTCCTCGACATCGGATCGGGCTGGGGATCGATGCTGCTGCACGCGGCGCACCAGCACGACGTGCGCGCCGTCGGCGTGACGATCTCGCGCAACCAGCACGATCTCGCCACCAAGCGTGTCGCCGAAGCCGGCCTCGTGGGTCGCGTGGACGTGCGCCTCCAGGACTACCGCGACGTCGACGACGGGCCCTACGACGCCGTCAGCTCGATCGGGATGTTCGAGCATGTCGGGCTGGCGCGCCTGTCCGAGTACTTCCAGCGGATCCACGGGCTGCTGCGCCCGGGCGGGCGTTTGCTGAACCACGCGATCGGGCGACCGGCCCACATGGCCCGCGGTCGGGGCCGCGCGGCGACCAAGGCGAACCCGTTCATCGACCGCTACGTCTTCCCCGACGGGGAGCTGCACGAGCTCGGCACCGTGATCTCGGCGATGCAGCACGCGGGGTTCGAGGTGCGCCACGTGGAGAGCCTCCGCGAGCACTACGCGCTGACGCTGCGACGCTGGGTCGCCAACCTCGAGGCGAGCTGGGAATCGGCCGTCGAGGAGGTCGGCAGCGCCCGCGCCCGGGTCTGGCGTCTCTACCTCGCGGGCTCGGCGCTGGCCTTCGAGGCCGACCGGACCCAGGTGCACCAGGTGCTGGCGACCAAGACTGCCGACGGCGCCAGCGGGATGCCGCTTCGCCCCGCGTTCTGAGCGCAAGGCCTCCGTCCGCTTCGTACCCTTCGAGAGTCGAGCTGTGCGCGTCGCTGGATGCGATGAGCGACTGCTGACACCACGCCAGAGGCGGCGGGGCGATCGCCCGTGTCGCGATCTAGGCTGCGCAACATGTGGAAGACGATCAAGAAGTGGTGGCGCTACCTCGGGGCGAAGCTCGGCATGAAGCTCGAGGAGTCGGCCGACCCGAAGGTCCAGCTCGAGCAGGCGATTCGTGAGGCCCGGGAGCAGCACCGCAAGCTCACCGAGCAGGCCGCGAACGTCATCGCCAACCAGAAGCAGACGCAGCTCAAGCTCGACCGTGCCATCGAGGACTACGAGAAGGCGAACGCGTCGGCCCGCCAGGCGCTCCTGCTCTCCGACCAGGAAGCGCGCGCCGGCAACGCCGACAAGTCGGGCTCGTTCGTGTCGGCATCAGAGGCGTTCGCGAACAAGATCATCAGCCTCGAGAAGCAGATCGACGACCTGAAGAAGCAGCTCCTCGACGCGACCGAGGCGTCGGAGAATGCGAAGCAAGCCGTCGCGGCGAACTCGTCGGCTTTGCAGAAGAAGCTCGCCGAGCGCGAGAAGCTCCTGAGCCAGCTCGACCAGGCGAAGATGCAGGAGCAGATGAACAAGGCGATGACGCAGCTCTCCGAGACCGTCGGCGAAGAGGTGCCGACGTTCGACGAGGTGCGCAACAAGATCGAGAAGCGTCTCGCCAAGGCGCAAGCCTCCACCGAGCTCACGGGGACTGGCGTCGAGTCGAAGATGCTCGAGGTCGAGCAGGCGCAGGCGAGCGCGGAGGCGCAGGCCCGGCTCAGCGAGCTGCGCTCCGAGCTCGGCCTCGGCGCCCCGCCACCGCCCGCCGAGCAGGAAGCCGAGGGCGAGACGAGGGAGGCCAAGGGGCGCGGCTGAGCGCGCCGCGTGGTCCCTCGAGGACAGATGGCGCGGATCGATGATCGACGGGTGACGGGGGGCCGAGGTCTTGCGGTGCTCGCGGCGGCGATGCCAGAACCGGCAACGCGAGCCAGTCCGCGGTCGCGTCGCGCATGCAGCGGTGGACCGACACGGGGCACCGCGCCGACGCGCTCGTCGAGGCGGGCGACAACGTCTATCCCGACGGCGATCCCGATCGCTACCCGTCGACGCTCGACACGCCCTACGCGAAGCTGCGCGCGACTCGACCGCTCTGGGTCGTCCTGGGCAATCACGACGTGCAAGCAGATCACGGAGCCGAGGAGCTCGCGCATCTCTCGATGCCGACGCCCCCGGCGACGTCACCTACGTCGTCACCGGCGGCGGCGGTGCCGGGCTCTACGCGCGCTCGGCGACCTGCACGGGTGTGCCGCCATCGCAAGCGACGGCGCGCGCAACCACTTCGTCGGCATCGAGGTCCGAGACTCGCAGCTCGTGCTCACTGCCGTCACGACGTCGGGATCGGTGATCGATCGCGCCACGATCGTTCGTTGATCAGCTCGTCTCGTAGGGGTGGCGGATCGCCGACCCGTATCGCAGGTGGCTCGCCACCGAGATCGCGACGATGCTGATCCACCACGTCCACGGGGCCGCGGCCGGGTCGACGAAGGCCACGGGGATGCCCAACGCGAATCCGACGGGCACGATCAGGCCGCGCATGCGGGAGTGGGCCTTGTAGTCGTCGCTCACCTGCGGGTCGAGCAGATCGGCTCGGTAGATGTGCTGGGTCATGCCGAAGGAGGCCAGACCCACCGACGCCATCGTGGCGCCGTAGGCCACGATGGCCGTGGTCGTGTCGCCGTAGCGGCCGAGCAGCTCGGTCGGGAACGGGACGAGCGCGATGAGCCCGAGCAGCACGAGGTTCCACACGAGCAGCGGCGGATCGGCCCGGCGCACGAGCCGGAAGAGCCGGTGGTGGATGAGCCAGTACCGGCCGATGACCGCGAAGCTGATCGCGTAGCTCAACAGCTCCGGCCACTGATCCTTGAGCGCCTTCCACAGCTCCCGGTCGACCGCGTCGGCAGAACCGGTGAGGTCTGGGACCGTGAGACTCAGGACGAGGAGCGTCATCGCGATCGCGAACACGCCGTCGCTGAAGGCGACCATCCGCTCGAGCGCTCGACCGCTCTCATCGGCACCGAACGTCTCGTGCTTGCCCCTTGCCATGCGCGCCAATGCTGACGCGCGCGTCGTCAGGGGACGCGGACCCCTTCGAGCCCGAGGAGCGCGCGCTTGCGCTC
This sequence comes from uncultured Bifidobacteriaceae bacterium, assembly GCA_964532485.1. GTDB lineage: Bacteria > Actinomycetota > Acidimicrobiia > IMCC26256 > PALSA-555 > DATBSK01. Next base: position 37,914 of record CAZHKE010000014.1, read on the forward strand.
CACGCCCGACCTCCCGTAGCCGCCGATGCCGTTCGCGGCGACGACACGGTGGCACGGGAGAAGGATCTGCACCGGGTTGTGCGCCATCACGTTGCCGACGGCACGCGCGGCGCGCGGCGAACCGACCATGCCCGCGAGCTCGCCGTACGTCGCCGTCTCGCCCCACGGAACGTCACGCGTGAGCGTCTCGAGGACGCGTCGAGCGAAGTTGCCCCGGTCGACGTACGACAGATCGACGCGGGCCGTGAACGACCGCCGCGTGCCGGCGAAGTACTCGTCGAGCTCGTCGGCGACGTCGTCGTCGCGCTCGGGTGGTTCGTCGACCGACCCGGGCTCCGGCGCGTCGGCGAACGTGATCCCGTGCACCCCGTGCTCGTTGGTGACGACGACGAGGTCGCCGAAGGGGGTCGACTGGCGCCACCACCTTCCCGCTCTCAGCCCTTGGGGCCGGGCCGCTCGGGCCCCGGCTCGCCGCGCCGCAGGATGCCTGCGCCGCGGACGCTCGCCTCCGGCCATGGTTCGACTCAGATCAGGCCGAGGGCCTCGACCTCGTCGCGCTCGGACGCGAGCTCCTCGGTGGTGATGCGCAGCTTCTCCGTGGCGAAGTCGTCGTGCTGGATGCCTGCGACGACCTCCCACGACGAGCCACTGCTGCGGACCGGATAGCCGAACTGCAGGCCCTCGGGAACGCCGTACTCGCCCTGGCTCGTGACCGCGAGCGAGTGCCAGTCACCCGTGGCGGTCGGCTGCCACACGCTGTTGACGGAGTCGATGGCGGCGTGGGCGGCCGACGCGGCCGACGACGCGCCCCGCTTCTCGATGACCGCGGCGCCGCGCTTCTGCACCGCTTCGATGAACGCGCCCTGGAGCCACGCGTCGTCGCCGATCACGTCGGGTGCGGGCTTGCCGCCGATCTTGGCGTGCGCGAAGTCGGGAAACTGGGTCGCGGAGTGGTTGCCCCAGATCGCGAGGTTCGTCACGTCACGGACCGGCACGCCGGCCCTGCGAGCGAGCTGGGTCTTGGCGCGGTTCTCGTCGAGGCGCGTCATCGCGAACCAACGGTCGGCCGGGACGTCGGGCGCGTGCGACCGGGCGATCAAGCAGTTCGTGTTGCACGGGTTGCCGACGACCAGGACGCGCACGTCGTCGGCCGCGTTGGCGTTGATCGCCTCGCCTTGCGGCTTGAAGATGCCACCGTTGACCGACAAGAGGTCGCCACGCTCCATGCCCGCCTTGCGCGGTATCGAGCCCACGAGCAGGCACCACGACGCACCGTCGAACGCGTGCTTCAGATCGCTGGTGGCCTCGACGCCCTCGAGCAGCGGGTGCGCCCCGTCCTCGAGCTCCATGACGACGCCCTCGAGCGCCGCCATCGCAGGCTCGATCTCGAGGAGGCGCAGCACGACGGGCTGGTCGTGGCCGAGCAGCTGCCCGGTGGCGATGCGGTGGACGAGCGCGTACCCGATCTGCCCGGCGGCGCCGGTGACCGTGACGTGGAGCGGAGCCTTGGCCATGTTCCGGAGGCTACCGGCGACGACGGAGGGATCCTGCGTCGTCGGTAGCCGGGGCCCGAGCGGCCCGGCGCGCCGCGCCGAGAGCGGGGACGGGCGAAGCTATCCGGTGCTCTCGACCCGACCTGCCTCGAGGTGTGCCAGCAGCAGCTCGCGCGCCTCCGCGAGCTCGGCGAGGCGCTCCGCGGCGCGCTCGTGCTCGGCGCCGTGGTCGGGGTGCGCCAGCCGAACGAGACGACGGAACCGTGCCTGCACGTCGTCGCGCTCCAACTCCATCCCCGTGTGCAGGCCGAGGACCTCCATCGCCCAACGGCGCTCGGACGGCACGCCCACCCAGAGGTCGTCGGCGGCGAAGGCCACGGGCGCGCCCGGCAGCGGCGGGCGCAGATCGGGTGCACCGAACACAAGCCGCCGCAGCTTCATCCCCGCGGGGAGCTTCGGGCGACGCAGCGCCTCGTCGACGGCTCGGAGTGCGAGCCAACGCGCCGACGGCGGGAGTGCCGCCGCCGCGAGGATCGCTCCGATCACCTGCGGGGCGCCGCGTCCGTGCTTGTCGAGCTCGAGCACAACGGCGGGCGCGTCGTCGGTCGTGGCTTCGGCGAGGATGCGGTGACGTGAGCGGTCGAGACCGTGGGTGTCGGTCTGGAGCCGGTACCGCAGCGCGATGCGCGGCACGGAGAGGCCTTCGCGGGCGTCGTGCAGCAGGCGGGGGAGGAGATCACGCTGCTCCTCGTCGAGCTCGCCGAGGAACTCGCTGATGACCGCGCCGAGGAGCGCCGCTCCGTAGGCAGGTCCGCTCATCGGGAGGTAGACGTCACCGAGCGCCACTCGGCGCGTCGGCATGTGGCGTCGCGTGTGCCGGACGTTCAGCTCCGCGAGCAGCACCGGTGACCAGCCCTGGCTACAGCCGCCCGGTCACAGCCGGTCGACGATCGCGGACGCGAACTCCGAGGTCTTGACCTCGGTCGCCCCCTCCATGAGTCGAGCGAAGTCGTAGGTGACGATCTTGTCGGCGATCGTCGTCTCGAGCGCACGCACGATGTCGTCGGCCGCTTCCTGCCAGCCGAGGTGCTCGTACATCAGCACCCCCGACAGGAGCAGCGAGCCGGGGTTGACCTTGTCCTGGCCGGCGTACTTCGGAGCCGTGCCGTGCGTCGCCTCGAAGACGCCGTGCCCGGTGACGTAGTTGATGTTGCCACCCGGCGCGATGCCGATGCCGCCGACCTGCGCGGCGAGCGCGTCGGACAGGTAGTCGCCGTTGAGGTTCATCGTCGCGATGACGTCGAACTCGTCAGGTCGGGTGAGCACCTGCTGCAACGTGATGTCGGCGATCGCGTCCTTGACCAGGATCTTGCCGCCGGGGTCGCCGTCGCAGTCGTCCCAACCCACGGCGACGTCGGAGAACTCGTCACGCGTCAGCTCGTAGCCCCAGTTGCGGAACGCGCCTTCCGTGAACTTCATGATGTTGCCCTTGTGCACGAGCGTCACGCTCGTGCGCTTGCGCCGCACCGAGTACTGGAGCGCGGCGCGGATCAGGCGCTTCGAGCCGCTCTCGGAGATCGGCTTGATGCCGACGCCGGAGTCGGGCTTGATCTCCCAACCCATGACGTCCCGCAGGGCCTTGATCAGCTTGCGCGCCTCGGGCGTGCCCGCCTCGGCCTCGAGGCCCGCGTAGATGTCTTCGGTGTTCTCCCGGAAGATCACCATGTCGATCTTCTCGGGGTGCTTCACCGGCGACGGCACGCCCGTGAACCAGCGCACCGGCCGGAGGCACACGTAGAGGTCCATGATCTGGCGCAGCGCCACGTTGAGGCTGCGGATCCCGCCGCCGACGGGTGTCGTCAGCGGACCCTTGATGCCGATCAGGTGCTCGAGGAACGACTCGACCGTCTCCTCCGGGAGCCAGCTGCCGGTCTCGTCGAAGGCCTTCTGGCCGGCGAGGACCTCTCTCCACTCGATCGTCCGGCCGTGCTTCTTCGCCGCGGCGTCGAGCACGAGCTTCGCGGCCGGCCAGATGTCGACGCCGGTGCCGTCACCCTCGATGAAGGGGATGATCGGGTCATCGGGGACGGTCAGCTGACCGTCGACCAGCGTGATCTTCTGGGCCATCTCGTGCGATCTCCCTCGCTCGGGCCGGCGCTCGCGCTCCTTCGCGCAGGGTACCTGCCCGTCGAGCGGGCGCCCGAGCCGGGCTATCGGGTGACGACCACGATCGCGAGGGTCACGAGGTACACCGCGGCGAGGCCCACGATGCTCCACCACAGGGTGGCGCGGGAGAACGGACCCGGTCGACCGTCGACGCCGGCGAGCGCGAAGCCGCACGCCGGGCAGCGCTCGTCGGTCGCCGTGGTCGCGGTCGCGCACAGCGGGCACGTCCCCGAGGCGAGCGGTGGCGAGGGCTCCGGCGTCACGGACCCCCTTCTAGTCGCTCGACCCCCTCCGCCTCCATCTGCTCGCTCACTGCGATGCGCGGCGCCGCCTTTCAGGACGCTCGCCGCTCGGCGGCCTCGACGGTGTTGGTGAGGAGCATGGCGATGGTGGTGGGGCCGACACCGCCCAGGCGGGGCGTGATCCACCCGGCGACGTCGCCGACCGCCTCGTCGACGTCGGGGACCAGGCGGCGGCCGTCCATCGTGATGCCGGCGCTCACGACGGCCGCTCCGGGCTTCACCATGTCGGGGGTCACGATCGACGGCCGACCCGCGGCGGCGATCAGCACGTCCGCCTGCTTCGTGTAGACGCCGAGATCGCCCGCACCGGTGTGCACGACCGTGACCGCGGCGTTGGCGTTCGGCTCCTTGAGCGAGAGCAGCAGCGCGAGCGGGCGGCCGATGGTGAGGCCGCGCCCGACGATCACGACGTGCTTGCCCTCGATCGGCACCGCGTGGTGCGCGAGGAGCGCCTGGATCCCCCGCGGCGTGCACGGCCGCGGCGCATCGACGCCGATGACGAGGCGTCCGAGGTTCACCGGGTGCAGACCGTCGACGTCCTTCTCCGGGTCGATCGCGAGGAGCGCGGCCTCTTCGTCGAGCTGATCGGGGAGTGGCAGCTGCACGATGAACCCGTCGATGGCCGGGTCGTCGTTGAACGCCTGGATCTCGGCGCTGAGGTGCGCCGGCGACGTCGATGCCGGGAGCTCTCGGTGGTGGGACGCGATCCCGGCCTGGGCGCACGCCTCGTGCTTGCCGCGGACGTACGCCTGGCTGTTGGGGTCCTCACCCACGAGGATCGTCCCCAGCCCCGGCGTGATGCCCCGGTCGACGAGCGCCGCGACGCGCTCGCGCAAGCGCTCGATCGTCAGCTCGAGGAACGCCTTCCCGTCCAGCAGCTCCGCGGTCATCATCCTCCAGACCTGGTTGCGTCCCTCACCCGCGCATTCGAAGGCGAGGGACGCACGTCAAGGATCCCGGACATGCGTCCGTCACCCCTGTATACGCGGGTGAGGGACGCAACCAAAGTGGTCTTCAGTGCAGGAAGTGGCGTTCGCCGGTGAAGACCATGGCGACGCCGAGCTCGTCGGCCCGTTCGATGTTCGCATCGTCACGCATGGCCCCGCCGGGTTGGACGATGACCGCCACGCCCGCATCGGCGGCGGCCTCGATGCCGTCGGGGAACGGGTAGAAGGCGTCGCTGGCGCCCGCGCCGCCATCGGCGCGCCCGGCGGCCTTCTTCGCCGCGATCTCGCCCGCCTCGACCCGGTTCTGCTGGCCGGCGCCGATCCCGACGGCCTGACCGTCCTTCACGAGGACGATCGCGTTCGACTTCACGTGCCCGCACACGCGCCATGCAACCTCGGCGTCGAGCCACTCCGCATCGGTGGGCGAACGCTGCGTGACGACCTTCCACTCCTTGCGCGAGGCCGCGAAGTGGTGCGGCTCCTGCACGAGGAACCCACCGGAGATCTGCCGGAAGTCGAGCTCGACCGGCTCCGGCAGCGGGGCCTCGAGCAGCCGTGTGTTCTTGCGCTTGGCGACGAGCGCGTCGAGCGCGCCGCCCTCGTACGACGGAGCGATCACGACGTCGGCCTGCGGCCCCGCGACCATCCGCTCCACGGTGACCGCGTCGAGCGGACGGTTCACCGCGACGATCCCGCCGAACGCCGAACGCTCGTCGCACTCGAGCGCGCGCTGATATGCGCTGGCCAGGTCATCGGCGATGGCGACGCCGCACGGGTTGGCGTGCTTGATGATGGCGCACGCCGGACGGTCGGTGCCGTCGATCACGAGGTCGAAGGCCAGTCGCCATGCGGCGTCGGCGTCGTAGAGGTTGAGATAGCTGAGCGCGAGACCGCTGTGCTGGCGCACGCCGTCCCACCAGCTCGTCGTACCCGTGCGTCGATAGCGCGCGGCCCGCTGGTGCGGGTTCTCGCCGTACCGCAGCTGCTCCTCGGTGCGATCGAGCGACACGACGACGCGCTCGGGCAACACCTCGCCCGCCTGGAGCCAGCCGACGATCGCCGCGTCATAGGCCGCCGTGCGCGCGAACGCGAGGAGCGCGAGGTGCCGCCGCGTCGCGTCGGTGAGAGCCCCGTCGTTGGCTCGCAGCTCGGCGAGCACCTCGTCGTACTGGTCGGCCGCGGTCACGATCCCGACCCAGGCGTGGTTCTTCGCCGCAGCACGCGTCACCGCGGGACCGCCGATGTCGATGGTCTCGACGTCGGGTTGCTCTTCGAAGGGGTACAGGTTCGACACGACGAGGTCGAACGGTGCGATGTCGTGGGCCTCGAGGTCGGCGCGGTGCGACTCCTTGGCTCGGTCGGCGAGGATGCCGCCGTGCACGTTCGGGTGCAGCGTGACGACGCGGTGCTCGAGCATCTCGGGCGTGCCGGTCACGTCGGCAACCGCAGTGACCGGCAGGCCGGCGTCGTCGATCGCGCTCGCCGTGCCGCCCGACGACACGAGCTCGAAGCCGAGATCATGCAGACCGCGGGCGAACTCGACGAGCCCGGTCTTGTCGTACACCGAGAGCAGCGCGCGCCGGGTCGTCATCGGCCGCCCTCCTCCGGTCGACCCTGCTGCGGCCTCCCGGCCGTCCGGCCAGGCGTCCGCTCCGTCTCGGTCTCCGTCTCCTCGAGCAGCTTGCGCACCACCTGTGGGTACATGCGACGCTCGACGTCCTTGATGCGCTCGTGCAGCGACTCCTCGCTGTCGTCGTCGAGCACCGCCACCGCCTCCTGCGCCAGGATCGGACCCTCGTCGACCTCGAGCGTCGCGAGGTGCACCGTGCACCCGGTGACCTTCACGCCGGCCTCCAGCGAGTCCCGCACCGCGTGCCAGCCCTTGAACGACGGGAGCAGCGCGGGATGGGTGTTCACCACGCTCTGCGGAAAGGCGTCGTGCATCTCCTGCGACAGGATCGTACCGAAGCCCGCCATGGCGACGAGGTCGACCTCGTGGCGCTTCAACGCGTCGACGACGCGGTGCGTGTACGCGCCTCGGTCGAACTCCGGACCGAACGACGTGCGCTCGACGACCTCCACCGGCACGTCCGCCTCCTCGGCGCGCTCGATCGCCGCGCACCGGCGGTCGACGACGACGACGGCGACCGGCAGGCCGTCATCGAGGAAGGCCTGCAGGATCGTCCCGCTACCGCTCGCGAGCACGCCGAGTCGCCTCACGACCCGAAGTTACAGCGCGACGCAGCGGGCTCCGAGGCTCGTCGGCGCTTCCACGGATGCTTGCACCAGAGCGCGATCCGTGGTGGGCTGCCCCCGGCGCTCCGACGGCGCCCTCGCGGATTCGCTCGGAGGAGCTCATGGATCTCAACAAGCTCACGATGGGCGATCGCGTGATCGCCATCAGTGGGATCGTCTTGCTCATCTTCTCGTTCTTCGACTGGTTGGGCCTCGAGGCGTCCGGGCCGATCGAGGCATCGGCAACCGGCAATGCGTGGGACTTCACGCTCTGCCTGTTCGCGGTGCTGATCGGCATCGCCATGGTCGTGCTCGTCGCCGTCAAGGCGTTCGGCGCCGCCCTCCCCGACCTCGGCGGGAGCGCTTCGTGGGGCCTCATCCTGCTCGTCATGGGCGCGGTCGCGTTCTTGTTCGTGCTGATCAAGCTCATCGCGGGCCCGAACATCCCGAGTGAGCTGGACGGGCTCCCCATCGACATCAGCAAGACGCGCGAGTTCGGCATCTTCGTCGGACTCGTCGCCAGCGCCGGCCTCGCCGTCGGCGGGTACCTGAAGCTCCAGGAAGACAAGGGCGCATCGCCGGCATCACCGCCGCCCGCCGCCTGACCCCGCAACCAGTCCCCGCACCAGGAGGTACGACGTGAAACGAAGTCCGACACCCGCCGAGATCGTGATCATGGCCTCGGGTGCGGTGGCGCTCATCTTCTCGTTCTTCGACTACTACCACTTCGACAGCTTCGGTGATTCCGGCGGCTTCAGCGCCTGGAGCAGCGCGCTCTTCCCGCTCGCCACCTACATCGCCTTCATCGGCGTGATCATGGGCGTCGGTGTGGCGCTCAGGGTGTTCGCCGGCACGAAGATGCCCGACCAGATCGTGGGCTTCACGACCGTGCAGCTGCACCTCGTGCTCTCGGCGTTCGCGGTCCTGATCAGCATCGGGTTCCTCATCATCGACAACCCGGGCCTCGGCGTCGGCTTCTGGCTGATGTTCATCGCGAGCATCGGGCTGCTCGTCGGCTCGATTCTGGAGATGAAGCAGAAGCCGGCGTCGTAGACCTCTCCGAGCGCTGATCGCTGCCGCGCGTGCCCAACGCCGCACTCTGCTGGATCGCGGCACTCGGCGGCGGCGTGCTCGCCGGCGGCGCGTTCCTCGACTCCGTGTCGGCGTCGGCGGGACGCGGCACGTTGGGTGTGTCGATCGATCAGAGCTACATCGACGGCGACGGCCCGATCGAGCTCGTCCTCGGCGTCGCGATCATCGCGATCGGCGCCTTGCTCGCGTTCGGCGTGTTGCCGCGCTGGACCGCGTGGGTGGCCGCGGGGCTCGGTCTGCTCGGCGCCGTGATCGCGGTCGCCGACGTCATCGACGTGCAGAACAAGCTCGACGACGTCGAAGCCCTCGGCGGGTCGGGGAGCGTCGGCCCCGCGCTGTGGGTGTGCCTCACCGGCGGCGTGATCGCGGCCGTCGGCGGCACGCTCGCTGCGATCTCGTCGAAGGAGCCGAGCCCATGATGCGTATCTCGAGGCCGCATAGCGGCCTCGAGATACGCATCAACGGGGGGACTACAGGTTGCTGATCCCGTAGCCCAAGAACGCGAACGCCGGTCCCGCGATCAGCAGCGCGATGCCGACCCAGCCGAGCACGATGCCCGCGATCGCGAGGCCGCGCCCCTTCTGGGTGCCGTTCGAGTCCTGGATCCTGCCGAGCGCCACGTTGCCGAAGATGACCGCGAGGATCGCGGTGACCACCCCACAGAACAGGATGCCGAGCACGAGCGACGCGACCGCCATGCCGTTCGTGCGCTGGTACGTCGGCGGCGGCGGCGCCGACCAGGCACCGGGCGGTGGCGGTGGAGCGTCCGGGGGCGGAGCAGGGGGCGGAGCGGCGGTCACGGCGTCAGCCTAGGCCGTCGCTGATCAGAGCTTGTCGACGACGCCGACCATGATCTCGCCCGCCTCGGTGGGGTTGAGCCCGATCCGAGCGCCGGCGTCCTCGAGCGCGTCCATCTTCGCCGAGGCGGTGCCCTTGCCGCCCGACACGATCGCGCCCGCATGGCCCATCTTCTTCCCCGGAGGTGCGGTGACCCCGGCGATGTAGGCGACGACGGGCTTCGTCATCTCGGCCTTGATGTAGTCGGCGGCCTCCTCCTCGGCCGAGCCGCCGATCTCACCGATCATCATCACCGCCGACGTGGCCGGGTCGGCCTCGAAGGCCGCGAGGCAGTCGATGAAGCTCGTGCCCGGCACCGGGTCACCGCCGATGCCGACGCAGGTGGTGACGCCGATGTCGTTCTGCTGGAGCTCGTAGAGCGCCTGGTAGGTGAGCGTCCCGGAGCGGCTCACGATCCCGACGGGACCACCGTCCTTGGCGATGTGCCCGGCGGTGATGCCGATGTTGGCGCGCCCGGGGCTGATGATCCCGGGGCAGTTCGGGCCGAGCAGGCGCACGTCGGGGTGGTCACGGCGCAGCTTGTTGAAGAACCACGCCTCGTCGTGCGCGGGCACACCTTCGGTGATGACGACGACGAACTCGATGCCGCCCTCGGCCGCCTCCATCACCGCGTCCTTCACACCCGGCGCGGGGATGAACACGCACGACGCGGTGGCGCCGGTCGCGGCGACGGCGTCCTTCACCGACGCGAAGATCGGGATGCCCTCGACGTCGGTGCCGGCCTTCTTCGGGTTCGTGCCCGCGACGACCTGCGTGCCGTAGCTGCGGTTGAGCAGGCCGTAGAAGCGACCCTGGGAGCCGGTGAGACCCTGGTAGACGACCTTGGTCGTCTCGTCGACGAAGAT
>CAZHKE010000014.1:47951-63856 GCA_964532485.1 uncultured Bifidobacteriaceae bacterium
ACTACCGGCCTCCGCGCGCTTGCGCGATCTCGACGACCCTGCGGGCCGCGTGGACCATCGTGGGTTGCAGCTGGAGCAGGTCGGACAGGTGCGGCTCGAGGATGCTGCGTCCCTCGTCGGCGTTGGTGCCGTCGAGGCGGATGACGATCGGCGCCTCGATGTCGACGCGCTCCAGCGCGGCCACGATTCCGTTCGCCACCTCTTCACCCTTCGTGATCCCCCCGAAGATGTTGATGAAGATCGCCTTCACGTCGGGGTCGTTGGTGATGACCTCGAGTGCACCCGACATCACGTCGGCGTTGGCGCCACCGCCGATGTCGAGGAAGTTGGCGGGCCGGCCGCCGACCTGGCTCACGATGTCGACGGTGCTCATGGCGAGACCGGCACCGTTGGCGATGATGCCGACATACCCGTCGAGCCCGACGTACTGGAGACCCTTGCCGTGCGCGGCGCGCTCGCGTGCGTCGCGGACCTGCGTCGCGTCGTACCCCTCGTACTCGGGGTGACGGAACACCGAGCTGTCGTCGAGGCTGACCTTGGCGTCGAGTGCGTGCACGCGCCCGTCTGGCGTGAGGATCAGCGGGTTGATCTCGACGAGGTCGGCGTCGGCCTCCACGTAGCAGCGGTACAGCTTGGTCAGGATGTCGACGGTCCCGTCGGTCGCCGCCCGGTCGAGACCAGCCGCGGCGACCCACTCCTTGCACCGGGTCTCGGTGAGGCCGTCGACGGGGTCGATGTGGATCCTGGCGATGGCGTCGGGGTTGTGCTCCGCGACCTGCTCGATCTCGACACCGCCCTCGGCCGACAGCATCCCGAGGTGCAGCTTGGCGGACCGGTCGAGCGTGAACGACGCGTAGTACTCGCTCGCGATGTCGCTCGCCTTCTCGATCCACACCAACGCGACGACGTGGCCCTTGATGTCCATGCCGAGGATGCTCGTCGCGTGCTCGCGGCACTCGTCGGCGTTCGCGGCGAGCTTGATGCCGCCGGCCTTTCCGCGCCCGCCGACCTGCACCTGGGCCTTGACGACGACCGGGTACCCGATGCGGTCTGCGGCGGCGACGGCCGCGTCGACCGACTCCACCGCCTCACCCGGCGACACCGGGATGTCGTACTCGGCGAAGAGCTGCTTGCCCTGGTACTCGAAAAGATCCAATTCTCCGCTCCTGGTGCTTCGCACCGGGCCGCTCGGGCCCCGCTCTCTGCGCCGCAGGGTACCTGCGGCGCGGACGTTCGCTCTGGTCGTTCCGCTCTCGGGTCAGCGCGTGAGGGTCGCGTCGCGTTCGTCGAGCGTCGACTCGAGCCAGTCGGTGATGTCGGCCAGTGGCGCGCCCGGCGTGAACACCGCAGCGACACCGGCGTCGCGCAAGCGCTCGGCGTCGTCGTCGGGGATGATGCCCCCGCCGAACACGACGACGTCGGCCCGGCCACGGTCGGCGAGCTCGGTCACGACCCTCTGGAAGAGCGTGAGGTGCGCACCCGACAGGATGGAGAGGCCGACGGCGTCGGCGTCCTCCTGGAGCGCGGTCTCGGCGATCTGCTCCGGCGTCTGGAAGAGCCCGGTGTAGATCACCTCGAACCCAGCGTCGCGCAACGCCCGCGCGACGACCTTTGCGCCGCGGTCGTGACCGTCGAGACCAGCCTTGGCGATCACGACGCGGTAGTGACGGCGCACGGGAACGGATAGTAGGGCCGACCGCCCGCCTGCTCCCGACTCCGGCGCCCGACTCCGGCGCCCGACTCCGGGCCTGCCGCCGACCTCCGCGAGAATGCGGGCTGTGCCGGCTTCGCCCGCGGATCGTCGGGTCCTCGTCTTCGCCGGTCTCCTCGTGGCCCTCGCGGGGATCGCCATCGGCCTGCTCCTCTTCTTCGCGACCGGCGGCACGCAGGACACGCCGTCGTCGGACGACCCGCTGTTCCTCGGGATCCATCGGGAGCTCGTGAAGAGGATCGACGACGGCGGGCCCCTGTACTTCGCGAGCCCGTTCGGCGAGAACGGCTTCTGGCTCGACATCGAGGACGGCCGGCTGGTGGCGCTCGACATCGTGAAGCCGGGGACGATCGACTGCATCGTGAAGTGGCGCGACCCGCGCAAGGCGTACGTCGACTGCGACGACAACGATCTGCAGAGCGGTGATCTCGACCGGTTCGAAGTCACCACCGGCAGCCTCCAGAAGGGGGCGCCGAAGAACGCGGTGTACGTGAACCTGCGAGTCAGCGATCCCGCGCCGGTGCAGTCGGGTGGTGGGGGCTAACCGATCTTCGTGAGCGGCGCCCACGTGAGCAGCAGCCGCTTCTCGCCGGCCTCGCGGAAGTTGACGAGCGCCTCGGAACGATCGCCGCTCCCCTCGATGTCGAGGACGACGCCCTCGCCCCACTTCTCGTGCATGACGTCGTCGCCGATCTTGAGGCCGAGGTGCTCGGCGCCCCGCGCACCCGGTGGCTCGCCGCCGCGGCGGATCGCCGCCTGCACCACAGCATCACGGTGCGAGCCGTACCCACCGCCCCGGCTGCGGTCCTCGCCGATCGCGTGCACGAGCTCTTCGGGGATCTCGCCGAGGAACCGGCTCGGCGGGTAGTAGTCGGTCCGGCCGAAGAGCGTGCGGCTCCACGCATGGCACAGGTAGAGGTGCTCCTGCGCGCGCGTGATGCCGACGTAGCAGAGGCGCCGCTCCTCTTCGAGCTCCTCCGGATCGCCGAGCGAGCGGATGTGCGGGAACACTCCGTCCTCGAGACCGGTGATGAACACGACGGGGAACTCGAGGCCCTTGGCGGTGTGCAGCGTCATGAGCGTGACCGCGCTCTCGTCGTCGGACGGGGCCTCGTCGACGTCGGTGACGAGTGAGATCGCCTCGAGGAACGCCTGCACCCGATCGAGCCCGGTGGGAGCGACGATCGGCTGATCGCCGTCGAGGCCGACGCCGACGCCGACGATCGCCGCCAGGAGTGACGAATCGCCCGCCTCGAGCGCCTCGTCGAACTCACGGCACACGCCGACGAGCTCGGCGAGGTTCTCGATGCGGCCCTGGGCCTCGATCGTCCGCTCGGCCTCGAGCTCGGCGACGTAGCCCGTGATGTCGAGGATGCGCTCGAGCGTCACCGCGACCCCGTCGAGCGTGTACCCCTCGAACGCGACCATGAGCTCGAGCAGGTCGCGGATGCCGCCGAGCGCCTTGCCGCTCACGCCGGCGACGGCCGCCTCGCGCAGCGCATCCCGGAACGTGAGGTTCGCGGTGTGCGAGTACGCCGCGATCTTGGTGACCGACGTGTCCCCCACCCCCCGCTTGGGCGTGTTGACGATCCGCTTCCAGCTCACCTCGTCGTCGGGGTTCACGAGCGCGCGGAGGTAGGCGACGGCGTCCTTGATCTCTCGCCGGTCGTAGAACTTCGTACCACCGACGACCTTGTACGGGATGCCGCCGCGCACGAAGCCCTCTTCCACCACTCTGCTCTGCGCGTTCGTCCGGTAGAAGACGGCGATGTCGCCGAAGCGTTGCCCCTCGGTGTCGGTGAGCCGGGTGATCTCGCTCAGCACGAACGCAGCCTCGTCGTGCTCGTCCTCGGCCTGGTAGCGCGTGAGCAGCTCGCCACCGACCTGCTCGGTCCACAGGTGCTTGGGCTTGCGCGCGCCGTTGTTCGCGATGACCGCGTTCGCCGCGTCGAGGATCTTCTGCGTCGACCGGTAGTTCTGGTCGAGCACGATGATCGTCGACTCGGGGAACACCTCCTCGAACCGCATCAGGTTGCGATAGTCGGCCCCGCGGAACTTGTAGACGCTCTGATCCTGGTCGCCGACCACCATGACGTTGCGGTGCTCCTCGGTGAGGAGCCGCACGATCTCCCACTGGGCGACGTTGGTGTCCTGGAACTCGTCCACGAGGACGTGCCGGAAGCGGTGACGCCAGCGCTCGAGCGCTTCGGGGTGCTCGCGGAACAGGCGCACGACGAGCATGAGCAGATCGTCGAAGTCGACGGCGGACGCGTCGAGCAGCCGGCGCTGGTACTCCGTGTAGACATCGGCGATCTTCTGCTCGGGCGGCGTGAACGCCGACGCGCTCACCTCGGCGGGGCCGATCAGGTCGTTCTTGAGGGCCGAGATGCGCGCGTGGAGCTGGCGCGGCGGGAACCGCTTCGGGTCGAGGTTCAGGTCGCGCCGCACGTAGTCGGTGAGCCGCACGGCGTCGGACTGGTCGTAGATCGAGAACTGCGGCCGCAAGCCGAGGTGCTGCGCCTCGCGGCGCAGGATGCGCGAGCAAGCCGAGTGGAACGTGCTCACCCACATGCGTCGCGCCACCGGCCCCACGAGCGAGGCGACACGCTCCTTCATCTCACCCGCGGCCTTGTTCGTGAACGTGATCGCCAGCAGGCCGAACGGTGAGACCCGCTTCGAGGCGATCAAGTAGGCGACGCGCCGGGTGAGCACGCGCGTCTTCCCCGAGCCGGCGCCGGCGACCACGAGGATCGGCCCGTCGGGCGCGCTCGCCGCCTCGCGCTGGACCGGGTTGAGCCCGTCGAGGAGCTGCTCGAGCCGCTCGGGGTCGACGGCGTCGGGCGGCGGTGCGTCGTCCCCCGCGGCCGCGGCGTCGGCATCGGCGTCGGTGTACGCCTCGGGCGGCGCGGCAGTGGGCTCGACCATGACGCGGCCATCGTACGTGCGGTCTGCGACCGGGGCCGTACACACGTTCGATGCTGCCTCCGCCCGTCGCGTCGGGCGGCGCGGCCTCAGGTCTCGATCAGGAGCGTGACCGGCCCGTCGTTCGTGAGCTCGACCTGCATCGCGGCGCCGAAGCGGCCGGTCGCCACCTCGGCGCCGAGCTCGCGCAACGACGCGACGACGGCGTCGACGAGCGGCTCGGCCTGCTCGGGCCGGGCCGCCGCGGCCCACGACGGCCGGCGACCCTTGCGGGTGTCGCCGTAGAGCGTGAACTGGCTGATGACGAGCAGCGGACGTCCGGAGTCGGCGGCGGAGACGTTCATCACGCCGTCGGCGTCGTCGAAGACCCGGAGGTTCCAGATCTTCTGGGCGAGCTTCTCGGCGCTCGCCTCGTCGTCGGCGTGCGTCACGCCGACGAGCACGCAGAGCCCGGCACCGATCGCGCCCACGGCCGTGCCGCCGACGCTGACCGACGCTTCGGTCACCCGCTGGACGACGGCTCGCACCGCGGCAGCGTAGATTCGGCGGCCCGCGAGCATCGGAGGCCGCAGATGGCGGACGACCTCGAGAAGGCCAAGAAGCGCCTCGACGACGAGTACGGCCAGGTCCGGCGTCGCTTCGACGAGATCCACGAGCGGTTCGACCGGGTCGTGAGCGCCCAGCCGGGAGACGACCTCGAGGGGCTCCTCAAGGACCTGGAGAAGAAGGTCAAGCAGGTCCGCACCGGCGGGCTGCTCCGCCACGGTGCCAACGGGTACACCCGCGCGCGCAAGCGGTACGAGAAGGCGTTGGCCGCCTCCACGGGTGGGACGAGCCAGACGTTCGGGTCCTGACAGCCGATCAGGTCGGCGCCGGCCAGCACTGCTCGTACGCGGCTCGGCGGTTCCGGCACCTCGCCGACGAGTACCTCGAGCTGCCCGACGACGAGGGATGACCGACCTGCGTCCCTCACCCCGCCCTGCGCGGGTGAGGGACGCAACCGGGGCTCAGGCAGCCTTCTCCATCTCGGCGGTGTAGCTGCCGGAGCGCGCCGCGCCGTTGCACCGGGCGCGGTGAGCGAACGCGGCCTGTGCCGCGCCGACGTTCGACGCATCGCCCTTCCACGCCTTGAGCGTCGGCGCCTGGAGCGCGCGGCCGTACGAGAAGGACAGCTGCCACGGGTGGGGGCCGAGCTTGTTCATCTCGTTGAGGCGCGCCGTCGCCTGCTCGTCGCTCTGACCACCCGACAGGAACACGATCCCGGGCACCGCGGCCGGCACGTTCCACCGGAAGTTTCGGACCGTGCGCTCGGCGATCTCCTCGTCGGAGACCTGCTGCTTGCAGTCGTAGCCGGGCAGCACCATGTTCGGCTTGAGCAGCGAGCCCTCGAGGAAGATGCGGTGCTTGAAGAGCTCGTCGTAGAGAGCCTGGTGCGCGGCCGCGGTGACGTCGTCGCTGCGGTCGATGGTGTGGTCGCCCTGCATCAGCACCTCGGGCTCCACGATCGGGACGATGTCGGCTTCCTGGCACAGCGCCGCATACCGGGCGAGCGCCTGGGCGTTGACGTCGAAGGCGAGCTGCGACGGCAGCGTGTCGCTGATGACGTAGGTCGCGCGCCACTTGGCGAACCGAGCGCCGAGCTCGTAGTACTCGGCGAGGCGCTCGCGCAGCCCGTCGAGGCCCTCGGTGACCGTCTCGCCCTTCTCGGCGAGGGCCAGCTGCTTGGCGCCGGTGTCCACCTTGATGCCCGGGATGATCCCCTTCTCGGACAGCGCCGTGGCGAACGGCGTGCCGTCGGCCGTCGACTGGCGGATCGTCTCGTCGAACAGGATGACGCCGCTGATGTGATCTTCGATGCCGGCGGTCGTGAAGAGCAGCTCGCGGTAGGCGCGGCGGTTCTCCTCGGTGCTCTCGACGTCGATCGTGTCGAAGCGCTTCTTGATCGTGCCGCTCGACTCGTCGGCGGCAAGGATCCCCTTGCCCGGGGCCACCATGGCCCGGGCGGTCTCGGCGAGCTGCTTCGTGTCCATTGCGCTACCTCGTGGCATCGGGATCACGGTCCTGGAGTGACCACGATCCTACGGCGGGCACGGAGGCGCCCGCCGCTCGAGCGGCTACTCCCACTCGATCGTGCCGGGGGGCTTGCTCGTGATGTCGTAGGCCACCCGGTTGACGCCGGGGACCTCGTTGATGATGCGCGACGCGATCCGCTCGAGCACCTCGTGCGGGAGACGCGCCCAGTCGGCGGTCATCGCGTCGTCGGAGGTCACGGCCCGCACGATGATCGGGTACTCGTAGGTCCGGCCGTCGCCCATGACGCCGACGGTGCGCACTGCGGGCAGCACGGCGAAGCTCTGCCAGATCTGGCGCTCGAGCCCGGCGCGTCGCAGCTCGGCGAGCACGACCGCATCGGCCTGGCGCAGCGTCTCGAGACGCTCGGGTGTGACCTCACCGATGATCCGGACCGCGAGGCCGGGGCCCGGGAACGGCTGGCGCCAGACGATGTCCTCGGGCAAGCCGAGCTCCTCGCCGATCGCGCGCACCTCGTCCTTGAAGAGGTTGCGCAGCGGCTCGACCAGCTCGAACGTCATGTCGTCGGGGAGCCCACCGACGTTGTGATGGCTCTTGATCGTCGCGTTGTCACCGCCGCCCGACTCGACGATGTCGGGGTACAGCGTGCCCTGGACGAGGAAGCGCGCGTCGGAGTGGTCGCGCGCGACCTCCTCGAAGACGCGGATGAAGCTCTCACCGATGATCTTGCGCTTGTCCTCGGGCTCCGTCACTCCCGCGAGCAGGTCGAGAAAGCGATCCGCTGCCTTCACGTGCACGAGATCGACGTGGAACTGCCGGCGGAACGTGTCCTCCACCTGCTCCGCCTCGTCGAGGCGCAACAGCCCCGTGTCGACGAACACGCACGTCAGCTGGTCGCCGACCGCACGGTGCACGAGCGCGGCCGCGACCGCCGAGTCGACACCGCCGGAGAGCCCGCACAGCACCCGCTCGCCGCCCACCTGCGCCCGGATCGCGGCCACGCCCTCCTCGATGATGTTCGTGTTGGTCCACGTGGGATCGCAGCCGCAGACGTCGAAGAGGAAGGCGCGCAGCACGTCCTGGCCGCGTTCGGTGTGCGCCACCTCGGGATGGAACTGCACGCCGAAGATCGCCCGCTCGCGGTCTTCGAGCGCGGCCACCGGCGCGCCCGACGACGATGCGGTGGCCGAGAACCCGTCGGGGACCGACGAGATCGCGTCGCCGTGGCTCATCCAGACCGACTGCTCCTCGGGCAGGCCCGCGAGCACGATCGAGGGGCCGTGGCGCGTCATCGTGGTGCGTCCGTACTCGCCGCCGCCTGTGCGCTCGACGACCCCGCCGAGCTGCTGCGCGACCAGCTGCGCGCCGTAGCAGATGCCGAGGACGGGGACGCCGGCGTCGTACACCGCGGCGTCGATCGACGGTGCGTCGTCGACGTGCACGGACGCCGGGCCGCCCGAGAAGATGATGCCCGACGGGCGCTTCGCGAGCATCTCCTCGAGCGGCATCGTGCGCGGCACGATCTCGGAGTAGACGCGCGCCTCGCGCACGCGGCGAGCGATCAGCTGTGCGTACTGCGCTCCGAAGTCGACGACGAGAACGGTGTCGTGGGCCGTCGACATGAGCAGGTCACCGCCCCATCCCGATGCCTTGCTCGCGCTGGAGGATCTTGCCCTCCGTCTTCAGCGCGGGTGCGACCATGACCTCGGCCTTCTGGAACTCCTTGAGCGTCTCGTAGCCCGTCGTCGCCATCGACGTGCGCAGCGCGCCGAACAGGTTGAGCGTCCCGTCGTTCTCGTGCGCCGGGCCGACGAGGATCTCTCCGAGGCTCGCCTTGCGACCGGCCTCCACGCGCGCGCCGCGTGGCAGGGTGGGATGGAACGTCGCCATGCCCCAGTGGTAGCCGCGCCCCGGCGCCTCGTAGGCGCTCGCCAGCGGCGAGCCGATCATCACCGCGTCGGCACCGCAGGCGATCGCCTTGGCGATGTCGCCGCCGGTGCGCATGCCGCCGTCGGCGATGACGTGCACGTAGACGCCCGTCTCGTCGAGGTGCCGGATGCGAGCACCAGCAGCGTCGGCGATCGCCGTGGCTTGCGGCACCCCGATGCCGAGCACGCCACGGCTCGTGCACGCGTGGCCCGGCCCGACGCCCACCAGGATGCCCACGGCACCGGTGCGCATCAGGTGCAGGGCCGTGGAGTACGACGCGCAACCACCGACGATCACGGGAAGGTCGAACTCACGGATGAACTTCTTCAGGTTGAGCGGCTGGCGCGACTCGTCCTTCGACACGTGCTCGGCCGAGACCACCGTCCCCTGGATCACGAGCACGTCCAGCTCGGCCTCGAGCACTCGGCTCGCGTGCTCCTCGACCCGTTGCGGCGTGAGCGACGCGCACGCCGTGATGCCACCTTCCTTGAGCTCGCGGATCCGCTGGCCGATGAGCTCGGGCTTCACCGGCTCGGCGTAGATCTCCTGCATGCGCCGCGTCGCCTTCTCGGGCGTGAGCTCCGCGATCTCCTCGAAGAGCGCGTCCGGGTCTTCGTAGCGCGTCCACAGGCCCTCGAGGTTGAGGCACGCGAGGCCACCGATGTTGCCGATGTCGATCGCGGTCTTCGGCGACACCGCGTCGTCCATCGCCGCCGCCATGAGCGGCAGGTCGAACTTGTACGCGTCGATCTCCCAGCTGATGTCGATGTCCTCGGGATCTCGCGTCCGCCGGCTGGGGACGATGGCGATGTCGTCGAACCCGTAGGCCCGCCGCCCGGACTTGCCGATCCCGATCTCGACTTCCACCCCAGGGGCTCCTCTCCATGGGTTCGCTCGTCCATGGGCTCGCTCGCTGCGGCGCAGGGCACCTGCGCCGCGGGCGCTCGCTCCCCGCGCTCTGGACCGAAGGTTTCAGGATAGTGCTGGGTTCAACGCGTCTCGGTGAGGCGTCGCAAGAACCCGAAGAGGATCCGGGCGGTGGCACCCCAGACCGTCTCGCCGGGGAGCTCGAAGAAGTGGATGGACCGACCCGCGCCCGCCTCGGGCCCGAGCTCGGCCGGGAGGTCCCAGCGCTCCTCTCGGAAGGCGGCGTCGTCGAGCAGCTCGGAGAGGGAGTGGTCGAAGACGGCCACGACCTCGGTGGGGTGCGGGACGAGGACGGGCCGCCCCGGCAGCACGCCGACGAACGGGGTGAGCAGGAAGCGACCCATCACGGTCGTGAGGCTGTCGAGCTCGCCGACGACGTCGACGAGGCCGGGGTCGAGCCCGATCTCCTCGTGGGCCTCGCGCAGCGCGGCAGCGCGGAGGTCGGCGTCGACCCCCTCCTCGAGCTTGCCGCCCGGGAACGCGATCTCGCCCTGGTGCGACGGCATCGTGTCGGGGCGCTTGGTGAGGATCAGCCGCGCCTCGCCCGCCTCTTCGAAGAACGGCATGAGCACGGCCGCGGGGCGCGCGGTCGGTGGGTGGGCAGTCGTGCGCGGCGGCGGCAGCGCCTCCGCGACGGCCCGCACGTCGGCGATCGTGAAGCGACGCTGCTCCGGCGTCAGGTACGCCCAGGGCGGGGCGTCGCCGGGGCGGGCCGCCCGCGGTCGCGGGATCCGCTGGAGGCCGCCTCGCTCCGACGCCCGATCGGTCATGACCTCGAAGGCTACGGCGAGCCCCGCATAGGCTCCGGCGCCGTGACGGCCTGGAACCTCGCCGACGTCTTCGAGGCCGTGGCCGACGCCGTCCCCGAGCGCGTCGCCCTCAGCCAGGGCGACCGGCGAGTGGTCTGGCGAGAGCTCGACGAGCGAGCCTCGCGCCTGGCCGCCGCGTTCAGCGCCCTCGGCCTGGGACCCGACTCGAAGGTCGGGCTGTACTTGTACAACTGCAACGAGTACGAGGAGACGTCGCTCGCCACCTTCAAGATGCGCGGCGTCCACGTCAACGTGAACTACCGCTATCTCGAGGACGAGCTCGCGTACCTGCTCGACAACGCCGACGCCGAGATCGTGGTGTTCCACGGATCGCTCGGTGACCACATCGCCGCGGTCCGCGAGCGATGCCCGTCGGTGAGGGCGCTCGTGCAGGTCGACGACGGCGCGCCGCTCGTCGACGGCGCGCTCGCGTACGAGGAGCTCATCGCCGCGCACGACCCCATGGCGCGCATCGCGCGGTCGGGACGCGACCTGTGGTTCCTCTACACCGGCGGGACGACCGGGATGCCCAAGGGCGTGATGTGGCGCCACGAGGACCTCTTCGGCGCGCTCGCCGAGTCGCTCTACGCGGTGCAGGGCGAGGAGATCCCTCGCGACGCGTCGGGCGTCGCGGCCATCGCCAGGGCCTTCGTCGACGCCGGGAGCGCACCCGTGCACCTTCCGGCGTCGCCGTTGATGCACGGGACCGGGGGGATGACGTCGATCCAGGCGATGGCGCTCGGCGGGACGGTCGTGACGCTCGAGGGCCGCCACTTCGACGCGCACGAGCTCTGGCGCGCCGTCGAGCGCGACCGGGTCACGCAGATGGCGATCGTCGGCGACGCGTTCTGCAAGCCCATGGTGCGAGCGCTCGACGAGGCGGCGGCGCGGGGCGAGCCGTACGACCTGTCGTCGCTGATCCTCGTCATCTCGTCGGGAGTGATGTGGAGCGCACCGGTCAAGGCGGCACTGATGGCGCACCAGCCCGTCCTGTGCCTCGACTCTCTCGGGTCGAGCGAGGGGGTCGGGTTCGCCAACAACGTCACTGCACCGGGGCGGGAAGCGTCGACGGCGAAGTTCGTCGTGGGGGCGCACACGAAGGTGCTCACCGAGGACGGGCGGGAGGTCGAGGCGGGTTCCGGTGAGCTGGGGATGCTCGCGCTGGGTGGCCACATCCCCGCCGGCTACTACAAGGATCCCGAGAAGTCAGCCGGCACCTTCCGCGAGGTCGGCGGCACGCGGTACTCGGTGCCCGGCGACTGGGCGACGGTCGAGGCCGACGGCACCGTCACGTTGCTCGGCAGAGGCTCGGTGAGCATCAACTCCGGTGGCGAGAAGATCTACCCCGAAGAGGTCGAGGAGGCGGTCAAGGAGGTCGCCGGTGTGCGCGACTGCGTCGTGGTCGGCATCCCCGACGATCGGTTCGGCGAGGCCGTTGCCGCGGTCGTCGCGTGCGACGACGACGTGGTGATCGACGTCGACGACATCGCGCGGGCGAGCTCGCACCTGGCGCGCTACAAGCACCCGCGCCACGTCGTGGCGGTCGGGGCGATCCTCCGCGGTCCCAACGGCAAGGCCGACTACGGCTGGGCGAAGGACCTCGCGATGTCGCAGCTCACCGGCAAGTAGCCGCCGACGAGGCCGACCGATCGCGCGTCACGCGACGCCGGCTCCCGAGCACCAGGGACGCGGCGGCCCGACGACCCGCCGCCGCCCGCAGCAGCTGGTACCAGGGCGAGGACGGTGGTGGGCGTCGGGCCGGCGCAACGCCGGTGTGCTACTTGCCGAGCTTCGCGAGGACGTCGCGGCCGGTGAGGATGAGGAGGTCCTCGCCGTCGACGGTGATCTCGGTCCCGCCGTACTTGGAGTAGACGATGGTGTCGCCGACGGCGACGTCGACGGGGATGAGCTCACCGGTGTTCTCCGAGCGGCGCCCCGGGCCCACGGCCAGCACCTCGCCCTGCTGGGGCTTCTCCTTGGCGGTGTCCGGGATCACGAGCCCGCTGACGGTCGTCTCTTCGGGCTCACCGGCCCGAACCACGATGCGGTCCTCGAGCGGCTGCAGCTTCATTGCGTCGGTTCCTCCTGCGGTCCCCGATGGGCGGGGAGACGGTTGGTCGCGGTGCCGGGTCTTCCGGTCTCTGGCACTCGAAAGCGGCGAGTGCTAACGCCAAGATAGTGGGCTCCACGGCGGCTCGGCAAGCCGGCCTACGTGAGCCCCAGGACCGGGTCGACGCCGGCGTCGAGGGGGGTCGGGCCGTCGGCCCGGAGACGCCACCACGCGGCGGCCCCGATCATCGCCGCGTTGTCGGTGCACAGCGACGGCGGGGGCAGGAAGGCCCGGCGCCCGGACGCCCCCGCGTCGGCCGCGACCCGGGCGCGCAGCGCGGAGTTGGCCGCGACCCCGCCGCCGAGCACGAGGGCGGTGGCCCCCGCCGCGTCGGCGGCGGCTGCCAGCTTGCCCGCCAGCTGGTCGACCACCGCCGCCTGGAACGAGGCCGCGACGTCGGCGACCGCGGCATCGGGGTTGCGCTGGACGTGGTTGACGACTGCCGTCTTGAGGCCCGAGAACGAGAAGTCGCGCTCACCCGGCATCGCCCGGGGGAACGCGATCGCCTCCGGATCGCCCTCGTGGGCGAGCAGGTCGATCGCCGGCCCGCCGGGGTACCCGAGCCCGAGGAAGCGGGCCACCTTGTCGAACGCCTCGCCCGCCGCGTCGTCGACGGTCTGGCCGACCACGCGATGCCGCTCGCGGGCGACGACGGTCTCGTCGGAGCTCTCCCCGACGATCACCAGGAGCGTGTGGCCGCCGGACGCGATCAGCACCGCCAGCGGAGGCTCGAGGTCGGGCTCGTCGAGCCACGCGGCGTAGAGATGCGCCTCGAGGTGGTTGACGCCCACGTAGGGGACGCCGGCCACGAGCGCGAGCGCCTTGCCCGCGCTCACACCGACGAGCAGCGCGCCGGCCAACCCCGGCCCGTGGCACGCAGCGACCGCGTCCACGTCGGTCAGCTCGATGGCCGCCTCGCCGAGCGCGTCGGCGATCACCGGTCCGATCAGCTCGACATGGGCGCGACTGGCGATCTCGGGCACGACGCCTCCGAACCGCGCGTGGAGATCGACCTGGCTCGACACGATCGACGAGCGCACCGTTCGTCCGTCGTCGACGACCGCGGCCGCGGTCTCGTCGCACGACGTCTCGAGGGCGAGGATCGTGGTCATCGCTACGTTCCGGCGTCGAAGACGGTCTCGCCGCTCAAACCAGCTTCGAGGCGACCGAGCAGGTCGCCGTACTCGACGCCATCGATCTCGTGCACCCACATCACGAGCGCATCCTCACCGGTCTCCGGGTAGTAGTTCTTGCGCACGCCGACCGGCGCGAAGCCGAACCGCCGGTACAAGAGCTGCGCGCCCTTGTTCGACATCCTGACCTCGAGGGTGAGGTTCCGGGCCTCGCGGGCGAGCGCCTCACGGGTGAGCATCAACATGAGGCGCGTCCCGATCGCGTGGCGGTGCCACGCCGGATCGACAGCGATCGTCGTGACGTGGCCGTCCTCACCGGTGAGGAGGAGACCGGCATACCCCACGACCTCGCGCCCGACGCGCGCCACGAAGTAAGCGCGCGTGCCCCGCATCGCGAGCTCCGACAGGAACAGCGAGTGGCTCCACGGCCGCGGGTACACCTGCTCCTCGATGCGGAGCACCGCCTTGAGGTGCCGCCGGCGCATCGACGTCATCTGCACGGTCAGCGGCGGGGACATCGTCATGCGCGCACCGAACCCCAGCCGAGCTCGGCGTCGCTCTCGCGCAGGTACAGCGGCTCCACCTCCCACGGGCTCGAGAACTCCTCGCGCTCGTAGCGCGCGGTCGCGAGTGAGAGGAGGGCCGCGGTGCTCGGCGCCGCGAACTCGGGGCCGGCCAGCTCGGCGCGGTCGAGTGAGGCGAAGTCATCGGCGTGGGCGGCGATGCCGTCACCGGCGAGCAGCACGTCGTCGCCGGCTGACTCGAGCTCGGCGATCAGATCGGCGGGCGCCCCGACCGCGTAGTCGGACACGCGCTGCACGCCGCCCGGAACCGGGAGGTACTTCGCGTGGAAGACCTCACGGCGGCGCGCGTCCAGCACGGCCACGACCGCCCGGTGCGAGTGGCGCATCGGATAGGCGACGAGATCGAGGCTCACGACCGGGATCAGCGGGATCCGGAGGGCCTGAGCCATCACCTTCGCCGTCGTCACGCCCACGCGGAGGCCGGTGAACAGCCCGGGACCGATCCCTACCGCGATCGCGGCGAGCTGGTCGAGCCCGACGCCCGTCCAGTCCACGAGCTGCTGGATCGCCGGTGCGAGCTCCTCGGCGTGGCGGCGACCGCCCGCGAGGCGCACCTCGCCGCGGAGCTTCCCGGCATCACCGATCGCCACGCCGACCTGCATCGTCGCGGTGTCGATGGCCAGGAGATGCACGAGACGGCTCCGCTCACACCCGACCGCGGAGGACTCGCGCGAGGTCAGCGTCGCGCTCGTTCCACGAGGGCCCCTGCGGCACGATCGTGATGATCCGGTCCTCGGTGGCACCTCCTGCACCGACACCGACCTGGTCGATCTGGACCTCGAGCCGCTCACCGGGCAGGTGCGCGATCGCGACATCACCCCACTCGACGACCGTCACCGCGTCGTCGCCTTCCTCCTCGAGCCCCAGGTCCAAGAGCTCCTGCACACGGTCGAGTCGGTACAGGTCGACATGGACGAGCGGCACGCGCCCCGGATACCGGCGGGCGATCGTGAACGTCGGGCTGACGACCACGTCGACGACGCCGAGCGCGCGACCGATGCCCTTCGCGAGCTCCGTCTTCCCCGCGCCGAGCCCACCGGCGAGGAGCACGACATCGCCCGGGGCGAGGACAGCACCCAACGCCACACCGACGCCCTGCGTGTCGTCGGCCGAGCGCGAGGCGACGGTGATCCCGGTCACGTGGCCTGCGCGCGAGCGAGGGCGCGCTTCACCACGACGAAGTCGGCGCGGGCCTGCGCGAGCGCGGCTCCGCCGCTGCGCAGCACAGCTGCCGGGTGGAGCATCGGGATCAGCACAGCCGCGCCGTCTCGGTACGGGTGCGCCTGGCCGCGCAGCTTCGTGATGCCGACCTTCGTGTCGAGCAGGAGCTTCGTCGCGAAGTTGCCCAGCGTGACCACGACCTCGGCACCGAGCAGGTCGAGCTGCGCCTCGAGGTACGGACGGCAGGTGGTGATCTCCGGTGGCAGCGGGTCGCGGTTGCCGGGGGGACGGCACTTCACGACGTTGCAGATGTACACGTCGTCGCGCGACAGGCCGATGCCCTCGATCAGCCGCGTGAGCAGCTGGCCCGCGCGACCGACGAACGGGATGCCCTGGCGATCCTCCTCGGCACCCGGGCCCTCGCCCACGAAGACCAGGTCGGCCTCCCGGTTGCCTACCCCGAACACGACCTGGCTGCGCCCCGCGGTCGCCAGGGGGCACTTCGTGCACGCGAGTGCGTCGCGTTCGAGGTCGTCCCACGACGTCCATGCCGGCTCGGGCTCGAGCAGGGTCATCGACCGTCATGAT
>CAZHKE010000015.1:0-61117 GCA_964532485.1 uncultured Bifidobacteriaceae bacterium
CGGCGCCGGATGCCGGCGCCGCGACCGCTCGTCTCACCTCCATGGGTCGACTCGCTACGGCGCCGGATGCCGGCGCCGCGACCGCTCGTCTCACCTCCATGGGTCGACTCGCTACGGCGCCGGATGCCGGCGCCGCGACCGCTCGTCTCACCTCCATGGGTCGACTCGCGCGACCGCTCGTCTCACTAGCCTGCGCCTCCTGATGGCCGAGCTCCACGAGCGCGACGTCGCGCTGGACGCGATGGCCGCCGTCGCCGCGTGGGTCGACGAGGCGCGTGCGGCGGGCGTGCCCGACTGGGACGCGATGGTGGTCGCGACGGCAGCCGCCGATGGTGCACCCTCGGCGCGCGTCGTCTTGCTGCGCGGCGTCGACGAGCACGGCCTGCGCTTCTACACGAGCTACGAGAGCCGGAAGGGCCGCGAGCTCGCCGCCAACCCACGCGCCGCGGTCGTCCTGCACTGGGGTCCGCAGGGCCGCCAGGTGCGGGCCGTCGGACCGGTCGAGCGACTCACGCCCGAGGACTCGCTCTCGTACTGGCGCAACCGACCGCTCGAGAGCCGCTTGTCGGCGTGGGCGTCGCGCCAGAGCGAGCCGATCGCCGATCGGCAGGGGCTGGAGCGAACGGTCGAGGAGGTGGCAGCCCGGTTCGCGCCCGAAGGCGACGACGTGCCGCTGCCGCCGTTCTGGGGTGGTTACCTCGTGCAGCCCGACGAGGTCGAGCTCTGGCAGCACCGCGACGACCGGTTGCACGATCGCATCGCGTACCGGCGGACGGCCGACGGCTGGGCGCGCACCAGGCTCCAGCCGTGAGGGAATGACCGCGACCCCGGCGTCGCTGCTCGCGGTTGCCGCGGTGCTGGCGCTCACGGACTGGTACGCAGTCGTCCGACAGGACCAGCGGCTCGAGTACGTCGCGAAGCCCGGTGCGACGCTCGCGCTCGCAGCGACGGCCGCAACGCTCGACCCTGCACACAGCGATGCACAGGTGCTGTTCGTGGTCGCGTTGCTGGCGTCGGCCGCGGGTGACGTGTTCCTGATGCTGCCGGGCGACCGCCTCGTGCCGGGGCTGTCGTCGTTCTTGGTGGCGCATGTGCTCTACACGATCGGCTTCGCGCTGCACCCTGGCAGCGGCGTCGCCTACGTGCTCGGTGCGATCGTCGCGGCTGCGTTGGTGACGCCACTCGCCCTGCGCTACGTGCGGGCGCTGCGCGCGTCCGGCCGGGACGGCCTCGTGGCACCGGTCGTCGCGTACATGTCGGTGATCTCGGCGATGCTCGTCAGCGCGATCGGGAGCGGCAACGCGTTCGCGATCGTCGGTGCGCTGCTGTTCGTGGCGTCGGACGCCTTGATCGCGGAGACCCGCTTCGTGCGCGAGCGCCCCCACGGCCAGCTCGCCATCATGGTGACCTACTACCTCGCGCAGACCGGCCTGGTGCTCTCGCTGCTGTAGCGGTTGCGTCCCTCACCCGCGCATCTCACGGTGAGAGACGCACGTTCGACGTGCGTCTCTCACCCCTGAATGCGCGGGTGAGGGACGCAACCAAAAGGGATCAGAGCAGCAGTGCGGGTGGGCGCGACTCGGCGCCGAGGTCCTTGCGGTGCTCGACGATCTGGTCGATCGAGACCATCGCGATGCGGTGGTGCTGGGCGAACTCGACGAGCACGTCGAAGCTGGCCGCCTCGCCCTTGTCGTCGAGCACCTCGCACGTCACCGCGACCGGCGACAGCCCGGCCAGCACGGCGAGGTCGACGGCCGACTCCGTGTGGCCGCGTCGTACGAGCGTCCCGCCCGACTGCGCTCGCAGAGGGAAGACGTGGCCGGGGCGCTTGAACTCGGTCGGACACGCGTCGGGATCGACGACCCGACGGATCGTGAGCGCGCGGTCTGCCGCGCTGATCCCGCTGCCACCGTCGACGTGGTCGATGGGCACGGTGAACGGCGTGTCGCAGCCGGCCACCTCGGGCGCCACCATCGGCGCGAGCTCGAGCGCGTCGATGACCCGCGGCGCGGCCGGCATGCAGATGAGCCCGCGCGCCCACTTCAGCATGAAGTTCAGTGCGTCGGCCGTGACCCAGCTCGCCGCCATCTGGAGGTCGCCCTCGTTCTCGCGGTCTTCGTCATCGACGACGAGCACCATCTCGCCGCGTCGGATTCGCTTGAGGGCTTCGTCGATGTCGGTGAGTGCCATGAGTGTGGGTTCCTCCGTCAGCTACTCGTCGGTCTAGTTCGCACCGGCCCGGAGGCCGGCTCCGTTCGTGGGCAGGGTGACGACCATGCGGCAGCCGCGCGGGTCGCGGGCCTCGGGGTGGATGTCGCCGCCGTGCAGGTCGACGATCCAGCGGGCGATCGCGAGACCGAGACCCGCGCCGCCGTCGCTCGTCGAGCGCGCCGCGTCGAGCCGCTCGAAACGCTCGAACACGCGGGTCGCGTCGCCGGCGGGGATGCCGGGGCCCTCGTCGAGCACCTCGATCACGACACCGTGGTCGTGCCGGCGCGCGCGCACCTCGACCGTGCCGCCCCGGGGCGTGAACCGCACCGCGTTCTCGAGCAGGTTGGCGACGACCTGGTGCACACGCTCGGGATCGCCGTCGGCGGTGAGATCCCCCGGGTCGACGTGCACCGCGACCTCGACGGCGGGCTCGTGCAGCCGCTGCTCGCGCACCGCGTGCTCGATCAGCGGCTCGACGCTGAACTCGGCGCACTCGAGCGGAACGGTGCCGCCCTCGAGCCGGGAGAGATCGAGGAGCTGCCTCACCAGGCGGCCGAGCCTCTCGACCTGGAGCAGCATCGTGCGGAACAGCTCAGGTTCGGGATCGGCGACGCCGTCAGCGAGGTTCTCGAGCGTCACCTGGAGCGCGGTGATCGGCGTGCGCAGCTCGTGCGAGACGTTCGCGACCAGGTCGCGCCGCATCTTGTCGGTCTGGGCGAGCTCGGCAGCCATCTCGTTGAACGCCCGCGCGAGCGCGCCGACCTCGTCGTGGGTGGTCGCGGTGACACGCTGGCTGTAGCTGCCGCGCGTCATCGCATCGGCCGCCGCGGCCATCTCGCGCAGCGGGCTCGTCATGCCGCGCGAGAGCCACCAGACGATCCCGAGGGCGACCAGGCCGGCGAGCACACCGCTGACCGACGGCCAGATGCCGATCTTGATGCCCACCCAGAACACGAAGATCGTGACCGCGACGGCGGCGGCGATCACGAACCCGAGCTTGAGCTTGATGGAAGGGATCGGATCGAGCGGCCGGCGCACGTCGAGGTCACGCACGTCGAGTGGCAGGCGACGGCTCACTGCTCGTCACCGATCGCGTACCCGACGCCGTGCACGGTGCGGACGACGTCGGCGCCGAGCTTCCGCCGCAGCGCGCGCACGTGCGAGTCGACGGTGCGCGGCCCTGAGCCGTCGCGGTACCCCCAGACGTCGGCGAGCAGCCCCTCGCGAGTGAAGACCCGGCCCCGCCGGCGGACGAGGAACGCGAGCAGGTCGAACTCGGTGGGCGTCAGGTGCACGTCAGCACCGGCGTGACGGACCCGGCGGCTCGCCAGGTCGAGCTCGGCGTCGCCGACGCGCAGCACCGCTGCCTCGTTGCCCGCGGCCCGCTCCGGGGCGCGCTCGACGCGGCGCAGCAGTGCGTGGATCCGCGCCACCAGCTCGCGGGCGCTGAACGGCTTCGTGAGGTAGTCGTCGGCGCCGACCGCCAGCCCGACGACGAGGTCGGTCTCGGCGTCGCGCGCCGTCAGCATCAGGACCGGAACCGGCCGGTCGTGCTGGATGCGCCGGCACACCTCGAGCCCGTCGAGACCCGGGAGCATGAGGTCGAGCACGACCAGATCGGGGCGCAGGCGCTCGTAGGCCTCCACGCCGCCGGGACCGTCGACGGCGATCTCGACCGAGAACCCCTCGCTGCGCAACCGCGCCGCGACCGACTGCGCGATCGTCGCCTCGTCCTCGATCACCAGGATCGAGCGAGTGCTCGGCTCCGCCGCCGGCGGTCGGCGGGCGATGCTCACGAGGCTCCCGGACACGGCGCCCATGCTACGGAGGGGGTGTCGAGGAGTCCTGTCGAAGATGTGTGGATTCGGTGCAGCTCACGCCTCCGGCGCCCGAGCGGCACCGGGCAGCGCCACGACGCCGTCGCGGTCGACGCGGACGCACACGCGCGCTCCCACGGTGGGTGGCTGCGGGTCACCGACGGCGAGATCGACGGCGGTGACGGCCGCGCCGGTCGGCCCGCCGAGCTCGACGCGCACGAGCCAGTGATCCCGACGGAACGTGCGCGTCACGACGACCCCGTCGAGCGGACCGGTCGGCGAGAGCGAGAGCGCGTCGGGGCGCACGGCGACTACCCCGCGGTGGCCGACCTGTTCCTCGAGCGCGCTGTCGCTGGCATCGACGACGTTCCAGCCGAGGAAGGCGGCGACGAACGCGGTCGCGGGAGCACCCCAGACCTCACCAGGATCCCCGATCTGCTCGACGCGCCCGTCGTGGAGGATCGCAACCCGGTCGCCGATGCCGAACGCCTCGTCGTGGTCGTGCGTGACGAACAGCACTGACTGGCCGAGCGAGCGACAGAGGGCTCCGAGCTCCGTGACGAGCTGCTCGCGCAGCTGTCGGTCGAGCGCACCCAGGGGCTCGTCGAGCATCAGCAGCGCAGGGGCCGGCGCGAGCGCGCGGGCCAGAGCGACGCGCTGCTGCTCGCCCCCAGAGAGCTGGGTGATCGACCGGCGGTCGTAGCCGCCGAGTCCGACGCGCTCGAGCATGTCGCGCGCGTCGCGCTCGGCGTCGCGGCGCGAGCCACCGCGCATCCGGAGCCCGAACGCCACGTTCCCGAGGACGTCGCGGTGTGGGAAGAGCGCATGGTCCTGGAACATCAGCCCGAGGTCGCGCCGGTGCGGCGGCAGCACCGCGAGGTCGGCCCCGTCGCGCAGGACGCGGCCCGAGGTCGGTGGCTCGAGCCCGGCGATCGCTCGGAGCAGCGTCGACTTGCCCGATCCGCTCGGTCCGAGCACGCTCACGATCTCTCCGTCGGCAACCGTCACGTCGAGGTCGTCGACGGCGACGACGTCGCCGTAGCGCACGGTGAGGTGCTCGACGGCGAGGATCAGAACACTCCCGTGTCGGCGACCCGGGCGCGCTCGACGACGACCATCGAGATCGCGGCAAGGATCAGCAAGATGGTGCTCGCCGCCATCGCGGCACCGAACGTGGTCGAGCCCGGCTGCCCGAGCAGGCGGTAGATCACGACCGGCAGGGTCGGTCGGTCCGGGCGCGCGAGGAAGACCGTCGCCCCGAACTCGCCGAGGGCGATCGCGAACGCGAAGCCGCCGGCGACGGCCAGGGCGCGGGAGGCGATCGGCAGATCGATCTCACGCCACACGCGTCGCGGTGGCGCACCGAGCGTCGCCGCGGCCTCTCGCAGCCGAGGGTCGATCGCTCGCAGCACGGGCGTCGTCAGCCGGACGACGAACGGGATCGCGACGAGCGCTTGCGCGATCGGCACGAGGATCCACTCACTGCGCAGGTCGAGTGGAGGCTCGTCGAGAGCGATCAGGAACCCGAACCCGACCGTCACGGCTGACACCCCGAGCGGCAGCGTCAGCGCGGCATCGATCGCGCCGGCGCGGCGGGTCCGTACGATCGCGAACGCCGCGAGCCCGCCGACGACGAGCGCGAGGCACATGGCGACGACGGCGTACTCCAGCGAGTTGAGGATCGCATCCTCGGGGGGGACGAAGAGCACGCTGCCCGACTGGAGCTCACCGAGCGCCCGGTAGTTGTCCACACCGATGCCGTACGACGTCTCGAACGAGCGGGCGACGAGCACAGCGATCGGAGCGCCGAGCAGGATGAGCGCGAGCGCGAGGTTGCCGGCGACGAAGACGCGCTCACCGAGGCCGCGCACTCGTCGAGCCGTGGCCGTGGCACCGCGCAGGGTGAGCGCGACGACGCGGTGGCCCGAGAGACGCTCGGTCACGACGAGGAGCACCAGCACGGCGAGCAGCTGCACGATCGAGAGCGCGGCCGCGGTCTGCAGGTCGAGCAGCTGCGCAGTCTGGCGATAGACCTCTGTCTCGAGGGTGGAGTGCGTCGGCCCGCCGAGCACGAGCACCACCCCGAACGACGTGAACGTGAACAGGAACACGATCGCCGCCGCGGCGAGGATCGCGGGTCGCAGCGCCGGCAGCGTGACGGCGGTGAAGGCGCGCACCCGCGATGCCCCCAGCATCCGGGCGGCGTCCTCTTGCCTGGGATCGAGATGGGCCCACAGCCCACCGACCGTCCGGACGACGACGGCATAGTTGAAGAACAGGTGGGCGACGAGGATCGCGCCGAGCGACGGCCCGATCCCGAGCGCGAGGAACGCCGAGCCCACCACGACGGTCGGGAGCACGAACGGGACGACGACCAACGACCGCACGAGACCCGAGCCCGGGAACCGAGTGCGCGCGAGCACGTACGCCGCCGGGATGCCGACCGCGAGCGTCAGCACCGTCGACAGCGTGGCCTGCCAGACCGTGAACCATGCGACCTGACGCAGCGACGGATCGGTGACGACGTCGGCGATCGGGCCGAGGTCGATCGTGCCGTCGGGCCACAATCCCCGACCGATGATCGTCACGACCGGGTAGACGAAGAACACCGCGAGGAACGCGAGCGGCACCCCGATCATCGCCGCGCGTGCGAGCTGAGCGGCGCGGCTCGTCATCGCAGCACGGTCTCGGTCCACTCGTCGATCCACTGCTCGCGGTGCGCGCCGATCACGTCGGGCGGCAGCGTCGCCGGATCAGTGGGAACGTCGGCAAACCTCTCGAACACCGGCGGCAGCTTCGCGTCCGACCGCGCGGGGAACACGAACATACGCAGCGGGATGTCCTCCTGGAACCGACGCGAGAGCATGAAGTCGACGAGCCGGCGCGCCGCGCGCGGGTGCGTCGTTCCCCGCAGGACGCCGGCGAACTCGATCTGGTCGAAGCACGTGCCGAGTGCGGTCCCGATCCTCGACTCGTCGGGTCGGGGGTCGCTGAAGTACACGTCGACGGGTGGACTCGAGGCGTACGAGACGACGAGTGGCTTGTCGCCGTTGCCCGCGCCGGCGCTGAACGACCCGTTGAACGCCTCCTCCCAGCCGTTCACGACCTCGACCCCTCCGTCGCGCAGTCTCGACCAGTAGTCGCGCCAGCCGTTCTCGCCGTACCGATCGATCGTCGCCAGGAGGAACGCGAGCCCCGGTGACGAGGTCGCCGGGTTCTCGACGACGAGCCGCTCGGCCTGCTCGGTGAGGTCGTCGAGGTCGCGCGGGACCGGCTCGTCGTGCTGTGCGTACCACCGCTTGTCGAAGTTCACGCACACGGCGCCGTGGTCGATCGGGACGGCCCGATCGCGGTCGTCGAGGCGCAGCTCGTCGGGGACGTTCGACAGGTTCGGCACGTGCGCGGGCAGGAACAGGTCTTCCTGGAGCGCCCGCGACAGGAACGTGTTGTCGACGCCGTAGAGCACGTCGCCGATCGGGTCGTCTTTGGTCAGGATCACCTGGTTGAGTGCAGCGCCCGCGTCACCCGCGGGCAGCACCTCGACCTCGATGCCCGTGCGCTTCGTGAACTCGCGCAGCACCGACTTCGAGATCGCGAACGAGTCGTGCGTGACCAGCCGCAGCGTGACCTCGTCGTGGCCACGCCCGAGCGCGGGCGCGGCCCAGGCTCCGACGGCCAGTGCGACGGTGACGGCAAGTGCTGGGAGGCGGTGCATCAACGACCTCCGGTCTCGGGGCGCGCCTCGATCAGCGCGGCGGGGCGGATCGCGAGGAGCACGCCGCCGGTGACGGCGACCGCGGCGTCGCTCGCGGTGACCTCGTTGCTGAGCCCGAGCGTCGAGCCGGGCTCCAGGACAGCGTCCGCGAGGGGGTACCGCAGTCCGCGCGTCGTGACGCCCCGGGCGGGCCCGTGCATCGCGAGCAGGCTCACGATCGATCCGGGTGGCCCCGCGATCCCGGCCCCGTCGCGCACGACGACGACGTGTGCCGTGCCCATCCAGGCGTCGAGCTCGATCGTGGCGTACGCGGGTGCGGCCAGCAGCGCGAGGTTGCCGAGCAGGTGGTCGAGGCGTCCGCCATGACCACCGACCACGGTGACGCGGCTCGTGCCCTCGGCGACTGCCGCATCGAGGGCGAGCGCGAGGTCGGTCGCGTCCTTGTCGGTCGGATGCTGCTCGATCCGCGCGCCCTCGTGCTCCGCCCGCACGAGTCCGTCGGCCGTGACCGAGTCGAAGTCGCCGATCGCGACGTCGACGCGGCGATCGAGCGCCTGCGCGTGGTCGACGCCGGAGTCGGCGCCGATCACGAGCGCGTGCTCGGGGAGCACGAGTGCCACGGCCGCGGGCATCCGGTCGCCGCCGGCGAAGACGAGCGCACGCGCCGTCGACTCGCCTGGTGACGGATCGATCGGGTCCGGCATGCCGATGCCTGGCACCTGATCGTCACTCCCTCCGCCGGCATTACCCGGAGCAGGTTCGAGGGGTCGGTGGCGCTGCGCCGTCATCGCCGACGGTCGCCCGGCCACCCTCTCAGCCCGGCTGTCCCGAGCTCCCCATTGGGCCTCAGTGTGTCGATGTTGCCATCAACTCTATGGGCTCGCTCGCCCCGGTGGGCTCGCTCGCCCCGGTGGGTTCGCTCGCCGGGCGGATCAGCGTGAGAACCTCTGCGCATGGCATCCCAGGTGGTGCTCGTCCGTCACGGCGCGACGGAATGGAGCGAGAGCGGGCGGCACACGGGCAGCACCGACGTCCCCCTTCTCGCGAAGGGCCGTGAGGCGGCGCGCGCGCTCGCGCCCCGCGTCGCGGCGTACACGTTCGCGGCGGTGTTCACGAGCCCGATGCAACGGGCGCGAGAGACGTGCGACCTCGTCGGGCTGGGGGCGCAGGCCGAGGTCGACGACGACCTGCGCGAGTGGGACTACGGCGACTACGAGGGCGTCACCACGAAGGAGATCCGCAAGACGGTCCCGGGTTGGACGATCTGGTCGGGACCGGTGCCGAACGGCGAGACGCCGGAGCAGGTCGCGGCGCGCGCGGACCGCGTCATCGCGCGCTGTGATGCCGTCGACGGCACGGTCGCGTTGTTCGCGCACGGGCACCTGTTGCGCGTGCTGACCGCGCGCTGGCTCGCGTATCCACCGACCGACGGCGTGCACTTCCTGCTGGACACCTCGACCCTGAGCGTCCTGGGCTACGAGCGCGACACCAAGGCCATCCACCTCTGGAACGCCTGACCCGAACGGGAATTGGGCACGCGGAACGCCACATAGTGCCCTTCAACGTGCCCAATTCCCGCCGAAGCGGGCGGATCAGCGGTAGTTGCCGGTGTGGCCGAGGCTGATGCGGCCGGGCTGGGGGAAGACCGCCAGGCCGTGAGGGCCGTGGCCGACCGGGATCGTCTGGAGCAGCCCGCCGGTGACGGTGTCGAACACGTACACGACGTCGTCGTAGCGGCCGCTGACCCAGAACTGCGTGCCGTCGGCCGAGACGCCGCCCATGTCGGGGCTGCCGCCGCCGTCGATCGTCCATGTCGTGACGGGAGCCCGCGTCGCGAAGTCGACGACCGTCACGGAGCCCGCGACGCGGTTCGTGACGTAGAGCTGCGTCGCGTCGCGGCTCGGGTAGAGGCCGTGCGCGCCCGCGCCGGTCGGGATGAACTCGGCCTCGGTCATCGAGACGGGGTCGACGACCGAGACGCCGCCACCGTTCTTCACGTGGTTCGCGACGTAGAACACGGCGCCGTCGGGCGCGAGCCGCACGTCGATGGGCTCGCCCCCGACCTCGAGCTCGCCCGTCACCTGGAACGTCGGCAGGTCGATGCGCACGACCCAGCCGGAGAACTCGCAGCTGGCGAGCATCGTCTGGCCGTCGGCGGTGAAGTCAGCGTGGTTCACACCCGGGTGTGGCACCGAGATGCTGGTGATGAGCTCCCAGGTCGTCGGGTCGCGTACGTCGATGCGCTGCTCGCGCTCGGCCATCACGAGCGCGTACTTCCCGTCGGGCGAGAAGTAGAGGTTGTACGGGTCGTCGACCGGGATCTCGGGACCGGGCTTCCCGGTGACGGGGTCGATCGGCGTGAGCGAGTTGCCCTGGTTGTTGTTCACGTACAGCGTCCGCAGGTCGTACGAAGGGACGACGTGCTGCGGGAGCCGTCCGACCGGGTACGTGTCGACGACCTGGAACGTCGCCGGGTCGATGACCGAGACCGTCGCCGACTGTCCGTTCGGCACGTAGACGCGGCTCGGCACCTCCTTCACCGCGTCGACGAGCATGCCGACGCCAGTGTCCGCGTACACGTTGGTCGTCGCCGCGGTCGTGCTCGTCGCCGCCGACGAGGGCGGCAGGGTGCTCGTCGACCCTGCCTCGGCCGGCTGCGAGGCCGAATCGCCGCCGTCGCCCGAGCACGCCGCCGCACCGATCACGAGTGCGGCGACCGGTGCCAGCACGAGACGGGCCGTCCGAAGCACGAAGGCATTCTGGCCGAGAGCGCCGCCCGGGACCGCGCATAGCGTCCGGCCATGGTGTCGGTCACCGACGTGATGGCGGCGCACGGCCACGAGCAGGTCGTGTTCGTCGCAGACGCCGCCAGCGGGCTCCGGGCCGTGATCGCGGTCCACTCGACGGCACTGGGCCCGTCGCTCGGCGGGATCCGCTTCTGGCGCTACGAGACCGAGGCGGACGCGGTGGCAGACGCGCTTCGGCTGTCGGAGGCGATGACGTTGAAGGCCTCCGCCGCCGGCCTGGACCAGGGGGGCGGAAAGGCCGTCGTGCTCGTCGACGACCCCGATGTCCCGCGGTCGGTCGAGCTGCTGCACGCGCTGGGACGCACCATCGACGAGCTGGGCGGGCGGTACCTCGCGGCCGAGGACGTGGGGGCGACCACCCGCGACATGGACGTCATCGACGACGTGACGCCGTGGGTCACCGGTGTGAGCTCCGACCGTGGCGGGTCCGGCGACCCGTCGCCGGTGACCGCATTGGGTGTGCTCGCGGCGATGCGCGCCACCCTGGTCGAGCTCGACGGCACCCGCGACCTCGCGGGGCGCGTCGTCGCGGTCCAGGGCACCGGGCACGTCGGGTCCGCGCTGACCGCCTTCCTCGTGGACGCGGGCGCATCGGTGATCCTGGCCGACGTGAACGAGGCGAGGGCGCGCGAGGTCGCGGCCGCTCACGGCGCCGCGGTCGTCGGAGCGCACGAGATCCTCGAGCAGGAGTGCGACGTGCTCGCACCGTGCGCCCTGGGGCGCGCGGTGAACGACCGGAACCTCGCGACCCTGCAGTGTCGAGCCATCTGCGGCGCGGCGAACAACCAGCTGGTCGGCGACGTGGTCGACGAGCTGCTCGCCGAGCGCGGGATCCTGTACGCGCCCGACTTCGTCGCGAACGCGGGCGGCATCATCAACATCGCCGAGGAGTTCACCGGCTACTCCCGAGCCATCGCGCTGGAGCGGGTCCAACAGATCGAGGCCACGACGAAGCGAGTGTTCGAGGTCGCGCGGGAGCGTGGGCTCCCGCCCGGCCGCGCCGCCATCGCCTTGGCCCGCGAGCGCATCGAACGGGAAGGCGCGGGGCGGCGGTGGCAACCGGGCACCCCGACGGCCTGGACCGGCGGCGCGCCGCTGCGCGAGCTGCGTCCCGGCTCGCCGCGCCCGCGCGACCGAGCGCTCGGGTCGCAGTAGGTTCGACGGATGCCGGCCGAGGTCCGATGGGTCGACGACGAACGGTCACTCGCCGGAATCGTCACCGCGCTCCGTTCGGAGCCCGAGTACGCGCTCGACACCGAGTTCATGGCCGAGCGCACCTACTGGCCGCAGCTCTGCCTCGTGCAGCTCTGCTGGGCCGACCAGGTCGCGCTCGTCGACGCGCTGGCATGCGACGTGCGGGCGCTCGCAGACGTCTTCACGCAGTCCTCCACGATGGTGACCCACGCCGGCGGAGCCGACCTCCCGATCATCGATCGCGCGTGCGGTGCGCGACCCGGCGCGCTCTTCGACACGCAGCTCGCCGCGGGATTCATCGGGCTCGGGCAGCCCTCGCTGGTGTCGCTCGTCGCAGCGATGCTCGACGTCCGCCTCGACAAGGGCGATCAGCTCAGCGACTGGACGCGCCGCCCGCTCTCGTCGTCGGCGCGCCGCTACGCCGCCGGTGACGTCGAGCACCTCCTGCCACTCGCGGCAGCGATCCGTGAGCGCCTGGCGTCGATGGGGCGCACGGGGTGGGCCGAGGCCGAGAACGCCGTCCTGCTCAGGACGCCGCCACGCGCACCCGATCCCGACGTCGCGTGGTGGAAGATCAAGGGCGCGCGTTCGCTGCGCGGCGACCGCGCCTGCATCGCGCAGGCGGTCGGCGCGTGGCGGGAACGGCGGGCTCAGGAGGTCGACCGACCCCCGCGCTTCGTGCTGTCCGACCTCGCGCTCGCTGCGCTGGTGCAGCGGCCGCCGCGCGACGCCGACGATCTCGCCAAGCTGCGCGGCGCCGGCAGCCTTCCGAAGCCGGTGGTGCGGGGGATCCTCGCCGCCGTCGAAGCAGGGCGGTCGATGGACCGCGCCGACCTCCGGTCACCTCCCAAGCACGGCGACGACTCCGCGCTCGACGCCGCCGTCGGGCTGCTCACCGGCTGGGCAGCCCAGGTCGCGTCGGGAGAGCACGTCGACGCACGACTGCTCGCGACCCGCGACGACGTGAAGGCCCTGGTCAACGGGCGGCTGAGCCGGCTCGACGACGGTTGGCGCGCCGCGATGCTCGGTGACGATCTGCACGCGCTCGTCCGAGGTGACGCGAGCGTGCGGCTCGTCGAGGGCGGTCGTCGGCTGCAGATCGAACGCGACTAGCCGAGCTGGGCGGGAGTCGAGCGCTCGTCGGCCAGCGCTCGAGCGCACGCGACGCCGACGATGCCCGCTCCGAGCGCGACGAGGCCCACGAGCCGCGCCCGCCTCGGCAACCCGCGGGTCGTCAGCAAGGTGATGCCGTCCACCACGTCGACCGCGCCCCCCATGCCGACCCACTCGGCGTCGAGCGTGCGCTCCCTGACGCAGGTGAGCGCGCCGAGCCCGAGCGCGAGGTCGCGCGCGCCGGTCATGCGAGCGAGCGACCGAGTGGGCGCGCCGCGCCCACCGGGGGCGACGGCCGCGGCGAGCCTCGGGAGCGCGGTCGCCACGACGCCGACGGCGATCCGGCCCCGGGCCAGCAGGAGCGAGATCGTGCGCACGTCGAGCTCCGGCGTGTTCATCGCCGTGCATGGTGGCATGGCGCAGGCCGCATCCGCATAGCGTGCAGTGGATGACGTCTGAGGGCGCCGACGCCCGACGCCCCAACGTCCTGCTGGTCGTGACCGACCAGGAGCGGGAGCGGTCCTGGGTCCCCGAGGACCTCTGGGACGAGCTCGCGAACCGCCGTCGCCTCCGCGACGCCGGGATGGAGCTGCGCTCGCACTACACCCACTCGTCGCCGTGCTCGCCGTCGCGCGCGACGTTGCTCACCGGCCAGCACGTCCCCGAGCACGGTGTGACCGACAACGTGTTCGTCGATCCCGTCCAGCCCGACCTGCACACCGAGACACCCACAATCGGGCACGCCTTCCGAGCCGCGGGCTACCGCACGGCCTACCTCGGCAAGTGGCACCTCTCCTATGGAAACCCGGACATCGAGGCGTACGGCTTCTCC
The DNA here is from genome assembly GCA_964532485.1 of uncultured Bifidobacteriaceae bacterium. Classification (GTDB taxonomy): domain Bacteria; phylum Actinomycetota; class Acidimicrobiia; order IMCC26256; family PALSA-555; genus DATBSK01. Next base: position 13,690 of record CAZHKE010000015.1, read on the forward strand.
GACTGGACGGGGGAGGACTGGGCGTGGACGGGCCTCGCGGGCACGGGCACGTTCTACGACGAGATCATCGCGGCGCAGGCTGCCGAATGGCTCGGCGAGCACGGCGCGGTCGCCGAGCCGTGGCTCCTCGTCGTGGGTCTCGTGAATCCGCACGACGTCGCATGGTTCCCCGCAGATCAGGCCGACTACCAGGCCGCGCACGCGGATCGCACGGCCGAGCTCTCACGGGTGCTCCCGACCCCGATCCCGGGCGCCGCCCCGATCCCGACGTTCGGCGAGCCGTACCCCGAACGCTTCGACCTGCCCGCCAACTTCCACGACGCGCTCACGTCGAAGCCGGGGGTGCAGCACGCGTGGCGGTGGGAGGAGAACCACTCGATGTTCGGGTGGCTCGACCTCGACGACGAGCGCACCTGGCGACGATGCCTCGACTACTACTGGCGGCTCCACGAGCTCAACGACGTGCACGTCGGCACGATCCTCGACGGGCTCGTCGCATCCGGCCGCTGGGACGACACCGTCGTCGTCCTCACCAGCGACCACGGCGAGCAGGCCGGAGGGCACGGCCTGCGCGGCAAGGGGCCGTTCGCGTACGAGGAGATCATGCACATCCCACTCGTCGTGCGCGCGCCCGGCGTCACGACCGCGGGGACGTCCTCGGACGCCCTCACGTCGGCCGTCGACCTCGCGCCCACGCTCTGCTCGCTCGCCGGCATCGGCGAGGACGTGTGGTCGGCGTCGATGTCGGGCGTCGATCTGACGCCGGTGCTGCGCGGCGACGTCGAGCGCCTGCGCGACCACGTGCTGTTCGCGCAGGCCCAGGGCTGGCACCCGAGCTGCCTCGCCCAGCGGTACGCGCTCCGAGGCTGCTTCGACGGGCGGCACAAGTACGTGCGGTACTTCGGAGTCGGCGGCGGGTGCGACAACCTCGGTCGCCGGCTCGACTGGGCGCCCGAGATGCGCTTCGGCCCCGACGCCGCGTTCGGCGACCACGAGCACGAGCTGTACGACCTCGACGACGACCCGGGCGAGCTGCACAACCTGGCGCACGCGCCCGCTCGCCTCGAGGAGCTCCGGGCCCGCTTCGACCACCTGCTGGAGCTGGAGCGGGCCGCCTTCCGGGCGTCCCGCCCGCCGGGCCCCGGCGGTGGCAGCACCCATGCGGCCCAGATGATGGATCGCTCCGGCTTCTTCGAGTGACACCCCCGCCACCAGCCAGTCGGGAACCGGTTCGGCGGCAGGGACGTTGAAAGGGGAGGCTCTGCGGGGGCCACAGGAAGAAGAGCCACCGCGGCGCAGCATCCTCACCATTTGGACCACCACACCACCTGGAGCACCCACACCCATGCCCACTCTGCTCGACGACCGAACCACCCGACGCGGGTCCCGACCACCCGAGGTCGTCGTCCGGGTCACCGGCGACGATGCCCGGCGCAAGCCCGCACCGGCGCCGCGGCCACGGCGCGGGCTCACCGTGCGCGGCGTCGTGACCACGGCGCTGCTCGGCGCGGTCGCCCTCGGGCTGTTCCTGCTCGTCGGTGCCGTCGCGGGGCTCTTCTCGATCGGCAACCCGTTCGGCACCACGCAGGTCGACCGGACGCCTCCGGCGCTGCTCAAGCAGCTCTCGAACCTGTCCGACTACCACGCCGCCCAGGGGACGTTCATGGTCCAGGTCGACGTCGAGGACGACGTCGACATCTTGCCGAGCTTCCTGGCGGGTGAGCGCACCATCTTCAAGGCGATCGGGACCGTGGACGCGACGGTCGACTTCTCGATCCTGAGCACCGACGCCGTGCAGGTGCACGACCAGACGGTCGACGTCACGTTGCCGCCTCCCGCGTACGCGCGCCCGGTGGTCGACCCGACCCGCAGCGAGGTGATCGACCGCGATCGCGGGCTGTTCACGCGAGTCGGCGACGTCTTCAGCGACGACACCAACAACGAGCGCGCGCTCTACCTCCTCGCCGGCCAGAAGCTCGGGGCCGCGGCCAAGGAGAGCCACCTGCGCGACCGCGCCCAGAGGAACACGAGCCTGATGCTCGAAGGTCTGCTCGGCCGGCTGGGCTACACCGACGTCAACGTCGTGTTCGAGAAGCCGACACTGGCGGGCGCTGCCAAGCCTGCTCACTGATGAACAGCTCGTCGGCCGACCCCTGCAGGTCGAGGTAGCCAGCGGTCGGAGACGTTGCAATCCTCAGCGGGGTGCCCGCGGCATTCCCAGTCCGATCATCGCGATGATGTCGCGCTGGATCTCGTTCGTGCCGCCGCCGAACGTGAAGATCGTGTTGGCCCGGTAGGCGCGCTCGAGTCGGCCGGCGAGCTCGGCGCCGGCCGTCCCCTCCTCGAGGTACGCGGCCGAGCCCACGATCTCCATCAGCAGCCGGTACGCCTCGAGCGCGAACTCCGTTCCGAAGACCTTCGTGGCCGAAGCGTCGGCGGGGCTCACCATCCCCGCTCTCCGCGCCTCTGATGTCGGGCCGCCCGCGTCCCGGCCACGGCTCGATGCCCACGCGACCTTCCAGTTCATCAGCTTGAGGAACTCGGCCCGCGCGTGCACGCGAGCCAGCGTCGTCGCGACCCACTCCTGGTCGACGACGCGCCGCCCGTCGGCGAGCCTCGCGTCGAGGCACCAGGCGCGCACGTCCTCGATGCTGCGCAGGATCCCCGACGCGGGGCAGATCGCGACTCGCTCGTGGTTCAGCTGGTTCGTGATGAGCTTCCAACCCTCGTTCTCGCCACCGACCAGGTTCGCCGAGGGCACCCGCACGTCGTCGTAGAACGTCGCACTGGTGAACTCGCCTGCCATCGTGTCCAGCGGCACCCAGCGGAACCCGGGTGCGCTCGTGGGCACCATCAGCACCGACAGGCCCTTGTGCTTCGGCAGCGACGGGTCGGTCCGCACCGCGAGCCAGACGTAGTCGGCGTACTGGATCGCGCTCGTGAAGAGCTTCTGGCCGTTGACGACGTACTCGTCGCCGTCGCGCACCGCGCGCGTCTGGAGCGATGCGAGGTCGGTGCCTGCGTTCGGCTCCGTGTACCCGATCGCGAAGTGCAGCTCGCCGCGCAGGATCTGCGGGAGCATCTCCCGACGCTGGTCCTCGGTTCCGAGCGCCATGAGCGTCGGGCCGACGCTGTTGAGCGTGAGGAGCGGCAGCGGCACGCCCGCCCAGTGCGACTCCTCGACGAAGATCATCTGGTCGATCGCGTCGCGTCCCTGGCCGCCGTACTCGACGGGCCATCCGAGACCGAGCCAGCCGTCGTGGCCCAGGCGACGGACGTAGCGCGGGTACGTCGGCTCGTCGGTCTGCTCACCCTCGACGTCGGTCACGACCTTCGCGAAGTACTCGCGGAGCTCGGCCTGCAGGGCACGTTGTTCGGCGGTGAGCGCCAGTCGCACACCGCCCGGTCTAGCCGGTCGGGGCTGGCGCTCGCTCCGCGGCCGTGGCGAGGCGCTCGTCCCAGCTCGCAGGCACCACGGCCCGCCAGCCGTCGGCGCGGAGGCGGTCACGGCTGCGCGTGAACGAACCGACCGGTTCTCCGGCGCGAGTGACCCGGAAGACCCACGTCGAGCCCTGGTCGAGCACGTCGTCGACGCGCGTCGCCGAACGTGAGTCGACCGCGGCGAGGAGCAGCTTGCCACCGTCGGCCCCACCGGCGACGGCGACGTCCACGGCGACGCCGGAGCGGTTCTCGACCGTGATCGTGTCGACCGTCTCGGTCGGCTCGACGAGGCGAAGCAGTCCGGCGAACAAGACCGCGCAGCCGAGGAGGGCCACGACGGGAACGGCGACGTCGCGCAGGCGTCGCACGGACTCGGGTGCGTGTCGGGTGAGGACGGGACCCATGTCACGGCCCTCCTTGGTGGTCGCTGATCAGTGGACTCCCCGCGAGCGCACGAACGTCACGCTACTCCTGGGTGAATTCGGCACAGGCAGACTGGCGCGATGAGGAAGCAGGCCGACTACGGCTTCGACGACCATCCCGAGGGCGATCCCGAGCGCTCGCGCCTGGCCTGGGCCGTGGCGATCCTCGACGACTGCGACGAGTGCGGCGATCTGCGGGTCGAGCTCACCGTCGAGGAGGCGGGCCGACCCGGCACCGGACTCGTCGGCCATCTCTCCCCCGACACCGCGCGGCGCCTCCGAGCCGCCCTCGCGACGGCGCTGCGCGAGCTCGGCGAAGACCCGGGGTCCTGAGCCTCGGTCCGCGCCTTTCGCTCGGCGCGCAGATCAGGGAGCCGGGTTGGCGTCGCCGGCATCGTCCAACAGCGCGGTCGTGTCGGCGTCGTGGTGCTCGCGGAAGTCGCGCAGCGTGTAACCGGTGACGGTCGCGCTCGTGGCGCCCGCTCGGGCCGTCGCCGAGCGTCGCAGCCCGAACATCGGCGCGAGCTCGCCGAAGTAGCCGGGTTGATCGATCCGCGCGAGCAGCTCCTCGCGACCATCGGTGCACTCACGCACGATGTCGATGCATCCCTCGTCGACGACATACACCAGGTCGCCGTGGTCGCCCTGGTGGAAGAGCACCTCGCCCGCGGCGAGGGTGCGCTGCTCGGGCGGGCGCGAGCCGGCAACGGCGCGAGGTGTGAGCTCCACGACCTGGTCGGCGAGCGGCAGAAGGCGCTCGTCGTGAGTCGAGACGACGACGACTCGGCCCGGCTGCGCGAGGTCGCGCAGCAAGCGCAGCACGCCGTCGACCTGGATGTAGTCGAGGTGTGCGGTCGGCTCGTCGGCGACGACCAGGGGTGGATCGAGCGCCAGTGCACGAGCGATCGCGACGCGCTGCTGCTGTCCGCCTGAGAGGTCCCCGGGCCGGTGGCGCATCCGGTCGCCGAGGTCGACCTGCTCCAAGAGCTCTTCCGCGCGCGCCCGCGCTGCTCGCGTCTTCACGCCGGCGCTGCGCAACGAGGCGACGACGTTGTCGCGCGCGGTGAGGCTCGGGATCAGGTTGAACGCCTGGAACACGATGCCGACCGTGTGCCGTCGGTACTCGGCGAGCTCCTGACCGCGGAGCTCGGTCACCTCGGTCGTGCCGATCCGGATCGACCCGGAGGTCGGCCGGAGGATCGACGCGAGGGCCGAGAGCAGGGTCGTCTTGCCGCTGCCGCTCGCACCCAGCAGGAGCACGAGCTGCCCGTCGTCGAAGGTCAGATCGAGGTGGTCGATGGGGCGCACCGCGTAGCCACCACTCGAGTACTCGATCGTGAGGTCGCGGATCTCGACGCGCGTCATCACGCGGCCCCGAAGGCGAGCGCCGGATCCGTGGTGAGCGCGCGTCGCGCGCCGATGAGGCTCGTGACCAGCCCGACGGCGATCGCGACCGCGAACATCTGGGCGTACGAGGCGCTGCTGAGCTCGGCGGGGAACGGCAACACGAGGCTCACCAACCACGCCACGCCGACGGCGAGCACCGCGGCGATGATCGACAGGAAGAGCGACTGGATCGCCAGGCCGCCGACGATGGCCCGGTTCGGAGCTCCGGTGGCCTTCAGCACCGCGAAGTCACGCGTCCGCTCCAGGGCATTGAGGTACACCACCGAACCGATGATCCCGATCGCGACGATCCACAGGAGGATGCTGACCAGATCGATCGTCTGCACCCCGGGCTTCGTGATGCGGTCGAGATCGGAGATGACGTCGTCGTTCGTCAGCGCCGTGAAGCCGTCGGGCAACGAGCTCGGTGTGCCGTCGACGGCGACCGCCATCGCGAGTTCGCCTCGATCGAACGTGAGAGCCTGCGCATCGCGCAGCGTGAGCAGGACGGTGGGCGCGCCGAAGTTGTAGCGCAGCTGGTCGCCGACACCCACGACCTCGAACGTTCTCGAACCGACATCGAGGTCGTCACCCACCGACAGGCCGAGGCTCTGGTCGACCACGGTCTCGCCTCGACCGCGCACCTCGCGACCGTCCTCGATCGGCGGTGGCGGGATCGACCCGGGCACGTAGCCGATGAGGTTGGCGTCCTTGTCGGGGTCCACGCGCGCGACCGAGCGCGAGAGGACCACCGGGCTGGCGCGGCGGACGCCCGGATCGTCGGCGATCCCTTCGGCGACGTCGGCAGGGAACACGGCCGTGGTGGTGAACGGCCCCGTCACGCCGTCGGGGACGACCCAGCGGTCGGCGCCGAACATCTCCACGGTGCGTGGCACCTCGTTCCTCACGGAGCGCTTCACGCCGTCGAAGACCAACGCCATGCCGAACACCAGCGCCGTGACCAGCACGGCGACGACGAACCGCCGCCGCCGGAAGACGAGGTCGCATCGGCTGATCAACCACATGGAAGTGCCCTGCCTCGGGTGGCCGGTCCGTACCCGCGTCGCGGATCGTAGGCACACGCCCCCGGGGACCGTCCTCTCGACAATACGAGGCTCGATCTCTATTATGCGAGAGATGGCCGGCCAGCGATCGAAGCCCACGGAGCGGGTCGTCAAGCTCCTCGAGCTGCTCGGCGCGCGCGCCGGCGCCGCGCTCCGCTTCAGTGACCTCGCGCGCGAAGGCGGGCTGAGCCAGGCGACCTGTCACGCGATCCTCGGCACGCTCACCGAGGCGGGCTACGTCGTGCGCGACCCGCAGACGCTCACCTACACGCTCGGACCCGCGCTGATCGCGCTCGGTGCCGCGGCGAGCGCGTCGCACGCCGAGGTGCGCGCTGCCCACGGCGTGCTCGAGGAGCTGTCGCGGCGCACCGACCTCGCCGTCTCGGCGGCCACCGTCGTCGACGACAGCATCGTGGTCGTCGACCTCGTCGCGCTCGGCCAGAGCGCGTCGCCGATCCGCGTCGGGACGCGGGTGCCGTTCGCGCCGCCGTTCGGGGCGATCCACGTCGCATGGAGCGGCGCCGAGGCGATCGACGCGTGGATCGCACGAGCGCCGCGCCACACCCTGACGACGGAGCGCCTGCTCGCAGTCATCGAAGACCACCGGAAGACCCATCTCGCCGTGGCGCCGTGTACCGCGACTTCCGCCGACCTGCGTGCCGCACTCGGCGAGCTCGCGATCGACGCGCAGGCCGGCGACGTGCGCGAGCGAACCCTCGATCTCCTGTCCGCGATCGACGAGCTCGACTACACGTCCGATGTGCTGAGGCGAGCCCGACATCTCCCGGTGAACACGCTCACTGCTCCCGTCTTCGATGCCGAGGCTCGGACCGCGTATGCGGTCGCGCTGCACCTCGGCGCGCCCGACGTCAGCGTCGAGCGCGTCCGCGCGCTCGGCCACGAGCTGCTTGCAGTCGCCGAGCGACTGACCGAATCGATCGGCGGCTGCCAGCCGTCCGGCCGTGACCGCACCGACGACCTCGCCGTCGTCGCAGGAGGAAGCTCATGACCAGCGTCACGATCCGCCGCCCGACCGCACCGCCGCCGGAGCGCTCCGTCGCGCCGGCGTACACGCTCGACGGCTCGCTTGGCGGGCTGCGCATCGGACTTCGCACCGACGGCGCGTGGCGCTCCTGGGTGCTCATCGCCGGCGAGTGGGAGAAGCGCCTGCGCGACGAAGGTGCCGACGTCACCTGCGTCGAGACGAACGCTCAGGTCGGCGACGGTGGGCGCACCGACCGTCGCAACATCGACGAGTGGTCTGAGCAGATCGACGCCGGCCTCGTGGGCCTGGGAACGTGCGGTTCGTGCACGTCGTTCACGGTGCACGACGCCGTGACGCTCGAGTCGCACGCGAAGCCTTCTGTCGCGGTCGTGACCGAGGAGTTCGAGACGCACGCACGCAACATGGCGACGTTCCTCGGGCACGGCGACCTCAAGGTGCTGGTGCTGCCGTACCCGCTCGAAGCGCGGCCTGACGACGAGCTGCGCAAGATCGCGGCGGAGTACTACCCGCAGGCCATGGAGCTCCTGGGGGTGAAGCGATGAGCGCGACGTTGACGGCCGAGCAGGTCGAGGTCCCGGCCGACCCCGGCGAGCTCTACGAGCGCAGCCTCGAGGAGCGCTGGGGTGACGGAGCGCCGATCGTCCCGCCGACGGACGACCGAGTGCTCGCCTTGCTCGATGCGACGCCCTACGCGCCTGACCACGTCCTCGGCGCGCTGCCCCCGCAGTACGGCGTGGCGACCGTCGAGCTCGTCGCGATCAACGCCGCGATGGCGGGCTGTGAGGCCGCCGCGCTGCCGTTCGTGCTCGCCGCCCTCGAAGCGATGCTGGTGCCCGAGTGGAACGCGTTCGGGCTCACGACGACGACGTCGAGCGTGTTCGCGATGCTCCTCGTGAACGGACCGCGCCGGGACGACCTCGGCATCGACTACCGGGCGGGTTGTATGGGCGGTGCGGCGGGACGCGGGTCGATGACGATCGGCCGCGCCGTCTCGCTCTGCCTGCGGAACGTCGGCGGTCAGCGGGCGGGGGAGACGTCGCGAACCGTCTTCGGCCAACCCGCCCGCTTCGGCATGTGCTTCGGCGAGTGGGAGGAGCGGTCGCCGTGGCCGTCGCTGGCGGCGCGACGCGGCTTCGACACGTCCGACGACGTCGTCACGGTCCACGGCGGGAAGGGGACGTTCCCGCTCGCCGACATCCACAACGACGATCCACGTGACCTCCTGTACCTCATCGCGAAGTCGATCGCGTTCCCGCTCAGCAACATGTTCCTCAGCGGCACGCCCGAGAACGGCGAGGTCGTCGTCGCGATGAACCCCATGTGGGCGGAGCGCTTCGGCAGCGCGTTCCCCGACGTCGAGGACGCGCAGTCCTACCTGTGGGAGCACGCGTGGCAGCCGCTCGAGCTGTGGCCCGCCGGCAACCAGGACATCCTCCGGGGGAAGGGCCGCGTCGACGGCGACGGGAAGGTGCGCCTGGTGGCGTCTCCCGCGCAGATCGTGCCGTTCGTCTGCGGTGGGCTCGGGAGCCTTCACGCGGTGGCGCTGCCGAGCTTCGGCGAGAGCCAGCTCCAGAGCGCCGTCGTGCAGCGGAATCAACCGACGAGGTGATGGAGATGGAGCGGAGGCGTGGCCGGACGGCCGGGACGCCGGAGCGGAATCGACCGACGAGATGATGGATCAGGAAGCCGTCGACGAGGCGGTCGACGAGATGGGCGCGCTGCTCCGCAGCGACGGCGCCGACCTCACGCTCGTCGAGGCCAACCCGAAGACCGCGCGCATCGAGCTCCAGCTCGAGCTCGGAGGCGCCGAGTGCGCCGAGTGCGTCCTGCCCGCCGACCTGCTCGAGCAGATGATCAACGAGGCGCTGTCGCGACGGGTGCAGGGTGAGTTCGAGCTGGTGCTGCACGATCCGCGACGGGGCGAGACCGGCTGACCGCGACGGGCCGGCGCCGCGTGGCCAGCACGCGGGCGATCGAGAGGAAGATCACGAGGGTCGTGCCGCCGAGCGCCGCCCACTGGACCTTCCAGCTGCGCACATCGGTGCCCGCGGCGAGCATGTGCGCGGTCGCGAGCACGAAGAGCACGTAGCTCGTCAGATGCACACCACGCCAGAGTCGACGCGGCAGGCGACGCATCAGCAGCGACGTCAGCTCGATGGCCAGGAGCAGGTAGAGCCCGACGACGCCGAGCGCGACCTCCGTCGGCTTCCACGACGACGCGAACGGCACCAGCAGCTCCGCGAGCCCGAAGGACACGAAGGAGTCGGCGGCGAGGCCGGCGAGGTGCACGCCGGTGAAGACCACGGCGAGCCCGCCGAGGAAGCGATGCAGGTCGAGCGTCCACGCGGGGCGCGGTCGGTTGCGGCTCATCCGCAGCGACAGCCACAGGCCGAGGACGACTGCGCCCGTGACGAGCCCCCATGCGACGAGGCCGCTCGCGCGGGCGAGGTACCACCAGGAGTGGGGATCCACGTCAGCTCCCGCCGGTGCTCGTCGCCGGGGCCGGAGCGGGTGCCGGTGCCGGCGCCGGCGCGGCCGCGGGCGCCGCGGCGGCAGCGGGTGCCGGAGCGCCCGGGGCCGCGGCGGGCGCGGCGCTGCGCGTCGAGCCGCCGCCGCTGCCCCCGCCACCGGAGCGTGCCGGTGGCACGTAGACGGGGACGAGCCGGTACTCGTAGATGACCTCGGGTGCCGGGACCGTCGTCGTCGTGACCGGCGGTGCGGCCGACGGCGCGGGCTCGGCGAGCGTGAGCAGCCCGACGAGGCCCAACGTCGTCGCCACGGACAGGCCGACGACGAGGATGCGCGTCGCGCCGGCCGCATGGCCGCGCCGAGGACGGCGTGGCAACGCGGCGTCCTCAGTCGTCGTCACCGGGTTCCTCCCGCTCGGGCGCTTCGTGCTCGTCCTCGTGCCCGTCCTCGTGCTCGAGCTGGGGCACCGTGGCGCCGTCGTCGCCGGACCCGGAGGCCGCGACGGGCGCGGGTGCAGGTGCCGGCGCGGCAGGGGCCGCGGTCGGCGCGACGCTGCGGCCAGTGGAAGCCGCGCCACCACCGCCCGTGGCTCCGGTGACCGGCACCGGTACGTCGATCACCTCGGTTCGCGGGGGCGGCTTGGTCGCGTCGACCGGTTCGAACGTGCCGGGTCCGGCGCCCGAGCTCGTCAATCCGAAGAGCCCCAGGTTGGCGCCGAGCGCGATCGTCGCGGCGAGTGCCGCCGCCGTTGCCGCGCCTGCGGTGGCGAGAGCCTTGCGTCGTTCCATCGTCGTCTCCTCTTCTGGGATCGCCGGGTCAGCGTGTGGCTGGTCCGCGTGGTCTGGTCGGGGACGGTGCGAACGTACGGAGCGCCGCTGCCGGGGAGCCACAGGCGGGTGCCAAGTCCCGACCAAATCGCACGGGCTCAGGCAAGATACGGCTCGAGATCGCCCAGCTCGTGCGCACGACCGGTCTCGTCGAACGCGAGGCCGACGGCGCCGCGCTCGCGGAGGACGGCTGCCGCTGACGCCGTGTCGCTCGTCAGGAACGCCGCCGTCGCTCCGACCTCGGCGGAGGCGGCATCACCGGCGACGACCGTGACCGAGGTCCAGGGCACCGTGGCGGAGGCGCCCGTGCGCGGGTCGATCACGTGGTGGGCGAGTCCGTCGGCCCGTCGCCAGACCCGGCGCCGGGCGCTCGTCGTGGCGACGCCGCCATCGGAGAGCGCCAGCGTCCCCCGCGTTGCGGACGCCGACGTGTCGCCCGGCTCGGCGTCGATCGCGACCGACCACGCTCGATCGTCCGGGGGCGTCCCCAGCACTCGCAGGTCGCCGCCGAGGTTCACGCACACACCGGCCGCGCCGGCGGCACGAAGCTCGGCCGCGACGAGATCGGCCGCGAAGCCCTTGCCGATCCCGCCCGGGTCGATCTCGGTGCCCGGACCGAGCCGAATCGAGCGCACGATCGGATCGAGCGCGACGGCGCTCACACCGGGAGCAGGCGTCGCGGGCGACGAGGCAACGGTGCCCGGATCGAGGGATGCGAAATCACGGTCGTAGCCGGCGGCGACGAGTGAGCGCAGCACCGTCGGGTCGAACGCCCCGCCCGTCGCCCGTGACTCGGCGACCGCCCGCGAGACGAGGTCGTAGGTGACCGGCGAGACGACCACCGGAGCACCGTCTGCCGCGTTGAGACGGGAGATCTCGCTGTCGGGGCGGAACCGCGACCAGCGTGCCTCGAGGTCGTCGAGGCGCAGCATCGCATCGTCGACGAGCTCCGGTGGGCCGCCGATCACGATGACGTGGACCCGGGTGCCCATCACGCAGCCCGAGCGCTCCGTTCGTCGTACCAGCGCGCGCATGGCCGCACGATACGGATCGGCCGTCGCGCCCGACCCCAGGTGCCTGCAAAGTCTCGGCAAAGTCGTCGCTCCTGGGCCTGATGGCTGCGTCAGCGTTGTGGCAGCGTTGCCTGGTGCGCGTGCTCATCGTCGAGGACGACGACCGAATCGCCACGCCGCTCTGCAAGGGCCTCGACCGGGAAGGCATGCAGACAGAGCGCGTCAAGACCGGTGGTGAGGCGTTGGCGAGCTTCGAGGGCGAGCCGGACGGGCCCCGCGCCGACGTGATCCTGCTCGACCTCCGACTGCCCGACGTCGACGGATTCGACGTCTGCCGTCGGATCCGGGCCGTCGATCCCGACGTGCCGATCATCGTCGTGACCGCGCGCGGAGAAGAGGTCGACCGCGTGCTGGGGCTCGAGCTCGGGGCCGACGACTACGTCGTGAAGCCGTTCGGGTTCCGTGAGCTCCTCGCCCGCATCCGCGCCGTGACCCGGCGTGCGCAGGCACGCACCGCGGCGGCACCTCCGGTGCAGGAGCTCGGCGCGCTCTCGATCGACCGTCGGACGCGCTCGGTCAGCGTCGACGGCGGTGAGGTCTCCCTCACGCAGAAGGAGTTCGACCTCCTGTCGCTCCTTGCCGAGGACCCGGGCGCGGTGTGCTCGAGGATCCGGATCCTCGAGGAGGTCTGGGACCCGCACTGGTACGGGCCGACCAAGACGCTCGACGTCCACGTCGCGACGCTTCGCAAGAAGCTCGGGCACCCGGAGTGGATCGAGACGGTGCGCGGCGTCGGTTTCCGCCTCGAGGTGTCACCGGGCGATCGATGACGCGTCGATTGCTCCTCAGCTACCTGTCGATCACGGTGCTCGTCCTGCTGATGCTCGAGATCCCACTGGGTTTCGAGCTCGCCGGCTCCGAGCGTCGGCACCTCGAGAACGACGTGCAGCACGACGCGTTCGCGCTCGCGCTGCGCTCGGAGGAGCTTCTGGAACAGCCGGAGCAATCGATGGCCGCGCTCCAGGAGCTCTCCGACCAGTACCAGGCCGAGCAGGGCGGTCGGGTCGTGTTCGTCGACTCCGACGGCCAGGTCCTGAGCGACAGCGATCCGCCCGCGAATCGTGAGACGTCGGGACGGGACTTCACGTCGCGCCCGGAGATCGCGCGGGCGCTCGACGGGAGGGAGACCACCGGAGAGCGCTACTCACGCACGCTCGACACCGACCTCCTCTACGTGGCGGTGCCGATCGCGACCGGTGGTGAGCTCCACGGCGCGGTCCGGGTCACGTACCCACTCTCGTTCGTGAACGAGCGGATCCGCCGCAACTGGCTCGTCCTCGCGGGAGTGGGCGGGGTCGTGCTCGCCGTCGTGTTCCTGGTCTCGGTGGTCCTGGCACGCTCCCTCGCGAAGCCGATCGAGGACCTCGAGCGGGGCGCGATCGCGCTCGGTCGGGGTGATCTCGGCACACGCGTACGCGTGCCGGAGGGACCCCACGAGATGGAAGCCCTCGCTCGATCGTTCAACACGACGGCGGCCCGGCTCGAGCAGCTGGTGTCGGCGCAGCGGTCGTTCGTCGCCGACGCCTCGCACCAGCTGCGGACGCCGCTGGCCGCGTTGCGCCTCCGGTTGGAGAACCTCGACGATCAGGTGAGCCGCGAGGGTCGGGACGATCTCGAGGGCGCGTTGGACGAGGTGAGCCGGCTCTCGGTGCTGGTCGACGGGCTCCTCGAGCTCGCGCGAGCCGAACGCCACGGATCCTCGCCTCGATCGATCGATCTCCGCTCGCTGGTCACCGAACGCCGCGACGCGTGGTCGGCGTTCGCGGCCGAGCACGGGGTCACGATCGACGTCTCGGTCGACGGTGGTTCGGTGCTCGCGACACCGGGGCGTCTCGAGCAGGTCCTCGACAACCTGTTGAACAACGCGCTCGAGGTCGCGCCTTCGGGCTCGTCGATCGACGTCCGTTCGGAGCGCGCGGGCTCGACGGTCGACGTTCACGTCGCCGACGCCGGACCGGGGATGACCGACGACGAGCGGGCGAGAGCGTTCGACCGGTTCTGGAGCGCCGAGGAAGGCGGGAGCGGGTTCGGGCTCGGACTCGCGATCGTCCGCCAGCTCGTCGTCGCCGACGGTGGCGACGTGCGCCTGCTGCGGTCGAGCGCCGGCGGTCTCGACGCCGTGGTCAGCCTGCCGGCTGGGTGATCGCCGGGCGACGGAACGCCACGGTGCCGATGCCGACGGCCATGGCGAGGGCGGTCGTGGCGACCAGTCCGACCCATCCCCACGCCGCGAACGCCGCGACCAGCGCGACCACGACCTGGGTCGCGATCACCGCGCGCCGCACGACCGGTCCGAGTGCGTGGAACCGGCGGTGGAACGCCGCGAGTCCGTCGAACGTGTCGAAGCGCGCGGTCGCGAGCACGACGACGCCGCGCACGAGCGCGAACGTGAGCGCGACCGCGAGCGCGATCCAGACGGACGCGCCGAGCGCACCGAACGCGATCATCACGAACACGGCCGCGGTCATGATGTACGTGGCGACGCCGGTGCCGATCTGCCATCCGAAGCCGACGCCGTAGAGCCACCCGCGGTATCGGGGCAGCCAGTCCTCGTTGACCTGGCGCCGGTTGAACGGAGGCGACCAGGGAAGCACGTGGGCATCGCTCGCGGCGCCGGCCAGCGCGATGACGGCAGCCGTCCCCGCAGCCGCGGCGGCACCGACGCCGAGCGCATCGACGACGACCGCGAGCGCCATCATCGCCGCGCCGAGCGTCGCGCCGCCGGCGAGCGCACCGAGCACGAACCATGTGGCTGTGACCGGGTACCGCTGGCCGCGGGAGCGCTCCGCGAGCGGGTTGAGCTGGGAGAGCATCGACTGCCCGCACGGCGACCACGTGGAGTAGCAGGCCGCGGCGCCGGCCACGACGAACGCCAGGACGTCGACTGTCTCGCGCACGTGGCCATCGTACGCGGCCCTCGCCGTGTCGGCGCGCCTCAGTCGAACCAGTCCCACTGCCAGGGCGTGATCGTCTCGAGCGGGCCGGCGTACTGCGGCTGCACGGTGCCGTCGCGCCAACGTGCCTCGACGAGTGGTGCGAGCGCTCCTGTCACGCTCATCGGATCGTCCTCGAGGTACACGACCGCGATGCGTCGGTTCCCGGGCTCCCACACGAGCCGGTTGAGCCGCGGGCTGGTCGCGAACGACCACACACCGGCGACGCCCTCGACGTCGAGCACCGACGGCGTCCACTCGCGGTGCAGCCACCGCTCGCGTGCGTCGTCGCCCGCGCCGTCGGGCGCCTCGACGATCACGAAGACGCCGCGGTGGGGACGGTAGGGGACCGCTTCCCCCGAGATCAGCGCGCTCGGAGCCGCATTGGCCTCGAGCACCTGGAGCGGACCCGAGAGATGCGAGCGCCGATGCTCGTGGAAGCGCCCGAGGCTCCGCAGTCGCTGGCCGAGCGCGAGGAACTCGTCGAGCGTCTCCTCCACCGGCTGCGTCATCAGATAGAGCGTCACGTAGTGCGTGGTCGACAGCCCGCCGTCGGCGGCGAGGCGTGCGCGCGTGCACGCCGGCGTGGCGACCCAGCGCTGCCCGAACGCGACGCCGCGCAGCGGGAGCTGCTCGGGCATGTGGTCGAGCTGGTGCCACTCGTTGTACGCCCGGTGCTCGTGGGGATCGGTGATCTCCGTGAACGAGAAGAACCCGACCTCGACCTTGTTCATCGCCGCCACGCGTACCACGGACGGCGCCGACGGTGTCGCGACCCGAGCCGCTCCGCAGACGCCGCAGCAGGGCTCGGGGTTCACCCGAGGGCGACGGGGGTACGGTCGCCGCGGGCTGATGGTCGCGTCGCCGCCTCAGCCGATGTCGTCGGGTGGGTAGCCTCGACGACGTGACCGCGACGATCGACACGTACCGGCAGGCCACGTTCATCTCGACCGACTCGCACGTGACCGAGCCGATCGAGCTCTATCAGGACCGCGTCGACGCCCCCTACCGCGACCGCAGCCCGCGCATCGAGACCAAGGACGGTTGGCGCACGCTGTTCGTGGAGGGGCTCGACCCCCGCAAGCTCATGACCGCCTCGGAGCGCGAGGTCGCGATCGTCGGCGGCGACGACCCCGCCGAGCGCTTCCGCGACCAGGAGCGCGACGGTGTGGTCGCCGAGGTGATCTTCCCGACGTTCGCGTTGCAGGCGTGCTTCGCGTCCGACGACCCGGGGCTCCAGCTCCAGCTCTGTCGCGCCTACAACGGGTGGGCGAGAGAGATCTTCGGCGGCGAGCGTCGGCTGCTCGCGGTGGGTCTCGTGCCCATGCTCGACATCGACGACGCGATCACCGAGGCGACGAGCCTCGCCGCTGCCGGCTGCCGCGCGCTCTTCCTGCCCGCACGCGTGCCGTCCCGCCCCTACAACGACGCCGAGTACGACCGCTTCTGGGCGATGGCCTCCGAGCTCGGCCTGCCACTCACGTTCCACTCCGGCACCGGCCACGAGCCGCGCGTCGTGCGTGGCCCCGGGGGCGCGGTGATCAACTACCTCCTCGGTGCGCAGCTCGACGGCCCGATGGTCATGCTCGCGATGGCCGCGGGCGGTGCGCTCGACCGCTTCCCCGAGCTGCGGATCGTGACCGTCGAGACCGGCGCGTCGTGGCTGGCGTGGATCATGACGCAGGCCGACGCCATCTACGACGACCACATCATGTTCGCCAAGCCGAAGCTCTCGCTGAAGCCGAGCGAGCTGCTGCGCCGGCAGGCGCACGCGACGTTCATGTACGACCCCGTCGCGATCAACAACCGTCACGTCACCGGCGTCGAGATGCTGATGTGGGGCAACGACTACCCGCACCCCGAGGGGACATGGCCCTCGTCGCAGGAGGTCGCGGCCAAGCAGTTCGCCGACGTCCCCGACGACGAGCTCGGCGCCATCGTCGGCGGCACGGCGGCCCGGGTCTTCGGCTTCGACGTCGCCTGACCAGCAGGTTTCCAGGTGCCCGACGGAAGCGGTGGCATGGCGAGTCCGGTTTGCTAGCGTTTGTCTCGACACAGTTCAGCGATATCTGTTGCCACCCCATCCAGGCGTTCGGCAGCACTCGCGGACACCACCCCCGATGGGAGCATCACAATGGCAACACGAGGCACCGTGAAGTGGTTCAACGCGGAGAAGGGCTACGGCTTCATCTCCCGAGAGGGCGCTGACGACGTCTTCGTCCACTTCTCTGCGATCCAGGGCGACGGCTACCGCACCCTCGAAGAGGGTCAGGCGGTCGAGTTCGACGTCGGCCCGGGTCGAAAGGGCGAGGAAGCCCAGAACGTCCGCGTCGTCTGACGCCTGCTCGGCGGGCGGCATCCGCTCGGCTCTCGAAGCCGTGAGGTGCCGCCCGCACGAGTACCACCACGATCCACGATCCACGATCCACGATCCACGATCCGCTCCGCCGACGCGCGCGTCGCCGAGGTCCCCCATCTCATGACGTCCGCGCTCCGCCGCGGTCAGCGGCTGCCATCGCTCGACTGAGCCGCCGCGCCTTCGGGTGCGAGCGATGCTGCCGCGGCCGCCTGCACGTCCTGTCGACGGCCGCCGCGGGCGCGCTTGGTCGTCGCGAGGTCCGAAAGGCGCGCCATGCCCGGCATCGAGCCGAGCCGGCTGATGCCGAGCACGCGCGGCACGCTGATCGTCCGGTAGCCCGGGATCCGGCGCGTGAGCGCGCGCCGGATCGCTCGTGCGACCGACTCCGCCGACATGCCGTAGTCGAGCCCGCCGGGCTCCGCTGCCGGTGCACCGGTCGTGGCCCTCGCGAGGAACTCCGTCTTGATCGGGCCCGGCGCGATGAGCGTCACGTCGACGCCGCGGCCGCGTAGCTCGCGGCGAAGGCCGTCGGTGAAGCCCTGCACGGCGAACTTCGTCGTGCAGTACACGGTCTCACCGGGCACGCCGACGAAGCCTGCGACCGAGCCCACGTTGACGATGTGACCGCGCTTGCGGGCGAGCATCTCGGGCAGCACCCGCTGGGTGAGGTCGATCAGCGCGAGCACGTTCAGCTCCAGGAGGGCGCGGACGTCGTCGGTGGGCATCTCCTCGACCAGCCCCTTCCAGCCGATGCCCGCGTTGTTGACGAGGACGTCGATCTCGCCGGCCGCGGTGACCAGCGCCTCCCGGTCGGCTTCCTGGGTGACGTCGGCCCGCTGGATCTCGATGCCGGGCTGTTCGGCGGCGAGCGCACGAAGCCGCGCCTCGTCGCGCGCGGCGGCGAGCACGTGCGCGCCCTCGCGCGCGAGCAGTGCTGCCGTGGCGCGGCCGATGCCCAGCGACGCGCCGGTGACCACGACGTTCGCTCCCCGAAGCCTCATCAGACGGGCACGCTAGCGATCTGCGAGGATCGCCTCCGCGGCGAGCTTGCCCGGTGTGCCCGCGATCCCACCGGACGGGTTCGTGCCGGCCCCCGACACGTAGAGCCCGGTCACGGGCGCGCGGTGCCCACCCAGGCCACGCGTCGGCCGGAGCGGGCCCAGCTGGTCGAGCGCGATGTCGAGGTGCATCGGGTGCGCGCCGCGCCAGCGGCCGTGACGCTCCATCTCGTCGGGGGTCCAGGTGCGCACGCCGCGGATCGTCGACCGGAACCCCGGCGCGCGCGCCTCCACGGTCGCGAGGGCCCGTTCGACGAACCTGTCGCGGTGGTGGTCCCAGCCGTCGTGCACCGTCGCCGGCGCCGCGGGGCACGCGAGGTAGACGGTGTGGTGCCCGGCGGGCGCGAGCTGGTCGTCGATGGCCGACGTCGTGAACGCGTACAGCGGCAGCGGATCGGGCAGCAGCCCGGCCTCGGCGGCCACCCATGCCGCCGACAGGTCGGACAGGCGGTCGACGAAGCTCTGGAGACCGTTCCAGTCGCCGGCGCGAGCGTGCTCGTAGGGAGGGAGCGCATCGACCGCAACGTGCACGAGCGCCTGCACGACGTTGCCGCGCCGGGCGGCGGCGAGGTCGCGACCAGCCGCACCCGCGAGCGGGGGGTCGAGCAGCTCGAGGAGCCCGACCTTCGGGTCGAGTGCAGTCAGGACCGTCGACGCGTCGATGCGATCTCCTGCTTCGGTCTCGACCCCTCGCACGCGTCCACCGTGCGCATCGATGCGCGCGACGGGGCTGTCGCAGCGGATCGTCGCTCCCGACGACGTCGCCCGGGTGACGAGCGCGTCGGTGAGGCCCTGTGCTCCGCCGACGGCGTGCCATTGCCCGAACAGGTGGTACGCGGCCTGCCAGAACGCGAAGAGCGCACTGCCCGGGACGGTCGGACCGACCCCGGCGTGCGCCGCGAACGCCGCCACCGGCCCGCGCGTGAGATCGCTGGGCAGACGGCGTTCGAGGAGCGTCTCGTACGGTGCCAGCACGTCGCGCGCCCGAGCCAGCGGCCCGGTGCGCAGGACTCGAACGAGGTCGGTCAGGCGCGAGCTCCAGGTCCGCCAACCTTGCTCGCCCCGGATCGCCGGCAGGACGGTGCGCACGATCGGCGTCGCCGCCCGCATGAAGTCGCGGTAGGCGTGCGCCTCGATGCGGTCGTGCTCGGCGATCGACGCGACGGTGTCGTCGACCGATCGGAAGAAGCGCACGCGACGCCCGTCCTCGTGCACCGCGATCGAGAAGGGATCCATCTCGACGTACTCGAGCCCGGCCGCCGCGAGGTCGAGCTCCGTCGGGATGTCGGTCATGTTGATCATGTTGTGCGCGACCGAGTGCGTGTCGAAGCGGTATCCGGGGATCCGCACCTCGGTGCGTGAGCCGCCGCCGGGTGCATCGGCGGCCTCGAGGACGACGACGTCGCGGCCGGCCCGGGCGAGGTAGCACGCCGCGACCAGTCCGTTGTGGCCGCCACCGACCACGACGACATCGGCACGATCCCCGATGGGAGCGTCTCCGGTCAGGTCTCGGACGCGTCGGCGCCACGGCCGCGACGCCGCTCGAGCAGCGGCACGCAGTCCGCGCTGCAGTCGTCGGTCGTCGGTGCGTCCACTCTCGCGGGACGATGGAGCACCGCGTGAGACGGTCGCACCCGCAGCACGTTGTCACCCGAGCCGCCGGGCTCTGCGTGCGTGACGTCGGCGTCGACGATCAGGCTGTAGCCGCCGGGCTCGTTCGGCGGCCACAGGAGGCCGACGAGCGGTCGCGCAATGGCGTTCGCGAGCGTCCGGTTGCCCGGCTCGAGCTCGAGCTCGTCGTCGCGCCATCGCCACCCGACGGCGACGCAGTGGGCACGACCGTCGGCGCCGACGGTGAGGAGATACGGAGCCCGTTCGAGGCCCTGCAACGCGTCGTCCAGGCCCGCGAGCTCGACCGGGATGCTCATGGTGTGCTCCTGGGGTTCAGACCGGGCGGTCCTGCTGGAGCTCGATCGTGTTGCCTGCCGGGTCGGTGATGAAGACCTGGCTGACGTCGCCCTGCGCGGCGTCGAGGTGCGGGATGGCCCGCGTGTCGAGCTCGCGGATCGCGGCATCGATGTCGTCGACGAACAGGCAGAAGTGCGGGCCGGTCGGGTCGATCCCGTGACCGGCGTGCCCGGCGTCCACGAGGTGCAGCTCGACGTCGCCGATCCCGTGCCAGTGCCCACCGATGCCGGGGATCTCGGGGCGGTCACGATCATCGAGGCCGAGGATCTCGGTGTAGAAGCTCCGCGTCTCGTCGAGCGCGCCGTCGACGTTCACGCTCACGTGGCCGACTCGGGTCACCCGCATCGCACGATCTTGGCACGCCCGGGCCGGCCGGCCGGCGTGCCAGCATGGAGCATGGCCGTCTCGTTCGTGCCCTTCGGGGCAGACACCTGGCGCGATCCGCACCCGATCTACCGCGCGCTGCGCGACGACGACCCGGTGCACTGGTCGGCGGCGGCGCGCTGCTACGTGCTGACGCGGTTCGACGACGTCTTCCGGGCGGCTCGGGACACCGACACGTTCTCGTCGGCGCAGGGTCTCACGTTCACGAACGAGATCGAGGCACTGGGCCTCGCGCCGACCATCGTGATGATGGATCCGCCCGACCACACGCGGTTCCGGCGGCTCGTCAGCCGCGGCTTCACGCCTCGGCAGGTCCACGAGATCGAGCCCGGCGTCCGACAGTTCGTGAACGATCGCCTCGACGAGCTGCTCGACGAGCGCGATGCCGACTTCATCGCCGGGTTGGCCGCGCCGCTGCCGTGCTTCGTCGTGGGTGAGTACCTCGGGGTGTCGGCCGACGACCGGGCGCAGTTCGCCCGGTGGACACACGCCATCGTCGGTGCCGGCACCGAAGGTCACGATGTCAGCGTGCACGACGCGCTCGCAGGCCTGTACGGCTTCTTCACCGAGCAGATCGAGCGGCGCCGCGTCGAGCCGGGCGACGACATGATCTCCACGCTCGTCGCCGCCGACGACGGGTCACTCGAGATCGAGGAGATCCTCGGGTACGCGTTCGTGATGGTCGCGGGGGGCAACGACACGACGATCGGGTTGCTCGGCGGCGGCGCCGAGCTGTTGACCGAGCATCCCGACCAGCGTCGCCGGCTCGTCGACGACCCGCCCCTGATCCCGAACGCAATCGACGAGTGCCTCCGGCTCACGTCACCGGTGCAGGGTCTGTGCCGCGTCGCAACGCGTGAGGTCACGTTGCACGACACGACGATCACGCCGGGGAGTCGCGTGCTCCTCTGCTACGGGTCGGCGAACCGCGATCCTCGAGAGTTCGGTGACGACGCCGACCAGATGGACGTCGCGCGCGAGATCACGCGCTTCCTGTCGTTCAGCAGCGGCCCGCACTTCTGCCTCGGCGCAGCCGCGGCGCGCCTGCAAGGTCAGGTCGTGTTCGAGGAGCTCCTGCGACGCTGTCCCGACTTCTCCGTCGATGCCGCCGCGGGACGCTTCGCCGACGGCGCGTTCACGCGTCGATACGACACGCTGCCGTTCGCGTCCTGAGCGGTCACGCGCCGATCAGCCCGCGCACGTAGGCCGCCTGGCCGATGTGCTGAAGACAGTCGTCGACGACGCTGACGAGGCGCACGCCGAGTGTGACCGGCGGGTCCCACCGACGGTCGACGATCCGATCGAGGTCATCAGCGGTGCACCCTTCGAGCAGCGGTCGTGTCCGCGCGTCGACTGCCTCGAGGTGCTCGACCAGCACCCCGGGGCGCTCGGGTCGCACCGTCGCGACCTCTGCCGACGAGTGTCCGTAGCCGGTGTTGTCGGGATCGGGCGCCAACCCGAAGCGTGGGGCCCATCCGTCGGTGACCCAGAGCTGGTCGGTCTCGAGCAGCTCGGAGACATGGTGGTCCTGGACCCGGGCGAGGTGCCACAGCAGCCAGGCGATGGGGTTCGCGTCGGGCGTCGGTCGTGCCAGCACCTGCTCGACCGTCAGCTCGTCGACCGTGGCGCGTGCGAGCGGGAGGACTCGCCCGTAGACCTCGACGAGCAGCCCGGCCTGGTCCATGGCGTGACGCTATGCCGGGCGGGGACCGGTGTCGATCACGACGCTGCCCGGCGCGGGCTCACCGTGACGACGGCGCGGTGCGCGATGTCCGCCGACGATCGGCCGATGGCGATGCCGTAGGGCCCGGCCTCGACCTGCCAGCCGTGCGCCGGAACCCAGGTCGCGAACGCGCGGTCGTCGAGCACGAGGTGCACGGTGCGCGACTCCCCGGGGTCGAGCCAGACCTTCTCGAACCCACGCAGCTCCTGCTTCGGACGGACGCGCATCGACGCTTCGGCACTCACGTAGCACTGCACGACCTCGGCGCCCCGGCGATCGCCTCGGTTCGTGACCGTGACGGCCACGTCCATCGACCCACCGGGCTCGAACGTCGTGCTCGCGAGCTCCGGCGCCGCGAGGTCGAACGTCGTGTACGACCCGCCGTGGCCGAACGGATGGCGCGGCGCGATGTCACGTGTGTCGTACCACCGGTACCCCACGAGCAGGCCCTCGCCGTAGCGGACCTCGCCGTCCCCGCCGGGGAAGTTGCCGAACGACGGGTTGTCCTCGAGTCGTCGCGGGATCGTCGTCGGGAGGCGTCCGCTCGGGTCGGTGTCGCCGAGCAGCACGTCGACGAGCGCGTCGGCCATCTCCTGGCCCCCGAGCCAGGCCTGGAGGACCGCACGCGCACCATCAGCTGCGTCGAGCAGCACCGGTGCGCCCGCGTTCACGACGACCACCGTGTCGGCGTTGGCTGCGATGACCCGTTCCAGGAGCTCGTCCTGCGCACCCGGCAGCGAGAGCGTGTCGCGGTCGTGGCCCTCGCTCTCCCAGTCGTCGTTGGTGCCGACGGCGACGACCACGACGTCGGCAGCGGCGGCCACGCGCTCGGCGTCGGCGAGCAGCTCGGCGGCGGAGCCAGGTGCGCGGCACCCGAGCTTGACCGCACCGAGCCCGCCCGAGTCCTCGCTCGAGTACTCGAGAGCGATCGCGACCGGATGGTCGGCGACGAGCTCGACCCCGGCGGTGAGCTCGACGCTCCCGAGCCCGAAGAACTCGTGGCCGCGAGGGATGTGCCCGGTCGTGCCGTCGACGACCACGTCGTCGTCGACGAGCAGCCGCGCGCGCCCCGCTTCGACGATCGAGAACGTGTAGGTCCCCGTCTCGGGCGGCACGAGCGAGCCGGTCGCGCGCAAGAAGAAGTCGTCCCCGATCCCCGGTGCCGGTTCACCCAGGAAGAGGAACCGGGTGTCGACCGTGCGCGAGCGCCGCGCCACGGCTCCACCGGGATCGGCGCCCGCCGACAGCGCGACGTCGAGGCCGGGTTCGTCGTCGGCGGTCCGCAGCCATGCGACCGGGACCGGCGGTGCGACGCGGTCGATGTCGCAACCACGCGCCGAGGTGATCTCGATCTGCGCGCCGAGGCGGTCGCGCAGCGCATCGAGCAGCGACGTGCGCCGATGGGGGAGCAGGCTGGCAGATCCTCCACCGGTGAGCTGGGTGTGCACCGCGCTCGGCCCGATCACGGCCACCGAGCGCGGGAGCGTCGTGAGCGGCAGCACGCCGTCGTTCCGGAGGAGCACGAACGATGCCGCGGCGGCCTCCCGGGCGAGCGCGCGGTCGTCCGGACGCTCCTCGTCGGGCACCGACGCGTCGTCGTCGGCGAACCCACCGACCGCGGCGAACGCCGACAAGAGGTGCGTGACCTGCGCGTCGACGACGCCCTCGGCGACGTCGCCGGCGCGCACCGCCCCGGCGAGCGCGGGGCCGAAGAAGCGCCCGGGTCCCGGCATCTCGAGGTCACAGCCGGCGTGCGCCGAGCCGATGGTGGAGCCGGCGGCGAACCAGTCGGTGAGCACGAACCCCTCGAACCCCCACTCGCCGCGCAGGATGTCGGTGATCAGGCCCCGCTGCTCGGAGCAGAACGGTCCGTTGACCCGGTTGTAGGCGGTCATGATCCCGAGCGCGCCGCCATCGCGCACCGCGAGCTCGAACGGGACGAGGTAGAGCTCGCGCAAGGTGCGCTCGTCGATCACCGAGTTGATCGTGTGCCGCTCGAACTCTGCCTCGTTGCCGACGAAGTGCTTCACGGTCGTGACGACGCCCTCGGACTGGGCGCCCCGGACGAATGCGGCCGCGAGCCGCCCGGCGAGGAGCGGGTCCTCCGAGTAGCACTCGAAGTTCCGACCGGCGAGGGGCGAGCGGTGCAGGTTGACCGTCGGCGCCAGCAGCCCGCGACAGCCCTTCCCGCGGGCGTCCCGTCCCACCGCACGACCGAGGCGTTCGACGAGTGCCCGGTCCCAGGTCGCGCCGAGCGCGCTGCCGCACGGGATGGACAGCGACGGTGTCGCACCCTGGCCCGGAAGCGTCGGGCCCCGTGCACCGCTCGGCCCGTCGGTGACCGAGAACGCCGGGATCCCGAGTCGATCGATCGGGAGTGTCGACCACATGTCGGCGCCCGCGGTGAGGGCCGCCTTCTCGTCCAGCGTCAGCTGCGCGACCAGCGAGGGGATGTCGGGGGCGTCGTGTCGGTCCACGACCAATCGTACGATCCGACGCGCGGCGCGGGACTCAAGGGGCTTCGAGCTGCTCCATGAGCTCGAGTCGCGTGCCGCCGGGTGCCTCGACGAACGCGATCCGGCGGGTCCCGAAGGCGCCCGAGACGACCGCAGGACCCCAGAGCACTGCGTGGCCCGCGAGGTCGCCGACGAGGTCGTCGGTGAAGAGCGCGGGGTGGAGGAAGCCCTCGTCGGGCAGGTCGACCACATCCTCGTAGATGGCGCGTGTGAACAGCGTGATCATCACCGGACCGAGGAACACGTCGGCGCGCTCCGCGCCGCTCCAGGTCATGCGGTCCCGCACCTCGGCGCCGGCACGCTCGTAGAACTCGATCGCCGCGTCGAGGTCGCGAACCTTCACCGCGAGGTTGGCCATGCCCGTGATGCTCATGTCACGGACGGTAACCGTCGATGCCGGCTTCGGCGGCAGCGGGCTACGACCGAGCGCTCCTCGCGACCGTGCGAGCCAGGATCCCGAGGGTCGCGCGCAGCGCGCCCTCGGAGATGATCGGGAAGATGTCGGCTTCCTTCCAGACCTCGTCGATCGTCGACCAGTCGTAGTAGGAGGTCACAAGCGTGCCGTCGTCGTTCGGCTCGAGCGTGTAGCCGTAGATGTGGCCCATCGGCGGCTGGATCTGCCCGTCGACGGTCCACGCGATCTCCCGGTCGGGTTCGAACGTCGTGATCACCACCGTGACGTCGTACCGGCCCATCGGGTAGTCGTTGAGCGCCTCGCGGTCCATATGCACGACGAACCGGTCGCCCGCGGCGCTCGCGGGCTCACCCGTCGCGTCCATGAGCATGCCGGAGCTGTCGATCGTGACGTGACCGTGCGGGTCGCGCAGGACCTCGAAGATCGTGTGCGGGTCGGCGGCGATGGTGCGCTCGACCTCGATTCGTTCCGTCGTCATCGCGTGCATCCTGCCACTCGGCGAGGTCGGCTGGAGCGTCTCCGGACGGCCGGGGCATCAGCCGCGGCTGCGCGCGGCCCGACACCACGATGCGGTGTTACGTTCGCCCGACGATCCGAGGGGGGTAGATGCAGTCGAGGCGGTGGCTCGCGAAGGTCGGTCTGATCGTGAAGGTCGGTCTGCTCGCGGTCATGGTGGTGGCGACGGTCGTCGCGGGCGTGCCCGTGGCCGCCCAGGACGAGAAGCCGGCGGCAGGGGAGATCGGCGTGAGGGCCGACGAGATCCGCGTCGCGGTCGTCGCCGACGTCGAGAACCCGCTCTCGCCAGGCCAGTTCCAGAGCCAGGTCGACGCCATGCGGGCGTACGCCGAGTACGTGAACGACAACGGTGGGATCGCCGGGCGCGACCTGGTCATCGACTTCATCGACTCGCGGCTCAACCCCGACGAGGCGCGCAACGCGACCATCACGGCGTGCGCCGAGGACCTCGCCATGGTGGGCACCGCCGTCGTGTTCATGAACAACGTCGACGACATGGTCGGCTGTGTCGACTCGAAGGGCTCCCCGACCGGCGTCCCAGACATCAACACGTTCTCGCAGGAGCTCGCCCACCAGTGCTCACCGGTCTCGTACTCGGTGAGCCCACCCCAGCTCGACTGCGCGACCAAGGACGACGCGACGAAGACCTATCGGACCTCGCTCGGCCAGGTCCGGTACTACGTGTCGCAGCACAAGGATCTCCACGGCATCTGCGTCGGTCCTTCCGACCTCAAGTCGACGGAGATCACCGGGCGCGTGCACTGCGAGGCCGTCCGCGAGCTCGGCATCCCGACCGACGGCGAGGGCTTCTTCGGCGTCTCGGCTCGCGCGCCGCAGAGCGCCCTGACACCGATCATCGTCGCCGCGAAGGCCGATGACGTCACCTACCTGTACTCGCTCGCCGGCTACCAGCAGGTCATCTCGCTGCGCAAGGAGGCCAAGCTCCAGGGCCTCGACAGCGTGGAGGTGTGGGACTGCTCGCGCTCCTGCTACAGCGACGAGTTCCTCGAGGGCGGCGGCGCCGACGTCGAAGACCAGTACAGCTTCCTCAACACGCTCCCGCTCGACGAGACGAAGCAGAACAAGGCGTTGCGGACCTACGTCAAGTACGTCGGGAAGGACAAGGCCGACGCGTTCGGTGAGACCGGCTGGGCGGCCGGCGTGCTCTTCCACCAGGTCATCGACGAGATCGTCGATGCCGACGGCATCAACGGCATCACACGCGCCCGGATCCTCGAAGAGCTGTCGAAGACCCAGGACTTCGACGCGGGCGGGCTGCTCGCGACGACCAACGTCGGGAAGCGCATGCCGAGCGACTGCTACAACCTCCAGCAGGTCCAGGACGGCACGTTCGTCCGCGTCCATCCCAAGAAGCCGGGCACGTTCGACTGCAACCCGAAGAACGTCGCGACCGTGAAGCTCGCCGACTAGCTGTGCTCGGGGGGCGCGCGTGCAGACCGGTCCGCGCAACCCGTACCTCGCCGACTCGGGCTATCCGATCGCGCACGGACGCTGCGACCAGCAGGACAACACGCCGGGCCCCGGGCCGACCGGACCGACGGAGGTGCTCGGGCCGGACGCGCTCCAGTACACGTGGTTGGGCCCGGGGCACTTCGGCGGCCTGATCTCGTCGCCCTATCCGGACGGGCGACGCGTCATCTGGAGCAACGGCCGTCAGACCATCGCCAAGCTCGACTACGACACGCTCGACGTGCTGGCGACGCTCACGACCGGTGACCAGGAGGTCACACCACAGCCCGAGCTCGAGGCGCACGTCGCCGGACTCGACGCTCTCCGGGGACAGGAGGCCGTCGACCACGCAGTCACGCTGGCCGCCCGGTATCTCGTCGGCCTCGACGGCGTGTACGCGCTCGTCGACCGCGACAACACGCTCTTCCTCGGTCGCGCGACGGCCGTCGTCGCGTACGCCGAGGCGGACCGGTCGGATCCCGGTTCGCCCATCGCGGAGCACGCCCGCTGGGACAAGCCCGCGCACATCGAGGGGAGCTTCGTCGGCGTCAACCTCACGTTCGACGGACGCCTGCTCCTGTCGACCGACCATGGCTGGCTGGTCTGCCTCGCGCGCGACTTCAGCGAGTACGAGGCGATCAGGCTCCCGGGCGCGGCCGAGCACGCGGCGCCGCACTGGGAGCGCATGCTCGCAGCCGGTCTCGGCGGGTACGGATGGGTCCGTACGAGCCTCTGCGTCGACGAGGACAACGGCATCTACGTGAGCTCGGTCGACCGCACGCACAAGGTCGTGTGGACCGGGGATCGGTTGTCGCTCGACGAGGCCGACGGTGCCTGGTCGGCCGAGTACCGCAACGGGCGCGGCTGGGGATCGGGGACGACGCCGTCGCTCATGGGGTTCGGTTCCGACGAGGACCGCTTCGTCGTGATCGGCGACGGCGACGACGTGGTGAACATCACGCTGTTCTGGCGCGACGAGATCCCCGACGACTGGCAGCAGCTCCCGAACGCTCCGTCGCGGCGCATCGCGGGCATCGGCCCCGCGCACATGGGCGGCCCCGAGCGGCCCGCGATCCAGACCGAGCAGTCGATCACGGTGAGCGGCTACGGCGCGATGACCGTGAACAACGAGCCGCTGACGACCGTGGGCGGCATCCGGGGCACGCTCTTCTCGTTCTTCCTCGGGCACGACCCCGCGTACACGCCGCACGGCCTCCACAAGTACGAGTGGGACCCCCGGCGTCGGAGCTTCGACGAGGCGTGGGTGTGCACGACCGTGTCGTCGCCCAACTCGGTGCCGTTCGTGTCGCAGGCCTGTGACCTCGTCTACACGTGCGGGGCGCGTGACCGGCAGTGGACGATCGAGGCGGTCGACTGGTCGACCGGCGAGCCGCGCTTCCACTACGTGACGGGCGGCTCGCAGTTCAACACCCTCGGCGCTGGTGTGACGATCGACGACGACGGCCGATTGCTGTTCGGCACCATCTTCGGCAAGACACGGATCCTGCGCACGTCGGGATGAGCGGCCGAGCAACGCGCATCCGGCGAACCGGTTGCGGCGCGTGGTCGCAGGTCATCGTGCTCGAGGACCAAAGGCCCTGGTCGCGCCCCGGTCCGATCCCGAGACTCGCACGAGGGAGATCCCTCGGGTGAACGCACGGGTCAAGACGAGGAGCGACGATGACGAACGTCCAGTCAGCGGGCGGGTCTCCCTGGGAGCGCGGTGGGACCCGCTTCTGGATCGTCAGCGTCTCCCTTCTCGCCGTCTTGGCCACGGTGATCTCGATGGTCGCGATCGTCATCTCGCACCCGAAGGATGACGAGGTGTCGGTGGCGACCGATGGCCAGACCGCGGCTGCCGAGTTCCCCGGCCGCGAGATCGATCTGGGGGCAGAGCCCGACGAGTCGTTCGAGCCCCGCGACCCGAAGGCACCGCCCGCGCCGGAAGGAACGCTGCACCAGATCACGATGACGGCCACCGAAGAAGAGCTCGAGATCGCGCCGGGCTTCAAGCAGACGATGTGGACCTTCGACGGCAAGGTTCCGGGTCCGGTGCTGCGGGGCAAGGTCGGCGATACGTTCGAGATCACGCTCGTCAACGACGGCACGATCGGGCACTCGATCGACTTCCACGCGAGCAAGGTCGCCTGGAACGACGAGATGCGCACGATCGACCCCGGCGAGGAGCTCGTCTACCGCTTCACGGCGAAGCACGCGGGCATCTTCATGTACCACTGCGGAACGCCACCGGTGCTGCACCACATCGGCAACGGGATGTACGGCGCGGTCATCATCGACCCGCCCGATCTCGCGCCGGTCGACCACGAGCTCGTGATGATGCAATCCGAGCTGTACACCGCGCCGGCAGGCGAGGTCGCGTCCCTCGAGAAGATGCTCGCCGATCGTTGGGACGCGGTCGTCTTCAACGGCTACCCCAACCAGTACCAGCATCGCCCCATTCGCGTCGAGCCCGACCAACGCATCCGCGTGTGGGTCATGGACGATGGCCCGTCGGAGAACTCGTCCTTCCACGTCATCGGCACGATCTTCGACACGACGTTCAAGGAGGGCACCTACCTGCTTCGCCCCGACGCCCGCCAGGGCGGCAGCCAGACCCTCGACCTCCAACCCGCGCAGGGTGGCTTCGTCGAGTTCAGCTTCGACGTCGCCGGCCTGTACCCATTCGTCACGCACAAGTTCTCGAGCGCGTCGATCGGGGCTGTCGGCCTCTTCCAGGCCGGCGACGTGGCACCGGACGAGGGCGGCGCCGACAGCTGACCGCAAGCAGGTTCCGGCCGTCCACGGCTCCGGACGCCGCCGATAGCGTGCCTCGGATGGTGGATTGGCGGCGAGTCACATTCGGCGTGATCGCCCTCGTCGGAGTGATGGCCGCGGGAGTCGTCGGCTACATCGGGTTCGGTTTCGGCACGCTCGACGCCCTGTACCAGACGGTCACCACCGTCACGACCGTCGGATTCCGAGAGGTGCGGCCGCTCTCGGATCCCGAGCGAGTGTTCACCATCGTCCTCATCCTGGTGGGAGTGGGGACCGCGCTGTACACGCTCAGCGCGCTCATCGAGGTGCTGGTCGGCGGCGCGATCGGCGGCGTCTTCGGGAGGCGACGGATGGAACATCGGATCAACGCGATGCGAGAGCACGTGATCATCTGTGGGTGGGGTCGAGTCGGGCGAACGATCTCCCGGGAGCTCGCGGCGGCGGGACAGGACCACGTCGTGGTCGAGCTCGATGAGGCAAAGGTCGAGTCGCGGACGACCGCGTCGGTGGTCGGCGACGCGACCGACGACGTCGTGCTCAGGCGTGCCGGGCTCCAGCGCGCCCGCGCGCTCGTGGCCGCGCTCGACAACGACGCCGCCAACCTCTTCGTGACGCTGAGCGCTCGCAGCATCAAACCTGACTTGTTCATCGTGTCGCGTGTCCGGATCGAGGAGAACGAGGAGAAGCTGCGGCGAGCCGGCGCGGACCGGCTCATCAACCCCCAGAGCATCGGCGGCTCACGCGCGGCAGCGTTTCTCCTGCAGCCGCACGTCACCGAGTTCCTCGACGTGGTCATGCACGACCGAGACATCGAGTTCCGGCTCGAGGAGATGACGGTGACGTCGAGCTCCGTCCTGACCGGCTCCAACATCAAGGACGCGCACATCCGCGACAAGACCGGCGCACTGGTGCTCGCCCTCCGAGAGCCCGACGGGACGTTCGTGACGAACCCCTCCGCCGACGAGGTCATCTGCAGCGGCCAGGTGCTCATCGCGATCGGGACGAGGGAGGAGCTCGCCGCCCTCGCCGCGCTCGTCGCCCAGCGCCGCGCGACGGTGTGAGCGCGACGCGGGACGGCTCGACCGTGAGCGCGCCGCTGTGGGAGCCGACGCCCGATCGGGTGGCCGCCGCGAACCTCCGGGCGTTCTCCGATGCGGCCCGTCGGAGCTCCGGCCGTGCGCTGACCACGTACCCCGAGATCCACCGCTGGTCGGTGGAAGACCCAGCGGGCTTCTGGGCGAGCGTCTGGGACTTCTGCGGAGTCGTCGGAGACCGCGGCGGGACCGTCGTCGCGTCGTCGCCCGACTTCTGGCGCACGAGGTTCTTCCCGGGCGCGATCGTCAACTACGCGGAGAACCTCCTCGGACGCGCCGACGATGGTGCCGCGCTCCTCTTCGTGCGGGAGGACGGCCGGCGCCGCACGTGCTCGTGGCGCGAGCTGCACGAGCTCGTCTCGCAGCTCCAGCAGGCGTTGCGCGCGTCGGGCGTCGGCCCGGGTGATCGCGTCGCCGCATGGTTGCCCAACGTCCCCGAGGCGTACGCGCTCCTGCTCGCCGCGTCGAGCATCGGTGCCGTCTTCTCGTCGTGCTCACCCGACTTCGGCACCCGGGGCGTCGTCGACCGCTTCGGGCAGATCGAGCCCTCCGTCCTCTGCGCCGTCGACGGCTACCGCTACGGCGGCGAGCGGTTCGACTGCCTCGGGCGGCTCCGCGAGATCGTCGCGCAGCTCCCGTCGGTGCGCACCGTCGCCGTGCTGTCGTACCTCGACGACGCGCCCGATCTCTCCGCGATCGAGCGTGCCGTCGACTGGCACGAATGGATCGGCGCCCACGCGCCGACCCCCGTCGAGTTCGCGGCGCTGCCGTTCGACCACCCGCTCTACGTGCTGTATTCGTCGGGCACGACCGGCCTCCCCAAGTGCATCGTGCACCGCGCCGGCGGCGTGCTGCTCAAGCACCTGGTCGAGCACCGCCTGCATGCCGACGTGCGACCCGACGACCGCGTCTTCTACTTCACCACCACCGGATGGATGATGTGGAACTGGCTCGCCTCGGCACTCGCGAGCGACGCCACGGTCGTCGTCTACGACGGGGCGCCCGTCCGGGGCGAGGGCACCCCCCTGTGGGAGCTGGCCGGGCGTGAGTCGGTCACGCTGTTCGGGACGTCGGCAAAGTACCTCGAGACGTGCGAGAAGCTCGGGCTGCGCCCGAAGGAGGACCACGACCTGAGCGCGCTCCGCACGATCACGTCGACGGGATCGCCGCTCTCGCCCGAGGGCTTCGAGTACGTGTACCGAGACGTCAAGGCCGACGTGCACCTGGCGTCGATCTCGGGAGGCACCGACCTGTGCGGCTGTCTCGTCGCCGGAGACCCGACGGGTCCGGTGTGGGCCGGCGAGATCCAGCGCCCGGGCCTGGGGATGGCGATCGACGTGGTCGACGACGCGGGCCGGTCGCTGGGGCCGCACCAGGGCGGCGAGCTCGTGTGCTGCGCGCCGTTCCCCTCGATGCCGCTCGGCTTCTGGGACGACCCCGACGACGTGCGCTACCGCTCCACGTACTTCGCGCGCTTTCCCGGCATGTGGCACCAGGGTGACTTCGCCGAGTGGACCGAGCATGGCGGCATCGTCATCCACGGGCGCTCCGACGCGACGTTGAACCCGGGCGGCGTGCGGATCGGCACCGCGGAGATCTACCGCCAGGTCGAGGGCATCGACACCGTGCAGGAGAGCCTCGTCATCGGACAGCGCTGGGGCGACGACGTCCGCATCGTCCTGTTCGTCGTGCTGCGCGAGGGTGCGGAGCTCGACGCCGACCTGGAGACGACGATACGGCGGCGAATCCGGGCCGGCGCGTCGCCCCGCCACGTGCCGGCACGGATCGTCGCGGTGCGCGACCTGCCGCGCACCCGCAGCGGCAAGCTCAGCGAGCTGGCGGTCCGTGCCGTCGTGCACGACGAGCCGGTCAAGAACACCGAGGCGCTCGCGAATCCCGAGGCGCTCGACGAGTTCCGCAGCCTCGAGGAGCTCGCACGATGAGCCCGCACTCGCGGATGCGGAGCGTGCTCTTCGCGCCCGCGAGCCGCCCCGACGTGCTGCGCAAGCTGCCTCGCAGCGGTCCCGATGCGGTCGTCCTCGACCTCGAGGACGCCGTGCCGCCCGACGGGAAGGTGGAGGCGAGACGGCACGCGCGTGAGGTCGGGACCGAGCTCGCCGTCGCGCACCCTGAGCTGGCGGTGCTCGTGCGGGTGAACGCCCGCTCGTCCGACTGGTTCACCGCCGACGTGCGCGACGCGCTCGCGCCTGCGCTCTTCGGTGTCGTGGTGCCGAAGGTCGAGGCCGTCGCGGACGTCGAGGCGGTCGCGGGTTCGCTCGAGGACGCCGGTCTCTCGACGCTGGCCGTGCTCGCGGGGATCGAGACCGCGGCCGGCGTCGCGCGCGTCGAGGAGCTGCTGCGTCCGCCGGTGTCGGCGGCGTACTTCGGCGCCGAGGACTTCATCGCCGACATGGGAGGCACCCGCACCGAGGCGGGCATCGAGGTGCTGTACGCGCGGTCTCGAGTCGCGCTCGCCGCCCGACTGACCGGCGTGCACGCCATCGACCAGATCGTCGCGAGCTTCGACGACGACGAGCGCTTCCTCGTCGACGGTCGCGAAGGGCAGGCGATCGGCTACCGAGGGAAGCTGTGCATCCACCCGGCGCAGGTGCGGCTGGCGAACGAGATCTTCTCGCCGTCCGCCGACGAGCTCGACCGAGCGCGTCGGCTGCTCGCCGCCTACGAGCAGGCTCGGCGGGCCGGCGAGGCGGCGATCGCGTTCGAGGGCCAGATGGTCGACCAGCCGATGGCGCGCCGCGCCCGGGCCACCCTGGAGCTCGACGACACCACACCGGACGACGTCGCAGAGCAGGGCCGGTGAGCGCCTCGCCTGGCGGCGTCGCGCAGCTGCACTTCACGTCGATGCTCGCGACGCGCGATCCTGACCTTCTGTCGAGGTACGACGATCGGGGGGCCGATGCTGCGCGATGACGTACGAGCGATCTCCGTCGACGACCACGTGATCGAGCCGCCGAACGTGTTCGTCGATCACATCGAGGCGCGCTTTCGGGATCGGGCGCCGCGCATCGTCGATCGTGACGGCGCGGAGGGATGGCTCTGGGAGGACCGGTTCTACCCGCTGTCGTTCCAGGGGAACGAGGCGACGCGCAAGTTCCGTCCGGGCGAAGCAGGGCACGGCGAGGATCTGTACGCACGACGCTACGAGGACATGATCCCGGCCGCGTACGACGTGCACGAGCGCGTTCGGGCGATGGACGACGACGGCGTGTGGGCGGAGCTGCTCTTCCCGACGTTCCCGCGATTCGGCGGGACCCAGTTCCTGGAGGCCGACGACCCGGACCTGGCGCTGGCGATGGTGCGGGCGTGGAACGACTGGATGATCGACGAGTGGTGCGATGCCTACCCGGATCGCTTCATCCCGCAGACGCTCGTCCCACTGTGGGACGTCACCGCCGCGGTCGCCGAGATCGAGCGGTGTGCCGCCAAGGGCTCCCGCGCGGTGCTGTTCGTCGAGAACCCCCATCCGCTCGGGCTGCCGTCGTTCCCGACCGGGCACTGGCGTCCGGTGTTCGAAGCGTGCAACGAGACCGAGCTGCCGCTGTCGATGCACATCGGCACCTCCATGGGCCTCATCCGTCCGTCACCCGAGACCACACCGTCGGTCGGCATCGCCCTGTGCGGCATCAACTCCATGAGCGCACTCGGCGACCTGATCTTCAGCGGCGCCTTCAACGGCTTGCCGAGCTGTCGCGTCGCCCTCTCCGAGGGTGGGGCCGGGTGGGTGCCGTACGTGCTCGAACGCCTCGACTACACGTGGGAGCGCAGTCGATACGAGGGCCTCGAGAACACCGCGCCGCCCTCCGAGGTCTTCGCCGAGCACGTCTGGGTGTGCATGATCTCCGACCGCTACGCGATCCGGAACCGCGACCTGATCGGCGTGGACAAGCTCATGTGGGAAGCCGACTTCCCGCACAACGACTCGAACTGGCCGAACAGCCGCAAGATCCTCGCCGAGGCGCTGCTCGACGTCCCCGACGACGAGGCGCAGCGCATGGCCGAGCTCAACGCCCGCGAGCTCTACCGGTTCCCCCGCTCGTAGAGGCCGGCGTCGCAACCCGGGGGTGATCGCGAGCCGCAGCGTTCGGGAAGAGGACGAAGGTCTCTAGGCGGGTCGTGCTCGGCGGGTCCACACTGACGTGATGCGGCGCTTCCGTGATCGTCAGGAGGCAGGGCGGGTGCTCGCGCAAGAGCTCGCGCCGCTCGTGGCTGAGCGCCCGATCGTCGTCGGCTTGCCTCGGGGTGGTGTGCCGGTGGCGTTCGAGGTGGCCCGGGCGCTCGACCTGCCGCTCGACGTGATCGTGGTCCGCAAGGTCGGCGTCCCGTTCCAGCCCGAGGTCGGCGTCGGTGCCGTCGGCGAGGACGGTGTCCGCATCCTCGACACCGACATGATCCGCAGACTCGGGATCGCGCCGAACGAGCTCGCGGCGGTGGAAGAGCGCGAGCGCGCCGAAGTCGTGAGGCGCGCCACGCGGTTGCGCACCGGTCTCCCGCCCGTGCCGCTCGAGGGCCGGGTCGTCATCATCGTCGACGACGGCATCGCCACCGGGGGGACCGCGCGCACTGCCGTGGCAGTCGCCCGGGCGCACGGTGCCGCACGCGTGATCGTGGCGGCTCCCGTCGCGTCGCGCGAAGCGGTCGCGCTTCTCGCAAAGGAGGCCGACGCGGTGATCTGCCCCGAGCAGCCCGAGCTCTTCGGCGCGGTCGGCGCGTACTACTCGGACTTCAGTGCTGTGTCCGAAGACCAGGTGGTTGCCCTGCTCGCAGCGAGCCGGGTGCTCGACGGCGGAGTGCGGGTGCCGCTCGACGGGGTGAGCCTCGACGGCGACCTCTCGGTACCACCGGCGGCGCGGGGCCTGATCGTGTTCGCGCACGGCAGCGGCAGCAGCCGCCACTCCCCGCGCAACCGCTTCGTCGCACAGGTCTTGAACGAAGGTGGTCTCGCGACGCTGCTGCTCGACCTCCTCACCACCGACGAGGCGCTCGACCGCTCGAACGTGTTCGACATCGACATGCTCACGCAGCGTCTGATCGCCGCCGTCGACTGGGCTTCGGACGCGCCCCGGACGGCGGCACTTCCGGTCGGCCTGTTCGGTGCCAGCACCGGGGCCGCGGGCGCGTTGCGTGCTGCGGCGTTCATGTCCGACCGCGTCGATGCCGTCGTCTCCCGCGGGGGGCGGCCCGACCTCGCGGGCTCGGCGCTGGCCGCGGTGCGGGCGCCTGCGCTGCTCATCGTCGGCGGTCGCGACGACGTGGTGCTGGGGCTCAACGAGGACGCGGCCGAGCAGCTCACGTGCGAGCACCAGCTCGTCGTCGTCCCCGGTGCGACGCACCTCTTCGAGGAGCCCGGCACGCTCGAGACCGCGGCGGGACTCGCCCGGGCCTGGTTCCTGCGGCACCTCGGCTCGGTGGGGGAAGCGCCCGCCACCACCAGCGGGGGCCACCGCGTGACGTAGCCGGCGATGGTGCAGGCGGACGCGGCCGATGCGCGCGAGCTTCAGCCGGGCGCGACCCCGTGCCCGGGTGGCACGAGCACGACAGGGAGTCCGCTGTGGTGCAGCACCTTGAGCGCGGTGCTGCCGAGGCGCAGACCGGTGATGCCGCCGGTGCCTCGGGTCCCGACGACGAGCAGCCCCGCCTGGTTCCGGACGCCTGCGTCAGTGAGCCCGGCGACGGGCTCGTGCTCGACGACGTCGATCTCGGTCGGGATGCCGGCGTCGCGCAGCGGCGCCACCCACGTCGCGCAGTGCTCGAGCGCGTGCTGGTACCAGCTGTCGGGATCGGTGTGCGGCACCCACTCGGCCAAGGGCAGCTCGGCGTGCACGGCGATCACCTCGGCCCCGAGGGCGGAGGCGACCTCGCGGCACCAGAGGACCGCTTCGGCGCTGCCGGGGGATTCGTCGACACCGACGAGGATGCGCTGCGGCGATGAGCGGCGGGCGCTGGCGGGCACGAGCGCCAGGGGGAGCATCGTGTGGTGCGCGAGATGGTGCGCGACGCTCCCGAGATGCAGTGCGTGGGGATGGCTCCCGGTACCCCGAGCGCCGACCACGAGGAGGTCCGCCTGCTGGCGCCGGGCGCCCTCGAGCAGCTCGTGGCGCGGGTCGCCTTCGAGCAGCACCGGACGGTACGGCTGGTCACGCTGTCGAACGTCGTCGCACCACTCCTCGTCGAGCACCCGGCGAGCTTCGCGGCGCAGCTCCTCGAGGTGCTCGTGCGGCAGCTCGGCCTCGTCGGGCGTCCAGGCCCTGGCGACGACGAGCTCCGCGCCCGTCGCCGACGCCAGGTCCGTCGCCCACCGCACCGCCGCTCCGCCGCTCGCCGAGCCGTCCGTGCCCACCAGGACTCGCTGCATCACCGTCGCTCCTCGCGCGCTGCCGGTCTCGGACCACCGCCGCAACGGCCGGCGCTCCCGTCCGGGCATCTTCTCGTCGTCCGTGCCCTCGGGCCAGGGCCCTTGGTCCTTCGCTCACGAGGACCGAGGGCGCTGGTTCTCGACCCGGCCGTGCGGGTAGAAGTGACAGGATGCCGCCGCAGCGTCGAGCGCACACCCGAATCCGTCGTCGTGGCGAGCCATGGCCACGCTGAGCGACTTCCTCCGTCGAGTACGACCCGTCGCCGCGCCCGGCCCGCCGGCGCGGGCCGGGGTTCCCGTCGACCGGGCCGCGCAGCTCGCCGAGGAGCTGGCCCCCGTCTTCGCGGCGCTGCGCAGCACGCAGGAGCAGGCCACTGCGGTCGTCACCGACGCGCATGGCGAGGAAGACCGGCGACGCGCGGCCGGCCGCA
The DNA here is from genome assembly GCA_964532485.1 of uncultured Bifidobacteriaceae bacterium. Taxonomy (GTDB): domain Bacteria; phylum Actinomycetota; class Acidimicrobiia; order IMCC26256; family PALSA-555; genus DATBSK01. The sequence continues at coordinate 51,393 of CAZHKE010000015.1, forward strand.
CCCAGGTCGACGCGGTGCTCGCGAACGCGCGTCAGCAGGCCGACGCGGCGAGGGCACAGGCCGCCAGCGCCGCGGTCGAAGCGGCGCAGGCCGAGCGCGACGAGCTCGTGCACCAGGCTCAGGAGGACGCGACCGCGCTCGCGCGCCGAGCCGACGAGCGCCTCCCCGCACTCACAGCACGCATCGTCGGCATGGTGGCCTCGATGGGCCGCGAGCGCGGGGGCGAGCGATGAAGCCCGGGTGGGTGGCGGGCAGCGCGCGCGCCCGTGCGCTCGCACGCCGTCGCCTCGGAGCTGCCGGCAGCCGATCGGTGGCGACCGCGTCGTTCGTGGATGCGGTGACGATGGTGGCCGGGTCGCCGTACGGCCACTCGGTGACGTCGGAGATGTCGCTGACCGAGGCGCAGCGCGGCGTGTGGGCGACGGCCTTGTGGGACTTGCGGGTGCTCGCCGGCTGGCTGGTGGCCGGTGGCGCGGACATGGTCCGGATCCTGGCGGGTGGGTTCGAGATCGCCAACATCGAGTCGCAGCTCGGGATGCTCGCCGGTGGCCGGGACGTCCGGCCATTCGAGCTCGGCCCCCTGGCCACGATCTGGCCGCGAGTCCGTGGCTGCCGCTCGAGCGACGAGGTCCGCCACGCGCTGGCCGCGTCGCCCTGGGGCGATCCGGGGACGACCGAGCCGGCCCGGCTCGCGGCCGCGCTCCGGCTGGCGTGGGCGCGTCGAGTCAGCGACTCGATCCCTCGGCTGCGGCGATGGGCGGCGGCGGCGGGCGCGCTGATCGTCGCCGGCGAGCGCTTCGTGGGCGGACGGACGCTCGGGAGCAGCGCCGGGCGTGACGCGCGCCGTCTGCTCGGTCCGGCATGCGAAGGGGTCGACGACGTCGCCGGCTTCGCCGACGCGCTCGGCGGCGACGCGCGTTGGGTCCTCGCCGACATCGACGACGGCGAGGCACTGTGGCAGGGCGAGGCGCGGTGGTGGAACGTCACCGCCGAAGCTGCGCTGGCCGCGCTGGGCCGCGCCCAGCCGGGCGAGGTCGTCGTGGAGTCGGTTGCGGTCGTGCTGCTCACGGACGCGCACCGGGTGTGCGGCGCGCTCGAGGCCGCGGCGTGGGGCCGAGCCGGAGCCGAGACGTTCGATGCGCTGGCCTGACGTCCCGCAGCCGACCGCCATGCGGCGCGTCGCGGTCGTGGCGCCGAAGCAGTCGTGGGCCGACGTGCTGGCAGCCGTCGCCGATCGTGGCGTCTTCGAGCCCGACCTCGCGCCGAGCGACGCTCCGGACGCAGCGAGTGACGATCACCGCGGACGCGGGGATCGAGGTGACCAGGGAACCACGGGGCCGACCGCCGATGCGGTGGCTGCGGAGCTGCGACGCGTGAGTGCGGGTGCGATCAGCGACGACGACGTGACCGCACTCGCGGGTTGGATGCCCGTGGCCGACGTCGGGGTCGTCGCGGAGTGCCTGGAGCCGCTCGGCGGCAGCGTCGTCGAGCTGCCGTGGCCTGCCGGCGCCGAGGTCCCGACCTTGCTGCCGGAGCGCCGCGGCTCCGCGGCCTTGCGGCCGCTCGTCGACACCTACGCCACGGTTCCCTACCGCGATCTCGATCCCATCTGGTTCGCCGCGGCGGCATACGTCGTGATGTTCGGGATGATGTTCGGAGACGTCGGCGACGGGTTGCTGCTCGTCGCCGGCGGGCTGCTCCTGCGCCGCGCTCGGTCGCCGCGACTGCGTGGGGTCCGGCCCATGTGGCCCTTCATCGTCACGCTCGGCGTGTCCGCGACCGTGTTCGGTCTGCTCTACGGCGAGTGCTTCGGTCCCACGGGCATCGTGCCGGCGCTGTGGATGAACCCGCTCGACGACCCGGAGCTCCTGCTCGTCGTGGCGATCGGCGTCGGTGCCGTCCTGCTCGCCGCCGCCTACGTCCTCGCGATCGTCAATCGCTGGCGCGAGGCCGGGCCGGGAGCCGCGTTGTGGGCGCCCGCGGGGATCGCGGGGGCAGCCGTCTTCGCCGGGATCGCGCTCGTCGCCGGTGGCGTCGTCGGGTCCGAGGCGGCCGTCTGGGGCATCGGTCTCGTGGTCGCGGGCATCGGGCTGGGCCTCGCCGCAGTCGGCCTGCACGCCGAGGCGGGACACGGGACCGCGGCCGGCATGCAGACGGGCATCGAGCTGTTCGATCTCGTCCTGCGCGTCGGGTCGAACCTCGTGTCGTTCGCTCGTCTCGCCGCGTTCGGCCTGACGCACGCCGCGCTCGGTCTGGTGGTCTGGGACGCGACGACGTCGCTCTGGCACGGCGGTGGCGTCGGGTACCTCGCCGCGGCTCTGGTGTTCGTGATCGGGCGCGTCATCACGTTCGCGCTCGAAGCGCTCGTTGCCGGCGTGCAAGCGCTGCGCCTGGAGTACTACGAGCTGTTCTCGCGGGTCTTCGTCGGCGAAGGTCGCCCGTTCCGGCCCTGGCACGTCCCCGTTGGTGCGACAGAGGAGAAGAGATGCTGATCTGGCTGGCAGTGCTCCCTGCGTGTGTCGCCGTGTCGTGGGTGACCGCGACGGTGCTGCGACGTCACCCCCGTCCCGCGATTCGGGCACTCAGGATCGTGAACACCCTCTTGTTGGTCGGCGGGCTCGCGCTGCTGTTGGTCGTGCTCACGGGCGGTCCCGGCTTCGCGGGCACCACGACCTCCGCCTCGTCGGCCAGCGGGGAGGCGTTCATCGGCGCCGCGATCGCCGTCGCGGGCTCATCGCTGGGCGCGGCCATCGCCGTCGCCTACACGGGCTCCGCGGCCTTGGCGGCGATCAGCGAGCGACCCGAGCTCTTCGGCCGGGCGATGGTCATCGTCGGCCTCGCCGAGGGCATCGCGATCTACGGGTTGATCATCGCCATCATCCTCATCGGGCGCGCATGAGCCGCATCGCCGCGGTCGGGGAGCAGCACCGGGTCGAAGGGTTCGCGCTGGCGGGCGCGCTCGTGGTCGCGACCGAACCGGGAGGTGCACCTGCTGCCTGGGACGCGCTGCCCGACGACGTCGACGTGATCGTCCTCACTCCGGCCGCGGCGGACGCCCTCGGTGATGTCGACGTCGGCACGCGGCTGCGGGTGGTGCTGCCCGCGTGAACCTCGAGGCGACCCGAGCAGCGCTCCTGAGCAACGCCCGGACCGAAGCCGACCGAGTGGTCGCCGAGGCGGATCGCGACGTTGCGGCGGCACTCGACGACGCGCGGGCCCGGGCCGAGCGCGAGATCAGCGCCGCGCGCGCCGAGGGCGAGCAAGATGCTGCCGACCGGCTCGCTCGCCAGCGGGCCCGAGCCCGGCGTGAGGCGCGCCGGATCGTGCTCGAGGCCCGACGGGGTTGCTACGACGAGCTCCACGATCGCGCGCGGGCCGCCGCGCGAGACCTGGCGCGCGAGCACGACTACGACGACCTGGTCGGTCGCCTGCGGAGCCTCGCGGTGCGTCAGCTCGGTCCCGACGCCACGGTGCTCGTCGACCCTGACGCCGAGCCGGGGCTCGTCGCCGAGACGGAGAGCCGACGAGTCGACTACCGCCTCGTCACGCTCGCCGACCGCGCCACCGAGGAGCTCAGCAGCGAGGTCGCACAGCTGTGGACGTGAGACGACCCGACGCCGACGCGAGCGCGGGGCGGGTGGTGCGAGTGACCGGCCCGCTCATCGAGGTCGAGGGCCTGCGCGGCCTCGCCCCGTCCGACACGATCGAGATCGGCGATCAGCACCTCCCCGGTGAGGTGATCGCCCTCCACGGCGATCGCATCACTGCCCAGGTGTACGAGTACACGGGCGGGCTCGCGCCCGGTGCGGCGGTCACGGGACTGGGCCATCCGTTGGTCGTCCCGCTCGGCCCGTGGCTGCTGGGCGGCGTCTTCGACGGTCTCGCCCGGCCGCTGCTCGGCGGGCCGCGGTGGCTGGGCCCCGGCCGGCTCCGGTCCGTGACGGGGACCTGGCGCGTCGAACCTCGCGTCGAGGTCGGTGACGAGGCGGTTCCCGGCCGACCGATCGCCGTCGCGACCGATGGAGGCGACGGGGTCCCGCAGGAGGTCCCGGTGCCCGTCGACGGTGGGGGGCTCGTCGATCACATCGAGCCCGCGGGGCCGTTCGCGCCCGACGAGCCCTTCGCGACGATCGCGGGCAGGCCCGTGACGCTGGTCGAGCGATGGCCCGTCCGGCGCGCGCGGCCCCACGCCGGGCGCATCGAGGAGCCGGTCCCGCTCGTCACCGGTCAACGCGTCCTCGACCTGCTCGAACCGATCGCCAAGGGGTCGACGGCTGCCGTGCTCGGCGGCTTCGGCACCGGCAAGACGGTGCTGCTCCAGCAGATCGCGAAGTGGTGCGACGCGGACGTCATCGTCTACGTCGGTTGCGGCGAGCGCGGCAACGAGCTCGCGGACGTCCTCGAGGACCTTCGCACCCTTGACGACCCCCGGACCGGACGGGCGCTCCGCGAGCGCACCGTCATCGTCGCCAACACGTCGAACATGCCGGTCATGGCCCGCGAAGCGAGCATCTACACCGGGATGACCATCGCCGAGTACTACCGCGACCTCGGACGCGACGCCGTGCTGATCGCGGACTCCACCTCGCGCTGGGCGGAGGCGCTCCGCGAGTTCAGCTCGCGGGCCGGCGAGCTCCCGGCCGAGGAGGGCTATCCGGCCGGGCTCCCGTCCGCGCTCGCGGCGTTCTACGAGCGGGCCGGACGAGTGCGCACCCTGGGGGGCGGCGAGGGCTCGGTCACCGTCGTCGCCGCGGTGTCGCCACCGGGTGGCGACTTCACCGAACCGGTCTCCGCCCACACGCAGCGCTTCGTGCGCGCGGTCTGGACCCTCGACCGCGACCTCGCCTACGCCCGGCACTACCCGGCGGTGACCTGGCGGGCGTCCTTCTCGCGCGACAGCGACGACATCGCGACGTGGCACGCCACCAACGGCGACACGGCCTGGCCGGAACGGCGCGCGCGGATCCTCGGGCTGCTCGCCGAGTCCGACCGGCTCGAGCCGATCGCGCAGCTCGTCGGACGCTCGGCGCTGCCCGGGCGCGAGCGGATCGTGCTGCTGACCGGTCGTCTGATCCGTGAGGCGCTGCTCCAACAGAGCGCGATCAGCGAGAACGACGCCTACTCGGAGCCGGCGAAGCAGGCAGCGATCGCCGACGCCGTGCTCGTCGTCCACGACCGTTGCCAGGAGCTCGTCGCCAAGGGCGTACCCGCGACGTTGATCGAGGAAGTCGACTTCGGAACTCTCGTTCGCGCGCGCGACGAGACCGCGCCGGGCGCGGTCTCAGCCGTCGAGCAGTGCCGCGATGGCGTGTTGTCCTCGCTGCCGCAGGCGCCATGATCGACGCGGCTCGCATCGAGTACACCGACGTGCGACGTGTCGAGGGGCCGCTGCTCGTCGTCGGTGACGTCAGCGGTGTCGGCTGGGACGAGGACGCGGTCGTCACGCTCGACGGGGCCGAGCAGCGTCACGGCGTCGTCCTCGAACGAGACCGCGACCTCGCGGTCGTGCAGGTCTTCGAGGGCACCGCCGGTCTCACGCGCTCCGGGACCGGCGTCCGGTTCGCCGGCTCACCGATGCGCGTGCCGGTCGGTGAGGAGTGGCTCGGTCGCGTCTGCAACGGTCGCGGGGAGCCGCTCGACGGCGGGCCGCCGGTGTTGGCCGAGCACACCGCGGACGTGAACGGCGCTCCGCTGAACCCCACCGCCCGTGACGCACCACGTGAGCCGATCTTCACGGGCATCTCGGCCGTCGACGCGTTGACGACGCTCGTGCGGGGCCAGAAGCTCCCGATCTTCTCGGTCGGAGGTCTGCCGCACCTCGAGCTGGCCACCCAGATCGCCGCGCAGGCCCACACCGCCCACGAGCCGTTCGCCGTGGTCTTCGCCGGGATGGGCATCACGCACGCGGACGCAGCCGCCGTGCGCGACGAGCTCGAGGCGCGCAGCGCATCCGGCGAGCTCGCGTTGTTCCTCAACACCGCGGACGACCCCGTCATCGAGCGCATCGTCACGCCGCGGGTCGCCCTCACGGTCGCCGAGCACCTCGCGTTCACCACCCACCGCCACGTCCTGGTGGTCATGGTCGACATGACCGCGTACTGCGAAGCCGTGCGGCAGGTCTCCGCCGCCCGCGGCGAGATCCCGGGCCGGCGAACCTATCCCGGCTATCTCTACAGCGATCTCGCCTCGCTCTACGAGCGGTGCGGTCGGATCCGCGACGAGGGGGGCTCGGTGACCGAGGTCCCGGTGCTCACCATGCCGAGCGGCGACATCACCCATCCGGTCCCTGACCTCACGGGGTACATCACCGAAGGTCAGCTCGTCCTGTCCACCGAGCTGAACGCCGCCGGCATCTACCCGCCGCTCGACGTGCTCTCCTCGCTCTCGCGACTCATGCGTCGCGGAGCTGGACCCGGCCGAACGCGCGACGACCACCTCGACGTCGCCGCGCAGCTGCTCAGCATGCTCGCGCGCGCCCGCGACGCGCGAGCGTTCGCCGAGCTCCTCGGTGAGGCCGCGCTCTCGCAGACCGATCGCGCCTACCTCGCGTTCGAGGACGCGTTCGAGCACGACTTCGTCCGGCAACGCCCCAACGAGAGCCGCACGCTCGACGAGACCCTCGAGCGAGCGTGGTCCGTGCTCTCCACGCTGCCGCGCCGCGAGCTCACGGGCCTCTCCCCGGCCGAGCTCGACGCGCACTACGACGCCGAGACGACACCGTGACGGTCCGCCACCCCCCGGGCCGCGCCGGACGGCTGTGGCTCGTCGAGCGCCTCGACGTCGCCCGTCGCGCCGGGGACATCCTCGAGCACAAGCAGCAGGCGCTGCGCCTCGAGGAGCGGCGCCTCGCGCACCTCGTCGAGCGGAGCGCGACGGCGCTCGCGGCTGCCGTCAGCGACGCCGAGACCTGGCAGCGCCGCGCCATGGTCCTCGGCGGCCGGCCCGGCCTCGAGACCGCGACGCGCACCACGACACCTGCGGAAGCGGAGTTCACGTGGAAGTCCGAGATGGGCGTGCGCTACCCGGGCGAGGCGACCTGCGAGCTCGGCCCACCCCCCGACCTCCCGGGCCCGAGCGCGCTCACTGCTGCGGCACGCGAGTACCGCCGCGCGCTGACGCGCGCCGTCGAGCACGCGGCCGCGAGCGATGCGCTCGAGCGCTTCCGCACCGAGCTCGGGACCACCGAGCAGCGCCTCCACGCGGTGCGCGACCGATGGATCCCACGGCTCGAGGACGCGCTCGACGATCTCGAGCTGCGCCTCGACGAGCACGAACGGGAGGAGCTCGTGCGCACTCGATTCGAACGGCCCCGTTCGCTCACGACAGAGCCATGACGATCGGCCGCGTCCTGCTCGCCGTCGACGACTCCCCGGCGGCGATGCGCGCCGCCGATCTCGCCCTCGAGCTCGCCCGGACCTGGGGCGCCGAGATCCGAATCGTGACGGTGGTCCGCGACCAGGCCCGCGACCCGCTGCTCGGCACCTCGGCGCCGGCGAGGGCGACGCGCCTGGATCAAGGAGGAGCAACCATCCTCCAGCACGTCGCCACCCGCGCCCGAGCACTCGGGCTGACGGTGGACGCGGTCCACTGCATCGGTGAACCGTTCGAGCAGATCCTCGAGCAGGCGCGTTCGCACGCGGTCGACATGATCGTCCTGGGGCGCAGCGACCGGCGCGGCCCCTCGTCGCCGTACGTGGGCAGCGTCACCGCCCACGTCCTCGAGTTCGCCGAGTGCCCCGTCCTGGTCGTCCCGGGCCCGCGCGAGATCCGTGGAGCCGAGGCGCGGTGAGCGCCCCGAACCGCGCCGAGGATGACGTTGCGGGTCGTGCTGCGCTCCTGACCGGTCCCTCAGGGGTCGGCGTGCGATGCTCTGTGCCGGGGCAGTGCACGACGCGCTCGGGTGTGGGGGATGTTCGACGACGCTGACGACGTACCGACCGGCGCGACGATCCGAGGCGACGTGTGCATCGTCGGCGCCGGCGCCGCGGGGATCACGATCGCGCGATCGCTCGCCGGCACGCGTCATCGCGTCGTCGTGCTGGAGAGCGGCGGGCTCGACTTCGAGGCGCCGGTCCAGCGGCTCGCGCGGGGCATTGTCAGTGGGCTGCACTACGACCTCGAGTCGAGCCGCCTGCGGTACTTCGGGGGATCCACCAACCACTGGGCCGGGATGTCTCGGCCCCTCGACCCCGAGGACTTCGAGGTCCGCGACTGGGTCCCCTTCAGCGGTTGGCCGTTTCGCCGCACCGAGCTGGAGCCCTACTACGAGCGGGCGCAGCCGATCTGCGACCTCGGCCCGCCTCGCTACGACCTCGAGTGGTGGCTGGGGCGCCTGCCGGGCGTGCAGCCCCTGGTCCACAACGACACGATGCGCACGGCGCTGTTCCAGATCGGGCCCGGGACCCGCTTCGGGGAGAAGTACCGATCGGAGCTGCGCCGCGCCACCAACGTGCGAGTCATCCTGCACGCCAATGCCGCCAACGTGCGCAGCGACGAGGCGAGGGTGCACGGTGTCGACGTCGCCACGCTCGCGGGGAATCGCTTCACGGTCGACGCCGACGTGGTGGTGCTCGCTCTTGGAGGGCTCGAGAACCCCCGCCTCCTGCTCGCGTCACGCGACACCAACCCGGCCGGGCTCGGCAACGATCGTGATCTCGTCGGGAGGTTCTTCATGGACCATCCCCAGGTGCACCTCGGCCGTCTCGTCCTCGCCGACCGCGCGCCAGACCCGGAGCTGAGCTTCTTCGTCGGGGTGCCGTTCGCCCGCGCCGGTCTTGCAGCGATGGACCCGCCCCGCACGCTCCTCGGCGCGGTGGCGCTGACGCGAGCGGCCGCGCGCGACCAGCGACTCCCGGGATGGTCGACGACGCTGTTCCCGTTCGAGGGCGGCGACGACGACGATGCGTCGCCGAGCAGCGACGCGACGACAGGTATCTCCACCGCCGCCGTCGCGGCGCTCGTCGGCGACATCGAGGGCCGCAGTGGCGTTCCCCGTCCGGCCCGCGAGGTCGAGACGCTCGGCGGGCGGACGAGGGTCAGCAACCAGTTCGCGCTGCTCGTGCGCAGCGAGCAGACGCCGAACCCGGAGAGTCGCGTGGCGCTCAACTCCGAGACCGACGAGCTCGGCGTTCCGCGGCTCGACCTGCACTGGGCGCTCACCGACGACGACCGGTCCCACATGCTCCGGGGCGTCGAGATCTTCGCCCGAGAGGTCGGGCGCCTCGGGCTCGGGCGCGTGCTGCGCGAACCCGACGTGCCCCCCGTCGTCGAATACGGCAGTCACCACAGCGGCACGACTCGCATGCACCGCGACCCCGCGTACGGGGTCGTCGACGCCCACGCACAGGTCCACGGAGTCGAGAACCTGTTCATCGCCGGCAGCTCGGTCTTCCCCACCGAGGGGTTCGCGAACCCCACGCTGACGATCGTCGCCCTCGCGCTGCGGCTCGCCGACCGGATCGCGCGAGTGCTCACACGATGACGCGGATCAGCCGACGCCGCTTCCTCGGCGCCGCGAGCCGGAGCACTGTTGCCGCGGCCGTTGCAGGCGCTCTCGCGTACACGACGCGCTCGTCTGGGCAGCAGGCCGGTGCCTTCGAGCTCGAGCCGGCCGTCACCGCCGACGCAACGGCCGCTCGCGACGCGCTGGTCGCCCTGGTGACGCGGCCGGATGCGGCCGACGAGATCGGCCGGAGCTACCTGGCGCTGCATCCCGAGGAGGCGGA
>CAZHKE010000016.1:0-14591 GCA_964532485.1 uncultured Bifidobacteriaceae bacterium
CTGTTGGAGCGTGAACGTCCGCTCGTTGCGCGCGCGCCCGATGAACGCGAGCACCCACTGGAACACCGCGAAGAACCGGTTCTTGAACCCGGTGAGGAACGTGAGGTGCACGAACGCCCACATCAGCCAGCCGAGGAAACCCGCGACCCGGATGCCCTTGAAGCTCACGATCGCCCGGAAGCGCGCCACCGTCGCCATGCTGCCGAGGTCGCGGTACTTGAACGGCTTCGCCTCCGTGTCACCGCCGAGACGGCGCTTGATCGTGCGCGCCGCGTGGATCCCCGACTGCATGGCGACCTCGGCGACCCCGGGGAGCTCGTCGAGCGCCATCAGGTCGCCGACCACGAAGATCTCGGGATGGCCGGGCAGCGTGCAGTCGGCGAGCACCGCGACACGCCCGGAGCGATCGACCTCGGCGCCCGTCGCCTCGGCGAGCATGCGCCCCAGCGGCGATGCCGCGACCCCGGCCGCCCAGACCTTCGTGTGGCAGGCGACGCGCGACTCGCCGTCTGGACCCGAGACGACGACGGTGTCGGGGGTGACGTCGGTGACCCGGCTCTTCAGGTGCAGCTCGATGCCGAGCCGCTCCAGCTCGTGGGCGGCCTTGCCCGAGAGGCGGTCGCCGAAGGACGTGAGGATCTGCTCACCGCCGTCGAAGAGCAGCACGCGGGCGCTCTTCGGATCGATCGCCCGGAAGTTCTTCTTGAGTGGACGCCCCGAGAGCTCGGCGATCTGGCCTGCGATCTCGACCCCGGTCGGGCCGCCCCCGATGACCGCGAACGTCAGCCACGCGCGTCGCGCGTCCTCGTCCTGCTCGACCTCCGCCATCTCGAACGCACCGAAGATCCGACCGCGCAGCTCGAGCGCGTCGTCGATCGTCTTCATGCCCGGCGCGAACTGGCTGAACTCGTCGTGCCCGAAGTACGTCCCGTTCCCGCCGGCGGCGACGATGAGCGAGTCGTACGGGATCGCCAGCTCACCGAACGGACGCGTCGCGTGCACGATCTGCTCATCGATGTCGATGGCGGTCACGTTGCCGAGCTCGACGCGCACGTTCTCGTGGCGGCGCAGCACCTCGCGCAACGGCGGCGCGACCTGTCCCTCGGAGAGGATGCCGGTGGCGACCTGGTACAGCAGCGGCTGGAACAGGTGGTGGTTCGTGCGATCGACGAGCGTGACGTCGACGGGCACGCGCTTGAGGAGCTTGGCCGCGAACAGGCCGCCGAAGCCGCCTCCGATGATCACGACGCGGTGCCGCGTGGGCTCGGCCATCGTTACAGGCCGGGGCTGGAGTGCATGATGCCGCCGTCGGCGAACACGGTCGTGGCGGCGAGATAGCTGGCTCCCTCACCCGCCAGGAAGGCCACGACGTTCCCGATCTCCGACGGTCGGGCCATCCGACCGATCGGGATCGCGGCGTCGAGGGTCTTCATCTTGGCGGGGTCGTTCATCGTCGACAGGTTGATCGGCGTCTCCACCGCACCGGGCCCGACGCCGACGACCAGGATGTCGTGCGCGGCGAGCTCGACACCGGCAGTTCGCGTCAGCATGCGCATGCCGCCCTTGGAGACGCAGTACGCGGTGTTGTCCGGCATCGGCCAGTCTTCGTGAACCGAGCTGATGTTGATGATGCGCCCGCCGCCTCCTTGGGCGATCATCTGCTTCGCCGCGAGCTGGGTGCCGAAGAACGCGCTCTTCAGGTTGATCTCGAGCACCTTCTCGTAGTCCTCCTCGGTCGTGTCGAGCACCGAGGTGCGTGTCTCGATGCCGGCGTTGTTCACCATGACGTCGAGCCGCCCGAGCTTCTTCACGGCGGTGTCGACCAGCTTCTGGAGGTCGGCGATCTTGCTGACGTCGGCCTTGACGCCGACGGCCTTGTCGCCCAGCGCCGCGACCTGCTTCTCGAGGTCCTCCGTCGCACCGGGGTTGGCGACGTAGTCGATGACCACGTCGGCGCCCGCCCCCGCGAGCGCGAGGACGATCGCCTTGCCGATGCCGCTGTTGCCACCGGTGACGATGGCGACCTTTCCTTCGAGGCTCATGAGATCTCTCCTAGGTGGGAGGCGGTGTTGGGGTTGCCGCGCCCGGCGGGCGCGGGTGGAACGAGGAGGGTTCGCCATGACGGGCGCGCCGGACGACGAACGAGAGTACGCCGAGCGCCAGTGCGACGACCCCGGTGAAGCCGAAGAGGGCCGAGAGATCGACGCCCGCGCTCTGGAGGGGCCCCGCACCGAACGCGGCGATGCCGTAGCCCATCTGGTAGAACGCGATCACGCCGCCTGCAACCGATGCCGAGATCGCGACGAGCTCCTCTTGGCCGAACGTGATCGTGAGCGGCAACAGGGCTGAGCAGCCGAAGCCCGCCAGCGCGAAGGCGAGCACGGCGAGCACGGGCGCGCCCGTCGGCAGCTGCGATACCAGGACGAACGCGATCGAGAGGACGAAGGGCAGGACGTGGAAGGTCCGACGCGTCGGGAACGACCGCTGCAGGGCTGCGAAGCCGACGCGCCCGAGGGTCACGCTCGCCCAGAACGCCGTGAGCGCGATCGACGCTACCGTCGCTGACTCACCCAGCTCCTTCGTCACGTCCAGCTGGGCCCAGTTCCCGTTCATCGTCTCGCAGATGCCGTAGAGCAGCGCGAAGGCGGCGAACAACCAGAAGCGACGGGGGATCGCCGCACGCGTCGATGGTGGAGCCGGCGTCGGCACCGCCGCGGTGGTCGACAGCGGCAACGGCACGCTCACGAGGATGAGTCCCACGAGGAGCACCGCCACGAGCAGCGGGAGCCCCCACCACGCTCCGAGACCGTCGAACGCAGCCACGAGGACCGGCGCCGCCGCGGTCCCCACGCCGAGCAGCGCGTTGAGGACCAGCACCGATCCGTCCACCTTCGCCGGATGCAGCGAGGCCGTCAGGGTGTTGATCACCGGCACCGTGAGCCCGAAGCCCACGCCGAGGCTCGTGGTCGCGACCAGGAGCATCGGGTAGGCGATCGTCTCACCGCTCACCGTGCTGCTCGCCAGGAGGAGCGTCATCGCGGCGAGGTTCGCGCCCAGTCCGACGAGGTAGAGCGTCTTCGTGCCGACACCGCGGGTGAGACCGGCGCCCAGCAGCGCCGCGGTGATCGCGGTGAGCGCCTGTGGGAGGAACATCGCGCCGTACTCGGAGCTCGAGAGCCCGTAGTCGGCCGGGCTCGTGAAGATCGTGGACGCGGCCGGGAACGTGACCAGCGCGACCCCTTGCACCACACCGGCCGCGTAGACGACCCGCGCCTCGCCCCGCGCTGCCATGAGTGATCCTCGTCCTGGTCGCTACTTCATCCGTTGCAGCAGGTGGTCTCCCACGCGGAGCGCGTTCGCCATGGCCGTGAGAGCCGGGTTCACCGCGCCGATGCTGGGGAAGAAGCTGGTGTCGACCACGTAGAGGTTGTCGACCTCGTGCGCCTTGCAGTCGGCATCGAGCACCGACGTCGCCGGGTCGGCGCCGAAGCGGCAGGTGCCGGCCTGGTGCGCGCAGCCGGCGACTGCGATGTTCATGTCCATGTAGAAGTTCTTGTCGAGGACGTGGTGCTGTGCGAGCCCGACGTGGTTCATGATCGTCTTCAGCTCCTGGTAGAGCCGATCGGCCTCGTCGTCGTTCGTCGAGGAGTAGGCGAGGTGCACGTTCCCGTCGCCGTCGACCGTCACGCGGTTGTCGGGCGTCGGCAGGTCCTCGGTGGTCAGCCAGAAGTCCACCGCGTGCTCCGCGGTGTCGGCGAGGCTCCAGTGGGGGGCGAGCTTCGTGAGCTTGGGTTCCTCGCCCTTCATGGCTTGCGCGTTCGACTTGCCGACCATCTGGATGTTGCCGATCGGGAACTCGTAGTCGTCGCTGCCGAAGTAGAAGTCGTTGAGCCCGAGCGTCTTCTGGTACAGCGTCTCGTTGAGCTCCTTGGACAGCGCGACCACGGCCTTGCTGTTGTGGAACATGTAGTTCCGACCCACCTGGTCCGAGCCGTTCGCGAGCCCGTTCGGGTGCTGATCGTTCGCGGAGCGCAGCAGGATCTTCGCGCTGTTGGCCGCGCCCGCGGACACTGCGACCACGTCGGCCTCGTAGGTCTCCTCGTTGCCGCCCCGCGAGACGACCACGCCGGTCACGGTGCGCCCGGCCGCGTCCGACTCGAGATTCGTGACCTCCGCGTTCACCAGCAGGGTCACGTTCGGGAGGTCGAGGATCGGGCGCACCGCGATGACCTCCGCGTCCGACTTCGCGTGCACGAGGCACGGATACCCGTCGCACCACGTGCACTTGATGCAGGTGCTGCGGGGCCGGTCCGCCTCGTCGAGCAGGATGCCGCACGGCGCGTGGAACGGGTGGTAGCCGCCCTTCTCGAGATCGTCGAAGAGCTGCTGGATGCGGGGCTCGTGCGAGACCGCCGGCCAGGGGTACTGCTTGCTCCAGTGCCCCTCCGTCGGGTCGTCGCCGTGGTGGCCGTGGACCTGGTACAGCCACTCGGCCTCGGAGTACCAGGGCTCGAAGTCGTCGTAGGTCAGGGGCCACGCGGGTGAGATGCCGTCGACGTGGCGGATGTCACCGAAGTCCTGCGGCCGCAGCCGGTAGAGCGCCGCGCCGTACATCTTCGTCGCACCACCGACGAAGTAGTGCACCTGCGGCTGGAACGAGCTGCCGTCGGCGTCGTACCAGGTGTCGGCCGAGATGTACTTGCCGTCGACGAACACGGCCTCGGGATCCCAGTTGCCCATCTCCCGCGGCAGGAAGTTGCCGCGTTCGAGGAGCAGGATCTTCTTCCCCGACGGCGCGAGCGCGTGCGCGAGCGTGCCGCCGCCCGCACCCGTGCCGATGATGATGATGTCGTAGCGCTCGGGCATGGGCCGTTCCTCCTAGAAGCCGCGGTCGGTCGGTGGTCCCTCGGAGACGAGCCGTGCCGCCTGCACGTGCGCGAGGTGGGTGAACGCCTGCGGGGTGTTGCCGAGCTGGCGCTTCGCCGCGGGGTCGTACTCCTCGGAGAACAGCCCGACGTCGTTGCCGAGCCCGGCGAGACGGTCGAAGAGCTTGCGCGCCTCGTCGGTGCGCCCGAGGAGCACGTAGTTGTCGACGAGCCAGAACGAGCACGGAAGGAACGCCCCTTCACCGGGCGGGAGCCCGTCGTCGGCCGCGTCGGTGTCGTACCGGAGCACGAACCCGTCACGCATCAGCTCCTGCTCGATCGCGGCGACCGTGCCGGCGACCCGCTCGTCGGTCGCAGGCAGGAAGCCCACCAATGGGATCTGGAGCAGGGCACCGTCGAGCTGCTTCGAGCCGAACGCTTGCGTGAACGACCTCTTGTCGGCGTCGTAGCCCTCGGTGCAGACGAGCTGGTGGACCTCGTCGCGGGCCGCCCGCCAACGCTCGACCGGTCCGTCGAGCTGGAACTGCTCGACCGAGCGCACCGCGCAGTCGAACGCGAGCCACGCCATCACCTTGGACTGCGTGAAGTGCTGACGGTCACCCCGCATCTCCCAGAGACCGTCGTCGGGGTGCTGCCACGCCCCCTCGAGGTACTCGAGCAGGGCGGTCTCGAGCGGCCAGGAGTCCCCCGTCGCCGCCTCGTCCGGAGGGAAGGACATGCGCATCATGTGCAGCGACGCGAGCGTCTCGCCGTACACGTCGAGCTGGAACTGACCACTTGCCGCATTGCCGATCCGCACGGGCGCCGACCCCTCGTATCCGGGAAGCCAGTCGACCTCGAACTCGTCGAGCCGTCGTTCCCCGGTGATGCTGTACATGATCTGCAGCTTCGAGGGGTCGCCGGCGACGGCACGGAGCAGCCACTCGCGCCATGCGTGCGCTTCCTCGTGGTAGCCGCCGGTCATGAGCGCGACGAGCGTGAGCACCGAGTCGCGCAGCCAGCAGTACCGGTAGTCCCAGTTCCGCACGCTGCCGACCCACTCGGGCAGCGCCGTCGTCGCGGCGGCGACGATCCCCCCGGTGGGCGCGTACGTGAGGGCCTTGAGCGTGATCAGCGAGCGCATCACGAGGTCGCGCGCCTCGCCCTCGTATCGGCACTGCTTCGACCAGCGGTTCCACCACCGCGTGGTGTCGCGCACGAGCCGCTCCGCGTCGCCCGACTTCGGAACCGGGTCGTGGGACTGGTGCCACGCCAGCACGAACGGGACACGATCTCCCTCGCGGACGACGAAGTCGGCGACGGTGCTGTGCCCGGCGCCCTCGATCGGGGCGGGCGTCGTGAGGACCATCGAGTCGGGGCCGGCGGTGAGGTGGAGCCGACCATCGGCGTCATGGGACACCCATGGGAGCACGGACCCGTAGTCGTAGCGGCTGCGGAGGTCCATGTGGATCGGCACCGCTCCGGAGACGCCCTCGACGACACGAACGATCTCCACTGCCTTGCGGCGGATCGGCATGCAGTCGATGATCTTCACGACGCCGTCGTCGGTGTGGAACGTCGTCTCGAGCACCAGCGTGTCGCCGCGGTACTGCCGCTCGACTCGCTGGATCCCGCCCGCGGGCATCAGGCGCCACCGACCGTTCTCCTCGTCCCCGAGGAGCGCGGCGAAGGCGGCGGGCGAGTCGAACCGAGGGACGCACAGCCAGTCGATCGACCCGTCCTTGCCGACGAGCGCGGCCGTGTGCGTGTCGCCGATGAGCGCGTAGTCCTCGATCTTCCCGGCCATGTACGAGGCTCCTTGCGCGGTGGCGGCGAATTATCGCGCCGGCGAGAGCGCGCGCCACCATCCGGCCCGGGTGAGGTCGAGCTCGTCACCTGTTGTTCACCTGCCGCCGGCGTCCCGGACCCGCGCATCGACCACCACCTAGGATCAGTCCGACTCAGGGGGCGAGTGCGTGACGCAGCTGATCTTGGGAGTCGATCCGGTGCCCTGGGCCCGTGCCCAGATGGCGTTCACGCTTGCCGCGCACATCATCCTGGTGCCGCTCGGCGTCTCGTGGGCGTTCATGGCGCTGATCGCCAACTACCGCGCGATCAAGAAGGGCGACTCGGACGCGCTGAAGCTGGCCCAGCGCTGGTCGAAGTACATGGCCGTGACCTTCGCGGTCGGCGCGGTGACGGGAACGGTCCTCACGTTCGAGTTCGGCCTGCTCTGGCCCAACTTCATGGACCGGTTCGGCGCCGCCTTCGGGATCCCGTTCGCGGTCGAGGGGCTCTTCTTCTTCCTCGAGGCGATCTTCATCGCGATCTACATCTACGGATGGAAGCGACTGAAGCCGTGGCCGCACTTCTGGACCGGCGTACCGATCGTGATCGCCGGGATCGGCGGCACCGCCTCGGTCGTCGCGGCGAACGCCTGGATGAACGAGCCTGCCGGCTTCTCGCTCGACAAGGTGGGGAACGTCGTCGACGTCCAGCCGCTCGACGTGATCTTCAACAAGGCGTTTCCCTTCGAGACGGTCCACATGCTGGTGGCCGCGTATCTCGTCGGTGGCTTCCTCGTCGCTTCCGTGTACGCCGCGGGGATGCTGCGCGGACGACGCGACCGATACCACCGTCTCGGCTTCACGATCGCGTTCACGGTCGCGGCGATCGCGACTCCGATCCAGATGCTCGTCGGGGATCAGGTGGCGCGGTGGGTCTACAACAACGAGCCCACGAAGTTCGCGGCCATCGAGCTCGTACCGAAGACGTCGTCCGATGTGCCCGAGACGCTCTTCGGACACCTCAACGACGACGGGACCGTCAGCGGGGGCATCGCGATACCCGGCCTGGCTTCGATCCTGTCGGATCCCACGACCGGCACGAGCACGGTCGTCAAGGGGCTCGACACCGTCCCGAAGGACTCGCGCCCGACGACCTCCGAGGTCAACACCGTCCACCTCGCCTGGGATGTGATGGTCGGGCTCGGCACGCTGCTCACGCTGCTGTCGCTCTGGTACGCCGCGGTCTGGCTGTTCCGACGGCGGCTGCCCGAAGGCAAGTGGTTCCTGCGGGCCGCGGCTCTCGCCGGGGTCGCGTCCGTCCTCGCGATGGAGGCCGGCTGGGTGGTCACCGAGGTGGGTCGCCAGCCGTGGATCGTGTTCGACTACTTCAAGGTGAAGCAGGCGGCGACCACCAACGACGGGGTCTGGGCGACGTTCGCCGTCATCGCCGCGCTCTACGTCGGCGTCGCGGTCACCCTGGTGCTGATCCTGCGAGCCATGAGCCGGCGATTCCGTGAAGGCGACGACCAGGCTGATCACGACGCGCCCTACGGCCCGCGTGCGCCGATCTCGGACGCGGCGGAGCCCCGGGAGAAGGTCCCGACAGGATGATGCGACCGACATGAGCGAAGCAGTTGCACTGGTGCTGTTCTTCGGCGTCACCGCCTACGCGCTCTTCGGCGGAGCGGACTTCGGCGCCGGCATCTGGGACCTCGTCGCGGGCGGTGCCGAGAGGGGTCGGCGCCCGCGCGCCGTCGTCGACCATTCGATCGGGCCGGTGTGGGAAGCGAACCACGTGTGGCTCATCTTCGTGCTGGTCGTCCTCTGGACGGCGTTCCCGGAGGCGTTCGGGTCGATCATGCTCACGCTGTTCGTCCCGCTGAGTCTCGCGGCGCTCGGCATCGTGCTGCGCGGCTCGAGCTTCGCCTTCCGCAAGGAGGTGTATCGCACCTCGTCCCGCCGCAACTTCGGCGCCGCGTTCGCCGCCTCGTCCCTGCTCGTCCCGTTCTGCATGGGCGCGGTCGCGGGGGCGATCGCCTCGGGGCGAGTCCCGGCGGGTGGAGTCGCGGGCGACACGTGGGACAGCTGGCTGAACCCGACGTCGATCCTGGGTGGGGTCCTGGCCGTCACCGCCTGCGCCTACCTTGCCGCCGTCTTCATGACCTGGGATGCGAAGCGGTTCGCGGAGCCCGAGATGGTCGAGTACTTCCGCAGGCGCGCCATCGTGGCGGCCGTCGCCACCGGGGTCGTCGCGCTGGCTGGCGTCTGGGTCCTGTACGACGACGCGCGCTACGTCTTCGACGGCCTCACCTCACGCGCCTTGCCGCTGGTGATCATCTCGGCGATCTGCGGCGTCGGTTCGATCGTGCTCCTGATGCGCGAGAGCCACCGCTTCGCTCGCGTCCTGTCGGTCGGGGCGGTCGCGTCGGTCGTCGTCGCGTGGGGCGTCGCCCAGTGGCCGTACATGCTGCCGAAGACGCTCGAGGTCAGCCAGGCCGCGGCGCCCGACCCGACGCTGTGGACGGTGCTGATCGTGTTCCTGATCGCCGCCGTGACCATCGTCCCGGCGCTCGCACTCCTCTACGTGCTCGATCAACGCGGTCTCGTCGAGATCGAGGAGCCGACCGCTTCGCCGACCTGACGACCCGCCCGGGCCGCCTACCGCGCGGCTTCCTGCTCTTCGCGTCGGCGTCGCACTCGGTCCATGAAGAACAGCGCGGCCCAGATCGCCATCACGAGGATCACCATCAGCACGAACGCGAGTCCGCCCGACCCGTCGCCTTCCTTGCCCGCGTCGACGAGCTGTTGCGCAATGATGCCCATGTCGCTCCTCAGGCCTTCTCGGGAACGGCCGACTTGGTGACCGCCGGTGCTTCACTCGCTTCCTCGGCGCGCTTCTTCGCCGCTCGCTCGTCCTTCTCCCGCCAATGCAGGGCGAGCAGTCCGAGACCGAACAGCAGCACCGACGAGATGAACGCCACGACCGGCGGGACGCGCAGCGAACCGAGGTCTCGTTGCAGCACGAGGAAGCCGCTCTTGTCGGAGCCCTGCACGCACTCCGGCTCGGGCGGCGCGACGCCGAACGGCACGGCCGTCGTGGGATCGGTGACCTCGCAGAACTCCACCACCGCGAGGAGGGGGGTGTGGGTCAGCTCGAAGTCGAGCGGGTTGGGCTTGCTGCCGCCGATCTCGTAGGTCTTGAGCACCTGGTAGTTGGTGACCGCCTGGAAGCGGGCGAACGCCTGCTGGGCGACCTGGCCCTCGCTCGGGACCGCCTCGATCGTGATGAGCTCCTCGTCGGCGGCCGCCTTCACGTTCGCGGCTTCGACGGCGCTCACGACGCGACCCTCGGTCTCGATGTTGCGCACCTCTTCGGTCTTGGCGTTCTTCGGGTCCTTGACGACCTCGATCGCCTCCCACCCGGGGATCCGGCCCTTCAGGGTGTTCAGCGGCGAGGCCGTGGTGATCCACAGCGACGTGAGCAGCACCATGAAGCCCATCAGGCACGTGAAGGCGACCAGGAAGCCCAGCCGCGCGCCCATGTTGGTCGCCAGCAGCAGGTAGATGGAGCCGCAGAACAGCAGCACCGCGAAGACCACGACGAGGATCCCGAGGATCGTCGGGTACCAGATCGTCTTCTCGGTGAGCTCGGCGGCGAGCACGGTCACGTCCACGGGTTCGCGTCCCCCCTACAGGCTGCGCTCGTACTCGACGATCGCGGTGATCTGGTCTTCGCTGAGCTGCTTGCTGAAGTGCGGCATGCGCCCGGACGAGATGCCGCGGATGCCGTACTGGTTGTTCTCCGGCACGCCGAGCGCGACCCAGTCGAACTGCTGCTGCTTGCCTGCCTCGCCCGGGAACTGGAGCAGCGTGGCGCCGTCGGTGAGGCTCGGGCCGTACGCACCGCTGCCCTGGGGCGGGAGCGGCGGGAGGTCGAGGTTCGTCGGGTCGTAGTACGACCAGCCCTTGGTGTGGCAGCGGGCGCAGTTGAGCCGGAACAGGATCGCGCCGTCGGAGAGACCCTCGACCTCGTCGCGGTAGTCCTCGGCGGCCGCGAGCTGCTGCTCGGCCGTCGTCACCTCGAGCTCGGCGGCCGCCAGCTCCTTGGTCGTGGTCGCCGGATCGGCCTGCGCCGTGGCCAGAGCGTCCTGCGCCTCGGCGAGTGCCTTCTCCTGCTGATCGACGAGCTGGGCCGCGCCCTGGCGGTACTCGCCGATCGCCTCGGTGGAGATCGCCGTGGCCTCCTTCGAGCTGATCTGGATGCTCTCGAGGTAGTTGACGAGATCGTTCACCGACTGCTCGTTGAGCACGCCCTTGCCGCTCTTCACGCCCCACGCTGGCATCGGAGTCCCGGGGCGGCCGTAGGTGATGATGTTGGTGAGCTGACCGCGGTCGAAGCGCAGGCCGGCGGTGTTGAGCGCAGGCGCCTGCCACGACACCTGCTTCGGCAGGCACTCGGGAACGTCCTCGCGGCCCTGGTTCTGCTCCTCGAGGCACTTGTCGGATTCGGGCTGGAGCGTGAAGGGCGCGGAACCGCCCTCACCCTGGACGCCGTGGCAGTTCGCGCACAGCAGTGACCGCGTCGCGTCGTAGGACGGGCTCTGGTTGTTGGCGAAGAGGATCGCGCCCTGCTCGATGGAGCGTTCGTCGAAGCCCTCCTCCGCGTCGACCTGGCGGGTCGGCTCGGCCAGGAAGTAGATCGGGAGCGACACGGCCACGATCATCACGAAGATCAGCGACCACCCGAGCACACGCTCGAGGCGTCGACTCTCGAGATCCTCGTCGGGGAGGAACTCGGCCTGGTTCGCCGGCGTCGGCTCGGTGCCGCGGCGGTACCGGAAGACGCGCCACACGATGATGCCGGCGATGACCACGAAGGCCACGGCGTTGAGCACGATGAGCGACGTGCGAAGGCTCACTGGTTGTCGTTGCTCCTGTCCTGAGTGATCACGAGGCGCGCTGCGCTCAGACGCAAGGCGCACCCTCCTGACCTTGGCCGGTGGTGTCGGTGCCGATCGGTGGACCTTGCACGAGCTTGGTGGTGTCGGTGTCGACGACGATGTTGGCGCCGTTGACCTCCAGCGGGAAGCGGTCCATGCCACGCGGGGCCGGACCGCCGCGCTTCTCGCCCACCCGGTTGTACTTCGACCCGTGGCACGGGCACTCGAACCACTGCGACGTCTGGCACCAGGGGACTCGGCACCCGAGGTGGGGGCACTTCTGGTAGAGCGCGACGTAGCCCTGCGCCATCCCGGCGGTGATCGTCGACGCGTAGACCTTCTCGGCCTTCGGGACGTCTTCCTTCGGGTACGGCTGGATGTAGACCTTCGCCGACGCGTTGTAGAAGGGCTGCTTGTCGTCGATCGACTTCTGGACGTCGTCGACGCTGCCGACGGTGACCTTCGTCCCGGCGCTTCCCGCACCCGATGGCCACAGGAACGCGAGCGACGCCGCGCCGAAGCCGGTGAGGCTCAGGGTGAAGCCGGTGAGCACGCCCCGGTTGAAGAACTGCCGGCGGGTGACGCCCAGCTCCTCCTCGTCGACGGGCTCGTAGCGGACCGGTGCGCGCTCGCCTGCGGGCACCGGGACGGCGCCGTCCGCGCCCTCCTCGCCTTCGGCGACCGGCTCGAGCTCGGTGCCCGGCTCCGCCGGCTTCCCCGCGTCGGCCCGCTTGGTCTCGCGGCTGAGGTGGCCGGTGCTGGCGCGTCGGCGGCCGGTCGCGAGCAAGAACGCGCCTGCCAGTACCAGCACCACGACGACGCCGATGATGATGAGGGCCACGGGTGTGTCTCTCCTACAGCTCGAAGAAGATGCCGTCGTTCCACGGGAACACGAAGTTGAACCCCGGTCCCCGGAAGAACGATCCGATGATGACGAGCACCGACCACAACATGATGAAGATCGTGAAGATCGCGATCGCGAACTTCCGGTCGTTCGGGTTGTGCGACGGGTTCTTGTCGATGAACGGCGCGACGGCGAGCAGCCCGAGTCCGATGCCGGGGATGGTCACACCCGCGACCATCGGGTGGAACATCGTGAGCAGCTCTTGCAGACCCAGGAAGTACCAGGGTGCCTTCGACGGGTTCGGCGTGCGGTTGAAGTCGGCGAGGCTGAGCAGCGGGGCCCGCACGAGCGCCGAGAAGATCGTGACGCCGGCGGTCAGGATCAGGATCGACGCGAACTCGATCACGACCAGGTGCGGCCAGGTGTGCACCTTGTCGGCCGCCTCGGCGCGCGTCTGCTGGATCGATCCCGACTTGACCACGGTCAGGAGCCGCTGCGTGTGACCCCCGGGTCCGGTCGTGCCCGGTGCCGGCGGGGCCGCCACGGCGGTCGCGGTCGCTCCGCCGCCCCCACCCGCTGCCGTCGCGGCGCCCTCGCGCCGGCGGCGTGAGCGCTCGAGGAGGTGCGCCGGGATCTTGGCGCCTCCTTCGGTCTCCACGTCCTCCTCCACGGCGTCGCTCCCTGCGGCGGGGGATGCCCCCGCCGCAGCCGGTCGCTCCGCATCGGACGTGCCTTCCGCGCCTGCGGCCTGCGCACCTTCTGACGGAGCACCGGCGGCGGCTGCGGGCGCGTCGTCGTCCCCGTCCACGGGGAGTCCGAGTGCCTTGCGTCGCTCCTTCGAGCGGCGCAGCAGGTGTTCCGGGACTTCGGCCATCGACCCTCCCCCGGCCTACAGCGGACCCGACAGGCCGCCGTCCTTGCGGACGCGCCAGAAGTGCACCGCCATGAAGATGACGATGACGAACGGCAGCAACAGCACGTGCAGCACGTACCATCGCAACAACGTGTCGTTGCCGATCTCACGCGAGCCGAGCAGCACGTACTTCACGCTCGACCCGAACACCGGGGTGTAGCCCATCATGTTGGTGCCGACGGTCACGGCCCACAGCGCGAGCTGGTCCCACGGGAGCAGGTAGCCGGTGAACGAGAGCAGCAGGGTGAGCGTGAGCAGGATCACGCCGATCACCCAGTTGAACTCGCGCGGCGCCTTGTAGGCCCCGTGGTAGAAGACGCGGCACATGTGCAGGAAGACCGAGATCACCATCAGGTGAGCGGCCCACCGGTGCATGTTCCGCACGAGCGACCCGAAGGTCACCGCGGTCTCGAGCGTCTGGATGTCGCTCCACGCTGATGCTGCAGTCGGCCGGTAGAAGAACATCAAGAAGATGCCGGTGACCGTGAGCAGGATGAAGAGGAAGAAGCTCAAGCCACCGAGGCACAGCGTGTACGACACCTTGACCGCGTGCCGCTTCACCTTCACCGGGTGAAGGTGGTAGAGCACGTTGTTCATGATCACGTAGGAGCGGTTGCGAGGGCTGTCCGTGTATCCGCGCCGGTACACCGAGCCCGGACGGAAGATCGAGTTCCACGCCTGGGATCCGCGGACCTTCTCGTCGGTCTTGTCGAGCACCGCGGCGACGCGCTCTCGACCGCGGTTCCCGTTGCTTCCGTTCTTGCCGTTGCCGTTCGCCACGTACCTTGCTCCTCGCGGGTTCTACTTTTCCGGGCTCAGAACCGTACGCCGTACGAGTAGCCGTGCCGGTTGGTGCGGGTGTGCGGGTCGCCGCCCGCGGGGACGTCGCCGATCTTGCCGAGGATGATCACGCCGGTGGGGCAGCGGTCGACGCAGAGCGCACAACGCGTGCAGATGTCTTCGTCGACGATGAAGGCAACCTGGTCGTGCGGGTCGTCACCCGGCTGCTCGGTCGCGACCGCTTCGGAGATGGCGTCGACCGAGACCATGTGGATGCACTTCCAGGGGCAGATGTCGACGCACCCCTCGCAGAGGATGCACTCGGCCTGGTCGATGTGCAGGAACTGCTTGGGCTTGACCGACTGCGTGAGGTAGGCCGGGTCAACCTCCTGGAGCACGTAGTCGGTCGCGAAGTCGGGCATCGGCGGGTTGGCGTCGGTACGAGCCATCACCACTGCTCCA
>CAZHKE010000016.1:14691-24889 GCA_964532485.1 uncultured Bifidobacteriaceae bacterium
GTCCGTTCCGCTCACTCATCGCTCGCTCCACGGCTCAGCTCCCCTCCGCCGGTGCGGCGGCCGCGGTGACGGGCTCGGCAACGGGCTCCGGTGTGCCGCGGCGGCGCATGGCGCGCAGCGGGCGTCCGAAGCGCGACCGCTTCTCCGGACCTTCTTCGGCCTCGGCCGGCACCTCGTTGCGCTGCTGCCACATGACGAAGAGCTTGAGGTTGAGCCCGAGGAAGACGACGTAGATCAGCGTGACGACGATGTCGCGCAGCGCCGGGTAGTCGAGCGCGAACGGGTAGTGGACGGGGATGAGGCCGAGGATGTCGTCGTTCGACGTGAACACGAACTTCGAGCTGTCGCCCCACTCCAGGTCGGCGTTCGCGAACGTCAGCCACTCGTGGGGGACGATCGCGTACGCGAGCGCCATCATGGCGAACACGCCGACAGCCCCGAGGATGCACTCTGCCCATGTCGCCGGCTCCTCGGTCATGTCGCGGGGCTTGCGGGACGCGACCATCAGCAGCAGGTGCGCGACGAGCACACCGATGCCGGCGAGGATGATCGTGCGCTGCAGCGACGGCACCAGCGTGCCGAGCACCAGCGTGCCGACGATGATCACCGGGAACAGCAGGTAGCCGACCCAGCTAGGGAACGGCCGCTTCACGCCGGGCTGCTTGATCATCGTGATGACGATCGCGATCCCGACGATGGTGAGGAAGATCGACCAGATCAGGCGACCGGCGGCGCGGGTGTTGAAGTCCCCCAGATCCCACGGCAGCGTCAGTGTCCAGTCGGGCAGCAGGTTGGGCATACCCGGCTTCCCTCCTCGTCGGCGCTAGCGAGGCGCTCGTGGCGTGGTCCGTTGCGCGGCGATTTCCTACCACGGTACTTGTGGAATCGGCATATTCAGGACTCGCGTCCGTGGTGTCCCCGGCCGTGGTGAGCGACCCGTCCTGTGGGACGATCCGGGGGTGGGTGACCAGTCGTGCGATGTGCTCGTCGTGGGCGGCGGCCCGTCGGGCGCCGCCGCGGCGTACTGGCTCGCCGAGCGTGGGCACCGGGTCCTGATCGTCGAGAAGAAGCGCTTCCCCCGGGACAAGACCTGTGGCGACGGCCTCACTCCACGGGCGGTCCGCCAGCTCGAGGACATGGGGCTCGGCGAGCGCCTCCGGGGCCACCTCCGGTACGAGGGCCTGCGGTCGATCGCCCACGGCGTGACCCTCGAGCTCGAGTGGCCCCAGCACCCCGACTTCCCGTCGTACGGCTACGTCGTGCGCCGGCGCGACCTCGACGAGATGGTCGTCGAGCAGGCGGTGAAGGCCGGCGCGACGGTGTGGCCGGGGGCCGAGGCGACCGAGCCGCTCCTCGACGGGGGGCTGCTCGCCGGCGCGGTGGTGCAGGAGAAGGAGGACGACCGCACCGAGCACGTGCGAGCCCGCTATGTAGTGGTTGCCGATGGCTCGAACTCCCGGTTCGGGCGCATGCTCGGGTCGGCGCGCGACCGGACCTACCCGCTCGGCATGGCGGTCCGCGGCTACTACCGCAGCCCCCGTCACGACGACCCGTGGATCGAGAGCCACCTCGATCTCCACGATCGGCAGGGCAACAACCTCCCCGGCTACGGCTGGATCTTCCCGGTCGGCGACGGGACGGTCAACGTCGGTGTCGGCCTGCTCTCGACGTTCTCCGGGTGGAAGGACATCAACACCAGCCACCTCATGGACGCGTTCTGCGCGACCGCACCCTCGTATTGGGGGATCTCACCGGAGACGTCGTGCGGCGCCCCCACCGGCGGCAAGCTCCCGACCGGGTTCTCGGTGAAGCCCGTCGTCGGCCCCGCCTGGATCCAGGTCGGTGACGCCGCCGGTGGTGTGAACCCGTTCAACGGTGAGGGCATCTCGGTCGCGTACGAGACCGGTCGCTACGCCGCCGAGGCGATCGACGAGGCGCTCGTGACGGGTGACGGGCTCGCGCTGCGCGGGTACGAGACGCGACTTGCCGACACGTACGGCCTCTACTTCAAGGTGGCACGCGCGTTCGTGCGTGCCATCGGCAACCCCGCGGTGATGCGCGAGCTGACGCGCGTGGGGTTCCAGAGCCGCACCTTGATGGAGTGGATCCTGCGGATCATGGCCAACCTGCTGCGCCCCGACGAGCTCGGTCCCGCGGAGGCCGTCTACAAGACCGTCGCCGCGATGGTCGCGGTCGCCCCCGAGCCGTAGGTCGCGCCGCGGGCCTGACCGCTCGGCGAGACTCTCGCCGTGAGCGGTGAGACCCTGGTCCACAGCGCGAAGGACCTCGACGTACGGCGGGGCCTGCGCGCGGCAATCGCGCTCCCCGGCGTCCTCGCCGTCGTCGATGCCGCGACGGGCAACGAGACCGGCGCGCTCTTCGCCGCCTTCGCCGCGTTCGCGCTCGTCGCCATGGCCGACTTCGGTGGCCCGCCGCGGGCGCGCGCGACCTCGTACCTCCTCGCCACGCTGCTCGGCGCGGTCCTGATCGTGATCGGCACGCTCGTGTCGGGATCGCCGATCGTGGCGGGGATCGTGACGCTGGTCGTCACGTTCGTGATCGTGCAGGTCGCCGCGTTCGGCGGCGCGTGGGGTGCGGGGATGTTCGCCACGACCCTCGCCTACGTCCTGGCGGCGACGCTCGAGGCGCCCGTGTCCGAGCTCCCGGATCGGCTCTGGGGGTGGGGTGTCGGGGGACTGATCGCGGCGGCGATGGCGCTGCTGCTGTGGCCCGCGTACGAGCGGCCCGCGCTCTGGAGCCTGGCCGTGGATGCCCTGCGCGCCTGTGCGGAGCTGGTACGCGCGGCGGCGGAGGGCGGCGCCCGCGCGGCCGCGCAGCGCGTGGCTCATGCGCTGCGGGTGGGGTACGAGACCGCGCCGTACCGACCGTCGGGCCCGGCCGTGCGCGACCGAGCGTTCGTCGCGCTGGTCGAGGGTCTGGAGCGTCTCACGACCGTCGAGCCGGGGACCGTCGGTGGTCCGACCGATGATCAGGGCGCGGTGCTGCGCGGCGCGACCGCCGTGGTCCTCGACGCGGCCGCCGACTACGTCGATGCCCGGGGCGCGCCCGAGCCCGATCTGCGGGCGCTCGACCGTGCTCGCCGCGAGCACCGCGTCGCGCTCGGCGAGTGGGCCGGAGCCGCCCTCCGCGAGGGAATGCCCGCCGACGAGGTGCTGACCGCGGTCGAGGGAGCGTGGTGGTCGAGGGTCGTCTCGTTCATCACGGTCGCCGTCGCAGCCGACGCGGTGATCGGTCGGGGCGGCGCTCCGCTGGCCGACGAGCTGGCCGACACGCTGCAGACGCCGATCGGCGAGACCGGTGGTTGGCGCGCCCGAGCCGCACGGGTCCTGCGCGCCAACCTCGACCTCGGATCGATCCGCTTCCGCAACTCGCTGCGCACGGCGGTCGGGCTCGCCCTCGCCGTCCTGATCGCCGGCCTCGCCAGCGTCGACCACGCCTTCTGGGTCGGGCTGGCGGCGCTCTCGGTGCTCCGATCCAACGCCCTCGCGACCGGTCGGACCGCGCTCGAGGCGGTCGGTGGGACCTGTCTCGGCTTCGCCGTCGTCCTCGTGTTCTTCGGGATCTTCGACGCCGGCCCGACGGCCGAGTGGGTCGCCCTGCCGATCGCGTCGTTCCTCGCGGCGTTCGCACCGTCGGCGATCTCGTTCCTCGTCGGCCAGGCGTCGTTCACGGTCGCGATCGTGCTGCTCTTCGACGTCATCGAGCCCGAGGGCTGGCGCACCGGGGCCGTGCGCGTCGAGGACATCGCGATCGGCGCCGGGGTGAGCCTCGTCGTCGGCTTGCTCATGTGGCCGCGGGGCGCGATCGGGATGCTCCGGCGGGTCCTGGGCTCGAACATGCGCGCCGATGCCGACTACCTCGATGCCGCGATGCGCGGCGTCATGGACGGCCGCGAGGCATCGAACCGCCGGGTCGCGTGCGAGCAGGCGATCGGCTCGTCGCGTCGCGTTGCCGACACCTACGACGACCTGCTCGCGGCTCCGGGCACGCTCCCACCGGGTCACGCGGTGTGGGCGTCGATCGGCGCGTCGGCACGTCAGGTCCAGGCGGCCGGCGACCTGTTGACCGCACAGGCGAGGCTGGGCTTCTCGATCGACGGCGTGCCCGACGCAACGCCCGTGCTCGGGGCCGAGAGCGATCGACTGACGGCGCAGCTGCGGGCGGAGGCCGACGCCGTCGAAGGGGGCGTCGTGCCACCGCCGGAGCCGCCCGAGGCCGCGGCCCGCCGGCGGGCAGCGCAGGTGCAGGCGCTGGAGGAGTGGGGCGGACGGGACGACGCCCAGGTCTCCGCCATGGTCGGCATCGTCTGGGTCGGCGAGGTCCTCCACGCCACCGAGCTCGCGGTGCGACACGCTGGGGACGCCGTCGCCGAGGTCGCCCCCGCCCGCAGGCCCGCGCCGCAGTTCGGCCCGACCGGGCGCCGGATGTAGCCTGCGCGCGTCTGCGCCGCTGAGGTCGGCACCGAGGTCGGGGAGGGGAAGACGTGGAGCAGTACCTGCCGATCCTGGCCTTGGTCGTGCTCGTCTTCTTGTTCGCGGCGGTCTCGTTCGTCGCCTCGAAGCTGCTCGGGCCGAAGCGCCCGACGTCGGCAAAGGTCGCGCCCTACGAGTGCGGCATCGTGCCCGAGGTCGAGCCGAGCGAGCGCTTCCCCGTCCGCTTCTACCTCGTCGCGATGGCCTTCATCGTCCTCGACGTCGAGATCATCTTCCTGTACCCGTTCACGACGATCCTCCGGCCACTGGGCACCTACGGCGTGGTCACCATGGGCGTGTTCTTGCTCGTCCTGCTCGTGCCGTTCGCGTACCTGCTCTCGACCGGCGCGGTCGACTGGGGCCCGGCGAAGGAGGTCACGCACCGCGTCGCCGGCAGCGTGCTGCGCGCGGGCGGTCGACCCGGGCGCGACGGTCTCGATCCGTCGCGGACCGAGCAGAGCGAGCAGACCGAAGAGGCGGCCTGATGACCGACGGGGTCTCCTGATGACGGGCGGGGTGTCCTGAGATGGGGATGGAGCAGATCCCGCACAACATCCTCACGGGTCGGCTGGAGGACCTCGTCAAATGGGCTCGCCGTCACTCGGTCTGGCCGGCGACGTTCGGCCTGGCGTGCTGCGCGCTCGAGATGATGGCGGCGGGCGGCGCGCACTACGACCTCGCGCGCTACGGGATGGAGGTGTTCCGCGCCAGCCCGCGCCAGGCCGATCTCATGATCGTGGCCGGTCGCGTGAGCCAGAAGATGGCACCGGTGCTGCGGCAGGTGTACGACCAGATGGTCGAGCCCAAGTGGGTCATCTCCATGGGTGTGTGTGCCAGCAGCGGCGGCATGTTCAACAACTACGCGATCGTGCAGGGCGTCGACCAGGTCGTTCCCGTCGACGTCTACGTCCCGGGGTGCCCCCCCGGCCCCGAGACGCTGATGCACGGCATCTTGATGCTCCACGACGAGATCCACCACGGCGAGATCATGAAGCGGCGCGGGTCGGATCGTGGCGCCCGGATCCACGTCGAACAGCGAGACGGCACGCCGTCGAACGTCCAGCCCGTGACCCTCTCCCGGTCGGCCTGACCGGACGCCGCTCGAGGACTCGAACCGATGCCCGACGCCGACGACGCTCGTGAAGGGATTCACGAGCCTGGCCGTGCGGAGGGAGCGAGCGACGCCGCGATGTCGGAGCTCGCGGCCGCCGTGGTGGCGAGGTTCCCCGGAGTCGTCTTCCACGAGTCGCACGGGCAGCCGGTCGTGTACGTCGACCGCGCGTCGTGGCACGACGTCGCGGTGCACCTGCGGGACGTCGAGCAGTGCACGTCGTGCCTCGACGTCACCGTCGTCGACCACCTGAGCGATGCCGGTCGCCTCGTCGTCGACGGCGTCGCGCCCGAGCGGTTCGAGGTCGTGGCGAACTACCTCTCGCACGCCCGCAACCGGCGACTCCGGGTCATCTGCGAGGTCCCGGAGCACGAGCCGGCCATCTCGAGCCTCAGCGACGTGTACCCCGGCACGAACTTCGCCGAGCGTGAGGCCTACGACCTGTTCGGCATCACATTCGAAGGACACTCCGACCTCACGCGCATCTTGATGCCCGACGACTGGGTCGGCCATCCGCTGCGCAAGGACGACCATCCGTCACGAGTTCCGGTCACCTTCAAAGAGGATCCAACCCCGCGATGAGCAGCGTTCGCGACGAGCAGCGTCTCGAGGGCCAGACCGACGAGGGCGCGCAGGTCCTCCAACGGGAGACGCGCGAGATCGTCATGACCGGCGGGCTGTGGCCCGACGACAGCGACACCACGATCATCAACATGGGTCCGCAGCACCCGTCGACCCACGGCGTGCTCCGGGTGATGCTCGAGCTCGAGGGCGAGACGGTGCTGCGCCTGAAGCCGGTGATCGGCTACCTGCACACCGGCATGGAGAAGACGGCCGAAGAGCTCACCTATGTGCAAGGAGCCACGAACGTCACGCGGATGGACTACGCCTCGCCGCTCAGCAACGAGCTCGTGTTCTCCCTGGCAGTCGAGCGACTGCTCGACATCGAGGTCCCGCCGCGCGCCGTGTGGATTCGCATGATGCTCGTCGAGCTGAACCGCGCGGCATCGCACCTGTTGTTCCAGGCGACGAACGGCATGGACATCGGCGCGCTCTCGATGATGATCTACGGGTGGCGCGAGCGCGAGATGACGCTACGGCTCCTCGAGATGTTCACCGGCCTTCGGATGAACAACAACTTCATCCGTCCGGGTGGTGTGGCGGCGGACCTTCCCGACGGCTGGGAAGAAGAGACGCTGTCCACGCTCGACGCGATCGAGAGGGGCACGCGCGACTACGCCGAGGTGCTCACCGAGAACCCGATCTGGATGGAGCGGCTGGTCGGCGTCGGCGTGATCACGACGGAGCAGGCGCTCGCCCTGAGCGCGAGCGGACCGATCCTGCGATCGACGGGCTTCCCGTGGGACCTGCGCAAGGCGCAGCCGTATCTGGCGTACGACGAGGTCGACTTCGACGTCGTCTACACGAGCAACGGCGACTGCTACGACCGCTACCTGATCCGGCTCAACGAGATCCTCGAGTCGGTGAAGATCGTCCGCCAGTGCATCGAGCGGATGCCGGCCGGCGACTACCGGATCCAGGACCGCAAGGTGACCCCGCCGCCGCGCGCTCGGATCGACGAGTCGATGGAGGCCCTGATCCACCACTTCAAGCTGTTCACCGAGGGCTTCAAGGTTCCGCCGGGCGAGACGTACGTCGCCATCGAGTCGCCGCGGGGTGAGATCGGCTGCTACCTCGTGTCCGACGGGACGGGCAAGCCGGTGCGCCTGCACATCCGCGGCCCGTCCTTCTACAACCTCCAGACGACTGCTGCGATGGCCGAGGGCACCCTGGTCGCCGACACCGTCGCGATCATCTCCAGCGTCGATCCGATCCTCGGGGAGGTCGATCGGTGACCGCGCGCGCGACCACAGGTCTCACCGACGCCGATCGGCGTCGCGCCAAGGAGGTCATCGCCAAGTATCCCCACGCGAAGTCGGCGCTCCTGCCGCTGCTCCACCTCGCACAGGACCGCGAGGGGTGGGTGACACCCGCCGCGATGGAGGAGATCGCCCGCCTGCTCGACCTCACGCCGGCGCTCGTGCTCGGGACGTGCTCCTTCTACACGATGCTCAAGCGCGAACCGGTCGGGCGCTTCGTGGTCTCGGTGTGCACGAACGTGTCGTGCCTCGTCAACGGCGGCCCGGACCTGCTCGATGCGCTGCGACTGAGATACCTCGACGACGACGACGTGTTCGTCGAGGAGGTCGAGTGCCTGGCCGCGTGCGATGTGACGCCGGTGCTCCAGGTGAACTACGAGTTCCACAACGGCCTGGCGCCCGACGAGGCGATCGAGCTCGTCGAGCGGTACAAGCGCGGTGAGCTGACCGCCCGGACGGTGTCCGGCACGAGCACGGAGCCGAGAGCCTGATGGCGCCTGAGGAGATGCGCATCGTCACGAAGTTCCTGCGGGCGCGCCCGAAGGACTCGTGGACCTTCGAGGCGGCGCGCAAGCACAACAAGGCGTACACGACGTTCGAGAAGGCGCTCGCGATGGAGCCCGAGGCGATCGTCGAGGAGGTCAAGACGTCGGGGCTCCGCGGACGCGGCGGTGCCGGGTTCGGCGCCGGCCAGAAGTGGTCGTTCCTTCCCAAGGGCGTGTATCCGCGCTACCTCGCGGTCAACGCCGACGAGGGTGAGCCGTCCACGTTCAAGGACCACATGCTGATCGAGGGTGATCCCCACCAGATCATCGAGGGCGCCGCCATCACCGCGTACGCGATCCAGGCGCATCACGCGTTCATCTACATCCGAGGGGAGTTCGCACTCGGGGCCGAGCGCCTCCAGCAGGCCGTCGACGACGCGTACGCGAACGGGTACCTGGGAACGAACATCCTGAAGTCGGGCTTCGACCTCGAGATGGTGGTGCACCGCGGCGCGGGCTGCTACATCGCCGGTGACGAGACCGGCTTGCTCTCGAGCCTCGAGGGTGAGCGCGCGATGCCGCGCATCAAGCCACCGTTCCCCGCGGCGCAGGGCGTGTACGCGGCTCCGACCGTCGTCAACAACGTCGAGACTCTGTCGACCGTCCCCCACATCGTCCGGCGGGGCGGCAAGTGGTACGCGGGGCTCGGCGTCAACAAGTCGACCGGGACGCGCGTCTTCTCGGTGTCGGGGATGGTCGAGCGGCCCGGCAACTACGAGGTGGAGCTCGGCATGTCGTTCCGTGACCTCATCGAAGGCCTCGCGGGTGGCGTGCGCGGCGGCAAGAAGATGAAGTTCTTCATCCCGGGAGGCGCATCCGCACCATGGCTGCTGCCCGAGCACCTCGACGAGCCGCTCGACATGGACCGTGCGTCGGAGCTCAAGACCATGCTGGGCTCGGGGGCGATCATGGTCTTCGACGAGACCGTCGACCCGCTGCTGGTGGCGTGGCGGCTCGCGAAGTTCTTCGCCCACGAGTCGTGCGGCAAGTGCACGCCGTGTCGTGAGGGCTCGGGGTGGATCGAGAAGGTCCTGTACCGAATGACGAACGGCCTCGGGAGGCCCGACGACCTCGACCTGCTCCTCGACTTCGGGCAGAACATCGTCCCGGGCCTCAACGCCCCGTTCGCGCAGACGACCATCTGCGCGCTCGGTCCGTCCACGATGAGCCACGTCGTCAGCCTCGACCGGTTCTTCGGAGACGAGATACGCGCCCGACTCGGTCGAGACGCGGCGCGACGCTCGCAGCTCGAGGTGATCTCGGCATGAGCGCGAGCGCGGTCCCGATGTCGCAGTGGCCGTCCGACCACGAGTACACGATCCCCGTCTCGGGCGACGCCGACCTCGTCACACTCACGATCGACGGCAAGCAGGTGCAGGCGCCGCGCGGCGCGCTCCTGATCAAGGTCGCTCAAGAGCAAGGCACCTACATCCCACGCTTCTGCTACCACGAGCGAATGAAGCCCGTCGGCATGTGTCGGATGTGCCTGGTCGAGGTCGAGGGCATGCGTGGCCTGCAGATCAGCTGCGCGACCCCCGTCAACCAGGACATGGTCGTGACGACCCAGTCGCCCATGGTCAAGCAGGCCCAGGACGGCGTGCTCGAGTTCCTGCTCATCAACCACCCGCTCGACTGCCCGGTGTGCGACCGTGGCGGCGAGTGCCCGCTGCAAGACCAGACGCTCTCGTTCGGTCCGGGCGAGTCGCGCTACGTCGAGGAGAAGCGTCACTTCGAGAAGCCGATCCCGATCAGCGACCTCGTGCTGCTCGACCGCGAGCGGTGCATCCAATGCGGTCGGTGCACGCGCTTCGCTGCCGAGGTCGCCGGCGACCCGCTCATCGACTTCGGTGGTCGGGGTGGCGAGACCGAGGTCATCACGTATCCCGACGAGCCGTTCTCGTCGTACTTCTCGGGCAACGTCGTGCAGATCTGCCCGGTGGGCGCGCTGACGGCGCGGCCGTACCGGTTCAAAGCGCGTCCGTGGGACCTCGAGGCCGTCGAGACGTCGTGCCAGGCGTGCTCGGTCGGGTGTCGCGGCGCGCTGGAGTCGACGTCGAACCAGCTCGTCCGTCTGCTCGGAGTCGACTCGGAGCCGGTCAACCAGGGCTGGCTGTGCGACAAGGGTCGCTACGGCTACGAGTGGGTGCACTCCGACGCTCGCGTCGGGTC
>CAZHKE010000016.1:24989-39384 GCA_964532485.1 uncultured Bifidobacteriaceae bacterium
TGCCGAGATGATCGAGGTGTCGTGGCCCGAGGCGCTCGACGCGGCCGCCGCCGCATTGCGCGGCGTGCGCGACGGCGACGGCTCCGACGCGATCGCGGTCCTCGGTGGCGCCGACATGACCAACGAGGACGCGTACTGCTGGAGCCGGCTCGCCAAGGACGTGCTGGGCACCGACCACGTCGACGCGCAGCTCGGTGACGGCCTCCCCGCCGACGTGGTGCTCGGCATGCCGCGCGCCACCATCGCCGACCTCGAGCGGGCGAAGGCGATCGTCGTGCTCGGTGCCGACTGCAAGAACGACGTGCCGGTGATGTTCCTGCGGTTGCGCGCCGCGGCCGTCGACGGCGGCGTGCCGCTCGTCGACGTCGGGGCGCGCGACACCGGGGTCACTCCGTACGCCACGGCGGTGCTCCGGCACGCGCCGGGCGCGTCGGCCGAGGTCGTCGCCAAGCTCGTGACCGCGCTCGGTGGCGGCAAGACCCGCACGAAGGCGCTCGACGACCTCGTCGACGCGATCGCGGACCGCGAGGGCCCCGTCGTCGTCGTGCTCGGCCGACCCTCGGTCGCCGAGTCCAGCGACGGGGTCGTGCACGCGGCGTCGCTGCTCGCCGGGATCGGAGGCGACGGCCTCGACGGTGACGTGCGGTTCCTGTCCGCTCTCACCGCGGCGAACGTGCACGGCGCGCTCGACCTCGGGCTCACGCCGGGCTTCCTCCCGGGTCGCATCGGCCTCGATGCCGGTCGCGAGCACGTGGGCGCCACCTGGGGAAGCGTGCCCGCGGCCCCGGGACGCGACGCCACCGGGATCCTGCGCGGCGCGGCCGACGGGTCGATCAAGGCGCTCGTGCTGCTCGGTGCCGACCCGCTCGTCTCGTTCCCCGATCGGGCGCTGGCTCGCGAGGCTCTTGCCAACGTCGACCGGGTCGTCTGCGTGGGCGCGTTCGCGGGCGACGGCCTCGAGCACGCCGATGTCGTCCTGCCGCCCACCCTCTGGGGTGAGCAGCGGGGGTCGGCGACGAACCTCGAGGGTCGCGTGCAGCGGCTCGGGCGGATCGTGACGCCAGACGGCTCGACGATGGAGCCCTGGCGGATCGCGTGCGAGCTCGCGACGCGCCTCGGGAGCGACTTCGACCTCGAGAGCACCGACGAGGTGCAGGACGAGATCGCTCGGGTCGCGCCGGCCTTCGCCGGCGTCGACGCGGCGATGATCCGTCGAGCACGTGACGGGATCGTGCTGCCGCTGGCGGATCACCGCGACGAGGTCCAGTTCGGCGCCGGCGTGCCCGGCGCCGGCGTGTCCTGGGAGCCCATCCCCGCGGTGCCCGAAGACAACGACGGCGAGGCGCCGGCGGCAGATCCGCTCGACGTCGCGCCGCCGGTTGCCCTGCACCGATGGAGCGCCACCGCGGCACCCCCTGCCGCGGTGTCGACCGACGCGTACAGTCTGCGGCTCGTGGCGGCCCGAACGCTCTACGGCGCTGATCGGATCGTCATGGCGTCGCCGTCGCTCGCTCGCATCACCGATGACGTCGCCCGTCTCGTCGTGAACCCGCGCGACCTGAGCGCGCTGGGCGTCGCCGAGGGCACGCCGGTCCGCGTGGCGTCGGCCCGAGGCACGATCGACGTGCCCGTCGCCCCCGACGCCGCAGTGCCCAAGGGCACTGCCTTCATCGCGTCGAACCGCAGTGGGCCGGGCGCGGCCGATCTCATCGACGTCGACGTGTCGGTCACCGACCTGCGCGTCCAGGTGATCGGCGGCGCATGAGCCTCGTGCTGCGCCCGGAGATCCTCGGCGCCGATCCGCTCCTCGAAGGCGGCCTCGATGCGACGGTCATCCTGATCGTCGTCGTCAAGGCGATCATCATCTTCGTCCTGCTGCTGCTGTCGGTCCTCTTCTACATCTGGTTCATGCGCAAGGTCATCGCCGACATGCAGAACCGGATCGGGCCCCAGCGCGCCGGCCCCTTCGGGATCCTCCAGACGCTCGCCGACGGCATCAAGCTGTTCTTCAAGGAGCAGTCGGAGCCGACGACCGCGGACCGCCCGGTCTACCTCCTCGCGCCCTATCTCTCGATCATCCCGGCGTTCCTCGCGTTCGCGATCGTGCCGATCGGTGGTGTGGTCTCGATCGCCGGGGAGACGACCGAGCTCCAGCTCGCGGATCCCGCCATCGGCGTGCTGTGGCTGCTGATGATGTCGGGCATCGGCCTCTACGGCGTGATGCTCGCCGGCTGGTCGTCGGGCTCGAAGTACCCGTTGCTCGGTTCGGTGCGCGCCTCGGCGCAGCTTCTGTCGTACGAGGCCGCGATGGGCCTCGCGATCGTCGGGGTGCTCGTGCACACGGGCACGCTGTCGACCCGGGGCATCGTCGACCAGCAGAGCTGGACCGGCGTCGGATCGATCTTCAGCGACTGGTTCTGGCTGCCCGCCATCGGCGCGTTCGTCATCTTCTTGATCTCGGCCACCGCCGAGACGAACCATCCGCCCTTCGACCTCGTCGAGGCCGAGCAGGAGCTCGTCGGGGGCTTCCACACCGAGTACACGGGCATCCGGTTCGCGCTGTTCTTCCTCGCCGAGTTCATGAACCTGATCACGATGTGCGCGATCGCCGTGACGCTCTTCCTCGGCGGCCCGTCGGGTCCAGGCCTCGAGGGTCTCGGCGTCGCGTCCGACAGCTGGATCAACACGTGGCTCATGCCGATCGTGTGGTTCTTCGCGAAGCTGCTCGTGCTGCTGTACGCGACGGTCTGGGTGCGCGCCTCGCTCCCCCGACTCCGGTACGACCGCCTGATGGACCTCGGGTGGAAGGTGCTGATCGAGGCGGCGTTCCTCTGGGCGATGGTGACCGGCCTGATCGTCGTCGCTCGCGACCAGGGCTGGAACCTCTGGATCGTCACCCCGGCCGCGGCCATCGGCGCGCTCCTGATCTACCTCCTCCTCATGGCGTGCGTTCCTCGAAGGGAAGAGGTCGAGGAATGGAGATGACGACGCCGCGGCGCGGCGGCGAGCGAGCCATGTGGGCGGTATCCCGGCCCGCCGCGAGCGCGACCGGAGAGGCGTGATGGGCAGGCTCGGAGGCTTTCGCGTGACCCTGCGGCAGGTCTTCAAGCCAAAGGTCACGGGCCGGTACCCCAAGGAGAAGCGACCGAAGCCCGAGCGCTTCCACGGTCGGCACGTCCTCAACCGGTACGAGGACGGCATGGAGAAGTGCATCGGATGCGAGCTGTGCGCCGGCGTGTGCCCGGCGAGGTGCATCTACGTGCGAGGCGCCGACAACCCGCACGACGACCCGGTCTCACCGGGGGAGCGCTACGGCTTCGTCTACGAGATCAACTACCTCCGCTGCATCCACTGTGACCTGTGCGTCGAGGCGTGCCCGACCGAGGCCATCACCGAGACGAAGCTCTTCGAGTTCTCGTTCAGCAACCGCGAGGACGCGATCTACACCAAGCGCGAGCTCCTCGTCGGCGACGACGGGCGGGCACGGCGCCAGCCGTGGGAGCTCTGGCTCGGCGGCGAGGACGACGACACGAGCGCGTGGATGCGGGCGACCGCGCCGTCGGGGCTCGAGGCGTACGAGGGTCGGGTGGCCTGGTCGGGTGAGCTGGGCTTCGGCGTCCGGGAGCCCGAGCGCGGCCAGCAGGCGCCTCCCGCGATCGAAGCGGGTCCCGGACGATCGGGTGACGAGGAGAGCGCCGCGCACTCGTGATCGCTGTCCTCTTCTTCACGTTCGGCGCGCTCGCCCTCGCCGGTGCGCTCGGTGTGGTGCTGTCGCGCAACCCGGTGCACTCGGCGCTCTGGCTCGTGGCGACGCTCATCAGCATCGCGGTGCTGTTCCTGATCCAGGATGCCGAGCTGCTCGCGGCCGTCCAGGTGATCGTCTACGCGGGCGCGATCGTCGTGCTGTTCCTGTTCGTCATCATGCTGCTCGGCGTCGACCGGCGCGAGTCCCTCGCCGAGACGCTCCCGTTCCAGCGGCCGATCGCCGTCGCGCTGGGCCTGATGGTCGCGGCCGAGATCCTGCTGCTCGCAGCCCACACGTGGGCGACGGGCGCCAAGACCACGAGCGGCGTGCCGATCGAGGGGGGCGGTGACCTCGGCAACAACATCCAGCGCGTCGCGCGCGTCCTGTTCACTGACTTCCTCTGGCCGTTCCAGCTGACCGCAGTGCTGCTCGTCATCGCGGTCGTCGGCAGCGTGGCGCTCGCCCGGCGCAGCGGCGAGCCGACGGGCGAAGCGGACTCCGAAGGCGCGACCGAGACCGCGACCGAGACCGAGACCGCGACCTCGACCTCGACCGAGACGGGGGGCGCGTCGTGAGCAGTTCGTCGCTTGCGCTCACGATCACGCCCTCGTACTACCTCGTGCTCGCGGCCGCGCTGTTCACGATCGGTGCGGTCGGCGTGCTCGTCCGGCGCAACGTCATCGTCATGTTCATGAGCGTCGAGCTCATGCTGAACGCGGTGAACCTGACGTTCGTCGCGTTCGCGAGCGCCCTTGACGACACCGCGGGTCAGGTTCTGGTGTTCTTCACGCTGACCGTCGCCGCGGCCGAGGTCGCGGTCGGGCTCGCCATCATCGTGGCGATCTTCCGCCGCCGGCGCGGCATGACCGCCGACGATCTCAAGGTGCTACAGGGCTGATGGCGCGCGACCTCCTCGACTTCGTGGGCATCGTGCCCTTGCTGCCGCTCATCGGCGCCGCCGTCCTGCTGCTGTTCGGCAAGCGGATCGGTGAGCCGGTCGCCGGATGGATCGCCACCGGGCTGATGGGCGCGGCGTTCGTGTGGTCGCTCGTGATGTTCGGCGCGATGCTCTCGCTTCCCGAGGATGCGCGGAGCAACGTCAGCGTCACCTTCAAGTGGCTGCACGTCGACCAGCTCGACGTCCAGTTCGGGTTCCTGGCCGATCCGCTCTCGATCACCTGGATCCTCCTCGTCACCGGGGTCGGGTCGCTGATCTTCCTGTACTCGATCGGCTACATGCACGGCGACCCGAACTTCGGTCGCTTCTTCGCCTACATGAGCCTCTTCGCCGGCTCCATGCTCCTGCTCGTGCTGGGCAGCAGCTTCCTGCTGACGTTCCTCGGTTGGGAGGGAGTGGGGCTCTGCTCGTATCTGCTCATCGCCTACTGGTTCGAGCGGAACTCCGCGGCGGTCGCCGGCAAGAAGGCGTTCGTGATGAACCGAGTCGGTGACGTCGGCTTCCTGATCGCGATGTTCATCCTCATCGCCGAGTTCGGCAGCCTCGACTACAGCACGATGGGCGCCAACGCGATGGGCGCCTCCAAGGCCGTCTCGACGGCGATCGCGCTGCTGCTCCTCGTCGCCGCGATCGGCAAGAGCGCGCAGATCCCGCTGTTCCCGTGGCTCACCGACGCGATGGAGGGCCCGACGC
Organism: uncultured Bifidobacteriaceae bacterium; assembly: GCA_964532485.1. Taxonomy (GTDB): domain Bacteria; phylum Actinomycetota; class Acidimicrobiia; order IMCC26256; family PALSA-555; genus DATBSK01. The sequence continues at coordinate 30,386 of CAZHKE010000016.1, forward strand.
CGGTCTCAGCGCTGATACACGCGGCCACGATGGTGACGGCCGGCGTCTTCCTCATCGCGCGCGCCCACCCGTTCTTCGAGGCGAGTGGCGACGCCATGACGGTGGTGGCGTGGGTCGGCGGGCTCACCGCGCTCCTCGCGGGCGGCGCGGCGCTGCTCCAACCCGACATCAAGCGCGTGCTCGCGTACTCGACGATCAGCCAGCTCGGCTACATGTTCCTGGCCCTCGGCGTCGGCGCGTACACCGCGGCCGTGTTCATGGTGCTCACGCACGCGTTCTTCAAGGGTTGCCTCTTCCTCGGCGCGGGTTCGGTGATCGAGGGCAACGAGGAGAACCAGGACATGCGCATCATGGGGAGGTTCCGGAAGTTCCTGCCCTACACGGCGATCGGCATGTCGATCGCGTGGCTCTCGATCTCGGGGATCCCGCCCTTCGCAGGCTTCTGGTCGAAGGACTCGATCCTCGAGTCGGCGTACCTCAGCGGCGACTACGGCCCGTGGATCGTCGGTCTCCTCGCCGCGATCTTCACCGCGGGGTACATGACGCGGCTGATCCAGCTCACGTTCTACGGCAACGAGCGCTTCCGGCCCGGCGAGGCGGAGCACCCGGCGCCCGCGGTGTCGGGCGGCTCGGACGACGACGCCGCGACGGCGCAGGGAGCGGGCGCCACGGCAACGCTCGACCCGGAGACAGACCCGGCCGACGCGATCGATCCGGCCGACACCGAAGATGCCCTCGGGTACGACCCCGACTTCTCGCCGACGGTCAGCTTCGTCGAGCCGCCTCGCACCACACGTCTCGGTGACCATGATCCGCGCGAGGCGCCGATCGTCATGGTCGTGCCGATCCTGACACTCGCGTTCCTCGCGCTCGTCGGCGGGCTGATGAACATCCCAATAGAGGGGCTGGAGTTCCTCGACGAGTGGCTCGCGCCCGTCTTCGCCGGTGTGCAGCAACCGCATCCCGAGTCGTTCGCCCAGGGGTTCGTCCTCGAGGCGATCTCCGTGGCCTTCGCGCTCGTCGGGATCACGATCGCGCTCCTCCTGTACCGGCGCGGGCTGCGCAACGCCGCCGCGGACCCGTTGCGCGACCGCACCGGTCCCGTCGGCCCGACGCTCGGTCACGCCTACTACTACGACGAAGGGCTGGCCGCGTTCACCGACGGTCCGGGCACCAAGACCGCGGTCTTCCTCGACGAGACCGTCGACCAGCGGATCATCGACGGCGGCGTGAACGGCATCGCCAAGCTCATCCGCCAGGGCGGGTTGGGCCTGCGGAAGCTCCAGGACGGCTACGTGCGTCGGTACGCGATCGGCATCCTGCTCGGCGTGGTCGCCCTGCTCCTGTTCCTCGTCGCGTACGTGGCACGGTGACGATGGACTTCCCGATCCTCCTCGCGATCATCGCGACGCCGGCGATCGGTGCCGTCGTCGTGACGATGCTGCCGAGCAGACGCCCCGAGCTGATCCGCGTCGCCGGCTACATCTTCACCGTCGCGACGCTGGGCCTCGCGCTGTGGCTGCTGTGGAACTTCCAGGTCGGCAACCCCGACTTCCAGTATGTCGAGAACCGGCCCTGGATCCCCGGACTCGGCACGCGCTTCACGGTCGGCGTCGACGGCATCAGCCTGTTCATGGTCGTCATCACCGCGTTGCTGATGCCGATCGGTCTTCTCGCGTCCGAGAAGTACGTCGAGGTGCGCCCGAAGGCGTTCACCGCGTGGTTCCTGATCCTCGAGATGTCGATCATGGGGATCTTCCTGAGCATCGACCTCATCGCGTTCTTCGTGTTCTGGGAGTTCATGCTCGTCCCGATGTACTTCCTCATCCAGGGATGGGGCAGCAGCAACAAGAACTACGCCGCGATGAAGTTCTTCCTCTACACGGGCGCGGGCTCGGCGTTGCTGCTCGCGAGCACCCTCATTCTCGGGTTCCTGCACCAGTCGGCGACCGGGAACCTCACGTTCGACTACCGGATCCTCGCCGACTGGGCGTTCAACGGGCTCGATCCGACCGTCGAGATCGTGCTCTTCCTCGGGTTCATGGCCGCGTTCGCGATCAAGGCGCCGCTGTTCCCGTTCCACACCTGGCTGCCTGATGTGCACACCGAGGCGCCGACGGCAGGCTCGGTCGTGCTGGCGGGCGTGATCATCAAGATGGGCGCCTACGGGTTCGTGCGGTTCTCGTTCGAGCTGTTCCCACAGGCGATGGTCGACCTCGCGCCTGCGCTGCTCGTGCTCGCGGTGATCGGCGTGCTCTACGGAGCGATCGTGGCCGCCATGCAGAAGGACTTGAAGCGCGTCATCGCGTACTCGTCGGTCGCGCACATGGGCTTCGTGATCCTGGGGATCGCGTCCCTCACGGTCATCGGACTCGACGGCGCCGTCTTCACGATGGTGAGCCACCCGCTCACGACGGGCGCGCTGTTCCTCGTCGTCGGAATGCTCTACGAGCGGCGCCACACGCGGCTCATCGCGGACTTCCGCGGCCTCTGGCGACCGGCGCCCGTGCTCACCGCCCTCTTCGTCGCCGCCATGTTCGCCGGCATCGGCCTGCCGGGCTTCTCGGGGTTCATCGGTGAGTTCCTGTCGCTCGCAGGTGCATTCGTCTCCGAGGAGCCCTACGCGATCGTCGCGACGTTCGGTGTGATCCTCGCCGCGGTCTACATGCTGTGGGCCTTCCAGCGGGCGTTCATGGGACGGCCTGATCCGGCGAACGCCAAGGTGAAGGACGTCAACCTGCGCGAGCTCTCCGTCGTCGTGCCGCTCGTGGGTCTGAGCCTCTTCCTCGGCATCTATCCGCAGCCCGTGCTCGACCGGATCGAGCCGACCGTCGAGCAGCGCATCCTGTTCCTCGAGCAGAAGACCGACGACTTCAAGGAGATCAAGCCCGATGGGTTCTCCGAGAAGAGGCGGACCGGCATGACCCGCCACCAGATCGCGAAGCAGGCACGGGAGGAAGCTCGGTGACCCCGCTGAGCGGCGCGCTGATCGGGGCGATCGAACCAATACAGACGCCCGACATCGACTGGCTCGCGATCGCGCCGGTGATCGCGCTCGCGGCCTCGGGGATCCTCATCGTGCTCGTGCGGGCGCTGCTGCGTGGCCGTTCCCTGACGATGCCGGTCTGCCTCGTGATCGCGTTCAGTGGCCTCACAGCCGCGGGCGCGGTCCAGTTCCGCCTCTGGGACCTCGTGCAGGACGACGGACCGATCGAGACGCTCGGATCCGGCGCGGAAGCCATGGTGCGCGTCGATCCGTTCGCGATCTTCCTCGGCGCAGTCGTGATCATCGCCACCGCTCTCGGCGTGCTGATGTCGGTGGCGTACCTGCGACGAGAAGAGCTCGAGGCACCGGAGTACCTCGCCCTCGTCTTGCTGTCGGGAACGGGCATGCTCGCGATGACGACGGCCAACAACCTGATCGCGGTGTTCGTCGCGCTCGAAGTCCTCTCGATCCCGCTCTACGTGCTGTCGGCGTTCGACCGGCGACGGCTCTCGTCGCAGGAATCGGGCCTGAAGTACTTCGTGCTCGGCGCGTTCTCGTCGGCGATCTTCCTCTACGGGATCGCGCTCACGTACGGCGCCACCGGCACGACATCGATCACCGGGATCGGGCAGTTCCTGTCGCAGAACGTCCTGTACGACGAAGGGACGCTGCTCGCAGGCTTCGCGCTGCTGCTCGTGGGCCTGGGCTTCAAGGTCGCGGCCGTCCCGTTCCACATGTGGACGCCCGACGTGTATCAGGGTGCGCCCACGCCGGTGACCGGGTTCATGGCCGCCGCCGTGAAGGCAGCCGCGTTCGCCGCGCTCCTCCGGATCTTCCTGGTGGCGTACCCGCTGTACCGCGACGACTGGCGACCGGCCGTCGCCGTGCTCGCCGGCCTGTCACTCGTCGTCGGGAGCGTCGCCGCGGTCGTGCAGACGGACGTCAAGCGCATGCTCGCGTACTCGTCGATCGCGCATGCCGGATACGTCCTCATGGGCTTCTACGCCGACACGTCGCGCGGTCGTGAAGCCGCGCTGCTGTACCTCTTCGTGTACTCGTTCATGGTCATCGGCTCCTTCGCGGTCCTCACCCTCGCGACGCGACGCGGCGACGACGAGCACTCGCTCGAGGACTACCGCGGCCTCGCGCTGCGCCGACCGGCGCTCGGTGGACTGTTGATCTTCTTCTTGCTCGCGCAGGCCGGCATACCGCTCACCGGTGGGTTCATCGCCAAGATCGAGATCTTCGGCGCGTCGGCGCAGGCAGGTGAGTACGGGCTCCTCGTGCTCGCGGTCCTTGCCTCGGTCGTCGCCGCGTTCTTCTACCTCCGGATCTCGGTCGCGGTGCTCACCGACCCCGACGAGGGCGAGGCCGTCTCCGAGGGAGTCCTGCGCCGGATCGATGGCTGGAGCGCGGTCGTGCTCGGGGTCACGGGCATCGTCGTGCTGCTGGTCGGACTCGTTCCGGGCTCGTTCATCCACTGGGCCCGCGACGCCACGTTCATGCTCTGACGCGAGCCGGTACCGTTCCCACTGTGCGAATCGAGGGCGTGCGGTACGCGACGAGCGGCGACCTCCGGATCGCGTACCAGGAGTTCGGCGACGGCGACCTCGAGCTCGTCTTCGTTCCCGGCTTCATCTCGAACCTGGACCTGGCCTGGGAGAACTCCTTGTTCGCACCGATCTTCGAGCGCCTCGGATCGTTCGCCCGCTGCGTCGTCTTCGACAAGCGCGGCACCGGGCTCTCCGACCGCGACCTCGGGTTCGGCAGCCTCGGCGAGCGCATGGACGACATCAGAGCGGTGGTCGATGCCGCAGGCCTCGAGCGTCCGGCCATCTTCGGGATCTCCGAAGGCGGACCGCTGTCCCTGCTGTTCGCCGCGGCCTATCCGGATCGGGTGAGCGCGCTCGTCCTCTACGGGACCATGGCTCGGGTGCTCGAGGCCCCCGACTATCCGGAGGGATTCCCCAAGGAGCTCACGGACATGCTGCTCGATGGTGTGGAGCACCGGTGGGGGTCGGGCTCCTCGCTCAGCGCGTTCGTCCAGCACATCCCCGAAGATCCCGAGACCCGGGAGGGGATCGCGCGCTACGCCAGGAGCGCGGCGTCACCTCGCATGGCGCGCCAGATCCTCGAGCGCAACATCGAGATCGACGTCCGCTCGGTGCTCCCGACGATCTCGGTGCCGACGCTCGTCCTGCACAGCACCCGCGATCCGATGATCGCGGTCGCGCAAGGCCGCTACATCGCGGACCATGTCCCCGGCGCCCGGTGGATCGAGCATGACGCCGACTACCACGTCGCCTACGACGGCGCATGCTCGTGGTTCCTCGACGACATCGAGGAGTTCCTCACGGGTCAGCGGCCGGTCGCGCCATCGACGATCGAGCGCGTGCTCGCCACCGTGCTGTTCACCGACATCGTCGGATCGACGGAGAAGGCTGCCGCCGTCGGCGACCGGGAGTGGAACCGGATCCTCGACCGGCACGACGCGATCGCATCGAGTCGCGTGTCGTCGTTCGACGGGCGGCTCGTGAAGAACACGGGTGACGGAGTGCTGGCGACGTTCGGCGGGCCGTCCCGCGCAGTCGCGTGCGCGCAAACCATCCGCGAGGATGTCGGACCGCTGGAGCTCGAGATCCGTGCCGGCGTGCACACCGGCGAGATCGAGCGCCGTGGCGACGACGTGGGCGGGATCGGCGTGAACATCGGCTCGCGCATCGCCTCGCTCGCACCGCCGGGTGAGGTGTGGGTGTCGCGTACGGTCAAGGACCTCACCGCCGGGTCGGGTCTCGAGTTCGCCGAGCTCGGTCGCCACCAGCTCAAGGGCGTGCCCGACGAGTGGGAGCTCTACGCGCTCCGCGCGTGAGCCGATTCCGTTCTGCGTATCTGGAGGCCGCATAGCGGCCTCCAGATACGCATCAAGGTGTAGGAGCGAGGAGAGCAGCGATGCCGGACGACTACGAACGCATCATCGACACGCCCGAGTGGCTGGCGCTCGCGGAGCATCAGGCGAAGCTGCAGGACGCGCACCTGCGCGACCTGTTCGCCGACGACTCCGCACGCGGCGAGACGATGTGCCTCGAGGCCGGCGACCTCTATCTCGACTACTCGAAGAACCGCCTGAAGCCCGAGACCATCACGATGCTCTGTGCGCTCGCGCGACGTGCCGGCGTCGAAGAGCTGCGCGACCGGATGTTCGCCGGCGAGAAGATCAACATCACCGAGGACCGCGCCGTGCTCCACATTGCCCTCCGGGCGCCGAAGGGCGACAAGATCGAGGTCGACGGGCACGACGTGGTGCCGCAGGTGCACGAGGTGCTCGACAAGATGGCCGACTTCTCCAACCGGGTCCGATCCGGTGAGTGGACGGGTCACACGGGCAAGCGGATCCGCAACGTGATCAACATCGGCATCGGCGGCAGCGACCTCGGGCCGCGCATGGCCTACGAGGCGTTGAAGGACTTCAGCGAGCGATCGATGACGTTCCGGTTCGTGTCCAACGTCGACGGCAACGACTTCTGGGAGTCGACGGCCGACCTCGACCCCGAGGAGACGCTGTTCATCGTCGCGTCGAAGACGTTCACGACACTCGAGACGATGACCAACGCGCGGACTGCGCGCGATTGGTCGTTGGCGACCCTGCAGGACGATGCCGCGGTCGCCAAGCACTTCGTCGCGGTCTCGACGAACGCCGACGAGGTCTCGAAGTTCGGCATCGACACCGCCAACATGTTCGAGTTCTGGGACTGGGTCGGTGGCCGCTACTCGTACGACTCCGCGATCGGCCTGTCGCTCATGGTCGCGATCGGGCCCGATGCGTTTCGTGACATGCTCGCCGGCTTCCACTCGATGGACGAGCACTTCCGCACCGCGCCCATCGAGGCGAACATGCCGATGCTCCTCGGGCTGATCGGCATCTGGTACGACAACTTCTTCGGCGCCGAGACGGTCGCGATCCTGCCCTACAACGACTACCTGTCGAAGCTCAGCGCGTACTTCCAGCAGCTCGACATGGAGAGTGACGGGAAGTCGGTCGACCGCGACGGAAATCCCGTGGAGTGGCAGACCGGACCGATCGTGTGGGGCCAGCCCGGTACGAACGGCCAACACGCCTACTACCAGCTCATCCATCAGGGCACGAAGCTCATCCCGTGCGACTTCATCGGCTTCTGCAAGCCGCGCCACGTCGTCGGCGACCACCAGAACCTGCTGATGGCGAACTTCTTCGCACAGCCCCAGGCACTTGCGTTCGGGAAGACCGCCGAGGAGGTGCGGGCCGAGGGTGTCGGAGAGGAGCAGGTCCCGCACCGCACGTTCGCCGGGAACCACCCGACGAACTCGATCCTCGTGACCGAGCTCACGCCGAACGTGCTCGGGCAGCTCATCGCGCTCTACGAGCACAAGGTGTTCACCCAGGGCGCGATCTGGAACATCAACAGCTTCGACCAGTGGGGCGTCGAGCTCGGCAAGAAGCTCGCACTCGACATCGTCCCGCAGCTCGACGCGAGGGATGACCCCGACCTCGCTCACGACTCCTCGACCAACGCCCTCATCCGGCGCTACCGGGAGCTGCGTTGATCCAGCGCTCCCGCTACGAAGCGAGGCGGCGCCACCAGCGGCGGCGGCGCTGACGGCCCGGCTCCTCCTCGAGGGCGTCGAGGGCGCGCATCGCCAGGTGGTACGCCTGCTCGATCAGGCGTTGACCGTCGGAGAAGTCGACGAAGTCGCGGTCGTCGACGGGCGGTGGGAGGACCGCGACCTCGACGTCGTCGGGCACCCACTGGAGCTCGAGCTCGAAGCGCTGCTCGCGTGAGATGGCGAACGCTCGCACGGCCACGTCGAGTGGCGAGCTGATCGGGCGCTCGGTCAGCGGGTCGGACACGTCGAGCACGAAGATGCGGTCGATCGGTCCGGCGAGCGCGTGCGAGATCGGCACGAGGTTGACGACGGCACCGTCAACGAGGACGAGCCCGTCGTAGTCGACCGGCGGGAAGATCCCGGGCAGCGCGGCGCTCCCGAGCAACGCCGTGTGCAGGGGTCCGCGGACGAAGAGGACCTCGTCGCCGCTGATGAGGTCCGTCGTGACGACGCGCAGCGGGATCTCGAGCTCCTCGAACGTCGCGGCCGGCGCCGCCGACAGGATCACCTCGGCGAGCCCCTCGTTCGAGATGAGGTGGTCGTCCCGCTTCAGGACGTTCCAGGCGCGGCGGAGCGCGTTCCCGGGGAAGATCTGCTCGCCGCGCAGCGCCGTCCAGACCCGCTCGAGGCGCTCGACCCCTTCCATGGTCGGGGTCGTCGCGATCACGGATCCGTTGAGCGCCCCGACGGAGGTGCCGATCACCACGTCGGGCCGGTGCCCCCGCTCGAAGAGCGCGCGCAGCATCCCGACCTGGGCGACCCCTTGGTTGCCGCCTCCGGACAGCACGAAGGCCGTCACGGGTCGCTGGCGCATCCGGGTGCTCCGGAGGATTCCGGCCATCTCGCTCCTGTCGTGGTCGTGCGGCGACGATGCTCGCGCACGCCGACCGCTCTGCTCGGCTCGCTCCCGAGGCCCCCGCTCGCTTCGGGGCCTGCGGAGTCGCTGTGGATATGCTCCCCCCGACCGGGCCCCGCAGGAGGGAAGGGCGCGACCGCCGTGACCGAGTTCTACCGGCAGTACCTCGCCGTGGCCGTGCTGATCCTCGCGGCGCTGCTCATGGTGGGGGCCATGCTCGGCGCCGGGCGTCTGCTGCGCCCCACGCGTCCCCAGCCCGAGAAGTACGTCACCTACGAGGCCGGCTCCGATCCCGTCGGCGGCTGGGGTCAGTCGAACGTCCGGTACTACATCTACGCGCTGCTGTTCGTCATCTTCGACGTCGAGGCGGTGTTCATCTTCCCGTGGGCCGTCGACCTCGAGTCACTCGACGCGTTCGGCCTCGTCGAGATGACGATCTTCATCGTGCTGCTCGCACTCGGTCTCGTGTACGCGTGGCGGAAGGGAGTGCTGCGGTGGGCATGAGTCGCGCGCGTG
>CAZHKE010000016.1:39484-57411 GCA_964532485.1 uncultured Bifidobacteriaceae bacterium
CAGCAGCACGACCCATCTTGGAGGAGTGCTGCGGTGGGCATGAGTCGCGCGCGTGCGTCACTCAGCGGGAGCAGCAGCACGACCCATCTTGGAGGAGTGCTGCGGTGGGCCTAGTCGAGAAGGGCAAGATCCCGAAGCCGCTGACCTGGCTCCTCAACTACAGCCGCAAGTACTCGCTCTGGATGTTCCAGTGGGGACTCGCGTGCTGCGCGATCGAGATGGGCGCGGCCCTGGCGAGCCCTCGCTACGACATGATGCGCCTCGGCGTCATCCCGTTCCCGGCGAGCCCGCGCCAGGCCGATCTCGTCGTGATCTCCGGCACGGTCACCGACAAGATGGCGCCGGCGATCAAGCGGCTCTACGAGCAGATGCCCGACCCGAAGTACGTGATCTCGATGGGCTCGTGCGCCAACTGCGGCGGTCCGTACTGGGACTCGTACTCGGTGACCAAGGGCGTCGACCAGATCATCCCGGTGGACGTGTACGTGCCCGGCTGTCCGCCGCGGCCGGAGGCGCTGCTCCAGGGCATCGTCCTCCTGCAGGAGCGGATCCAGAACGAGGGCATCGGGAACGACGAGCTGGCGCAGCGCTGGCGTGGGGAGCCGATCGTCGTTGGCGCCTGATCCGCAAGACGATGCGACCGTGACCGACGAGTCGACCGCCGTGGACGACGGCGCGCCCGCGGAGGCGACCGAGGACGCGGTCGACTCCGCGTCGGCGCCGAACCCGGTCCACGAGGAGATGGCGGCGCTGCTCCAGGCCGGTGGCCTCGGTGGGGACTCGGTCGCGCGGTCCGAGTCGGTGTTCGACGACTACGTCGTACGCGTCGCGAACCGCGCCTGGCGGCATGCGGGCGAGATCGCACGCGACGCGCTCGAGTGCGACTACCTCTCCTTCATCGCCGGCATCGACTGGGCGCCCGCGCCGAAGGAGGGGGGCGAGGAGGCGAGCGGCGACACCTCGCAGCCCGCGCAGCCCACCGAGATGACGTTCGGTGCGGCGGGCTCCGCCGGCCGGTTCCAGGTGTTCGCACACGTGCAGTCGACGCGTCGACACTGGGGCCTCACCCTCAAGACCGACCTCGACGAGTCGGCCCCGACCGTCGAGTCGTGGGTGCCGCTGTACCCCGGTGCCGACTGGCACGAGCGCGAGTGCTGGGAGATGTTCGGCTTCGTGTTCGAAGGTCACCCGAGCCTTCGCCACCTGTACCTTCCGGCCGACTTCGAGGGTCACCCGCTGCGCAAGGACTTCCCGTTGCTGGCGCGTGTCGTGAAGCCCTGGCCGGGCCTCGTCGACGTGGAGGCGATGCCGGGTGAGCCCGAAGCGGCTGCCGACACAGAGACTGCGCAAGCATGAGCACCGAGCGGATGGTGGCGACCGACCAGCTCGCGCCCGAGGCCCTGCACCACCTCGCCGACGCGCAGATCAACGTCGAGCTCGACACGGGCGACATGATCCTCAACCTGGGGCCGCAGCACCCCGCAACGCACGGGACGCTCCGGCTCGTCGTGCGACTCGACGGTGAGCGTGTGGTGTCGGCCGACCCGGTGATCGGGTACATGCATCGCGGCTACGAGAAGCTCACCGAGTTCCGGACGTACCCGCAGGTCACGACGCTCATCAATCGGATCGACTGGCTCTCGAGCTTCGCCAACGAGGTCCCGTTCATGGACGCGGCGGAGAAGCTCATGGACATCGAGGCGCCGCCGCGCGCCAAGTACATCCGGACGATCCTCACCGAGCTGTCGCGCATCGCGACGTTCCTCCTCTTCCTCGGTGAGATGGGTCTCCAGGTCGGTGCGCTCACGCCCGCGTTCTACGGCTTTCGCGACCGTGAGCACGTCCTCAACCTGATCGAGGCCGTGACCGGTGGCCGCTTCCACCCGAACTTCAACCGCATCGGTGGACTGAAGGACGACCTGCCGTGGGGCTGGGTCGCCGAGTGCCGCTCCGTCATGGACATCGTGTTCGAGGCCTGCGACACGTTCGAGAAGCTCGTCGCGGGCAACGAGATCTTCGAGGCACGCACTCGGGGCATCGGGATCATCCCTGCCGATGTCGGGTCGTCGTACGGCATGTCCGGCGCGAACCTGCGGGCGTCGGGCGTCGACTGGGACCTGCGTCGCGACGGGCCGCCGTACCTTGTGTACCCAGAGCTCGACTTCGAGGTGCACACCCACCCCGACGCCGACTCCTTCGCCCGCTACATCGTGCGGCTCGAGGAGACGCGCGAGTCCGCGCGCATGGTGCTCCAGTGCCTCGACGCGCTCCCCTCGGGCCCGGTGATGGCCAAGGTGCCACGCATCATCAAGGTGCCCGAGGGCGAGGTGTGGGTCGAGACCGAGAATCCGCTCGGTCAGATGGGCTACTACGTCATCTCGAAGGGCGCGACCGGGCCGTTCCGCGTCAAGATCCGGTCCGCGTCCTTCAGCAACGTGTCGATCCTGCCGTGGCTCCTGCGGGGCGTGTTCGTCCCCGATGTGATCACGATCCTCGGCTCGCTCTACTTCATCCTCGGCGACATCGATCGGTAGGCGATGGAACTGCTCGCGCTCGACATCGGTTGGGGGACGACGCTGGCGATCAAGACGATCGTGGTGCTCATCATCATCCCGACGGGCGCGCTCATCCTCGGGTACGTCTTCCTGCTGAAGATGATGAGCCACATGCAGAGCCGCCTCGGTCCGATGGATCCGGGCGGCTTCCACGGCTGGTATCAGCTCGTCGGTGACGGCCTGAAGTTCATCCAGAAGGAAGACGTGATGCCGGCCCAGGCCGACCGTCGCGTCTTCGCCATGGCACCCGCCGTCGTGGTGCTGTCGACGTTCCTGATCTTCGCGGTGATCCCGATGGGCCCCGACCTCGTGGTCAAGGACCTCGACGTCGGTGTCTTCTACGCGCTCGCAGTGTCGAGTCTCTCGGTGATCGGCGTGCTGATGGCGGGTTGGGCCAGCGCGAACAAGTTCGCGCTCTTGGGCGCGCTGCGAGCCGCGGCGCAGCTCATCGCGTACGAGCTGCCGTTGCTGCTCGCGGTGGTGGGGGTCGTCGTGCAGGCCGGCACCCTGAACCTCCAGGGGATCGTCACCGCCCAGCAGGACGGCTCGATCTTCGGCTTCAGCGGCCTCGGCGAGCCGTTCATCCTCACGCAGTTCATCGGGTTCGCGCTGTTCCTGGTGGCAGCCCAGGCCGAGCTCACGCAGACGCCGTTCGACATGCCCGTCGCCGAGAGCGAGCTCGTGTCGGGCTTCATGGTCGAGTACACGGGCTTCAGGTTCCTGTTCTTCTTCATCGGTGAGTTCGGCACCGCGTTCGCGTTCGCCGCGCTCGCGGCGACGCTGTTCCTCGGTGGTTGGGCGATCCCGGGCGTCGAGGGCGATTGGGCCAACATCCTCGGACCGTTCGTCCTGTTCGCGAAGCTCATGGCCGTCGCGTTCCTCATGTTCTGGGTCAGGTTCACGTATCCACGGCTGCGTGAGGACCAGCTCCAGTCCCTCGCGTGGAAGGTGCTGATCCCACTGGGCCTGCTCAACCTCGTCCTGACCGGCGTCTTCAAGGTGGCGTTCTAATGCCCAAGCTCCCTGGTCTCATCGGTGGTCTCGGGGTGACGCTCAAGACGATGCTGCGTCCCGCCGTCACGGTGCAGTACCCGCACGAGAAGGAAGACCCGGCACCGCGTGCCCGCGGCGTCATCGCGCTCAAAGAGGAGAACTGCACCGTCTGCATGCTCTGCGCGCGCCAGTGCCCCGACTGGTGCATCTACATCGAGGGGCACAAGGAGCAGCGCCCGCCTCGCCGCGAGGGCGGACGGCCGCGCAGCGTCAGCGTGCTCGACCGCTTCGACATCGACTACGCCCTCTGCATGTACTGCGGGATCTGCGTCGAGGTGTGCCCGTTCGACGCGCTGTTTTGGAGCCCCGACTACGAGTACTCCGAGTCGCGCATCAGCGATCTCCTGCACGACAAGCAGCGCCTGGGAGAGTGGATGGCCACCGTCCCCGAGCCCGAGCCGCTCGAGGCCGGCGCCGAGTCGAAGGGCAAGAAGTGAGCGCGTACACGGTCGCAGGGGGCCTGCTCGGGGCTTCAGACACGGGTTCGCCTGCGGCTCACCCAACTCGCGCGGATCAGGCCCCCTGCGCCCGCTTCACAAGTTCGCCGGGGGTTCGGCGCCACCTTCTGCTGGCGACCTCGTTCCCGAGGTCTGGCTGAGATGTGGGAGCAGCAGCTCGCCTTCTGGATCCTCGCCGTGGCGATGGGTGCGGCAGCGCTCGGCGTCGTGCGGACGACCAACATCGTCCACGCCGCGCTGTACCTGGTCGTCGTGCTCGCTGGCGCCGCGGCGCAGTACATCCTGCTGGCCGCCGAGTTCGTCGCGTGGGTGCAGGTGCTGATCTACATCGGCGCGGTCGTGATCCTCTTCCTCTTCGGCATCATGCTCACGCGCGCGCCGATGGGTGGTGAAGGACGCCGTCTGGACAACGACCAGCGATGGGGCGCGGTCGTCGTCGCGCTGTTCGTGTTCGGCGTGCTCGTCGCGATGCTCGTCGACGCGTTCGGCGGTGAGGAGATCCGCTTCGGCTCGGAGCTGGTCGCACAGGGGCGCACGGGCAACGTGGGCAGCGACCTGTTCCGCGAGTTCCTCGTGCCGTTCGAGGTCGTCTCGATGCTGCTGCTGGCCGCCCTGATCGGCGCAGTCGTCCTGGCTCGGAGGGATTGAGGCAGTAGAGATGGACATCAACCAGTTCCTCATCCTGAGCGCGTTCCTCTTCTGCGTCGGCATCTACGGGGTCCTCGCGCGCCGCAACGGTGTGCTCGTGCTCATGAGCATCGAGCTGATGCTCAACGCGGTGAGCATCAATCTGATCGCGTTCTCGGCGTTCGGTCGAGAGGTCGCCGGTCAGGTGTTCGCGCTGTTCGTCATCACGATCGCCGCGGCAGAGGTCGGTGTCGGCCTCGCCATCGTGCTCTTGATCTACCGCAACCTCAGCAGTCCTGACCTCGATGAAGTCGACCAGCTGAAGGGCTGATCCGGAACCATGCTCGAGCACGCCTGGCTCATCCCCGCGCTGCCTGCGGTGGCGTTCTTCGTGATCCTCTTCTTCGGCAAGCGTCTGCCGAAGAAGGGCGCCGAGGTCGGCATCATCGCCATGACGATCTCGTTCGTCTTGTCGATCGTCGCCGCGGTCGACTGGATCGATCGCGTGAACGCGGCAGACACCGGCGAGCACGGGCTTGGTGCGTTCTTCGGCAAGGGGTTCATGGCGGCCGCCGAGGGCGAGCACGCCGTCGTCGCGCCCGTCGTCAAGTCGGTCACGTGGTGGACGAGCGGTGGCGTCGACTTCGGCGTGGGAACGTACGTCGACGGGCTGACCGTGATGATGCTGATCGTCGTCACGTTGGTGTCGCTGCTCGTCTACATCTACTCGACCGCCTACATGCACGACGATCGCCGCTACACGTGGTTCTTCGCATCCCTCTCGCTGTTCAGCGCGTCGATGCTGACGCTCGTCGTCGCGAGCAACACGATCGAGATGCTCGTCGGTTGGGAGCTGGTCGGACTCTGCTCCTTCATGTTGATCGGCTTCTGGTGGGAGGACCGAGAGAACAGCCGCGCCGCGATCAAGGCGTTCCTCACCACGCGCACGGGTGACATCGGCCTGATGATCGGCATCATCATCCTGTTCTTCACGGTCGGGTCGTTCGGCGTCGGTGCGACGAACTCCTATGCCCTGAGCCCCGGCGCCCAGCACGACCTGCTGCTCGCAGCTTCGATCTGCCTGATGATCGGCATCATCGGCAAGAGCGGTCAGTTCCCACTCCACACCTGGCTGCCCGATGCCATGGCCGGCCCGACGCCAGTCTCGGCGCTGATCCACGCCGCGACCATGGTGGTCGCGGGCGTGTACCTCGGCGCGCGTCTCTACCCCGTCTTCTACGACGGCTTCTCGATCGAAGCCGGTGGCGTCAACATGATGGCGCTCATCGGCGGCATCACGATCTTGATCGGCGCCGTGCTGGCCTTCGTGCAGCGGGACATCAAGAAGGTGCTGGCGTATTCGACCATCAGCCAGATCGGCTACATGGTGATGGGGCTCGGAGTGGGTGCCTGGGTCGCCGCGGTGTTCCACCTGTTCACGCACGCGTTCTTCAAGGCCCTGCTGTTCCTCGGCGCGGGTTCGGTGAGCCACGGTGGGACGCACCACTCGTTCGACATGCGCGAGATGGGCGGGCTGCGCAAGTACATGCCGATCACGTTCTGGACGTTCCTCATCGGCTCGCTCGCGCTCGCGGGCATCTTCCCGCTCGCCGGCTTCTGGTCGAAGGACGAGATCCTGGTCAACGCGGGAAGCAACGGCTTCGACACGTTCCTGATCGTCGGTCTGATCGGAGCGTTCCTCACCGCGGCCTACATGACGCGCTGCGTCTACCTCACGTTCTTCGGCGAGTACCGCGGTCACGCCCAGCCGCACGAGTCGGAGCCCGCGATCACCATCCCGCTCATCGTCCTCGCCGGGCTCTCGATCATCGCCGGGATCATCAACGCCGCGCCCCTCGGGCTCGAGAAGTTCACGGAGTACGTCGAGCCGACGTTCGCCTTCCCCGACCTCGTCCACGCCGAGTTCGACTACCCGAAGGCGATCCTCTCGGTGTCGATCGCCGCGGTGGCGATCGGCATCGCCGCGTTCTACTGGTTCCGCCACGAGGAGACGGGTCCGCTCAAGGGCCTCACGCAGCGCAACAAGCTCGCGCATGCCGGGTACACGTTCCTCGAGAACAAGTACTACCTCGACCACCTCTACGAGAACGTCATCGTCGACGGCATCCGCGGCCCGGTCTCCGCCGCGGCGTACTGGGTCAACCAGCACGTCATCGACGGCGTCGTGAACGGGGCAGGTCGAACGGCGACTCGGGTCGGCTCGTTCGCCTACGACACGATCGATCAACGCGTGGTCGACGGCGCGGTGAACGGGATGGCGTACGAGACCGGCGAAGCAGGTGAAGAGCTCCGGAAGGTGCAGAGCGGCAAGGTGCAGCGCTACGCGCTGTGGCTGTTCGCCGCGACCGGCGTGCTGGCGCTCGCCGTGTTCATCACGAACGTTCTCTGATCGGAAGGGCATAGGAAGCGATGGACTGGTTCGATGACTGGGCCCTGACGCTGGCGGTGTTCCTGCCGGCCGTCGGGATGGCGCTGGTGCTGGCGATTCCGCGCGCGCAGGAGACCGCGATGAAGGCCACCGCGCTGCTGACGGCGCTGGCGACCGGTGCCGTCGGCATCGGCATCCTCTTCCGGTTCGACTACGACGCTGCCGGCGCCATGCAGCTCGACGTGAACGAGCCGTGGATCAAGGTCATCCACAGCCGGTACCACCTCGGTCTCGACGGCATCTCTCTCCCGCTCCTGATCCTGTCGATGCTGACGGTGATCGTCTGCATCATCTACTCCTGGGACCACTTCCCCGAGCCGCACAATCCCAAAGCGTTCCTGGCACTCATCCTCTTGCTCGAGGTGGGCCTGAACGGCACGTTCGTCGCCGAGGACCTGATCCTCTTCTTCATCTTCTTCGAGCTCGTCCTGCTCCCGATGTTCTTCATGATCGGAGTCTGGGGCGGGCCCAATCGCGAGTACGCGTCGATCAAGTTCTTCCTGTTCACGTTGTTCGGCTCGGCGTTGATGCTGGTCGCGTTCTTGGCGCTGTTCTTCTTGTCGGACGTCGAGACCTTCGACATGGTCACGTTGAGCGACCTCGGTGGGGCCGGGATCTCGCAAGGCACGCAGAACCTCGTGTTCGCCGGGCTCTTCCTCGGCTTCGCGATCAAGGTGCCGATGTTCCCGTTCCACACGTGGCTGCCCGATGCCCACACCGAGGCCCCCACGGTGGGGTCGGTGATCCTGGCGGCGGTCATGCTGAAGCTCGGCACCTACGGATTCGTTCGCATCGCGCTGCCTGTGCTCCCGAAGGCGGCCGAGGTGTGGGCGCCGTGGATCGGGCTGCTCGCGGTCATCGGCATCATCTACGGAGCGCTGTGCTGTCTCGCGCAACGCGACATGAAGCGGCTCATCGCGTTCTCGTCAGTGGCCCACATGGGCTTCGTGATGCTGGGCATCGCGACGCTGACCGACTTCGGGCTGAACGCGGCGATCTTCGGCATGGTCGCGCACGGCCTCATCACCGGAATGCTCTTCTTCATCGCCGGCTCCGTGCAGGAGCGCTACGAGACGCGCGAGATGAGCCGCCTCGGTGGCCTGCTCACACAGGCACCGAAGCTCGGCTGGATCCTCGGGTTCTGCGCCATGGCCTCGCTTGGCCTCCCCGGCCTCGCCGGGTTCTGGGGCGAGTTCCCGTCGATCCTCGCGTCGTACGACCCGGCGCCACTGGCCGATGGGCTGTTCGGCGGCAACAACCTGTACACGTACCGAACGTTCATGGTGATCGCTGCGATCGGCACGGTGCTCGCAGCCGGCTACCTCTTGTGGATGCTCCAGCGCGTGGCGTTCGGCAAGGTCAACGCGGAGTTCGAGAAGGCTCACATCCACGACGTGCACGTGCCCGAGTGGATCGCATGGACGCCGCTGCTCGTCCTGATCCTCGTGCTCGGGATCTACCCCGACATCCTCTTCTCGATCACCGATCCCGCGGTCAGCCCGATCGGCAAGGTCTTCTCGTGACGCGCGCAGCCCAGAGGGAGCGGACCGGCGCGACGCGCCAGGGGCGGGAGTGGTGAACCCCAGCATCGACGTCCACGCGTTCGCGCCGGAGATCGTCATCACGGTCGCGGCCGTCGTCTGCCTGCTGGTGGACCTCTTCGTGCCCCAGCGGCCCGAGCTCGTGCCGCGCCTGGCGAGCATCGGAGTGCTGGCCGCGTTGATCCCGGTGCTCACGCTGGCGGCTGACGGTTCCGACCGCTCGATGTTCGGTGGGGCGTTCGTCGTCGACAACTACACGCTCGTGTTCCAGGGGTTCTTCCTCGTCGTCGCGTACTTCACACTGTTGATCTCGGTCGACTACATCGGCGAGGGCGACTACTACCGCGGCGAGTACTACGTGATGATGCTCGTCTCGGTACTCGGGCTGCTCGTCATGGCCGGCGCTCGAGACTTGATCTCGATCTTCGTGGCACTCGAGACGATCTCGATCCCGACGTTCGTGCTCGCAGGATGGCGCAAGCACGACACGAAGTCGAACGAGGCCGCGCTCAAGTACTTCCTGATCGGTGTGCTCTCGACCGCGATCATGCTCTACGGCATGTCGTTGGTTTTCGGTATGGCGAACTCGACCGTGCTGTCCGACATCTCGAAGTACGCGGCCACGGACACACCGGCGCTGTTCGCCGGTGCGGTCTTCCTCACGCTCGCCGGCTTCGCCTTCAAGATCAGCGCGGTTCCGTTCCACTTCTGGGCACCGGACACCTACGAGGGCTCGCCGACACCGGTCACGGCCTTCCTATCGGTGGCGTCGAAGGCCGGCGGCTTCGTCGCGCTGCTGACGATCATCCGGCTCGGCTTCTTCCCGTCCGGAGATTCTTGGGAGCCGATCATCTGGGTGCTTGCCGCAGCGTCGATGACGCTCGGCAACCTGGCTGCGCTGCGCCAGACGAACGCGATCCGCATGCTGGCGTACTCAGCGATCGCGCAGACCGGCTTCATGTTGGTGCCACTCGCGGTCGCGGGCGACGTCCCCGGCAACTCGGCGTGGGAGGCCGTCGTCATCTACCTCCTGATCTACGGGGCGATGACTCTGGGCGCGTTCGCCGCGGTGATCGCTGCCGCGCGTCGGACGGGATCCGCGGAGATGTCGAGCTTCGCAGGCCTGGGTCGCACCGATCCGCTGCTCGCGGTGATGCTCTCGATCTTCCTACTGTCGCTCGCGGGCGTCCCGCCGCTCGCCGGGTGGTTCGCCAAGTTCGTGATGTTCCGCGCCGTGTTCGACGCGGGCACAACGGCTGCGGTGGTGCTCGGAGTGATCGCGGCGGTCAATTCAGTGGTCGCGTTCTTCTACTACGCCGTCATCCCGCGAAAGACCTGGTTCCACGAGCCGGCCGAGGGCGCCGTCGACGCCAAGACGAAGCCGACGCCCGTCGCGCTGAACGTGGCGCTGCTGCTGACGACGGCGACCGTCCTCGTCATCGGGATCTACCCGCAGTTCTTCGCCCGCCTCGGTGAGCTCGCGTTCACACCTGGCTGAGCGACACCCACATGTCGTTGGGGGAGCACATCGCCGAGCTCATCCGGCGACGTGGGCCGATCACGTTCGCCGAGTTCCAGGAGCTCGCCCTCTACGACCCCGAGGGCGGCTTCTTCACCACCGGCGGCGGGGCCGGACGGGCGGGACGCGACTTCGTCACGAGTCCCGAGACGGGCAGCCTCTTCGGTGCGCTGATCGCGCGCTTGCTCGATGCCGCGTGGCGCGACCTCGGTACGCCGGACCCGTTCCTCGTCGTCGAGGCCGGCGCCGGCCGCGGCAAGCTGGCCGCCGACGTGCTGCGTTCGGCACCTGAGTGCACGAGCGCACTCCGGTACGTGCTGGTGGAGCGATCGGCCGCCCTGCGGGCCCTGCAGCGCGAGCTGCTCGAGCTCGAGCCGGCTGACGAGGCCCTCGGCCCCTTCGCGCGCTCGGTCGAGCCCGATGAGCCGGGCGAGCCGGTCGAGCAGGCGGGCCCGGTCGTGACGAGCCTCGACGCGCTGCCGGGCATCACGATCACGGGAGTGATCCTCGCCAACGAGCTGCTCGACGATCTGCCGGTCCGGATCGTGGAGCGGCGAGGTGACACGTGGCATGAGGTGCTCGTCGGGCTCGGAGGCGGCGACGCGGGCGGCCTCGTCGAGACGACGGTGCCCGCGTCGAGCGCGCTCGCAGCCGAGGCCGACGCCGTTGCATTCGGCGTCACCGTGCCCGACGGCGCGCGGCTTCCGGTCCCCGAGGCGCTGGTCGAATGGCTCGACGAGGTTGCCGGGGTCGTCCGACAGGGCCAGGTGGTGCTCGTCGACTACGCCGCGCCGGCTGCAGAGCTCGTCGCGCGCGGCCAGGACGGCTGGCTCCGCACGTATCGGGCGCACGCGCGTGGCACATCACCACTCGACCATCCCGGCTCACAAGACGTCACCACCGACCTCCCGGTGGAGTTCGTCGCGCTCGCGGCCCGGCGCGCCGGCTTCACGGTCGAGCTCGAGCACTCGCAGGCCGACCTGCTGCGAACGCTGGGCATCGACGACCTCGTCGAGGAGGGGCGCGAGATCTGGCGGGGACGAGCACACCTCGGTGACCTCGTTGCGATCGGCGGACGCAGCCGCGTCGCGGAGGCGGCGGCTCTCACCGATCCGCTCGGCCTCGGCGCCCATCGGGTCATCGTCCTGCGGCGCACCGTCGGCTAGGTTGCCCCGAGCTTCCAGTTGGAGGGGACATGTCTCAAACTCAAGTCGCCGGCATGCGCGAGGCCTCGAAGGCCTGGTGGGTCTTCCTCGTCACCGGCATCCTGTGGTTCATCATCGCGCTGGTCGTGTTGCGGTTCGACGAGTCGTCGATCACCACGATCGGCGTGCTGATGGGCGTGGTGTTCGTGCTCGGCGGTATCAACGAGCTCTTGATGCTCGGTGCCGACACCGGTGGATGGAAGATCCTCCACGGCATCCTCGGTGTGGTCTTCGTGCTCGCAGCGTTGTGGGCGTTCATCCAGCCGGAGGAGGCCTTCTGGGCGCTCGCGTCGGTGCTCGGCTTCCTGTTGCTCCTGCTGGGCGTGTTCGAAATCATCGTCGCGGTGTCGACGAAGGACGTGAACCCGTTGTGGTGGCTCGGCCTGATCGCCGGGATCCTCTTCCTGATCCTCGCGTTCTGGGCGTCCCAGCAGTTGGTGACGGCCAAGGCGGACCTGCTGATCTTCTACGTCGGGATCATGGCGATGTTCCGTGGCATCAGCCAGATCGTGTTCGCGTTCGGCGTCAAGAGCCTCGGGCGCGACAGCTAGCTCGGAACGAGACGTCGGAGCGCCCCCGCCGTGCACGGCGGGGGCGCTTTCGCGTTCCCGGTAGCCTGACCCGCCATGCCGGAAGCCATCGAGTCCCTGCTGGCCGAGGGGCGGACGTTCCCGCCGCCCGACGACTTCAAGAAGGGCGCGCGCATCGTCGACGCCGAGATCTACGAGGGGGCCAGCTCCGACCTCGAGGGCTTCTGGGCGCGTCAGGCGGAGGATCTCCTCGACTGGTTCGAGCCGTGGAAGGCCGTGCTCGAGTGGGAGCTGCCGTTCGCGAAGTGGTTCGTCGGGGGGAAGCTCAACGCGTCGTACAACTGCCTCGACCGTCATGTCGAGGCGGGTCACGGTGACCAGGTCGCCTACCACTGGGAAGGTGAGCCCGGCGACACGCGCACGATCACGTACGTACAGCTCCTCGACGAGGTCAGTCGCCTGGCGAACGCTCTGCGGTCCCTCGGTGTGAGCAAGGGCGACCGCGTCAACATCTACCTCGGCATGGTGCCCGAGCTGCCGGTGGCGCTGCTCGCCTGTGCCCGCATCGGCGCACCGCACTCGGTCGTCTTCGGTGGGTTCTCTGCCGACTCCTTGCGCGACCGCATCAACGATGCCGAGGCGAAGGTGCTCATCACCGGTGACGGTGCCTGGCGTCGCGGGTCGATCGTGCCCCTGAAGGAGACGGCCGACGAGGCAGTGGGCGACTGCCCGAGCATCGAGAAGGTTCTCGTGCTGCGCCGTACGGGGCAGCGCGTGCCGATGACCGCCGGGCGCGACGTCTGGTGGCACGACGTGGTCCCCGGCCAGAGCACGGAATGCCCACCCGAGCCGATGGACGCGGAGGATCTCCTGTACCTCCTCTACACGTCGGGGACGACCGCGAAGCCAAAGGGCATCATGCACACGACCGGTGGCTACCTGACCCAGGTCGCGTGGACGCACCGAAACGTGTTCGACATCCGCTCCGACCAGGACGTCTACTGGTGCGCGGCGGATGTCGGCTGGGTGACCGGGCACTCCTACATCGTCTACGGGCCGCTCGCGAACCGCACCACCAGCGTCCTCTACGAGGGAACCCCCGACTTCCCCGACAAGGGCCGGCTCTGGTCGATCGTCGAGAAGTACGGCGTGACCATCCTCTACACAGCGCCGACCGCGATCCGCTCGTTCATGAAGTGGGGTGCCGAGTTCCCCGAGCGCCACGACATGAGCTCACTGCGCCTGCTCGGCACCGTGGGCGAGCCGATCAACCCCGAGGCGTGGGTCTGGTACTGGCGCCACATCGGCGCCGAGCGGTGCCCGATCGTCGACACCTGGTGGCAGACCGAGACCGGCTCCATCATGATCAGCCCGCTGCCGGGCGCGACCACGTCGAAGCCGGGGTCGGCGACGTTCCCGCTCCCGGGCGTCGGCGCCGACGTCGTCGACGACCAGGGCGTGAGCGCACCGATCCCGGGTGGCGGCTACCTCGTCCTCACCCAACCGTGGCCGTCGATGCTCCGGGGCATCTGGGGCGACCCCGAGCGGTACCGCGCCACGTACTGGGCGAAGTTCGGCGACCGGTACTTCGCGGGCGACGGCGCCAAGCGCGACGACGAGGGCTACTACTGGTTGCTCGGGCGGGTCGACGACGTGATGCTCATCTCGGGCCACAACATCTCCACCGCCGAGGTCGAGCACGCGCTGGTCGACCACCACGGGGTCGCCGAGGCTGCGGTCGTCGGCAAGACCGATGCGATGACCGGCCAGGCGATCGCGGCGTTCGTGATCCTGCGCACCGGAGTCGAACCGAGCGAAGCGCTGGCGGAGGAGCTGCGCGACCACGTCGCCGACAAGATCGGGCCGATCGCCAAGCCGAAGTCGATCCTGTTCACCGACGACCTCCCGAAGACGCGCTCGGGGAAGATCATGCGCCGTCTGCTCAAGGACGTCAGCGAGGACCACGCGCTCGGCGACACGACGACCCTGGCCGATCCGAGCGTCGTCGAGGGCATCAAGTCGCGGTACCTCGCGCAGGCGACCGAGGAGGACTGATGCGTATCTCGAGGCCGCATAGCGGCCTCGAGATACGCATCGAGAAGAACATGAACACGGCCGAGCACTGGACGTGGCGCGCCGGTCCGGTCGATCCCGGACCCGCGGTCGTCGTCGACATCGACGGCGTCCTCTCGGATGCCGTCAGTCGCCAGCACTACATCGAGGCGCCGCGGCGCGACTGGCGAGCCTTCTTCGACGCGTGCGGCGACGACCCGGTCATCGAGGAGGTGAAGGTCCTGCTCGATCTGCTCGATCCGGCGCTGCGCGTCGTGCTCCTCACCGCCCGCCCCGAGCGCGTGCACCACCTCACCGAGGCCTGGCTCGAGCACTACGAGATCCGTTGGGACCTGCTGATCATGCGCCCTTGGGGTGACTACGACATGTCGCGCCACTTCAAGCAGGCGACGGTCACCGACCTGCGGAGCGCGGGGTTCGAGCTGCGGCTCGCGATCGAGGACGACCGCCGCAACGTCGACATGTTCCGTCGCGAGGGCATACCCAGCCTCTACAAGCACTCCGGCTACTACGACTGATCCCGGCCACGACGGAGCTGGAGGGTCGTGATCGAAGCGACGCTGCTCGCCCTCGGGGCCGCGGTCCTGCACGCCGGCTGGAACCTGCTCGTCAAGACGAGCGACGAGCGCTTCCTCACGGCCTGGGGCCAGTTCCTCGTCGGTGGCCTGCTCCTGCTCCCGCTGCTGCTGTTCACCGGGCTGCCGGACGCGGACACGATCCCGTACCTGCTCTCGTCGAGCGTGGTGCACGTCGTCTACATCGGCGCACTCGTCCGTGCCTACCACCACGGCGACTTCTCGTTCGCGTATCCCGTCGCGCGCGGTGGCGGTGCGCTCCTGGCCGCGATCGGTGGCGTGGTCTTCCTCTCCGACCTGCTGAGCGCGCTCTCGTGGCTCGCGATCTCGATCGTCGTCGTCGGCCTCGTCTCGCTCGTTCGTCCCCACATCGGGCTCGTCGCCATCGGCTGGGCTCTGTGCACGGCGCTGACGATCGGCGTGTACACGACGCTCGATGCCGCCGGTGCACGGCGCACCGACGACGGTTTCGTCTACGGCATCGTGCTCTTCGCGCTCGCGGGCCTGGCGCTCAGCATCACCGGCGTCGCGATGGGTCGCGGCGGTGACCTCGTGACCTATCTCCGCACCGCTCGGCGTTGGCGGGTCGCGGCGGGCGGCCTGGCTTCGGTGGTCGCCTACTCGATGGTGCTCGCCGCGGTGCGGCTGGCGCCGGTCGGGTACGTCGCCTCGCTGCGGGAGTCGTCGGTCGTGCTCGGCGCCGCCGCCGGCTGGCTGCTGCTCCACGAGCGCCTCGGCCGCGCCCGCGTGGTCTCCTCCCTGGTCGTCGCCACCGGCCTGATCCTCCTGATCGCCTCTCGATAGGGAACGCGTCGGGGCCTCGCCGGCGTTGCATCGACGCGTACCCGACGACTGCGGGCCGGTACCCGGTCGGCAGCGCGACGAAGCATGCAGTGGTGAGGTGATCGCATGTTCAAGAACGCCATGAAGACGGCGCTCCTGCTGACGGTCCTCGGCGTCCTCTTCATGGGGGTCGGCGCCGCCGTCGGGGGCACGAGCGGCCTCGCCGTCGGCCTCGTCCTCGGCCTGCTCTTCTGCGGCGGCTCCTACTGGTTCAGCGACACGCTCGCCATCAAGGCCGCACGAGCGCAGCCCGTCACGCGCGAGCAGGCGCCCGGCCTGTACGCGATCGTCGAGGACCTGACCCAGCGGGCCGGCATGCCGATGCCCAAGCTCTACGCCTCGCCGGCGCCACAGCCCAACGCGTTCGCGACCGGGCGCAGTCCCGAGCATGCGGCCGTGTGCGTGACCGACGGCATCACGAAGGTGCTGACCGACGACGAGCTGCGGGGCGTGCTCGCGCACGAGCTGTCGCACGTCCGCCACCGCGACATCCTCATCGGGTCGGTCGCCGCCGCCGTGGCCATGGGCATCACGTTCGCGGCGCGCATGGCGTTCTGGTTCGGCGACGACGACAGCTTCGTCGCCGGGCTGCTGATGATGATCCTCGCTCCGATCGCCGCTGTCCTCATCCAGATGGCGATCTCGCGCTCCTGCGAGTTCAACGCCGACGCGGGTGGCGCCGATCTGCTCGGCACGGGCGAGCCGCTCGCCCGGGCGCTGCAGAAGATCGACTCCTACGCGCATCGGGTGCCGATGGACGTGAACCCGGCGGAGGCGAGCAACTACATCATCAACCCGTTCAGCGGTCGTCGCGGTGGCTTCACGAGCCTCTTCTCGACGCACCCGCCCACCGACGAGCGCGTCCGCCGACTCCTCGAGGTGACTCCGACGACTTCCTGATCAGCTGGCCTGATCGGTCGGCCTGATCAATCGGCCTGATCGGTCCGGGTGGTTCGTCGCGCTCGGCGCGATCAGCCGACGCCGAACGGCCTGTCAGTCGCGGAAGTTGACGAACTGGAGCGGGATGCCGAAGTCGTGCTCGCGCATCGCCTGGATGGCATCTTGCAGGTCGTCGCGCTTCTTGCCGCTGACCCGCAGCTGATCGCCCTGGATCTGGTGCGAGACGCCCTTCAGGCCGAGGTCCTTGATGAACTTGCCGATCGCCTTCGCCTTGTCCTGATTGATCCCGACGCTGATCGTGACCGTCTGGCGGACCGTGCCCTTGGCGGCGTCCTCGACCTTGCCGTAGTCGAGCGACTTCAGCGAGACCTTGCGCTTGACCAGCTTCTCCTCGAGCACCTGTGTGAGCGCCGTCAGACGCTGCTCGCTCTCGGTGTGCAGCTCGATCGACTTCTCACCGAGCTCGATGCTCGAGTCGGTCCCCTTGAAGTCGTAGCGCGTCGCGATCTCTCGGCTGGCCTGGTCGACCGCGTTGCGCAGCTCCTGCATGTCGACTTGCGACACGACGTCGAACGTAGGCACGAGTCCCTCCGCAGGTGAGCAGCGACCGCTGGGTGAACGAACCGTCGGATCGCTCGAAAACGGCGCTGCTACTGTACGCAGTCCTCAGGGTCGGTGCCCGAGTGGCCAAAGGGAACGGTCTGTAAAACCGTCGCGAAAGCTTCGCTGGTTCGAACCCAGCCCGGCCCACGCATGCGAGAGTCGCCCGGTGGTCGTACCCCGTACCACGGTGTCGAAGGCCCCACTGATGGTCGATACTGGGGGCGTGACTCCCGGAGCGAGCCGCCTCCTGCGACTGCTGGGCGGCGCGCTCGCCGTCACCACGCTCGGCGCCGCGTGCTCGAGCACCGGCTACAGCTACGTCAAGAACTCCGACGATCGCACGTACTTCAAGGTGCCCGACCAGTGGACGCTCTACGGCGACGACGAGGTCGCCAAGAGCCTCGGGCTGTCGCCGCGCGAGCTCGAGCAGTACCGCGAGGGCACGTGGCAGGTCGGCTTCGACGCGGACCCGCATCCCTCGTTGAAGCACCTCCTCGACCCGGCGTCGAAGCACCCGACCGGCGTCGCCAGCGTCGAGGAGCTCGACTTCGAGTCTTCCGACAACGCGTCGCTCGCGACCCTGCGCAACCAGTTCCTCGACTTCGACACCGCGGTGCAGTCGGGGGAGGCCGAGATCGTCGAGTACGAGATGCTCCAGCCCGACGGCGGCTTCCGCGGGTTCCACCTCGTCGTCGACCTGGCCGTCGAGGGCGGGCGCACGATCACGTTCGACCAGACGTCGCTGATCGACCAGTCGTCGAGCAAGATCTACAACCTGATCGTCACCTGCGGCGCCCGGTGCTACACCGACAACTCCGAGCAGATCGGCAACGTCGTCGAGTCGTGGACGGTGGAGGAGTGAGGCGCAGCGGCGCCGGAGGGCGCAGCGCAGCCGGAGCGACCCATGCCGGAGGAGTGAAGTGACCTACACGCCGCCGCAGCCGCACGAGGAGTTCGTGACGAGTCGACCGAGGCTCGACGAGATGCCGACGCGAC
>CAZHKE010000016.1:57511-60970 GCA_964532485.1 uncultured Bifidobacteriaceae bacterium
CCGCACGAGGAGTTCGTGACGAGTCGACCGAGGCTCGACGAGATGCCGACGCGACGGCCGTCGAGCGTCTGGGACCGCATCAAGCTGCTGCTCCTGCTCGTCGCGCTGCTCGGCTTCTTCGTCGCCACCGAGGTCGCCGACAACCCGATCCTGCCCGTGTCGGAGGCGATCAACGAGACGCTGAGGTCCAAGACATGGCTGCTGGTGATCATCGGCCTCGAGGTGGTGCGCCAGGGCCACTACCTCATCAGCGAACGATCCGCGGCCTACCACCAGTTCTGGACGAAGAAGGTCTTCGCGGGGTGGAACCGCTACCTCACCCGGTTCAACCCATGGAACCGGTACCGCTTCGCGCGCGCGACGAAGTGGATCGTGGCGATCGTCGTCGGCGCGATCATCCTCGGCCGCCTGCTCGACACCTCGCCCTGGACTGCGTACTTCGACGGGTTGAGCGAGGCGATCGACGCCGCGCCCGTCATCGCACAGGCAGCGATCTTCTTGCTGTTCTGGATCGGCTTCCAGTTCTTCTTGATGTTCTACTTCATGACTCGCGGGGGCGTGGAGACGTTCTTCCCCGACGACATCACCACCCGGTTCTCCGATGTGTGGGGTCAGGATCAGGTCAAGCACAAGGTCCGCGAGAACCTGATGTTCCTCGACAACCCCGAGGTCATCGAGCACCGCGGCGGCTACGTCCCCGGCGGCATCCTGCTCTGGGGCCCGCCCGGCACCGGCAAGACGCTCATGGCCGAGGCGATGGCCGGCGAGACCGGCATGCCGTTCGTCAACGTCGACGCGTCGATGCTCAACGTCGGCATCGGGCCGCTCAAGGTGATCCTCCTGTTCCGCAAGCTGCGGAAGTACGCGCTCAAGTACGGCGGCGTGGTCACGTTCTTCGACGAGGCCGACTCGCTGGGTAACCGCGGGATGCTCGCCGGGATGCCGGGCCAGGGGCTGCCCGCCAAGACGCCGTCGCCGTTCACCAACGCTCGCTCGTGCGGCGGGCTCGGATACCTCTCCGACGAGGCCCGCGCCTCGCTGCTGTACTCGCCCGACCTCGACGTCCCCAGCCTCGATGTGGAGGAGGGCACGCGCCGCAACCGGTTCCTCATGGGGATGGGCGGGATGGGCGGCGGTGGCGGCGGGATCCTCCAGGTGCTGCTCGCGCAGATGTCCGGGCTCAAGAAGCCCCGCGGGTTCTTCAACCGTCACGGGCGGCGGGCGCTCGGCATCAAGCCGAAGCCACCGCCGAAGTACCGGATGCTCATCGTCATGGCGACGAACCTTCCGGAGAAGCTCGACGCCGCCCTGCTCCGACCGGGCCGCATCGACCGCATCTACAAGGTCGGCTACCCGTCGAAGGCGGGGCGGATCCGCACCTACGAGGGCTATCTCGCGAAGATCAAGCACGAGCTCACCCCGGACGACGTCGATCGGCTGGCGACCGTCACGCCGTACGCGACCGGCGCGACGATCAAGGACCTCGTCAACGAGGCCCTGATCTCCGCGATCCGCGACGGCCGCGAGGCAGTGACCTGGGGCGACATCGTCAAGGCGAAGCAGCTCAAGGACCTCGGTCCGCCCGAAGACGTCGAGTACATCGAGCGCGAGCGCCACGCGACCGCGCTGCACGAGGCGTGCCACGCGGTCGTCGCGTTTCGCGTTCGTCACCATCTCGTCATCGACGTCGCGACGATCGAGAAGGGTGGCAACTACCTGGGGATGGTCAGCTCCATCCCGCCCGAGGACCTGTTCACCCGCTGGCGCTCCGACTACGAGGCGGACGTGATGGTGAGCCTCGCATCGCTCGCCGGCGAGAAGATGTTCTTCGGCGGCGACTCCTCGTCCGGCGTCTCCGGCGACCTCGAGAGCGCGACCCAGCTCGCGACGTTCATGGAGGGGTACTGGGGGATGGGCCAGACCATCTCGTCGCACGGCGTGACCCACCGCGTCGGCGTCGGCGGCGGCGGGCGTCCGGGCAAGCCCGAGGAAGAGAAGGAGCGCGACCTGCTCAAAGCGGGACTCGGCAGTCGCATCGAGGAGAAGCTCCAGGCGCTCTTCGTGCGCACCGAGCAGCTCGTCGCCGAGAACCGCGTCCAGGTGCTCGCGGTGACGCATGCGCTCGAGACGCACAAGACGCTCACCGGTGAGGACATCGAGGCCGTGATCGAGGCCCAGCAGGGCCCACTCGTCGACGGCCGCGGGTACGGCACGGTCGAGTTCGCCCGAGCCGCCGAGAGGTACCACGCGGCGGTCGTCACGGCGCACGAGGGTCACGGCAAGGTGTCGGTGCCGCTGCCCAAGCTCAACGGCCAGCGGGGCGAGTCGGGTGAGTCGGTCGCCGTCACCGACGACGTCGTCGACGTCCCCGAGGAGCACGCGGAGCAACGCGGCTCGACGAAGAAGAACGGCTCCAAGAAGAACGGTTCGGCCAAGCGAAAGGGCGCAGCCAAGAAGAAGCGCTGAGCCGCGACGGCTCGTGCCTCGACGGTGGCGATCAGCGTCGAGCGGGGCGTCACCGGCCGAGCGTGCGCTCGTAGACCGACAGGCGACGCGCGCCGTCGGCCCGCTCGAGCCCGTCGACTGGGGAGAACCCGAGCCGCGTCGCCACCGCGATCGACGCCGCGTTGTCGGGCTCGACCTCCAGCTCGACCCGGAGCACCCTCAGCGCGTCGCGGGCCCAGTCGACCAGCAGCGCGCCGGCGCGGGTCGCGTAGCCGTTGCCGCGCGCGCCGGCGCCGAGCCAGTAGCCGAGCTGCGGGGTCGCCCGGTCCAGCTCGTCGAGATCGCAGCCGCCGAGCACGACGCGATCGACCTCGATCGCGAGCGAGAGCTGCACCCCGTCGCGCCACGCGCCCGTCACACCGAGCACGAATCCCCGGGTCGACGCGTCGGTCACCGGTGGCTCGACGGCGAAGCGCCGCTGGAGCTCGGGGTCCTGCCAGATGCCCGTGAGCGCCGAGACGTCGTCGAGCCGCCAGGGCCGCAGCATGACGGCGCCGTCGGTCAGCTCCAGCGTCTCCGGCAGGTCGCGGGTCACAGCATGCGCTGCATGATCACGACATCGAGCCACTGCTTGAACTTGCGCCCGACCGCACGCTCCACCCCGACCTCCTCGAAGCCGCAGCTCCGGTGCAGCGCGATGCTCGCCTCGTGACCGCCGACGATCCGGGCGAGCACGGTGTGGAACCCGTGGTCGATGCCGAGTCGGACGAGCTCCTCGAGGATGAGGCGACCGATGCCACGCCCGCGGTGGTCGGCATGGATGTAGAGGGAGTCCTCGACGCTGCCGGAGTAGGCGGGACGGTCGCGCCAGATCGACAGCGACCCGAAGCCGACGACCTCGTCGTCGGGGCCGACGGCGACGATCGCCGGGTGGCCGCCGGAGTGCTCGTCGATCCAGGCCACCTGCTCGTCGATCGTGCGTGGGACCATGTCGAACGTGACCGTCGATCCCAG
>CAZHKE010000017.1:0-18262 GCA_964532485.1 uncultured Bifidobacteriaceae bacterium
GGCGTCGACACGCTCTCGAAGGGACCGTCGGGCACGTGCCCAGTGAACCACGACGCTCTGGCATCGTAAAACCACCCCTGTCGTGGGTCGGCGACGCAAGAGGGAGTCAGCTGGGGATGGCGGAGCCGGTGACCTGCCACCGCTCGCCCAGGTAGCGCGCCGACAGGCCGACCGCGCGGGCCATGAACCAGAGCACGAGCGCACACCACAGCGCGACGATGCCACCGTCGGCAATCGTGGCGATGGCGGCCGCGGGCGCGTAGACGCCGAAGGTCGCGACGATCATCGCGAGCGCCAGGAACCGTTGGTCGCCGGCACCGATGAGCACCCCGTCGAGGACGAAGACGATCGCGTTCAGCGGCTGCAGCGCGGCGACGATCCAGAGCAGCTGCATCGCGAGGTCCTGCACCCCGGCATCGTCGCTGAACACGGTGACGAGCGAGGGTGTCACCGCCGCGAGCACCACGCCGAAGCCGACCCCGACGAGTGCGCCCCACTCGAGCATGCGCCGCGCCACGGCGCGCGCCCCGGGCGCGTCGACGGCACCGAGCGAGCGCCCGATCATCGCCTGCGCGGCGATGGCGAGCGCGTCCATCGAGAGAGCGAGGAACAGGAACACCTGGTACGCGATCTGGTGCGCGGCGACGGCATCGTCGGAGATCCGCGCCGCGAGGCTCGTCGTGGCGATGAAGACCACGAACAGCGAGGCGGTGCGCACCATCAGCGGCCCGCCCACGACGGCCGTCTGCTGCACCCCGGCCCGGGTCGGACGCAGCGGCGCCCGAGCGCGGCGAGCCGACCGGACGATGATGACGACGAACGCGGCGGCTGCGCAGATCTGAGCGAAGACGGTGCTCAACGCCGAACCGGAGATGCCCCAGTCGAAGCCGTACACGAACAGCACCTCGAGCAAGACGTTCACGACGTTCGCCGCCACGGCGATCACGAGCGTCGAGGCGGTGTCCTGGACGCCGCGCAGGTAGCCCGCACCGGCGAAGCCGACCAGCATGAACGGCGCGCCGACCAGGCTGATGCGCAGGTAGTCGAGCGCGTCGGGCCGCACGTTCGCCGATGCGCCCATCGCGTCGACGATCCATGATGACGCCGCGAGGCCTACCACCGTGAGCACGAGGCCGATGCCGAGCGCGAGCCACGCCCCGTCGATGCCCAGCGCCGCGGCCCCACGCCGGTCGCCGGCACCGACCCGCCGGGCGACGGCAGCCGTCGTCGAGTAGGCGAGGAAGTTGAACAGCGAGAACGCGGCCACGAGCACCGTGCCCGAGACGGCCAGCCCGGCGAGCGGGCGGGTGCCGAGCTGTCCCACGATGGCGGTGTCGACGAGGACGTAGAGCGGCTCGGCGGCCAGCGCTCCGAACGCGGGGAGCGCCAGGCGCCAGATCTCGGCGTCGTGGGGGCTCCGTCGTGCCATGGGCATCGGCGGGACGGTACGAGCGAGGCGGGGTGGGTGTCACACCCCCGCGCGACATTGACGTCATGGGCGGAGGACCCACCACCCCGGACGGGGCGGCACGACGCGTGCGGGCGCTGCGCTTCGCCGAGGCGGCGAAGCGCCTCGGCGCGGCCACACGCGCCGCCGGCCTCGTGGTGCCCGCGTTCCGGTGCCCGCCCCGCCTCCCGGGCGTTCCCCGCACGGTGCGGCGCTACCCGGGGGGCGCGGTCGTGTCGCTGGTGCTGCGCGACCGTCCGTGGGACGAGGTCGCCGGCGACATGGTCGAAGGCGTCCTGGTGGTCAACCGGCTGGAGGGCGAAGCCGCGCTGCGGATGCGCACCGCGCTGGCGGAGTCGCTCGGCACGACGGCGGGGCCGACCGCGCTGTCACCGGTCTCGCACCCCGAGGCGGCATGAGGCCGCGCCGGCCCATGGCTCAGGTCGTCGCGGCGGAGGGGTCCCAGTCGGGCGGCGCCGCCGCGAGGAAGTCCTCGAGGCGGCGCAGGAAGTCGTCCGGCGCGAGCACGCTCTCGTCGGCGCCCTGGAGGCGCAGCCGCGGGGTCAGGGCGCCGCTGCCGTCGTAGGACCAGGTTGCGTCGCCGGGCTCCTCGCTCGACAGCGCGGCGGCGAGCACGCCGAGATCGCGGCGGGCTCGCACCGGACGCGACCGGTACTGGACCCACGACTCGTAGCGGTAGGTCAGCTCGTAGCGGCGGCGCTGTCGGACGAGGAGCGCGAAGCCGCGGGTCGCGCCGTGCAGCGCCATCGGGTGCAGCCCCGACACCCACTCGTGGGCGAAGCGATGCCCGCCGAGCGGCGCGACGTCGTCGGGCACGTCGACGATCGCCAGGTCGAGCTCGGGGCGCTCCTCGATCCCGACCCGCCCCGACGCCAGCAGCTTCTCGCTCGCGGTCAAGGCCGCGTCCTCGTCCTCCCACAGCGCGCGGAAGCGGCCGACGTGGTCGCAGAGCTCGGGAACCCGCGCCAGCGCTTCGGTGTACAGCACACCGACACGCTCCGAGTGGTCCGACGGGAGCTCGAGCGGGGTGACCCGGAGGTCTGCCCACCTGGCGAGGACCATCGACGCGCGCGCCGCATCGCGGATCGAGAACGTCCCGAAGTCGCCCGCGGCTGCGAGGTCGACGAGCAGCTCCTCGCGCGCCAGCGCCGCTTCCGGGTCGACGAGCGCGAAGACGCCGACGAGCCCGTCCTGGTCGAAGTGGTTGTTCGTCACCGCGGTGGCGTCACCGTGCAGCGACTGGCCGAGGCGCAGGTACCGGAAGGCCATCTGCGCCGAGAGGTCGGCTTCGGTGCCGGCGGGTGCGGGGTAGCCGGGCCAGTGCGTGAGCGTCAGCGTCGTGCCGTCGGTCGGCGACCCGTCGACGACCACGCTCGGGCGACCGTCCAGCCGGTGGTACGGCACGAACTCGAAGTGCTCGGCGGGCACGGCAGGCTCCTGGGTGAGGGTGTGGAGCACGATGAGGGTTCAAGCGCAGTTGAGGTCAAGTCCCTCCCTCGTGCGCCCGGGGACACACGTACCCTCGTCGTCGCCGACTCCTCGGCCCGGGTGGCGGAACGGCAGACGCAGGCGGCTTAAACCCGCCGGGCGCTTCGGCGTCGTCCAGGTTCGAATCCTGGTCCGGGCACGATCTGACCGGCGAAGCACGCCAGACCCCCGTCTCCGATGAGTCGCCGCATCGCGGTTCAGCCGGCGCGGGTGAACCAGTCGCGCGCCGCGACCTGGAACGCCTCTCGGTAGGCGACGTAGGCGCTCCGCAGCTCGGCACCCGGCCACGAGTCGGTCAGCAGCACGTCCGGCAGGAGCGGGTCGGCGCGCACGTGGCGCAGCGCCGCCGCGCCCACGACGAACGCGTCGGCGACGAGCCCGTCCGCTCCTTCCTCCAGGCGTTGCGTCGACACGACGATCCGGTCGAGCAGCTGGCGGGCTCGCCGGGCCCAGGCCGTGGGCGCGAACAGGCGCCCGGCGAGCCGCTGGTCGTCCGCGTCGGGCCGGGCGCGCCACCACCGACAGTGTCGGTGCACCACCCCGGTGCGGTCGCCCAGCATCTCCTCGGCGAGGTTGTCGGGTCGTGTCCACACGCCCTCGCGCAGCTCCACGCAGCGCCTTGCCGCCAACGCGCGCCGCAGCGCCTGGCGCTCGCCCGCGGGGCGCGACTCGCTGGTCACGATCGCCATCGCCCAGTCGCCCGTCCAGTCACGAAGCGCGGGACGGATGCTGCGCTCCTGCTCACGTTGGCGCTCGGCGAGCCGGCCGGCGAGCTCGTAGGTCCCGCCCTCGCCCGAGAGCTCCCCGCGTGCCGTCATCCGGTGGAGCGCCACGCGTGCCGTGCCGGGTGCGACGCCGAACAGGCCGCACCAGCGCACGAGGAGTGCAGCGCGGGCGCGGGGTGGGTGCATGCCCAGCAGCAGGCTAGCCATCACGGAACGGGCCGAGAGGGGTCGCTCGAGGAGTGCCGGGTCGCCGTCCGGAGCGGTCGGCGGGAGGGAAATGTTACGATCTTGCTGCATATGATGTAATCAATGTAACATCACCGACGATGGCGACGACGATGCTCCCCGCGGCCGAGCTGCTCACGGTGCCGGACCCGGCGGCCCCGATCTCGCCCCGCGGCCGACCGACGCGCGAGCTGCGCGAGCAGCTGCGCCGCATCCCGTCGACCCGGAACGCGCTCAGCGTGGCGTCGGCGTGGGTGCAGACGATCGGTGTGCTCGCGCTCGCGATCTGGCTCGACCACCCCCTCGGCTGGGTCGTCGCCTTCCTCCTCGTGGGCCGAAGCAACGTGTTGCTCGCGATCCTCAGCCACGAGGCCGCCCACCGGCTCCTGTTCACGGACCGCCGGGTCAACGACGCCGTCGGACGGTGGCTCCTCGGCTACCCGGTGTTCCTGCCCATCGACCTCTACCGGCGCGGGCACATGAACCACCATCGCGACGAGTTCGGACCCAACGAGCCCGACCTCCCGCTCTATTGCGGCTATCCGATCCCGCGCGACTCGATGCGGCGCAAGCTGACGCGCGACGCGCTCGGCGTCACCGGTGTGCGCATCATGCGTGGGCTCCTGCGCGGACTCCGTTCATCCGACGCCGCGGTGTGCGGGGAGGCGTGGCGGATCGTCGTCACCCAGACGGTCATCTTCGGTGTCTTCGCAGCCGTCGGCTGGTGGTACCTGTACCCACTGCTGTGGGTGCTCCCGCACCTCACGGTGTGGCGGGTGCTCAACCGCTTGCGCTCGATCGCCGAGCACGGCGGCATGACGCGCTCCGACGACCGCCGCCTGACCACACACGCGGTACGCCAGTCGTGGCTCGCCCGCCTCGCGTTCGTGCCCTACAACACCGGGTTGCACCTCGCCCACCACGTCGACTCGGGCGTCCCGTGGCGGAGTCTGCCCGCACTGCACGCCGAGCTCGCGCGGTCGGGATACCTGCAACCCGACCTCGAGCAGCCCGGGTACCTCGCGCTCTGGCGCAAGCTCGCCTCTGGCTGATCGACGCTCGCGCGGTCAGCGGATCTCGATCGTGCCCTCGAGCGTCGTCTCGTCGAACTCGTTCAGGCGCGCACGGGCCGTGACGTGCCAGTCGCCCGCGATCGGGATGTCGAAGCCCGGCGAGTAGCCGTGGAACGACGTGAGCATCCGCAACGGGACCTCGATCGGGGCGATGCGCAGACGCGGGAGCTCGAACGTGACGCTGAGCTCCTCCACGGGCACGGGCGACCCCTCGGGGCTGAGCGTGTACGCGTGGATGTCGTTGGCGCCGGCGCGTGCGGGCGCGGCGTCCACCTCGATCCACAGATCGGCCGATTGGAGCGTCACTCCCGTCGCACCCTCGGCGGTCAGGCCGGTTGCGGTCTTCGCGGGGACCGAGTTCACGAGCAGTGCCGTCACGACGAGGACCAGCACCGACAGCAGCACCTCGACCGCGACGCCACGCCGAAGGACCCGCAGCTCCCGACGGTCGTCAACCTCGAAGTCGTCTGTCTCGTCCATCTGGTAAGCCTCCGCGTCACCGTCCGGCGCGTCGTCGGCGCCGCCCTGCACGACGAGTGGCTCGTCGGCACGGGGCGGCGCCGCGCTCGAGGCGCGCTCCTTGCGCTCGTTCCACCACCAGTGCAGCAACCAGACGGTGCGCCGGGCACGGAAGGCGAGCAGGAGCATGATCGCGACGAGGAGGACCTTGATGATCAGCAACCGGCCGTACTCGGTGTCGCGCAACGCGTCGAGGCTGCCGACCTGGCGCCAGCCCTGGAAGGTCCCGGTGACGACGACCACGGCCACCGAGCAGAGCGCGACCCGCGACCATCGGGGCAGGACGACCTCGAGACGCTCGACATCGCCGGAAGCCAACGCGACGAACGTGAGCATCGCGAGTCCACCGACCCACACGGCCATCGCGCCGACGTGCAGCACGTCGGCTGCGAAGGCGGCCGGGACGTAGTCGCCGGTCGTCGCGTGGCCGGCCAGCGCCACGGTGACCGCGAGCACGACGGCGAGACCGATGCCGAGCGCCGGCACCACCCGCTGCGCCCGCGGCCGCGTCCCGTCACGGGTCGCGAGCAGCGCGCGCACGAGTGGGATCGCCGCCAGGAGGACGACGACGCGCGCGAGCCAGGCCAGGCCGTACCGGCTGCTCAGGACGTCGCCGAGGAGCGACGTGTCGAACACCTCGCCGAGGCCGACGCCGGCGCCGTAGGGCCCGAGGAGCAGGAGCCCGACGGCGGTCGCGCCCAGGCACACCCCCCACCCGCCCCACACCAGACGGCGCGCCCAGCGGGCGCCGCGTGCCGCCCGGTCGACGAACGACACGAACGCGAGCCCACCGACCAACGCGGCGATGCCCGCGAACACGCCCCATCGACCGATGCCCAGCAGCACGCCGACGAGCCGGTCGCCCGACTGCTCGTCTGTGAGCCGCCGGGCGAGGTCCTCGAGCTGTGGACTCGTTGCGTCCGACGCGGTGCCGACCTGGAACGTGAACGCGCCCCGGACCGGGTGCGAGTCGGCCGAGATCACCCGCCACGTGACGACGTACGAGCCGTCACCCAGCTGCTCGGGCACGGTCGCGTGCACGACGTCGTCAGGCCCCGTCGACACGGCGGTGAGGCCGAGGCGGGCCCCGTCCTCGTCGTAGAGCCGGACGGAGCCGAGGTTCGCCTCCACGGCCTCGCTGAACTCGAGCCGGATCTCGTCGGGAGTCGTCTCGAGGATCTGGGCCGCGTTCGGCGTCGACGACACGAGGACCGCGTGCGCCCAGGCCGGCGACGCGAACGCGACGAGCGCCACCACCGTGAGGGCGAGCACGGCGACCGCCCGGCGTGCTGTGCGTCGGGTCATCGCGCGCTTCGGCATCGCATCGATCCGCCGCGCCTACAGGACGTCGCGCTCGTACCGCGCGACCGCGCGAATCTGCGCGGGCGTCAGATCGCCGCCGAAGGACGGCATGAGGTTCCGTCCCTCGGTGATCACCGCGACCTGGTCGTCGATGTCCGGATACCGCTTGGCGACCCGGCCGTCGGACAGCTGGACGCCGATCCCGCCCTCGCCCTCGGCGCCGTGACAGCGCGAGCAGTTGACGACGTAGACCTCGAAGCCGGTCGCCAGCTCGGCATCGTCTGCTTGCGCGCCGGTCGGCTTCGGTGAGGTCGGACCCGTGGTCCCCGAGTCGTCACCTCCACCGCACGCGGTGCCCACCAGCGCCAGCGAGGCGACGACGATCGCGAGAGCGCACATCCTCTCCCTCCCCTTCCGTCGACGACGTCCGAGGGACGGCCCTCGCCCGGGGCTGGGAGCTTCCTGCGACATGCCCCGAACGTACGCGGTCGGCTCGGTGCCCGCGGCGCGACCGGCGTGCGGTCGACACGTTGGCAGCGTGAGCGCCGCGTCGCCGTTGGGATCTGGCACGACCAGCAGGCGACCGGGCACCTGACTACGATCTCCGCGTCGCTGCACACAGGGCGAGCAGAGGGGAGCGGCGCATGGGCGCGAAGACGCGGGGGATCCAGATCCGCCTGCTCGTGCCGCTGGCGATCGTCGGCGTGGTCGCCGCCGCCTGCTCGGGAGGGGGCGGATCCGGCGCGCAGCAGCACCAGCAGCAGCAGCGGTCGAACGACTCGCCCGAGGTCGTCGAGAACGCCGAAGGAATCCTGAACAGCAAGCGTCTCGGCGAGTACGTCGACGAGGCGGCGACGATCGTGCCGGCCGAGTCGGATGCAGCCGAGCCCAGCCAGCTGCCCGCCTCCGCGGGTGGAGCGTCGGGCTACACGCGCTACGTGTTCCGCGAGTACGAGGGCCAGGTCCTGACGAGCCTGGTCGAAGGCCCCCAGGGTCGACAGCGTCGTTGCCAGGACACGACGTCGCCGTGCTCCTACGAGGAGCTCCGTGCGCTGGCGGCTTCGAGCGACCCGATCCCGGAGGAGCTGGGCCTGAGCCGCGGCGACCTCGACGAGCTGGTCGGCCAGCTCGACGCGGCCTCGGCCGCCGTCGCTCACTACGCCGACCCCGACACGGCGTGCGCCGACGGGTTCGTCTCCGACCGGACCCAGACGCCGAACATGGGCTCGCACTTCTTCAACATGGACCGGATCCTCGACGGGGAGTTCGTCGCCGGTGAGCCCGAGATCATCATGTACGTGCGCGCGGACGGCTCGGCCCCCGAGGGCCCGATCGGTCAGTGCCGCAACGGTGTCTGGGACGGCGAGGAGCTCGAAGCGGTCGCCGCGGCCTACATCTTGTTCACCAACGAGACGGGCGGGAGCCACCCGGAGGCGTTCGCCGGCGACTTCGACAACTGGCACGTGCACTACAACCTGTGCCGAGGCCCCGGTGTCGACTCCATCTCGCCCCGTGACGTGTGCCGGGCCGCGGGCGGGACCTACTACAAGACGCTCGGCTGGATGATCCATGCCTGGGTGTCGCCCGAGCACGACAACGACCTGGGCGTCTTCTCGATGTGGAACCCGACGCTGTGGCCGGTGACCGACGCGGCCGCCACCAAGACCCGGGTCACGTCGCGCCCGGCATCGCTGCCGGACGACGAGGCGTTCTTCTCGATCTCGAACTTCTCGTTCGGGAAGATCCAGACCGAGGCCGGGGAGCCCGTCGTCATCGCCAACGCCGACTCGGTGCCCCACACCGTCACGGCGAGGACCCCGCGCGGGGGGAAGGCGAAGGCCGACTTCGACTCCGGGGTCTTCGCCCCGGGGGAGACCTACGAGATCGTGCTCGAGAAGCCGGGCGAGTACTCGTACTTCTGCGCCCTGCATCCCGACATGCAGGGGACCATCGTCGTCAGCTGATCGCCGGGGACCCCGCGTTCGAGTCGGCGTCCGTCGACACTGATCCGGCGCGCTCGGCGGTCGCGCGCGCCTCCTCGAGCAGCCCGAGCACCACCACGTGCGCACCCGCGCCGACGCCGAGGGTCCAGTAGCGCCAGAACCAGCGCCGGGCGCGCGCGTCGGTCGCGGCCGTGCGCATCACCGCCGTCAGCTGTGACCTCCCGGGCCCGAGCTCCTCGGCCGACAGCGCGTACACGGTCTTGGCGTAGCCGGGCCGTGAGAACGCCCGGAACCCGTCGAGGTCGGGGACGTCGACGTAGCGGATCACCGGCCGCCAGAACGCGCCGACGAGCCCGAGCGCGAGGTCGTGCGGGCCCTCGCCGAGCAGGACCCAGCCGCCGTCGCCCATCGGGAGCGTCGTCGTGTCGCGCAGCGTGAGCCGCTCGGGTGGCGCCGCGGGTCGACGCCCATGGGCGAGCTCGGAGACGATCTCGGGGAGCGCGCGTATCGCACCGAGCAGGCCGACGAGCGGCCGCCGCCTGCCGACCTGGATCAGGTCGGTGGCGAGGAGCGCGTCCCACGTCGTGGCGACGTCGGCATCGACGACCACCGCGACAGCGTCGGACACGTCGTACACGGGGAGGACGTCGTCGACGAGCCGCTGCTCCGACACCCGACCACGGTACGCGAGCAGGGGGACGCGCCGGAAGGGACCTACGTCACTGGCGACGCGGGCGGTTCGCCCCTCCGACCGAGGGCGGACCCCCTTTACACTCCGGGCGTGACGGAACCCGTGCGTGTGTTCCTGCTCGACGACCACGAGGTCGTGCGGCGGGGCCTGCGCGAGCTGCTGGGGACCGAGCCCGACATCGAGGTCGTGGGCGAGGCGAGCACCGCGGAGGAGGCGCTGGCTCGCGTTGCGCCCGCCGCGCCGGGCGTCGCCGTCCTCGACGTGCGGTTGCCCGACGGCGACGGGGTGGAGGTGTGCCGCGAGATCAGGTCGCGTCACCCCGAGATCAGCTGCCTCATCCTGACGTCGTTCTCCGACGACGAGGCCCTGTTCCAGGCGATCATGGCCGGCGCGTCGGGCTACCTGCTGAAGCAGATCCGCGGCACCGACCTGGTCGACGCGGTGCGCCGGGTGGCCGGCGGCGAGTCGCTCCTCGACCCGAAGGTCACCGCGCGCGTGCTCGAGCGCATCCGGCAGGGTCCCGAGACCGACGAGCGCCTCGCACGCCTCACCGACCAGGAGCGCCGCATCCTCGATCTCATCGCCGAGGGTCTGACGAACCGCCAGATCGCCGAGCAGGTCCACCTGGCCGAGAAGACCGTCAAGAACTACGTGTCGAACCTGCTCTCGAAGCTCGGCATGGAGCGACGGACCCAGGCGGCCGTCTTCGCCGCCGGGCTGCGGCACGAGCCCGGGCGCGACTCCGCCCCGGGCTGAGGCACGTCACCGGTTCGGGACGCGCCACTCCGCGACGGTCCCGCCGGTGGGGCGAGCCTCGATGGTGAACGTGCCGCCGAGCTCGGCGGCCCGGTCGGCCAGGTTCCGGAGGCCCTGGCCGGCCGAGGGCTCGGCGAGCTCGATCCCGCGGCCGTCGTCGGCCACCCGAACGAGCAGATCGTCGCCCGCTTCGACCGACACCTCGATCGTCTTCGCGCCGGCGTGGCGCCCGACGTTGCTCACCAGCTCGCGCAGCACCGGGAGCGCGGCGGCGACGACACGATCGGAAGTGGTGTCGAGCACGCCCTCGAAGCGGAGGCGCGGGTCGCTGGGCAGAGCCACGCGCGCCTCGCCGAGGATGCGCAGGATCTGCTCGCGGAACCCCGGACCGCGGCTGCTCCCGGGCGCCAGGCCGTAGATCGAGGTCCGCAGGTCGCGGATCGCCTCGTCGAGCTCGTCGACCAGCGCCTCGATCCGTGGGGCCGCCTCGTGGTCTCGCCCGATCGTCGACGCGATGCCCTGCAGGGACATGCCCACCGCGAACAGCCGCTGCACGACCGTGTCGTGGAGGTCGCGGGCGATCCGCTCTCGATCGTCGAGGAGCGTCAGCTCCAGTGCCGCCTCGCGCAGCTGCTCGTCTGCCTGGGCCCGCTCGCTCACGTCGCGCACGGCGGCGACGGTGAAGACGTCGGGACCCGAGCGCAGCGGGCTGAGGCTCACCTCCACCGGGAACTCGGTGCCGTCCGCCCGTGACGCGCAGAGCACGAGGCCCGTCCCCATCGGGCGCGTCTTCGGATCCTCGAGAAAGGTCGCCCGGTGGCCGCGATGCGGTTCTCGCAAGCGCGGCGGCAGCAGGTCCTCGACGGTCCGCGAGAGCAGGTCGGCGCGGCCGCGACCGAAGAGGTGCTCGCTCTGGCGGTTCACCAGGACGAGGTGGCCCTCGGCGTCGGACACGACGATCGCGTCGGGCGCAGCGTCGACCAGCTCCCGGAGCGCGTCGTGGCTCAGCCCTTCGTCGATGGGCGGGACGGTACCAGTCGGGTTTCGCGGGGACGGGTGAGGCGGGCCGAAGGTCCCGTCGACTCGTGACCGGCGGCACTCGCGACGGGTCCGAGGCATCGACACGATGTGACCTGGAGGCTCGACGAGACTGGAGGTGGGCCGTGGGGGGACGGCCGCGGAAGCGATGACACCTTCGGCGCGCATCCTGGTGGGCTTCCACAGCTCCCAGGGCCAGACCCCGAAGATCGCCGAGCACATCGGCGACATCCTCATCTTGCGCGGGGCGCGAGTCGACGTGGTCGACGCCGGCGCCGAGCGGACGCCGGATGCGTACGACGGTGTCGTCCTGGGCGACTCGATCCACATGGGCCATCACAGCTCGACGCTCGTGGAGTGGCTTCGTCGTCACGCCGCCGATCTCGGTCGGCGCCGCACCGCGCTGTACCAGGTGAGCGTCGTGTCTGAGAACCCGGACTCCGAGCACGCCGCCGCGGAGCGGCTCGTCCTGGCGTTGCGAGACCAGACCGGGTTCGCGCCCGACGTGGTCGCGATGTTCGCAGGCGCGCCCGCGTCCACGAGGTACGAATGGCTCACCCGTCGCGTGCTGGGGACGACAGACACCTCTTGCGGGCACGAGTACACCGACTGGGCCGACGTGGAGCACTTCGCGAGTGGGTTCTACGAGCTGGTCGCGGCACGGCCCGGTCGAGCCGCGGGCGACGGCGCCACCTCGTGAAGATGCTGCTTCGCATCGAGCACCACGACAAGATCTCGGAGGCGCTCGTGCCCCGCCGCCGTACACTGCAGCCATGACGAGCGGCCCGATGCGCGAGCTGTCGTATCAGGAGTGTCTCGACCTCCTGCGCGTCGAGCACATCGGGCGCATCGGCGTGGTGATCGACGACCAGGTGTACGTGCTCCCGGTCAACTTTCGCCTGGTCGAGACGAGCGCCGTCACGTGGATCGCCATCCGCACGCGGCCCGGCAACGTGCTGGACCACCCCGGTCGGCGTGTCGCCTTCGAGATCGACGGCTTCGACGAGGCTCGCCGGCACGGTTGGTCGGTGCTGGTCCGCGGGACCCTCCAGCGGGTCGACCCCGACGCGGCCGACTTCGGTGAGCGATTCGACCCCGCGCCCTGGATCGAGGACGAGCGCGAGAGCTGGCTGGTGATCGACCCATACGCCATCACCGGGCGCCTGCTTCCCGGCATGCAGCCGACCTGGGCGTTCGTGACGGAGGCGTACCTGTAGCGGTCCGGCACGTCCGGCCAGTCGGCAGCGTTCTGCCCGTCACACCCCTCGGCTACCGTGCGTGAACCCGAGATCGTCGAGAGCCAGGGAGCACAACGAGATGCCGGAGCGCACCGAGTACGCGCCGGGGACGCCGTCGTGGATCGACCTCGCCACGCCCGACCCCGCCGCCAGCCAGCAGTTCTACGGATCGCTCTTCGGGTGGAGCTTCGACGACCAGGACACGGGCAACCCCGAGATGCCCTACACGATCGCGACCCAGCGCGGGAAGTCCGTCGCCGGGATGATGAAGCTCAGCCCCGACATGGCCGCCGCGGGCATGCCACCGGTGTGGAGCACCTACGTCACCGTCGCCGACGTCGACGCCGCGACCAAGAAGGCCAAGGACCTGGGTGCCACCGTGCTGTCCGAGCCCATGGACGTGATGAGCGCCGGTCGCATGGCGGTGCTCTCGGACCCGCAAGGCGCGGTGTTCTGCCTCTGGCAGGCGAAGGACCAGATCGGCGCCGAGATCGTGAACGAGCCGGTGTCGCTGTGCTGGAACGAGCTCATCACGCCGGACGTCGAGG
Source organism: uncultured Bifidobacteriaceae bacterium (assembly GCA_964532485.1). Taxonomy (GTDB): domain Bacteria; phylum Actinomycetota; class Acidimicrobiia; order IMCC26256; family PALSA-555; genus DATBSK01. The sequence goes on from CAZHKE010000017.1 coordinate 13,015, forward strand.
GCTCGAAGACGTTCTACCGTGGTCTGTTCGGCTGGAGCCCCCAGACGGCCCCGATGGGTGACGGACCCGAGTACACCGTGTGGCAGCTCGGCGAGACCGGCATCGGCGGCGCGATGCCCCCGCCGATGGAGGGCATGCCCCCGTTCTGGGGCGTCTACTTCGCGGTCGGCGACACCGACGCCACGGTCGCCACGGCGAAGGAGCTCGGCGCGACGGTCCTCGCGGAGCCGATGGACCTGCCCGACGTCGGGCGCATGGCCGCGCTCACCGATCCGCAGGGCGCCGCGTTCAGCATCATCAAGAACGCTCAGCCGACGACGTAGCCGTCAGGCGCGGCGCTCCACACCGGAGATCCGATCGATGCCGTAGAGCAGCACCTCGCGGCCGTTGAGGTCGAACGTGCCCTCCGGGGTCTCGCCGAGCCGCTCGGCGACCCGGACCGACGCGACGTTCTCCGCTGCGATGACGCTGATCACGTGGTCGACGCCGAGGACCTCCCACGCGTACCTCAGCGCCGCTCGCCCGGCCTCGGTCGCGTACCCCCGACCCCAGGTGTCACGGGCCAGCATCCAGCCGACCTCGAGCCCGGGCCAGCCCTCGGGCTGGTGCAATCCGACGCGCCCGATGAAGCACCGGGTGTCGCGCTCCTCGACCGCCCACATGCCGAAGCCGCGCAGCTGCCAGTGGCCGACGAACATCGCCATCTGGCGCCACGAGTCAGCGCGACTCAGCGTCGACCCGTCACCCATGTGGCGCATGACCTCGGGGTCGGCGCACATCGCCGCGTACGCGTCGAGGTCGTCGTCGTGCCACGACCGCATCGACAAGCGAGGTGTGTCGAGCAGCGGCACCTCGACGGTCACGGCTACTGCGACGGCAGTGACGTCGTCGTGGTGTCGTCGACGAGCGGGAGACCGGTGTCCGGATCCGTCGCCGGGGTCAACAGCGCGACCTCCTCGCGCAGCGACTGCACCTCCCGGCGCAGCTGGTGCACCTCGAGGCGGAGCTTGGCGACCTGGGGACTGAGATCGTCGAGCTTGGTCACCGCGCCCGAGTCGTCCTTCGAGTCGGCACAGGCGGCACCCGTCAGACCGAGCATCACCGCGCAGACCGCGGCGATTGCCGCGTGCCGGGCGCTCACGCGGGCGGAGGGACCGGCTGCGGCGGCGGCGGTCCCACGTACTGGGCGCTCGGGCGGATGAGACGGTTGTCGGCCGCCTGCTCGAGGATGTGGACGGTCCAACCGATGACGCGGCTCGACGCGAACGTGGGTGTGAACATCTCACGGGGCACGCCACATGCGTCCATGACCACGCCGGCGTAGAACTCGACGTTGGCGTAGAGCTTCCGGTCGGGCTTCAGCTCGGCGAGGATCTCCACGGCCCGCTGCTCGACGTACTTCGCCACGTCGAGCTTCGGTGCCTGGAGTCGCTCGGCCACCGAGCGCAACATGACGTTGCGGGGGTCATCCGTCTTGTAGACGCGGTGGCCGAAGCCCATCAGACGGTCGCCACGCTCGACGACGTCGCGAAGGTAGGCGTCGGCTCTCTCGACGGTGCCGATCGCGTCGATCGTGTCGAGCGCCCGGCTGGGCGCGCCGCCGTGCAGCGGTCCGGAGAGCGCGCCGATGCCACCGATGACCGCGGCCGCGAGGTCGGCGCCGGTCGAGGTGATCACGCGTGCGGTGAACGTCGACGCGTTGAAGCCGTGGTCGATGGTGGCGATCATGTACTGCTCGACGCCACGAGCGTGCTCGGGCGTCGGGATCTCGCCGAGCATCATGTACAGGTAGTTGGCCGAGTGGGGGAGGTCGGGGTTCGGGTCGATGATCGACTGGCCACGCTGGAGGCGGGACAGCGCGCACAGCAGCGACGGCACCGCCGCGCAGACGCGCAACGCTTGGCGGCGCAGCTCGCTCGCGCCGACGTCGAGCGACGGCTGAAAGCCGAGTGACGCGCCGAGCAACGACACGGTGGTGCGAAGCAGGTCGAGCGGCGCGGCGTCGGGTGCCGCACGTACGATCTCGGGGAGCGCTGCCTTCACGTCGGCCGGGATCTCTCGCAGCGGGCGGATCTCCGCGTCGAACGCCGACCGCTGGGCCCGATCGGGGAGCTGACCCTCGAACAGCAGGTACCAGACGTCTTCGATCGAACGCGTCTCGGCCAGGTCGATCGCGTTGTACTGCCGGTAGTGGTAGAAGCCCTCGAGGCCGCGGACGTCGCCGATGGTGGTCTCCGCGACGACGACGCCCTCGAGGCCGCGCGGCACGTCGTGCGCGAGCTTGTCGGCCGGCTGGATCTGCGCCAAGCGCATGAGGTCGCGCATCGACACGACGCCGATGAGACACTCTTCCTCGACCACCGGGATGTGCCGGTAGCCGTGCTCGGCGAGTCTCGCGAACGCCTGGGTGACCTCCACATCGGGTGCCACCGAGTCGGGATCGGGCGTCATCCAGTCGGCGACGGACGCGGACCCGGTGTCGTCGGCGACGATCCTCACGAGGTCGCGTTCGGTGAGGATCCCGACGGGACGGCTGCCGTCGACGACGACCACCGACCCGACGCGCTGCGCGTGCATGCGATCGGCGGCCGCGGCGACGGTCTCGTCGGCAGTCGCGGTCACCGGCGGGTGGCTCATGATCTCGCCGACAGTGCGCGGTCCCGCGGTCGTGCTCGCGGCTGCGGTCATGGGATCGATCCTACGTCGGTGCTCCGTGGCGACCCTCGCCGGCGGCGAAGCGGCGGACGCCGTCGCGCATCTCGGGGCTCGCCAGCGTGTCCGCGCCGAGCCGGTACTCGTTCGCGAGCGCGTCGTCGAGCGCCAGCCCCGCCTGCTCGTACACCGATCGCCGGTCGTTACGGAGGCAGCGCTGGGGGAGCGCGGCGAGCTCGCACGCGAGCGTGCAGGCGTCGTCGAGCGCGGAGCCCGGATCGGTGAGGCGGTTCGCAAGACCCATCTGCAGCGCCTCGTCGCCGGAGACGCCCCGGCCCGTGAGCACCAGGTCGAGCGCGTTGCTCGTCCCGATCAGTCGCGGGAGCCGGACGGTCCCACCGTCGATGAGCGGCACACCCCAACGGCGGCAGTACACGCCGAAGACCGCGTCGAGCGCGGCGACGCGCAGGTCGCACCACAGCGCCAGCTCCAGGCCTCCGGCCACCGCATACCCCTCGACGGCCGCGAGCACCGGCTTGTCGAGAAGCATGCGGGTCGGGCCCATCGGACCGTCGCCGTCGTCGGCCACACGATTCGAGCGACCGTCGAGCATCGCCGAGAGGTCGGCGCCCGCACAGAACGTGCTCCCGGCGCCCGTGAGCACGGCGACGAGCGCATCGCCGTCGTCGGCGAACCCACGGAACGCGTCGGCGAGCGCGCTCGCCGTCGGGCCGTCGACCGCGTTGCGCACGTCGGGCCGGTCGATCGTGATGACGGTGACCGGTCCGTCCGACTCCGCGCGCACCGTCATGACCGGGCGTCCTCCGCTCGCGACGCGGTCCGCGCCGGCGGACTGCCCACCAGGTGCCCCGTCTCGTTGACGCTCGCGACGCTGCGATCGCCGCCACGCGACGCGTGCACGCGGCTGACCGAGGTGTACTCCGGATGGAACCACAGAAGCCGACCCAGTCCGAGCACGTGGGCCAGGTAGACGTTCACGACCCCGCCGTGCGAGACCGCGACGACGCGCCGGCCCGCGAAGCGGGCGATCAGCTCCTCCACCGCCGGGACGACCTGAGCCTGGAACTCGGCGGGGTCGACGCCGCCGACGTCGGTCCACCGACCCTCGATCGTCGCCTGCCACCGCTCGTCCTTGAGCTCGCGCAGCTCCTCGATCGGGATGTACTCGTCCGAGTGGGCGTCGTACTCGGAGATCCCCTCGACGATCTCGAGGTCGTGACCCAGCGCCTCCGCCACGTGCTCGGCCGTCTCGCGCGCCCGGCGCAGGGGACTCGAGACCACCGCGTCGGCGCCTTCGAACGCCAGCCACGCCGCGAGGCGAGCCGCCTGCTGGCGCCCGCGTACCGTGAGCCCGGGGTCGGCCGGTCCCCGGCCGTGACCGCCCTCGATGCGCACGGGCTCCGCATGCCGGACCAGCAGCAGCTCCACCTACCCGCTCCTTGCGCCTTCGGCGCGGGGCCGCTCGGGCCACGGCTCACTGCGGCGCAGGGTACCGGCGCCGCGGCCGTTCGCCTCCACCTACCCGCTCCTTGCGCCTTCGGCGCGGGGCCGCTCGGGCCACGGCTCACTGCGGCGCAGGGTACCGGCGCCGCGGCCGTTCGCCTCCACCTCAGGACACCCCCAGCCCGAACCCCAGGACGGCTTCGAGCTCGATCAGTGCCATCTCGGGATCCGTCACCTTGATCGTCGTCATGCCCAGCGCACGCGCCGGCTTGAGGTTCGCGCCGAGGTCGTCGAGGAAGACGGTCTCCCTCGGCACGACGCCGAGACGCTCGCACACGAGCTCGTAGATGCGCGGGTCCGGCTTTCGCAGCCCGACGACTGCCGACTCGACGACGACGTCGAACACGTCTGCCAGGAGCGGAGAGCCGGTACCGGCCGTCGTGGACCCATCACGCGCTTGGCCGCCGTCGGCCCTCCAGTTGTTGGTCAGTGCAGCCGCCTTGAGACCCGCGCTGCGGATGAGCGCGATCGCCTGGAGCATCTCCGGTCGGGGCTCCGATCCGGCACCGACCTCGGCGAAGAGCGCCGGGACGTCGACCGTCTCGCCGGCACGCGCGCACTCGTGCGCGAACTCCTCGTGGAACTCCTCCATCGAGAGCTCGCCCCGCTCGAGGCGGGAGAAGGCGCCGTCGTCGCCGCCGGAGAGCACGACCTCGCTGATGAAGCGGTGCGGCAGGCCGGCCCGCTCCTCGTACGCCCGGAACGCGTCCATGGGCGACGACATCACGACCCCGCCGAGATCGAAGACGACCGCGGAGTGCGCCACGTCGGCGCACGCTACCCGGGGCGAGCGCTCGGTAGCCTCCTGGCCGTGCCTGCTCCCGGGATCGGTCGGCGCGGCTTCCTCGGTCTGGCGGCGGGCGCGGGCGCCGCGCTCGCGGGCGCCCGGCTGTTGCGCTCACCCGTGCTCGCGCCGCCGGCCGGTGCAATCCAGGTCCCGGCGCCTCGCTTCGCCCTCGGGGTCGCGTCCGGTGACCCGCTGCCCGATCGCGTGATCCTGTGGACGCGCCTCGTGCCGGACCCGCAGGCACCCGACGGCGGGATGGCGCCCGAGCCGTTCGCGCTGCGGTGG
>CAZHKE010000017.1:18362-21524 GCA_964532485.1 uncultured Bifidobacteriaceae bacterium
GGACCCGCAGGCACCCGACGGCGGGATGGCGCCCGAGCCGTTCGCGCTGCGGTGGGAGGTCGCGCACGACGAGCGCTTCGCGAGGATGGCCGCCGAGGGACGCGTGATCGCCGACCCGGCGCACGCGCACGCGGTGCACGTCGACGCGACGGGTCTCGAGCCGGGACGCGAGTACTTCTACCGGTTCCTCGCGGGGGACGAAGAGAGCCCTGTCGGCCGGACCCGCACCGCGCCGGCGGAGCGCGCGTCCGCGCGGCGATTGCGAGTGGCGTTCGCTTCGTGCCAGGACTACGAGGACGGCTACTACGCCGCCCACCGTCACCTGGCTGACGAGGACGTCGCCGCGGTGCTCTGGCTGGGTGACTACATCTACGAGGGCGCACCCGGCGCGGGTGTCCGACAGCACGAGGGTCCCGAGGTCATGGACCTCGCCGCCTACCGACGGCGCTACGGCACGTACAAGGCCGATCCCGATCTCCAGGCTGCGCACCTCGCGCACCCGTGGGTCGTGACGTGGGACGACCACGAGACCGACAACAACTACGCCGACGACCACGCCGACCGCGACGCTGTCCCGCCGGAGGCGTTCCGTCGGCGCCGCGCGGCCGCGTACCGCGCCTGGTGGGAGCACCAGCCGGTCCGTCTGCCGCCACCGCGGGGACCCGACTACGAGATCTACCGGCGACTCGCTTTCGGCGACCTGATCAACGCGCACGTCGTCGACACGCGCCAGCACCGCACGAACCAGCCGTGCAACGCCGCGTCCGACATCGGGAGCTGCCCGGGGGCCGATAGTCCCGACGCGACGATGCTCGGTGCCGAGCAGAAGCGGTGGCTGCTGCGAGGGCTCGGCAGCTCACGCGCGCGGTGGGACGTGCTCGCGCAGCAGGTGATGTTCTCGCCGACGAGCTTCTCGCCCGACCTCGCGAACCCGATCTTCAACCTCGACCAGTGGGACGGGTACCGCGTCGAGCGCGGCGAAGTGCTCGAGGCTCTGGCCAAGAAGCCGCGCAACGGAGTGGTGATCACCGGTGACATCCACTCGAGCTGGGTCAACGACCTGGTGACCGACGTGAACGACGAGGGTGCGCGACCCGTCGCCACCGAGCTCGTCGGCCCTTCGATCACGTCGAGGTTTCCGCTGGCGGAGGTGCTCGAGGTGGCGGCGGCCGCACAGCGCCAGATCAAGTACGTCGACGGCCGTGATCACGGCTACGTCGTGCTCGACGTCACGCGCGATCAGATGCGTGCCGACTTCCGCTACGTATCGGCCGTCGACGACCCGAACGCCACGATCGCCACTGGCGCGAGCTTCGTCATCGAGGACGAGAAGCCGGGTGCCGAGGCCGCGTGACTCACAGGCCCGACGAGGAGCAGGTTCGTGCGCTCGTCGTGGCGTACGCCGAGCGGCTCGACGCGGGCGACCTCGACGGGGTGGCCGCGCTCTTCGAGCGCGGAGAGTTCCGTTCCGGGCGCGGTGGTGCGTCCCGCGTCGGCACGGCGGCGGTCCGCACCGTCTACGACCCGGTCGTGCTCTACGACGACGGCACGCCGCGCACGAAGCACGTCCTCGGCAACATCGAGGTGGAGTGCGATCGCGCACATCGCAGTGCGCGTGCCGCGTGCACGTTCGTCGTGATGCAGGCCGCGCCCTCTGGGCCGCTGCAGGCCACGCTCGCGGGCCGGTATCACGACCGCTTCACGTACGCCGACGACCGATGGTGGTTCACCGAGCGGGTGGTGGATCCGGACCTGGTCGGCGACCTGTCGGCGCACATGCGCCCGAGGTGAGGTCACCGGCGTGAACGCGCCTGCGCTGATCGCAGGCCGGGCGCTCGCTCGCCGTGCGCGGCCCGATGCCACGGCGCTCGTCGCCCTCGCCGGCGCCGTCGCGGCCGGCAAGTCGACGTTCGCCCAGGAGCTGGTCGCAGCGCTCTCGGCGCTCGACGCCAGTGCCGAGGTCGTGGGCACCGACGGGTTCCTGCTGCCCGATCGTACGTTGCTCGAGCGCGGCATCTTGCACCGCAAGGGCTTCCCCGACTCCTACGACACGGCGGCGCTCCGACGGTTCGCGGATGGTGTGCGCGCCGGCGAGCACGACCTGTCCGTGCCGGTGTACTCGCACATCACCTACGACATCGACCCCGACGCGACCTACGAGCTGCCACCGTGCGACGTCGTCGTGGTCGAAGGTGTGAACGCGCTCGGCACGCTCGCAGGTCGCAACGATCTGGCCGTGTACCTGCACGCGGACGAGGCCGATCTCGAGACTTGGTACGTCGAGCGCTTCCTCGCCTTGTGCGAGGAAGCGCGAACCGACCCCGACTCGTTCTACCGGCAGTTCGTCGACCTCGACGAGGAGGCGATCGAGGCACTGGCGCGCTCGACCTGGAGCCACGTCAACCTGCCGAACCTGCGCGAGCACATCGCGCCGACGCAGTCGTTGGCCGACATCGTCGTCGTCAAGGGCCCGGGACACGTGGTCGTCGATGTGCGCGAGCATGCGTGAATGACGACCGACGCGGAGCTGGTCGACCAGCTCGAGCAGGTGTGGGGAGCGATCGTCGACCTCGGCAGCACGCTGAGCGAGGCCGAGTGGAAGCGGGCGACCGACGTCCCGGGCTGGAGCGTGCAGGACAACCTCACGCACATCTCGGGGATGGAGGCCGGGCTCGTCGGTCGCGGGGTCGAGGGGCATCCGGTCCCCGACGACCTGCCGCACGTGAAGAACGATGTCGGTCGCCGCAACGAGGAGGTCGTCGAGGCCCGCCGTCACCTCTCGGGAGCTCAGGCGCTCGAAGAGTTCCGCGACGTCACCGGCGAGCGCATCGCGCAGCTGCGCGGCTACGGACCCGGCGACTTCGGTGCCGAGAGCTGGACGCCGGTCGGCCCCGGCACGGTGCGCGACCTCCTGCCGTTCCGAGTGTTCGATTCATGGGTCCACGAGCAGGACATGCGTCGTGCCGTCGACAAGCCGGGCGACTTCGACACGCCGGCCGCGGTGGCGGCGTTCGAGCGGATCGTCGGCCCGATGGGCTACGTCGTCGGCAAGAAGGCCGCCGCGGCCGAGGGTGCGACGGTGGTGTTCGCGATCGACGGCCCGCTCGGGCGTGAGCTGGCGATCGGCGTCGAGGGAGGACGCGCCGCGCCGCGGTCGGACAC
>CAZHKE010000017.1:21624-60104 GCA_964532485.1 uncultured Bifidobacteriaceae bacterium
GCCACCGTGGTCGTCGATCCCGGTGTCGTCGCCGCCACCCGAGCCGGAGCTCCCACCGTGGTCGTCGACGCCGCCGTCGCCGGCGTGCCCATCCGAGCCCGAGCCGGGACCGGAGCTGTCGCCACCCCGGTCGACGCTGCCCGGACCTCGGTTGAGGCTTCCAGGTCCGGAGTTGTCGACCCGCGGTTGGGTGCCGGCTGGCAGCGTGCCGTCTGGGAGCGTCGCGCCCGGCGTCGCCGCGCCGCGTGTGCGCACCCTGATGCGGACGACGCCGTCCTCGAGCTCGGCGTTGAACTGCACGCGGCCCGCGCGGTTGCGGAAGTCGACCTCGGCCTCACCCGGCTCGTCGGCCGGCTCGATCTCGAACGTCCAGCCCGCGGCCGGGGTGACCGCTACGACGCGCAGCGCGCCGTCGGCGTCACGGGTGACCGCCACGAAGCCGGCGTCTCCGGCTGCGAACGTGTCGGTCGCGCCGGTCGTCAGGTCCGCGAGCTGGGTCGACTCGCTGCGTGCGCCATCGTCGGCGGCGTCGTCGGACCCGCTGTCAGGCGTGGAGGCGCCGGTCCGCTCGGCGATGTCGTGCGGGTCGTCCAGGCCGGAGTCGTCGCGTTCGAACGGGCCGGCGCCGACGGCCGCACCTGCGACCGCGCCGGCGCCGAGCACGAACGCCGCGGCGGCGCCTCCGGCGAGCAGCTTGCGGTTCTTGGCGATGTCCATGTCGAAGTCCTCTCTCGGGGGTGTCGAGGAGGACACGACGCTGCGGTCGCCGAGGTTTGGCTGCCGGGGCGACCTCCGGTCAGTCGCCGCCGCCCGACCCGGACGAGCCCGAGCCGGACGAGCCCGAGCCGGACGAGCCCGAGCCGGAGCCCGAGCTGTCGCCGTGGTCGTCGAGGCTGGTCGGTGTGGTGGCGCCCGGTCCCGAGTCGGGGATCGTGGCGGCCGACGACGGGAGCGTGGTGGGCGCGGTCGTGGGCGCGGTCGTGGTCGTGTCGGGGCGAGTCGCGGGCGGCGTCCTCACGTTGCCTGCGCCACCGCTGCGAAGCGCCAGTGCGCCGACGCTCATGACGAGCACGACGCCGAGCGCCACAGCACCTGCGACGACGACCTGGTGACGCCGGCGGGCGCGCGCGAACGTCGGGCGCAGCCCGGCGAGCGCCGCGTCGGTGTCGGGCGCGGCGGGCGCGGCGGCACGCAGGCGTTCACCGATCGTGGCGTCGAGCGCGTCGTCGCCGAGGTCATCGGGGTTCGTGGGACCGCTCACGGGGCCGTCACCCGTTCGCGCAGCGCGGCACGGGCCGCGTGCAGGTGGTACTTCACTGCGCCGGTCGAGAGCTTCATCGAGTCGGCGACCTCCTGCACCGAGAGCTGTTCGACATAGAACAGCGCGGCCGCGATCCGCTGCTGGCGCGGCAGCTCGCCGACCGCGGCGAGGAGACCCATCTCCCCGTCGGGGGGCTCTGGCGGGTCGACGACGAGGTCGTCCCGGTTGGACAGCCGATCGACGGCGCGACGCCCCCGTTCGGCCCGGCGGAAGTGGTCGCGGAGCCGGTTGAGCGCGACATGGCGCACCCAACCCGCAGGGTCGTCGTAGCGAGCGACACGTCGCCAGCGCACGAAGGCACGGGTGAACGCGTCCTGCACGGCGTCGGCGGCCGCCTCACGGTCGCCGGACGCGACCGCGAGGGAACGGACCATGCGCTCGTAGTGCTCGCGGAAGACCGCGTCGAAGTCAGCCGCACCGTGCGGCCGGGGGTCTCCATCCGGTGTGCTCTCCCGGTTCGAGGCTTGGCGACTCATCGTCTCGGGGGACACGCCCGAGCGCGCCTGACGGTTTGGCGCGCGGGCGAGATCAGCGCCGGCTCAGAGGACCAGCTCGGCCATCACCTGGAGCGCCTCGGGCTGACTCGCCCCCACGATCATCGTGGTGATTCCCGACTCCTCCCAGGCCGAGAGGCGGTCGGCGATGCGCTCCCGTGGGCCCACGAGGGCGACCTCGTCGATCAGCTCGTCGGGCACGGCCGCGGTGGCCTCGGCCTTCTTGCCGTCGAGGTAGAGATCCTGGATCTCCTTCGCCGCAGCCTCGTAGCCGAAGCGGCAGGCCAGGTCGTTGTAGAAGTTCTTGCCGCGGGCGCCCATGCCACCGACGTAGAGGGCGACCATCGGCTTGACGAAGCCTCGCAGCGCGTCGACGTCGTCGCCGATGATCACCGTCACGGTCGGCGCGATGTCGAACGATGCGAGGCTCTTCCCGCCGCCTGCCCTGGCGAAGCCGGCGTCGAGCGCGTCGCCGTACGTCTCGCGCAGACGCTCGGGAGCGAAGAAGATCGGCAGCCAGCCGTCGCCGATCTCGGCCGCCAGCGCGACGTTCTTCGGCCCGATTGCCGCCAGGTAGATCGGGATGTCGGCGCGGCGCGGGTGCACGATGATCTTCAGCGGCTTCCCGAGCCCGGTGGCGTCGGGCCCGTTGTACGGGATGTCGTAGTGCGTGCCGTGGTGCTCGAGTGGCCCCTCGCGACGCAGGATCTCGCGCACGATCTCGACGTACTCGCGGGTGCGGACCAGCGGCTTGCCGTACGCCTGCCCGTGCCAGCCCTCCGCGACCTGCGGACCCGACGCGCCGATGCCGAGCAGGAAGCGCCCACCGCTCATCAGGTCGAGCGTCGCGGCGGTCATCGCCGTCATGGCCGGGCTGCGCGCCGGCATCTGCATGATCGCGGTGCCCCACGACATGCGCTCCGTGCGCGACATCAGCCACGTGAGCGGCGTCACGCAGTCGGTGCCGTAGGCCTCCGCCGTCCAGCCCGACGAGTAGCCGAGCCGGTCGGCCTCCTGGGCGAGGTCGACCGCCGTGGCCAGCCCCGTCCCCCAGTCCTGGTACCCGAAGTTGATCCCCAGTCGCATCCCGCCAGCCTGGCACGCCTCCGCAATGGATGCGTCTCTCACCGTGGAAGAAGCGGGTCAGGGACGCATCCACGAGACGGGGGCGCTACGCGAGATCGCCCGGCAGCAGGGAGAACATGACGACGTCGAGCAGACCGGTGCGGTGCACCAGGTACGACCGCAGCACACCCTCGCGGACGAATCCCGCGGCCTCGGCGACGCGCTGCGAGCCGACGTTCTCGACGCGCGTCATCAGCTCGACGCGGCGGATCCCCAGGTCGCCGATGCCCCAGGCGCTCACCAGCCGCACCGCCCGCGTCGCGACCCCCCGTCGCCGCGCCGCCTTGGCGACCCAGTACCCGATCTCGGCAACGGTGCGGTCGTCGTCGAGGCGGAGCAGGCCGACCGAGCCGAGCAGCAGGTCGTCGACGGGGTCGGCGATCGCGAACACCGCCGCGGTGCCGGCGTCCCACTCCTCGGGCACGCGCCGGACGAACGCCGCCGCGTCGGCCCGGGTGTACGGCGACGGGACCCTCGTGAACCGGGGGATGTCGGGGTCCTGGCAGGCGTCGGTGATCGCGTCGACGTCTCGCGCTCCGGGCAGGCGCAGCGCGACGACGTCGTCCTCCAGCCTCGGGACGTCGAGGGCCATCTGCTCAGCGTGCCATCATCGGTCCGTGACTCGCTCTGGAATTCACCGATGACGCTCGTCCACAACATCGTCGGCACGCCGCAGGCGGCGCGCGTGCTCCTGCTCGTGCACGGCCTCGGTGCCGACGAGCGCGACCTGGGCGGGCTGCTCCCGTACCTCGACCCCGAGGGACGGTTCCTCACGGTCCTGCCCCGGGGTCCCGTAGCGTCGCCGCCCGGATTCGCCTGGTACGGGCCTGCGTCGGGCCCGCCCGAGGGCGCCACCACCGACGCGACGCTCCTGAGCTCGCTCCAGGAGCTCGACGACCTCCTCGACCAGGTGTGCGAGGAGCACGGCAAGGACCGCGGCGAGGCGGTCGTCGGCGGCTTCTCGCAGGGCGGCGCGCTCGCCCTCGCGCTCGGGCTGCGCGCGAGCGACCGGCCGCACCCGGCGGCCGTCCTCGCCATGAGCACGTACCTCCCCGAGGTCGACGGCCTCACCTATGACTGGGAAGCCGCCGCGTCGATCCCGGTGCTCCTCGAGCACGGCACCGAGGACCCGCTCCTGCCGATCGAGCGGGGTCGGGCCGCGGCGCAGACGCTCGAGGAGCACGGCGCGCCGGTCACCTACCACGAGTACCCGATGGCGCACGAGGTGTCGGTCGAGAGCGTGCAGCAGGCGCACGAGTGGCTGCTCGCCGTCAGCGCGGGGGAGCGACCGCGCCAGGCGGTGCCCCAGGAGTTCGCGGAGCCGCTCGTGAAGCCGGTGACGACGGCGATGTTCGAGCAGGAGGTGCTGCGGTCCGAGCTCCCGGTGATCGTCGACTTCTGGGCACCGTGGTGCCAGCCCTGTCGGCAGGTGTCACCGATCGTGGAGCAGATCGCCGGGATGCGCGAAGGCGCCTACAAGGTCGTGAAGGTCAACATCGACGAGGAGCCCCAGCTCGCCCAGACGTTCGAGGTCCAGAGCATCCCCATGATCGGGCTGTTCCGCAACGGTCGCCTCGAGCGGGCGGCGCTCGGGGCCAAGCCGCGCCAGCAGTTCGAGGCCGAGCTCGGCATGCTCGTCATCCCCTGACCCGGCACGCCGAGCCTGGTCAGACGCCGGGCCGAGCCGCACCCACCGGCGACCCATACACGCCGGCGATCTTCACGACGTCGCCGGTGTGCGGCGCGTGGATCATCAGGCCGTTGCCGATGAAGATCCCGACGTGCGCGCTCCCGCCCGGACCCCAGAACACGAGGTCACCGGGTTGCATCGCGCCGAGCGACACGTGGGGCAGGCTCGCGTACTGCGCGCCCGAGTAGTGCGGGAGGTGGATGCCCGCAGCCGCGTACGCGGCCATCGTCAGGCCCGAGCAGTCGTACGCGTCGGGGCCCGCGGCCGCGTAGACGTACGGCTTGCCGAGCTGCGCGTGTGCGAAGCTGATCGCGGTCGCCGCCGCCGCGCCGGGCGCGGGGAGGTTCGGCAACGGCGCGGCGCTGCCCGTGCCGCCGCCCGCACCGGCACCGGCACCGTCGTCGGCACCGCCGCCGCCGAAGCGCGTGCGCGCTTGCGCGGCGGCCTCGGCGTCGCGGCGCTGCTGCTCCTCCTCGACGAGCACGGCGAGGTCGCCGCTGACCTGCTCGAGGATCTGCTGCTGCGCCGCGTTGGCCGACTCGACCTCACGGCGCCTCGCCTCGATCTGCTCCTGCTCGGCCGCCGCGTCGGCGCGGGCCTGCTCCGCCGTGGCCTTCTCGCCCGCGAGGTCCTGCTGTGCCTGCGCGAGCTCGGCGAGCAGCTCGTCGTCGGCGCCCGCCTGCTTCGCCGCGTAGTGCCGGCGCGACAGCAGATCCTGCGCGCTGTCGTAGTCGATCCCCTCGAGCGAGCGACCCTGCACCGCTCGGCGGTACACGGACGCCCCGCGCAGCGCCACGAGTGCCTTGATGCGGGCGACCTCGGCGCGGGCCGCATCGATGCGCGCCTGGGCGGTGTCGATCGCCGCCTGGGCCTGGTCGAGTCGGAGCTGGGCGCCGTTGAACTCTTCGGCCAGCTCACCGATTCGCCGGCCGTTGGCCTCGATCTCGTCCTGGAGCGCCGCGGCTTCGGCCCGCTTGTCGTCGATCGGTGCTGCGGCGGCGCCCGAGGCTCCGATCAGCGGCGCGACGACGCTCGCGGCGAGCAGCAGGCTCGCGACGGCGGCCAGGGCTCGAGTGCGCACCCGACGAACGGCGGTCATGGCAGGGAGAGGCGCTCCGGAGGGGGTGACGGGGGTGTCGGCTCGCCGGCAGGGCGCGCGGCGATCCGGGGGGCGGAGGGACCACCCTAGACAACACCGATCACTTTGTCACCACCCGCCTCAGAGCCCACAACGACGGGGTTTCGGCGGTGGTGCGGGCCCGCGACGCCGACGAGGGCGTGGGTTCAGACGACCCGAGCGGCCCCCACGGGGCTGCCCCAGATGCCGCGCTCGGAGACCGCGTTCTGGCTGCTCGACGCGTCGATGATCGTGCCGCCGCCCACGTAGAGCGCCACGTGGCTGCCGCCGCCGGAGCCCCAGAAGATCAGGTCGCCCGGCTGGATGGCGTTCATCGGCACGTGCGGCAGGCTCGCGTACATCGAGCCCGAGGAGCCCGACAGCGAGACGCCGGCCGCGCCCCAGGCCGAGATGACGAGCCCCGAGCAGTCGTAGGTGGGGCCGGTGCGGGGGTTGGTCGAGTAGCCGGCGCCGACGACGCCGCGGGCGAACGCGATCGCCTGCGATGCGCTGCCGTTCGGCGGGCCCACGTCGGGGTAGCTGACCGGGCCCGCGGAGAACTCCTGCTTCGTCGCCTGCTCACGCGCGGCGCGCTCGGCCTCGACGGCCGCCGCCAGCTCGCCGGTGATCTTGTCGAGCAGCGCCTGCTGCTCGCCCCGGGCGGCCTCGAGCGCCTGCTTCGAGGCGGCGATCTGGTCGCTCTCGGCCTGGGCCGAGTCACGGGCCTGGGCGGCCTCGGCCTTCTCGGCGTCGAGGTCGGCCTGGGCCGCGTCGAGCTTCTCGAGGAGCTCGTCGTCGCGGCTGTTCTGGGCCTGGGCGTACTCGTTGCGCTTGAGGAGGTCGGCCGTGTCGCTGAAGTCGATCTCGGCGAGCGAGCCCCCTCGGATGTTGCGGCGGTACAAGGAGGCGAGGTTGTCGCGGACCAGGTCCATGATGCGGGCGACCTCGGCCTTGGACTGCTCGATCTGGACCTCGGCGGCCTGCACGGTGGCGTGAGCTGCGTCGCGGCGGGCCTCCGCCTCGTGGAGCTTCTCGGCGAGGGCGCTCAGCTCGACGTCACTCGCCTCGATCTGGTCCTGGAGCTCGGCCGCCTGCTGCTTCTTGTCGGTCGCCGGGGCGGCGCCGACCGTTGGCGCGGTCACGAGCGCCCCGAGGCAGGCGGCGGCGAGCGTGGCGCCGAGGAGGCGCCGCCGAAGTCCGGTCGCGGTCGAGCTCTGTCCGGTCATGGATGCAGGTGCCTTCTCTGTGGGCTGAGGGGTTCCACTACGAAAGCGGCCCGGACGCCGGCAGGCCGACGGTCGGGCGATGACGAGGACCATAGCAAGTCGTCGGCGAGATGCCAGCCTCTCTGCATCACCCCAGGTCAGAGGGCCCCTGCGGCCGCCCGGGCGGCCCGGGGCGCGACCCCGGGCTACGCCGCGGCGACCGGCCAGTCGGCGCCCCGGGGCGGGTCGCCGGCACCTGCGACCTCCGGGACGGTCCACGCTGTCGCCTTCGCCATGTCGCGCACCGCGCGCTGCCACTCCGACGGGTCCCAGCCCTCGGCTGCCGCGCCGACGCTCGTGTCCTGGCGCAGGTAGACGAACGCGGGGAGCCGCTCGAGCCCGAGGCCGCCGACGAGCGCGCCGTCGGGGTCGACGAACGTGAGCTGGCGCGCCTCGTCGTCGCCGAGCACCCGGCGCGCGACCTCGGCCGAGCCGACGACGACGTACGCGCAGGTGCAGTCGGAGTCACCGAACGTCGCGAAGATGCGGCGCGCGATCGGGAGGTACGCGCTCGCCTCGCTCCGCCCCGGGAGCACGACGAGGCAGAGCTGGAACATCGTCGACCAGTCGTCGAGCGTACGCTCGACGCCGGTGCTCGACATGAGGGTGAGCGTCGGGTCGGGGTTCTTCGGCACGGGCGAGGAAGGTAGCGCGTACCCTCTGGCCCATGACCGATTTGACGGGCGTGATGATCGAGTTCCCCAGCAACGGCACGTCGGGATCCGGCTACCTGTCGGTCCCGGCCTCGGGTCGTGGGCCCGGCGTCGTGGTGATCCAGGAGTGGTGGGGCCTCAACGACCAGATCAAGGAGGTCTGCGACCGCTTCGCGGTCGAGGGGTTCGTGGCGCTCGCCCCCGACCTGTACCGCGGGAAGACCACGAAGGAGCCCGACGAGGCGCAGAAGCTGATGATGGCGCTCAACATCGAGCAGGCGGCGAAGGACATGGTGGGCGCGGTCGACTACCTCACCGCGCACGAGGCGGTCACCTCCAAGGGCGTCGGCGTGACCGGCTTCTGCATGGGCGGCGCGCTCGCGCTCTGGCTCGCGACGCTGCGGTCCACGGTTGCGGCCGCGGTCCCCTACTACGGCGTCATCGGATGGCCGGCGGCGACGCCCGACTGGTCGAAGCTCAACGGGTCCGTGCAGGGGCACTACGCCGAGAACGACGACTTCGCCAGCCCCGCCGCGGTCAAGGAGCTGGAGGACGAGCTGCGTGGGCTCGGCAAGGACGTCGAGCTCTTCATCTACCCCGACTGCGAGCACGCGTTCACGAACCACCACCGTCCCGAGGTGCATCACGACGAGCACACCGAGACGGCGTGGCGGCGCACCGTCGAGTTCCTCCGAGCGAACGTCACCTGACGTCTCCTCGGTTGCGTCCCTCACCCGCGTGGAGCGGGGTGAGGGACGCAGGTCGAGCGGCTCAGGCCAAGCCGATCGCGTCCAGCATCGTCGGCGGCATCTCGTCGCGGCCCTCGCGCAGCAGCGAGGCCCGCTCGATGTTGATGGCGTCGCGTTGCTCGCGCTCGCCCCACGAGTCCCACGGACCGGGCGGCACCTCACCGGCCGCGCAGTGGCGCAGGTAGGCCTGCAGCGCGCGCACCTCCGCCTCGCCGCCGACCGGCCCGTGCCCGGGAACGATGACGTCGGCGAGGCCGGCGACCGCGTCGAGCACGTCGGCCCAGCGCACCGGGTCGCCCTGGAACGCGA
This sequence comes from uncultured Bifidobacteriaceae bacterium, assembly GCA_964532485.1. Lineage (GTDB taxonomy): Bacteria > Actinomycetota > Acidimicrobiia > IMCC26256 > PALSA-555 > DATBSK01. Next base: position 30,348 of record CAZHKE010000017.1, read on the forward strand.
GCGGCGTCACGTCGAAGAAGCAGAGGTCGCCGGCGAACAGCACGTCGACGTCGGCGACGAGCACCAGCAGGTCACCCGGTGTGTGGCCCTCGGCCGGGAGCAGCTCGACGCGCGACGTGAGCTGTGCCGCACCGTCGACGAGGTGGCTCGCCGGCCGCGTCCCGATCTGCGCCAGCTCGTCGAACTCGTCGGTGAACGCGGGCATGAACGCCTTGTAGGCGTCGATCGGCATGTCCTGGTCGAGCAGATGGCTCGTGACGGGCGTCGCGTACACCGCTGCGTTGCGGAACTGCGACGTGCCGCCCACGTGGTCGACGTGTGCGTGCGTGAGGATCACACGCTTCACGGGGCGATCCAGCTCGGCGACGGCCGCGGCGAACGGCTCCCACTGCGAGCGCACCATGAGCGTGTCGACGATCGTGAGCCCGTCGTCGTCCCCGATGACGCCGGCGTTGCTCACACCGGTCTCGCCACCGGGCTGGAGCCACACCCACACACCCTCGGCGAGCTGGTGCAGCGTGCGGGTGGGCACGCCGGCTTGGGCCACGGATCGAGCGTATCGGTACGCTCGAGGTCCATGTCAGAGCGCTCGCGCAACCTTCCCCGCCGCTCGTGCCTCTCGGTCCCCGGCTCGAGCCCGAAGATGCTCGGCAAGGCGCCGGGCCTCGGTGCCGACATGGTGTTCCTCGACCTCGAGGACTCCGTCGCGCCGCTCGAGAAGGAGGCCGCTCGCGACAACGTCGTGGCCGCGGTCAACGACCACGACTGGGGTGACACGGTCCTCTGCGTTCGGGTGAACGCGTGGGACACCGAGTGGACGTACCGCGACGTGATCCACGTCGTCGAGGGCGCGTCGGAGCGCCTCGACGAGCTGATGCTCCCGAAGGTGCAGTCGGCGTCGGAGGTGGAGGCGCTCGACCTCCTCCTCACCCAGATCGAGCAGGTGACCGGACGCCGGTCGACGGTGGGCATCGAGGCGCAGATCGAGACGGCGCGCGGGCTCATCAACGTCGAGGAGATCTGCGCCGCGTCGCCCCGCCTGGAGACGATCATCTTCGGCCCGGCCGACTTCGCGGCCTCGGCCGAGATCCCGGTGCTCACCGGCGGCGTGCAGATTCCCGAGTACCCCGGCGACCACTTCCACTACGTGTTCGAGAAGATCCTGATGGCCGGCCGCGCGAACGGCCTGCAGGTCATCGACGGCCCGTTCCTCAAGATCCGAGAGCTCGACGCGCTGCGCGACTACTGCATGCGACCCCGCATCCTCGGCTTCGACGGGAAGTGGGCGCTGCACCCCGACCAGGTCACGATCATCAACGAGGTGTTCACCCCCACCCAGGAGCAGTTCGACAAGGCGTTCGACATCCTCGAGGCCTACGAGAAGGCGACGACCGAGGGCGGCTCGGGCGAGCGCAAGGGCGCCGTGATGTTCGGCGACGAGATGATCGACGAGGCGAGTCGCAAGATGGCGACGAAGTTCGTCACCCGGGGCGAGCGGGCCGGGATGAGCCGCTCGTCGACCTAGCGACGACTCGTCGCTAGCCTGAACGCCGTGGAGTTCGCCCTCGGCGCCGCGTTCTGCGTGACGGTGCTCGGCTTCAGCTGGCGATGGACCCGCCGCCGCCCCGGCGTACCGATGGCCTGGCAGACCTCGCAGAGCATGGCGGCCGACCTGCACCGCCGGATGCATCGAGCCGTCGACCGCACCCGCAACAACGTTTCCGAGGCGCGCAAGCGTGGCGTCGCGACCGGCGGCTACGACTGCCTCGTCGACGACCTGGCGGCGACCGCCCGGGCGCTCGACGATCAGCTCGTGCTGGCTTCGAAGCTCCCGTTCCGGCAGCGCCACAAGACGTTGCTCGGGCTGCGGTACCGCATCGCCGACATCGAGCGCGCCGGCGAGCGCGTCAGCAAGAACGCGATCGAGTCGGCGAGCCCGCTCGTCGACAGCGTCGACGACTCGCTACGCCGGATCAACGAGCGTCTCGACCACGTCGACGAGGCGAAGAACGAGCTGCGCGACCTCGGCGGGACGGGCTGAGCACGATCGAGGTCCCGTTGTCGGTCCTCGACCTTGCGTTGGTGGGTCCGGACGAGTCGACGCGCGAAAGCCTCGAGGGCACCGTCGCGACGGCCCGGCGCGCCGAGCAGCTCGGCTACCACCGGGTCTGGTACGCCGAGCACCACAACATCGACGCGATCGCGTCGTCCGCGACCGCGGTGCTCATCGCGCACGTCGCGGCGCACACCGAGCGCATCCGCCTCGGCGCAGGCGGCATCATGCTCCCGAACCACGCTCCGCTGACGATCGCCGAGCAGTTCGGGACGCTCGCCACGCTGCACCCCGGCCGCATCGACCTCGGACTCGGCCGCGCGCCGGGCAGCGACCAGGCGACGATGCGTGCGTTGCGGCGAGGACCGGAGGCCGCGGAGACGTTCCCCCGGGACGTGCTCGAGCTGCAGGGCTACCTCAGCGGCGAGTCCCTGGTCCCGAACGTCCACGCGACGCCGGGCCGGGCCACCGACGTCCCGCTCTACATCCTCGGATCGTCGCTGTTCGGCGCGCAGCTCGCCGCCGTGCTCGGTCTGCCGTACGGGTTCGCCTCACACTTCGCTCCCGCGGCGCTCCACGAGGCCGTCGCGCTGTACCGGGAGCGGTTCGAACCGTCGGCGCAGCTCGATCGCCCGCACGTCATCGCCGGCGTGAACGTCCTCGCGGCGGAGTCGGCCGACGAGGCGCAGGAGCAGCTGCACGTCACGAAGAAGGCCCGCGTGCGAAGCCTCTTCAACCGGGGTGGGCGTCGCCTGAGCGACGGGGAGGCCGAGCAGATCCTCCGATCACCGCAGGCCGTCCACGTCGAGCAGATGATGCGCTACACCGCGGTGGGCACGCCCGATGCCGTGCGGGCGTACCTGGACGACTTCGTCGTAGAGGCCGACGCCGACGAGCTGATGGTCGTGCACACCGCACAGTCGCTCGCGCTGCGCCTCCGGTCGCTCGAGCTCACGGCCGAGGCGACGGAGCTCGCGTCCTAGCGTTCGAGCACCGCCTCGGCGAGGCGGCGCGCGATCACGCGCAGGCAGAGCGTCTCGTCGGCACCCTCGAAGATCGACAGCACGCGCGCGTCGACGTAGTAGCGCGACACGTCGTACTCCTCGGCGTAGCCCATGCCGCCATGGAGCTGCATCGCCTCGCGGGTCACCCACTCCGCGGCGCGGCACACGTACGCCTTCACCATCGACGCGTGCAGCGCGCCTTCGCCTCTTCCCATGCGGCGCGCGACCTCGTACGAGAACTGACGACCCGCCTGGATGAGCGCGGCCATGCGTGCGAGCTTGGCCCGGGAGAGCTGGTAGTCGGCGACCGGGCGACCGAACACGACCCGTTCCTGGGCGTAGGAGAGCCCCGCCTCGAACGCGGCCTGCATCACCCCGACGGCGCGCGCCGCGGTCTGGAGGCGCCCGTTCTCGAAGCCTTCCATCTGGAGGTAGAAGCCCCTGTTGCGGCCCGAGTCCTCGCCGACGAGGTTCTCTGCGGGCACGAGCCAGTCGGAGAACGACACCTCGTAGGAGTGCATGCCCCGGTAGCCGATGGTGTCGATCGCGCGCCCCTCGATCGTCCCGCCGCCGCGCTGTGAGAACTCGAAGGCGTGCCCGGGCGCGGGCTCCTTGTCGACGACGAAGATCGACAGCCCACGGTGCCCGGCGCTGCGGTCGGGATCGGTGCGCGCGAGCAGCATGATGGCGTTCGCGCGCCCCGCGAACGTCGCCCACGTCTTCGTGCCGTTGATCCGGTAGCCGCCGTCGACCGGGAGCGCGGTGACCTTGAGCCCGGCGACGTCGGACCCGAAGTCGGGCTCGGTCACCATCACCCCGACCATCAGCTCGCCCGTCGCGATCCTCGGGAGCCAGCGCTGCTTCTGCTCCTCGGTGCCCCCGCGCACGATGGCGCGCGTCAGGATCTCGGGCCGTGTGATGAGCGAGCCGCCGACGCCCAGCGACCCCCATGACAGCTCCTCGGTCGCGACGATCATCCCGAGGTAGTCGTGCTCGCCTCCCACCGCGAACCCGCCGTACTCCTCGGGCACCGACAGGCCGAAGCCGCCGATCTCTGCCAAGCCCGAGATCACGTCCTCGGGGATGTCGCCGTTCGTGCGGTGCACGTGCTCGGCGACGGGCCGGATCTTGTCGGCCGCGAACCGGTGGAACGTCTCGCGCACGAGATCGAACTCGTCGTCGAGGTGTGCTGGGCCCGTGCCCTGGGCCGTGAGGTCGCTCGCGATCTCCTCCAGGAACGCCGGCGAACGGTACGCCTCGACGAACGGCAGCGCGGGGCCGAGCTCGCCTGCCTCGACGCCCCAGACCCCCTCGCGTGCGACGATGCGTGAGGCGAGGTCGCCGACCACGTCGGCGATGAAGGCGCGAGCGAGCTTCGACTCGTACTCGCCGTGCTCGGCGTAGTCGAGCATCACGCGGCAGCCCTCCACCGCGCTGGCGACGTGCGCGAGGTCGTAGGCGAGCACCTGGTGCTCGTCGAGCTTCGCGACCGAGATGCGCCCATCGGCCAGGCTGGCCCGCGCGAGGTGCTGGGAAGCAGCGTCGACGATCGACGCCGCGGCGGAGACGGCCGCGCCGGCGGCTTGCAGCTGCTCGGGCATGGCCGCCGAGCCTATGGCTCGCTCGGCTCTTGCACGTCCCCGGACGGCGGCATGGTCGGCGACTCGGTGGTGGCAGTCGTGTCGGGCCCCGGCTCCGGCGCCGATGCCGGCGGGGGAGCAGGCACCGGGGCCGCGGTCGGCGGCGGTGCGGTCGACGCGGTCGTGTTGGTCGAGGCCCCGCCCGGGGACCCCGGCGCGCCGGTCGGCCCGTCGCTGCCGCGCGTGCGGATCACCGTCTTGGCCTGATCGGGGACGGCGTGCTCGGCCAGGGCGCAGCGGCGCTCGAGCCGTGCATACACGGCGTCGCCGAGGAGGTCGCCGCCCTCGACGGTGAAGTGGACGCCGTCACCGGCACGGACCCGCACCGACTTGCCGCTCGACCCGGGCAACGTGGGCGTGAAGCCGCCCTCGGCGCCGGAGAACAGCTCGTACGCGTCGACGTACTCGGCACGGTCGTGCTGCCCGACGACCTCGCGGGCGACGGTGTTCACGCGCTGCACGCCCTGGTCCTTGCGTCGGTCCTGCATCGTCGGCGCACCCACCCAGTACACGTGTCGCGTGTCGCCGCCGTCCTCGAGGATCCGCAGCACCTCCTCGACCCGGAGCCGGTACTCGCCCTGCCACGACGCCGAGTCGCTCGAGCCCGAGCTGGGGGTCTTCCAGTCGTTGGCGCCGATGATGAAGACGACGACCTCGGGATCGAGGCGCGTCATCTCCTTGGTCGCGTGCTCGGGCCAGTCGAAGAACTCCGGGCTGCTCAGTCCGCTCGAGACACGCGAGTCGTAGACCGGCTGCACGATCCCTGTCTCCGCGGCGCGTTCGCCGAGCGACGGGCCGAGCGAGCCGGCGAGCGAGTCGCCGGCGATCCAGAGACGCAGCGCGTCGTCGGGTGAGAGGTTCGACCGGCACAGGCGCGACTCGTGGTGGGTCCGCGTCGACGTCGTGGTGGCGCGATCAGCGAGGGCGGGTCCGGGCGCGCTCTCGAGCCGAAGCGCGTCGGAGGCGACGAGCGCGCCGAGGCCGAGGACGACGGACGCGAGGACGACGATCGACGCCCCGAGCACCGCTCTCCCGCGTCGGGCCCAGGCGGTTCCGGCGGCACGCGGGCTCGCGGCCACCCGTCAGCCGCTCTCGGCGGCGGCGGGCTCGATCAGCGCAGGCGCGGTCGTCCCGTCGATCTGGGTGCGGTAGAGGTCGGCGTAGAGATCGCCCCGGGCAAGGAGCTCGGTGTGCGTGCCCTCCTCGACGATCCGACCGTCGTCGACGACGATGACGCGGTCGGCCGCGACGATCGTCGACAGGCGATGCGCGATGACCAGCGCGGTGCGGTGCTCGAGGGCGTCGGTGAGCGCACGTTGGATCGCCTGCTCCGACTCCGAGTCGAGGTGCGACGTCGCCTCGTCGAGGATCACGATCGCCGGGTCCTTGAGCAGCATCCGTGCGATCGCGAGCCGCTGCTTCTCGCCGCCCGACATCCGGTAGCCGCGCTCTCCCACGACGGTGTCGTACCCGTCGGCGAGCCCGGCGATCAGGTCGTGGATGCGCGCGGCCTCGCACGCCGCCACGAGCTCGTCGTCGGTCGCGTCGGGCTTGGCGTAGCGGAGGTTGTCGGCGATCGACTCGTGGAAGAGGTGCGGATCCTGCATCACCATCCCGACGCTGTCGCGCAAGGACGCCAACGTGACGTCGCGCACGTCGTGACCGTCGACGAGCACCCGCCCGCCGACCACGTCGTGGATGCGCGGGACGAGCAGCGCGGTCGTCGTCTTCCCCGCGCCCGACGGTCCCACGAGAGCAATCAGCTCGCCGGGCTCGACCGTGAACGAGACGTCGCGGAGGATCCAAGCGCCCGGGTCGTCGTCGGCGATGACGCCGCCCTCCTCGAGCGACGCGATGGACGAGACGGCTGCCGGTGGGTGGCGGAACCAGACGTGGTCGAACTCGACGCGACCGCGCGATCGCGGCAGCTCGATCGCCTCGGGTCGCTCCTCGATGAGGGGCGGGAAGTCGAGAACCTCGAAGACCCGCTCGAACGACACGAGCGCGGTCATCACGTCGACGCGCGCGTTCGTGAGCTGCGTGAGCGGCGCGTAGATCTGGCTGACGTACACGACGAACGCCGCAACGGTGCCGACGGCGATGACCCCGTCGATCGCGAACCGACCGCCGAGGTAGTAGACGACCGCCGTCCCGACGGCCGCGACGAGCCCGAGGCCGACGAAGAGGATCCGCGCGAGCAGCGCGCTGCGTACGCCGATGTCGCGCACGCGCCTCGCGCGGTCGGAGAACATGTCCTGCTCCCGGTCGTGGCTCCCGAACAGCTTCACCACGAGCGCGCCCGCCACGTTGAAGCGCTCGGCGACGGTGTTGTTCATCGCCGCGTTCAGCTGCATCGACTCGCGCGTGAGCACCTGGAGCCTCCGGCCCACCCGCCGGGCCGGGATGATGAACAACGGGAGCACGAGCAGCGTCAGGACCGTCAGCCGCCACTCGAGCACGAGCATGAACGTGAGCGTCACGACGAGGCTGATGGCGTTGCTGGCGACCGTGCCCATCGTGTTGGTGACGGCCTGCTGGGCGCCGATGACGTCGTTGTTGAGCCGCGACATGAGCGCGCCGGTCTGGGTGCGCGTGAAGAACGACAGCGGCAGACGCTGCACGTGGTCGAACAGCTTGACGCGCATGTCGAAGATGAGGCCCTCGCCGATGGTCGCCGAGTACCACCGCTGGAGCAGTGACAGGCCGGCACTGGCCAACGCCAGCGCCACGGCACCGGCGGCGAGGACGGCGACGAGGGTGACGTCGGAGTTGGGCACCGCGGTGTCGAGGAGCGACTTGAGGAGGAGCGGCGGGATCGCGGTCACGATCGCGGCGGCGATGACCGCGACGAAGAAGCCGATGAGGTAGCGCCGGTAGGGACGGGCCAGGTGGAACACTCGACGCAGCAACGCACGCTCGATCTTGCGGCCGCGCAGGGCGTCGTAGTCCTGGCGGAACCCCATCATCGCTTGCCACATCGTCACGGTCCCTCCAACGTAGGTCCGACCGGCACCGATTCCCCACCGTCGATCCCCGGCGTCGATCCCCGCCTTCGGTCCCCAGCCTTTCGGTCCCCAGCCTTCGGTCCCCGGCCCTCGATCCCGGGGCCTTCGATCCGGGGCGCGACACTGACGGGCGAATGGACCCCAGGTGGCCTCTCGCCGGGCGTGAGCAAGAGCTCGCGCGCGTCGCCGAGGCGATGGACGCCGGTGACGCCGGTGTCGTCCTCGCCGGGCCGCCGGGCGTCGGGAAGACCCGCCTGGCCACCGAGTCGATCGCGATGGCGGAGCTCCGGGGGTGGCCGCGCGCCGTCGTGCGCGCGAGTCGCAGCGCCGCGACGATCCCCTTCGGGGCGTTCGCGCCGTTGCTGGCGCTCGGGGACCGCCAGGCCGAAGGGCCGGTCGACGCGCTGCGCGTCGCGAGCGAGACGATCGCAGCCGCGGCCCGCGACTCGACCCTCTTGCTCATGGTCGACGACGCGCACGAGCTCGACGACGCATCGTCGGCACTCCTCGGCCTGCTGGCGTTGCGTCCCGAGGTCTTCCTCGTCATCACCCTGCGCTCCGAGAGCGGCCCGGTTTCCGAGAGCCTGACGGGCCTCTGGAAGGACGATCTCCTGACGCGGATCGACGTCGACGGGCTCTCGGCCGACACGACCGCCGAGATCGTCGCCGAGGTGCTGGGCGGGCCGGTCGAGGGCGGCACGTCGCGGATGCTCTGGGCCACGAGCGGGGGCAACGCGCTGTTCCTGCGCGAGCTCGTGGTCGGCGCGCTCGGCGCCGGCGCGCTCCACGACACCGGCGGCATGTGGCGGTTGCGCGGTGAGCTGTCGCCGTCGACGCGGCTCGGCGAGGTGGTCGGTCTGCGCATCGGCGCACTCGACGAGTCGGCCCGCGCCGCGATGGAGGTGGTGAGCGTGGCCGAGCCCGTCGGGCTGGCCGAGCTGGCGACGTTCGCCGCGCCCGAGGCGATCGACGGGCTCGAGCGACGCGGGCTCGTTGCCGTGCACGCTGAGGGCGCCCGCAAGGAGGTGCGATCGGCGCACCCCCTCTATGGCGAGGTCGTGCGAGCGGGCGTCCCCGCGCATCGCCGGCAGGAGATCTACCGGGCGCTCGCCGACCGCATCGAGGCTCGGGGCACACGCCGTCGCGAGGACATGTTGCGCGTCGCGCTCTGGCGACTCGGCAGTGGCGGCGGGAGCCCGGAGGTCTTGCTGCGCGGCGCGCACGAAGCGCGCTTTGCGTTCGACTTCGACCTCGCGGAGCGGCTCGCGCGTGCCGCGCACGCTGAGGCGCCCACGGCCGAGAGCGCGCACCTGCTCGGGGAGACGCTCGACGCGCTGGGCCGCCACGACGAAGCCGAGGCGGTCTTGGCCGCGGCGCCGGAGCACCTCGGGGACGAACGCGTGCGCACGATGATCGCGCTGGCGCGCTCGGCCAACCTCTTCCGTGGGCTTGGTCGCGGCGACGACTCGAGCACGGTGCTCACGGCGGCGTTGGAGGAGATCGACTCCTCGGATCTCCGCAACGAGCTGATCGCGCAACAGGCCGTGCACCTGCTTTTCGAGGGACGCGAGCGCGAGGTGCTCGCGCTCGCGGATCCGTTGCTGGTGAGCGGTGACCTGCGTACGTTCGTCAACGGCGCACTTCCCGGCGCCGCGGCACGCGCGCTCGCGGGGCGAACCGACGAGGCGATTGCCATCGCGGACCGGGCGTTCGAGGCACGCATCGAGCTCGGCGATCAGGTGCAGATGGCGGGTCCGGGGATCTACATCGTCGCCCGCTCGTTGGCGCTGCTCGAAGCGGGACGGCTGGCGGAGGCGGAGGAGAACGCTCGTCTCGGCTACGACGCCGCGGCCGAGCAACAGCTGCGCGACGGCCAAGCGTGGTTCGGCGTGATCCTCGGTCGCACATGCCTGCACGCGGGACGGGCGGCCGCGGCGGCGCGGTGGTTCCGCGAGGCCGCGGTCGTGTTCGACGATCTCAACCATCCGGGCGCACGGTGGGGATACGGAGGTCTCGCCCACGCGCTCGCGCTCGTCGGCGACCTCGACGGCGCTGACACCGCGCTCGCCGATCTCGACGCAGCGGCGCCGACCCCGGTGCGGGTCATGGATCCCGAGATCGAGCGCGCCCGGGGATGGGTGCACGCGCAGCGCAGCGAGTACACCCTGGCGCGCGATGCGCTCCGTCGAGCAGCGTCGTTGGCGTTCGAGCACGGCAGCGCGGCGCTCGAGGCGGCGGCGCTCCACGACCTGGTGCGGCTCGGGGAGGACGCGCCGGCCCTCGAACGCCTTCGCGGGCTCGCCGACGTCGTCGACGGCGACTTCATGCCCGCGCGCCTCGAGCACGCCGAAGCGCTCGTCGCGCACGACCGCGGGCGCTTCGCGCGCGCCGCCGGCGACTTCGAGCGCATCGGCGCGCTGCTGTACGCGGCCGAGGCGGCGGCCGGCGCCGCGCGCGAGGCGGCGCGCGACGGTCTGGCGCGCGACGCCACCGAGGAGTCCGCACGGGCGCGGCGGCTCACCGCCGCGTGCGAGGGGGCGCGGACGCCGGCGCTGTCGGTGAGCGTGGTGGAGACGACGCCGCTCACCAAGCGCGAGCGCGAGGTGGCCGAGCTGGCGGCGCGCGACTTGGCGAGCAGGGAGATCGCCGAGAAGCTCTTCGTCAGCGTCCGGACGGTCGAGAACCACCTCCAGCGCGCGTACGAGAAGCTCGGCGTCCGCAGCCGCGCCGAGCTCGCCGAGGTGCTCGACACCTGAACCCCCTGGTTGCGTCCCTCACCCGCGCATCTCGGGGCGAGGGACGCATGTCGGACGCGTCAATAGGATGCGGGCCGTGCCCACCGATCCCGAGATCCGAGACGAGCTGGTCGCGACCGTCCGCCGGTTCGTCGAGAAGGACGTCATGCCGGTGGCATCCGACCTCGAGCACGCCGACGAGTTCCCCGATGACCTCGTGGCGACGATGCGCGCCCTCGGCCTCTTCGGAGTCACGATCCCGGAGGAGCACGGCGGCCTCGGGCTCGACCTCCTCACCTATGTCGCCGTCATCGAGGAGCTCGCCGCGGGCTGGATGTCGCTCACGGGCATCCTCAACACGCACGTCATGTCGGCGAACCTCCTCAAGATGCACGGCACGGACGAGCAGAAGGATCGCTGGCTGCCCCGCCTGGCCACCGGTGATCTCCGCGGTTGCCTGTCCTTGTCGGAACCCGACGCGGGCAGCGACACCAGCGCGCTCAAGTGTCGTGCCGAACGCGACGGCGACGAGTTCGTGGTCACCGGCACCAAGACCTGGGTGACGAACGGGGCTCGCGCGGGCCTCGTGGCGCTGGCGGCGCGCACGACCGAGGGCATCACCTGCTTCATGGTCGAGAAGGAGCCCGGGGATCGCTCGGGCTCCATCACCGTCAGCCGCAACATCGGCAAGCTCGGGTACAAGGGCATCGAGACGGTCGAGATGGCATGGGACGGCCAGCGCGTGCCCGCCGACGCGGTGCTGGGCGGCGAGGTGGGCCTCGGCCGCGGCCAGCACTACATCCTCTCCGCACTCGAGGTCGGTCGCATCAACATCGCGGCGCGCGCATGCGGCATCGCCCGGGCCGCGTTCGAAGCGGCCATCCACTACGCGCAGCAGCGCGAGACGTTCGGCAAGCCGATCGCCCAGCACCAGGCCATCCAGACCAAGCTCGCCGACATGGCCACCAAGCTCGAAGCCGCGCGACTGCTCACCCGCAGCGCCGCCGAGCGCAAGGAGGCCGGCAAGCGCTGCGACGTCGAGGCCGGGATGGCGAAGCTGTTCGCGAGCGAGACGGCGTTCGAGGTCGCCACCGAGTCGATGCGCATCCACGGCGGCGTCGGCTACACGACGGAGCTGCCGATCGAGCGGTACTACCGCGACGCCCCGCTCATGATCATTGGTGAGGGCACCAACGAGATCCAGCGCCTCGTGATCGCACGCGGCCTGCTCTCGCGCTACGACGCCGAGTGAGTGCGGGCGAATGAACGACGTCGAGACCCACTACGTCGCGACACCGCACGGTCACTACGCGTACCAGGTGAGCGGTGAAGGCGAACGGGCGATCCTCTTCATCAGCGGGAACGTGTCGCACCTCGAGCTGCGCTGGGAGATCCCGCACCTGGTGCGCATGTACCGCCGCCTCATGGCGTTCGGCAGGGTGGTCACCTTCGACCCGCTCGGCATCGGAACATCCGACCCGCTGCCGGACCCACCCCCCTCGCTCGGGGAGGTGGCTGAGAACAGCCTGGCGATCATGGACGCGGCGGGCGTCGACCGCTTCGTGATCGTGGCGTCGACCCACGGGGTTGCTCCGGCCATCGCGATGGCCGCCCTGCACCCCGCGCGGGTCGAGAAGCTCGTCTTCCTGGGTGGCTACGCCCGCCTGTTCGCGGCCCCCGACTACCCGGAGGGCATCGAGCCGGCGGCGCTCGAGCTCTTCTTCGAGACGTACCTGCCGCTCTGGGGGACGGGGACACCGAGTGCGACTATCTACGGCGTCGAAGCCGACGAGACCGAGCTGCCTGCCTACGCGCGACTCGAGCGCGCCGCGGCGGCGCCCGGCGCGATCGAGCGGGTCCTGCGCTGGATCGCCAGCAGCGACGTCCGAGACCTCGTCGACGGTGTCGGCGCCCCGGTCCTCATGTTCGGCATCGCGACGCGTCTGGTGACGGTCGAGGTGATGCGCGCGGTTGTCGACGGCTTGCGCGACGTGCACTACATCGAGCTCGAGCACGACCCGGTGACGACCGGTGTCGGGCTCGACGAGATGATGGCCGACATCGCCGAGTTCCTCACCGGATCTCGTGCGGCGTCCTCCGCCGACCGGCGTCTCGGCGCGGTGCTCTTCACCGACATCGTCGGATCGACCGAGCTCGCGGCCCGACTCGGCGACGCTCGCTGGCGCGACGCGCTCGGCGGCTTCCGCATCGCCGTGCGTCGAGAGCTCGAGCGCCACGACGGACGCGAGGTGAACACCCGCGGCGACGACTTCTTCGCGGTATTCGACCGGGTGTCGAGCGCGATCGAGTGCGCGCTGGCGATGCGAGCTGAGACGGAGAACCTCGACCTGCGCACCCGCACGGGAATCCACGTCGGTGAGGTCGAGCTGGACGACGAGGACCTCACCGGCGTCGCCGTCCACGTCGGCGCCCGGGTCGCCGACCTCGCCGAGCCGGGTGAGGTCCTGGTCACGACGGCCGCCCGCGAGTCGGTGGCGGGCATGACCTGGAGCTTCGAGGACCGCGGCACGCACGAGCTCAAGGGCGTCCCCGGCGAGTGGAGGCTCTTCGCGGTCCACCCCTAGTGGTTGCGTCCGTCGCCCGCGTATAGAGGGGTGAGGGACGCATCAATAGGATTCGTCCCGATGACGGTTCACGAGCGTCCCTTCGGCCGGTACTTCGACGACTTCGAGCCCGGCGACGTGTACAAGCACTGGCCGGGCAAGACCATCACCGAGGGCGAGGACCACCTCTTCTGCCTCATCACCATGAACCACCACCCGCTCCACCTGGACGCGTGGTACGCCGAGACCCAGACGCAGTTCGGCAAGAACGTCGTGGTCGGCAACCTCGTCTACTCGGTCGTGCTCGGCATGAGCGTCCCCGACGTCAGCGGTGCGGCGATCGCGAACCTCGAGGTCGAGGAGCTCAAGCACCAGAAGCCGACGTTCCACGGCGACACGATCTACGCCGAGACCAAGGTCCTCGAGAAGAAGGAGTCGTCGAGCAAGCCCGACCGAGGCATCGTCACGGTCGAGACCCGGGGCTTCAACCAACGCGGAGAAGAGGTCTGCTACTTCCGCCGCAAGGTGATGGTCCCCAAGCGCGACGCCGCGCCGGAGCGCGTCCGGCCCTACGAGTCCCCTGAGTAGCGGAGCGAAGCGTCCGCGGGCGGGGTGTCCCCGCCCGCAGCGCAGCGACCCACAGTGACGGACTGCCTCTTCTGCGCGATCGTCACCGGCGACGTCTCGGCGACGGTCGTCGCCGAGAGCGACGCGACGGTCGCGTTCCTCGACCACCGTCCGATCTTCCCCGGCCACACGCTCGTGGTCCCGCGTGCGCACGTCGAGACGCTGCGCGACCTCGACTCCGACGGGGTCGGCCCCTACTTCCTCGACGTGCAGCGAGTGGCCGTCGCCGTCCAGGACGGCCTCGACGCCCAGGGCACGTTCGTCGCCGAGAACAACGTCGTCAGCCAGAGCGTCCCGCACCTGCACGTCCACGTCGTGCCTCGCCGCCGGAAGGACGGGCTGCGCGGGTTCTTCTGGCCTCGCTCGACCTACGCCGACCCGAGCGAGATGGAGGACGTCGCCGGTCGCATCCGGGCGGCCCTCCCGTCACCTTCGTGAGGTGCTTGCCCGACGCCTAGTGCTGTAATAATGTAATCACCATGACGGAGCACGATCTTGCCGGCTGGTTCGCCGGCCGTTGTCCCGACGAGTGGTTCACCGGCGCCCCCGAGGTCAGCGCCGACCGCGAGGAGATCCTCGTCGTCGGGACGCTCTCCGAGCCCGACACCGGGAAGAACGCAGACGCCGACACGCGGGCGAGCGCGTGCGCGGCCTGCATCGACGGCTTTCGCGAGGACACCCGGGCCCATCGCATGCACATCGCGGACGAGGCGGAGCGCCGCTTCGACCGGAAGGTCGCCTGGGGCGCCCGCTGCGGGGAGGCCGGCGCCGTCTTCACCCACCTGAGCGTGCCGGTGATGACCCGCCTCCGGATGGGGGAGCGCCGGGTCCTCGACACCCTCGTCGATGCGGGCGTCGCCCGCAGCCGGAGCGACGCCCTGGCCTGGTGCGTGCGCCTGGTGCGCGAGCACGAGGGCGAGTGGATCGAAGAGCTGCGCGACGCCCTCGTCCACGTCGAACGAGTGCGGGCCGACGGGCCGACGCCGCGATGAGGCGCGGGACACATCGAGCCAGGGGCGGCTATCGGCACTCGGCTCGTTTCGATAGTCTCCACTCTCGTGTCGGGGGGCGTTCACCTGACGTTCTACGGCGTACGTGGTTCGACGCCGTGTGACGGAGCCAGGTACCAGCGGTACGGCGGCAACACCTCATGTGTCGCGCTCGAGGCCGATGGACATCAGCCGATCGTGTTCGACCTCGGCACGGGCGTTCGCGAGTACGGCGACATCGTCACGGAGCGCTTCTCCGAAGCGTTGATCGCGAACCGACTCTCCACGCCGTACCAGGCGACGGTCCTGCTGACCCATCTGCACTGGGACCACATCATCGGCCTGCCGTTCTTCACGCCGGTCTTCCGTCCCGACGCCGTCATCGACATCCACGGTCCGCGGCAGGACGCCGGTCCGCTCGAGGACGTGTTCCGCGGCGTGATGCAGCCGCCGTACTTCCCGATCACGCCCGACCAGCTCGGTGGAACGGTCACGTTCCTCGACACCGCTCACGACGACTTGGCCGTCAACGGCGCGAAGGTCCGCTCGCGGTGGGTCCGGCACACCGACCCGACGCTCGGCTACCGCGTCGAGCTCGAGGGTCAAGGGGTCACGTACATCTCCGACCACGGCCCCGGGTGCGATCCCGACGCCGCCGATGACTTCATCCCCGAGGAGGTGCTGGAGCTCTGCGACGGCGTCGATGTGCTCATCCACGACGCGCAGCACACGATGCACGAGTACGAGTCGAAGCGGCACTTCGGCCACTCGACCATCGAGTACGCAGTGCACGTCGCGAGGGAGTCGGGCGCCAAGACGCTCGCGCTCTTCCATCACTGCCCGACCCACAGCGACGTGGCGGTCGACGAGATCCTCGACCACGCCCGCGACATCTCGGCGGAGACGAACGGCCCGGAGGTGATCGCCGCGCACGAGGGGATGCGGCTCGACCTCGGGCATCGGTGACCGAGCACCACGGGCCGGGATGAGCGAGCGTCCCGAAGACGCCGACGAGGAGATCTACGGACCCGACGCCGACGAGTTCCGGCGCGTGCTCGGACAGTTCGCCACCGGCGTCACGATCATCACCGCGATCGACGGCGGCGAGCCCGTCGGTGTCGCGGCCAACTCCTTCACGTCGGTGTCGCTCGACCCGCCGCTCGTGCTGTTCTGCGTGGCCCGCACGTCGTCGACGTGGCCCCGGATCGAGCGGGCCCGAAAGTTCGCCGTCAACATCCTGGGGGAGCACCAGGAGGAGCTGTCGCAGCTGTTCGCGACGAAGGGCGCTGACCGCTTCGGCCAGTGCGACTGGCACGAGGGTGTGGGCGGCTCCCCCGTGCTCCACGAGACGCTCGCGTACCTCGACTGCGAGTTCTGGGCCGAGTACGAAGGCGGCGACCACATCATCGTCGTCGGCCGAGTGCTCGACCTCGGGGTCGAGCACGACGCCGGACCGCTCCTGTTCTTCCGCGGCAGGTACGGGCGCATCGCCACCGAATGACGCCGGGGAAATGACACCACCGACGTCGCTCGAAGGACGCGTCGTGGTCGTCGGTGTCGAGCAGCGGCCCGCGGCCGTCGCCCTCGCTGCCCGCGGTGCGACGGTCGTCGTCGTCGGCGCTGAGGCCGGGGCCGTCGGGTCGCTCGTGCGGGAGGTCGCCACGACCGGTGCTCGCGCCGCCGCGTTCGTCGGTGATCCCTCGACCGACGCCGACGCCGCGGCGCTCTCGGAGATGCTCGCCGAGCTGTTCTGATCCAGCCTGACGAGCCGTCAGGTCGCCGGTAGCCTGGCGTCCGACGCCCCGAGCCTTGGCACCGTGCCCCGGCAGGGGACGCGCTCCGAGGGAGTCGAAGCGTTGGATCGGGAGCACGAGCTGCGGCGGGCCGGATGGCGGCTCATCCGGGGAGAGCTCCGCCAGCAACACCTCTGGGTCCTCGCCGGGGTCGCGGCGGGCGTCATCTGGACCGCCGCCAAGATCACGGTCCCGCTGCTCGCCGCGGCGGCCATCGACGACGGCATCATCCCCGGCGACGCCGGCGCGATCGTGCTCTACGCGGTCCTCATCGTGCTCGTGGGCGCGGTGCAGGCGTTCGGGACGGGCTCGCGGCGCTTTGCGGCGTTCCGCATCTCGTACCGCGTCGAGACCGATCTCCGCGAGCGCCTGTTCGCGCACCTCCAACGGCTGCACTTCGCGTTCCACGACCAGGCCCAGACCGGGCAGCTCATGGCGCGCGCCAACACCGACATCCGGCAGGTCAACCAGGTCGTCGTGCTGTTGCCGCTGTTCGCCGCGTCCTTGCTGATCGTCAGCGCAGTGATCGTCGTGATGATGCTGCAGAACGTCACGCTGGCGCTCCTCGCATTGGGCGCGCTCCCGCTGCTCAACATCGCCGCCACCCGCTTCTCGCGACGGATCGCGCCGGTCGTGCTCTCGTTGCAGGAGGAGCTCGGCGACCTCTCGGGTGTGGTCGAGGAGACGGTCGCGGGGGTCCGGGTCGTGAAGGGCTTCGGCTCGGAGCGCCTGCAGGTGGAGCGCCTCGAGGCGGAGGCCGACTCCGTCCTGGACCGGGCGCTGCAGGCCGCCTGGCTCCGTTCCGGCTTCCTGCCGCTGCTGGACTTCCTCCCCGCGGTCGCGCTCGTCGCGATCCTCTGGTACGGCGGGCACCTCGTGCTCGACGGCGACCTGCAGATCGGCACCCTCGTCGCGTTCAACTCCTACATCCTCATGACGATCTGGCCGTTGCGGATGACGGGCATGCTCGTCGCGCAGGCCAGTCGCGCCTCGTCGTCGGGTGGAAGGATCGACGAGATCCTCGGGACGGATCCCGCAGTCGTCGATCCACCGCACCCGGCGCCACTGCCCGCAGGCGGGTCCGGTGAGCTGCGGTTCGAGGCAGTCGACTTCTCCTATGGCGCCGGTCCGCCCGTGCTCGAAGACTTCGATCTGGTCGTGCGCGGCGGCGAAGCCGTCGCCGTCGTCGGCGCGACCGGTAGCGGCAAGACGACCGTGGCGCGACTCGTCTCGCGCTTCTACGACGTCGACACGGGCCGGGTGACGCTCGACGGTGTGGATGTGAGGGCCCTCACCGTGCGCGACCTGCGTCGGAGCGTGGGCATCGTCTTCGAGGACACGTTCCTGTTCACCGACACCGTCGCCGAGAACATCGCCTTTGCCGATCCCGAGGCACCGCTCGAGCAGGTGCGTCGCGCCGCGGACCTCGCGGGCGCCGACGAGTTCATCATGGCGCTGCCCGCCGGCTACGACACGGTCATCGGCGAGCACGGGTTCTCGCTGTCGGGCGGTCAGCGGCAGCGCATCGCGATCGCGCGCGCCGTGCTCGCCGACCCGAGCGTGCTCATCCTCGACGACGCGACGTCGTCGGTCGACCCGACCAAGGAGCACGAGATCCGCACCGCCCTGGGCGAGGTGATGGACGGTCGTACGACGCTCATCATCGCCCACCGCGCGGCAACGATCGCGCTCGCAGATCGTGTCGTCTTGCTCGACGAGCACAGGATCGTCGCCGAGGGGACCCACGAGGAGCTGCTCTCGTCGTCACCGCGCTACCGAGAGGTCCTCGCTGACGCCGAGGCGCGAGCCACGGTCGCGCCGGTCGCGGGAGCCGCCGAATGATGCGGGGCCGCCCGGCCTTCGGTGTCGTCCCCGTCGACGAGACCCTGTCCCGTGACGAGACCAAGGGGGTGCTGCGCCGCCTCGTGCGCATGCTGCGGCCCTGGCGCGGGAAGATCATCGTCGCCGCGCTGCTCCTCGTCGGGCAGACGGCCTGCCTGCTCGCGGGGCCCGCGCTGGTCCGCTACGGGATCGACTCGGGCCTGCGCGGGGAAGACGTCGGCGCGCTGAACCGGGCCGCCGTCTCGTACCTCTTCCTCGCGTGCGTGGCCCTGCTCTTCGGGCGACAGTCGATTCGAGCGGTCGCCAACGTCGGTGAGCGCTTCCTACGTGAGCTGAGGGTACGGGTCTTCCGGCACTTGACGTTGCTCGGGCTCGACTTCTTCGAGCGCGAGCGCACCGGGCGACTCGTCTCTCGGCTGACCTCCGACGTCGACGCGCTCCAGGAGCTCGTGCAGATGGGGCTCGCGATGTTCGTGCAGAACATCCTGCTCTTCTGCGGCGCGGTCATCGTGATCTTCGCGATGAGCTGGGAGCTCGCGCTCTGCGTCTTCGTGGTCGTACCTCCAGTGATCTGGGCGACTCGCTGGTTCCGGCGGAGGGCGAACGCGGCCTACCTCGAGGTTCGTGAGCGCATCG
The DNA here is from genome assembly GCA_964532485.1 of uncultured Bifidobacteriaceae bacterium. GTDB lineage: Bacteria > Actinomycetota > Acidimicrobiia > IMCC26256 > PALSA-555 > DATBSK01. The sequence goes on from CAZHKE010000017.1 coordinate 49,236, forward strand.
GGACGAACCTCGCGACGCTGCAGGAGGGTCTGGCGGGCGTTCGCGTCGTGCAAGCCTTCGGGCGCGAGAGCGCGTTCACGCGCCGCTTCCGCGTGACCAACGAGGCGCAGTTCGACGCCAACCTCGAGACCGTCAAGATCTCGACGAAGTACTTCCCGTTCGTCGAGTTCTGCGGGGTGATCGGCATCGCCATCATCGTCGGGATCGGCGGTCTGTTCGTCGACCAGGACATCGTGACGGTGGGGACGGTGGCGGCGTTCGTCCTGTACCTCAACAACCTGTTCGAGCCGGTCCAGCAGCTCGGCCAGCTGTACAACACGCTGCAGCAGTCAGCCGCGGCGCTGTACAAGCTCTTCGGCCTCCTCGATACGCCGACGTCGATCGCCGAGCGGCCCGGCGCGGTCGATCTCCCCGACAGCGGGGCGATCGACGTTCAGCACGTGTCGTTCCGTTACGGCGACGGACCGCTGGTGCTCCACGATGTGTCGCTCCACGTCGTACCCGGCGAGCGGGTCGCGCTCGTCGGCCCGACGGGAGCAGGCAAGTCGACGTTGGCCAAGCTGGTGGCCCGCTTCTACGACCCGGTCGAAGGCGACGTGTCGCTCGGCGGTGTCGATCTGCGCGACGCGACGTTGCGCTCGCTGCGGGAGCGGATCGTCGTGGTCCCCCAGGAGGGCTATCTCTTCACCGGCACGATCCGTGAGAACGTGCGCATCGGGCGCCCCGAGGCGACCGACGCCGAGGTCGACGCCGCGCTCGAGGCGCTCGGCATCCGCGAGCGCTTCGCGTCGCTCAAGGAAGGTCTGGACACCGAGGTGCGAGAGCGCGGAAGCCGGCTGTCGGCCGGTGAGCGTCAGCTCGTCTCCTTGGCGCGCGCGGCGCTGGCCGACCCGCCGGTGCTCGTGCTCGACGAGGCGACGTCGAGCCTCGACCCGGGCACGGAGCACACCGTCGAGCACGCGCTGGAGGCGCTCACCACCGCGCGGACGGTGCTCGTCATCGCGCACCGGTTGTCGACCGCGTCGCGAGCCGACCGGGTGGCGGTCGTCGACGACGGTCGCATCGTCGAGCTCGGTGCGCACGCGGAGCTCGTCCGGCGCGAGGGCCGCTACGCCAGCCTCTGGGCGAGCTGGTCCGCCGCCCAGACCCGGGCCTCCTGAACCCGAACACCCACGATCAGGAGAACGCGACCGCCGGCTCGAGGCGGTGGGCGAAGCGGCGCAGGGTCGGGAGCAGCGCGAGGCCGGTCGCGAGGATGAGGAGCGCGTTGAACAGCGCGCCGGCGGCGTCCCAGGCGAGCGACGTCGCGAAGTAGTACGACCAGTAGTGCTCGATGGTGCCGGCGAATCCGAGGCCGGGGCGCCAGAGCGTCGCCCCCTCGCCGCGCAGGAACGGCCACGACCAGAGGTTGAGCAGCGCGCCGTAGAGGAACCCACCGATCCATCCGTAGGCCGCGATCGTCACCACCTCGATGCGCGGATCGAGACGCTCGGTGACGCGGCCGACGAAGCCGGCACCCGCGCCGAGCCACCCGAGCCCGAGCATCTGGAACGGGAGCCAGGGGCCGAGCCCGCCGGTGATGAACGCGGACGTGACCATCGCGGTGATCCCGAGCAGCAGCCCGAACCTCGGGCCGAACGCGACCCCCGCGAGGATCACCATGAAGAAGATGCCGGCGTTGTTGCCGGGCAGCTCCACCAGGCGGAGCAAGCCGGCGATGGCCGAGAGCACCGCGAGCACCGCGATCATGGCGCCGTTCATCGTGCCGCGGCGCACCTCGAGCGCGAGCGCGACGACGACGAGCGCGCCGATAACCGCGGCCCACATCGGCGCGTCGCCACCATGTGCCTGCGCCGCGAACGAGCCCGTCGGCAGCCAGAACGGGTAGAGGAATGCCGCGAGCCCGAGCACCGTCACGAGCGCATAGACCGTCGCCGGGCGGACGCGTTCGGTCACCGGCGCTCCCGCGCGAGCGCGGCCTCGACGTCGGAGACCGTCAGGAACGGTGGCATCACGCGCAGCACCTGCGGCGCGAAGAGCGAGCCGGAGAGGACGTCGGGTCCGGGCCCGTCGGCCACGACGTCGCCGTCTCCGAGCACGACGACGCGCGTCGCGCACCGCGCCGCGAGCTCGACGTCGTGGGTGGCGAGCACCACCGCACCGCCCGCGGCAGCGTGATCACGCACGGCGCGCTCGAGCGCATGACGCGAAGCGGCATCCATCCCGCGCGTCGGCTCGTCGAGCAGCAGCACCTCGGCCCCGCCGACCGCAACCGCCGCGATCGCGACCCGCTGCCGCTCGCCCCCGGCGAGGCTGCGCGGATGACGGTCGGCCAGGTGCTCGATGCCGAGTCGGTCGAGCCACGCGTCGACGGCAGCGTCGTCGCGTCGGCCGAGGAGCGCCAAGGTCTCGGCGACCTCGCGCCGCACCGTCGGGGAGAACAGCAGCGAGCTCGGGTCTTGCGGCACGTACGACACGCGGGCCCTCGTCTCGACCGAGCCTCTCGACGGCTCCCGAAGCCCGGCGAGCGCGCGCAGCAACGTCGTCTTCCCGGCACCGTTGCGGCCGAGCAGCCCGACGACCTCGCCGGAGTGCACGGCGACGTCGATGCCGTGCAGCACGGCCCGACCCCCGAGCTCGACCGTCAGGGCCCTCGCCGCGGCGAGGACGTCTCCCGACGCCGCCGGTGTGTCGGAGTCGGCGCCGGTCGGCGCCTCGGGCCCGGGCCGCTCGGCGGCGCGGGCTCGCGCGTCGCGGACGGTGAGCGGCTGCGGATCCCAGCCGAGGAGTCGTCCGAGCTGCACCACCGGCGGCGCGCCCGCATAGGCCGCGAGCGCGGCGCCGACGGCGGTGGGCGCGCCGACCCGTCCGTCGGCGACGACCACGGCGCGCTGGGCGAGCGGCGCCGCCCGCTCGAGCCGGTGCTCCGCCACGACGACCGTCGTGCCGAGGTCGGCGTTGAGGCGGGCGAGTGCCGCGAGCACGTCGTCGGCGCCTTGGGGGTCGAGCTGTGAGGTGGGCTCGTCGAGCACGAGCGCCGACGGCGCGGCCGCGATGGCGCCCGCGATCGCGACGCGCTGGCGTTCCCCGCCCGAGAGCGACGTGGGAGTTCGGCGCCGCAGGTGCGCGATGCCGAGCGCGTCGAGCGCTTCCTCCACGCGTCTGCGCATCGCGGTCGCGGGCATCCCGAGGTTCTCGAGCGCGAACGCGACGTCGTGCTCGACCTCGTCGACGACCAGCTGCGCCTCGGGGTCCTGGCTGACGAAGCCGACGACCTCGGTCAGCTCGCGGGGCCGGTGGTGCTCGATCCTGCGCCCGAACGTTGTCACCTCGCCGGAGAACCGACCGCCGGTCGAGTGGGGCACGATCCCGTTGACCGCGCGCAGCAGCGTGCTCTTGCCCGAGCCCGAGGACCCGACGACCAGCAGCAGCTCTCCGGCCTCGACGCCGAGCGAGACGTCGTGGAGCGCCACCGGCCCGTCGGGATAGGCGAAGGAGACGTCGCGGAACGTGATCGCGCTCACGCAACGCTCATCTCGGGGGCGGGCACCGGAGCAGTCGAGGGAGTCCGTGTCATCGGCGCGAGCAGGGGCAGGAACGCGAGGGCGGCGACGATCTCGATCTGCGGCCACTGCACCGGACTCGGGGTCCACACGAACGTCGCGTCGTCGCCCGAGATCACGAGCGTGACGAGCAGCACGGGTGTGAGGAGGACACCGGCGATGCACCACCAGTCGGCGGTGGACACGTGGCGCGGTCGGTACCGGATGCGGTGCGTCGCCCGCGACGAGAGCACGACCGCAACGACCAGCGCGACCCCTCCGGCCCCCGCCAGCAGCAGCGCCGCGGGTTGCTCGCGCCCGACGAGCGCCACGAACGCCCCGCCCAGCGCGACGAGGGCCCCGAGGCCGAGCCAACCGGCACCACGTTGGCGCGCCGTCGAGCCGCCGTGCGCGAAGCCGCGGGAGTCCAGCGACTCCGACAACGTGACCGCCCGCTCCAGCCCGCGCTCGAGCACGGGCACGAGCTGGCGGATCAGTCGTCCCTTCCGGACGACGCGCCCGCCCGTGCGGGCCCGGTCGGCCTCGCGCACGTCGTGGACCGCTTCGATCGTGGTCGGCACGACGGCGAGCGCGATGACGACGGTCAGACCGAGCTCGTAGAACGCGCGCGGGACCGTCTGCACGAGCTCGTAGTGCGAGACGACAGCATTGAACGCCGCGAAGACTGCGACGATGCCGACGACGACGAGCGACTCCTGCGCGGCCTGGAGCACGACCGGCCCGCTCACGGCGCCGCCGACGTCGAAGCCACCCAGGATCTCGGGCATCCCGACGGACGGAGTCGTGAACCACACCTCGCTCGAACCGTGCGTCGTTGCGGCGGTGAGCACCACGCGCATCGCGGCGAAGATCAGCGCGGCACCGACCAGGATCGGGAACGCGCGCGACAGCGGACCGTCGATCGAGTGCTGCGCGACGACCAGCCACGCGATGGCGATCACCAGCACGACGTAGACGGGGCTCGACGCCAGCTGGATCGCCGTCGTCGCCGCGATGGCCCAGATCAGCCAGGTGACCGCGTGCCACGGGCGCTCGGTGTGCGCTTGCAACCTTCGGTGCCTTCTCCGTAGTGTCCGCTGTGACAGCGGTCGCCCACGGCCCGGACGTCGTGGGTGGTCCCGGTTCGCCGGGACGGGGGAAGTCGGTGCGAGACCGACGCTGACCCGCAACTGTGAGCGGTGCGCGATCACCGATCGTGAACCGCGAGCCAGGCTACCCGCCGCCGTCCGCCGGGCCACCGGCGCTCTGCGAACGCAGAGCCGCGGCGCGCAGCACCGCGCCGCGGTCAGTCATACGGCCCTCGTGGACCAGGGGTCGGCGGAGGAACCTCTCATGGCACGCACCGTGCGCGCGGCTCTTGCGGCTGCGCTGTTCATGCTCGTCGCGCTCGCGACGGCCCCGATCGCGTCGGCCGACTCCGCGTCGGGCGTGGCCTACCTCGGCACGACCCAGGACGACTTCGGCGGTTGGGACGGCGACCCCGGCAAAGGCAGCGAGTTCGTCACGACCGAAGCGATCCTCGCGATCGCGGAGGCCGCGCAGACCGGATCCGCCTGGAGCACCACCGAAGCGTTCGACGCCGTCGACGGTTTCGCCGACGAGGACGCGCCGAACAACACGCCACTCGACTACATGGCTGCGGCTGCCACCAAGCAGCCCTTCACGCCGGGGAAGGCCGCGAAGTGGATCGTCAACGTGGCGTTGCCCCTCGGCCTCGACCCCACCGACTTCCGCGGCACCGGCGTGAACCTGGTGACCCAGATGGGGGGTCCCGGCGCCGACGGCGGCTTCGGGACCGGGTTCAACTTCAACGGAGCTGCCTACGCCGCCCTGGCGTCGTTCCTGCTGAACGGGTCGGTGCCACCCGAGACCGTCACCTACCTCCTCGACGCGCAGACCCCGAGCGGCGGCTGGTCGTTCGACGGCGACCCGACCAGCGACCCCGAGACCGACTCCACCGCGCTCACCCTCGAGGCCCTCGTCGCCGGCGGCGTGTCGCCGACGGATCCCGTCGTGCAGTCGGCGCTCACCTACCTGGCGCGTGACGTGACCGAAGAGGTGTTCGGCCTGCTCGCGGGCTACGAGATCGGCACCGGTCGTTGGTGGGCCTTCGGGGCCGCGAGCCCGGAGGGCACCTCCCGGGCGCTCCTGGGCGTCACCGCGGCCGGCTACGACACGGCGACATCGTGCTGGCGCGACACCGCTCGCCCCGATCTCGCCGGCACGGCGTACACGTCGCCGTTCGACGCGCTCGTCGGCATGCAGGCCTCGGGTGGCGAGTGGCCGAGCGCGTTCGCGAGCTTCACGACCGCGCAGGCGATCCAGGGCCTCGAGGTCGGGACCTGGCGGCCGGTCGTGACCGCGGACGAGCAGACGTGCGAGACGCCGGTGAGCACGGCACCCGCGCCGGTCGCCGATGCCGTGGTGCTCGTCCCGAGGTTCACCGGATGATCCGGCTACGAGGCCTCGCCGGCGCGGCATGTGTCGCGCTCGCCGCGACGCTGCTGCCCGCCGCGACCGTCGGGGCAGTGCAGACCGCGCGTGCGGTCGTCAACGTCCGCGGCAGCAACCACGTCATCACCTTCGGCGGTTCGATCTCGGGAGTGTCGGCCCTCCAGATGGTCGCGAGCGTCGAGACCGTGAGCTACGGCGGCGTCGGGACCGCGGTGTGCAAGATCAACGGCGTCGGCAACCCCCCGATCCCCGGCCAGTGCCTCGGCGAGCAGTCGGGGACGTACTGGTCGTACTGGCGCGCCGGACCGGGTGCGGGCGGGTTCTCGTACGCGGGTACGGGCGCGGGTGGCGCGTCGGTGAGCGACGGGTCTGTCGAGGGCTGGAACTTCGGCAGCGGTCCGCCACCGTTCAGCTCGTTCTGCGCCGTCGCGGGCTGCGCGCCACCGCCGCCTCCTCCGACGGCTGCACCCACGCCGCCGCCGACGGCCGCACCCGCGGCTGCACCGACCGGCGCGGCGAACGATGCGGGTTCGGACGCCGGTGCGAACGCCGACGGCGGATCGAAGGCGGGCAAGGGATCCGGCACGTCGGACAAGAAGAAGGACGATGCCGACGGGGGCCAGGCGGCCGGCTCGGACGAGACGACGAGCACGACGGGGGACGGAGAGTCGGGCGGTGACGGCCGGGACAGCAGTCGCGCCGCGGGCCGCATCGAGCTCCGGTCCGACGACGACGGCAGCTCGCCGTGGGGCGTCATCGCGGCGGGGGCGGCGGTCGCCGCCCTGGGTGCCGGCGGGATGATCATCCGGCGACGGCGGCGCGCGACGCCCCTCTAGTTACGCTCGTCACCAGTGATGGCGAATGCTTCGTCCAATCTCTATGTGCTCACTGCGTTCGGCGGCGGGATCATCTCGTTCCTGTCGCCGTGCGTGCTGCCGATCGTGCCCGGCTACCTGAGCTTCGTCTCGGGTCTGACGCTCGGCGAGATCGAGGAGGGCCGCGCGCAGACGCTCCGGCGCATCGCCGTCACGACGGGGCTGTTCGTCCTCGGGTTCACGTTGGTCTTCGTGGTCCTCGGTCTCGCGACGACTGCGATCAGCGACACGCTGTTCGAGAACCAGGAGACGTTGACTCGCATCTCGGGCGCGCTCGTGCTCTTGATGGCGGCCTACCTCGCCGGGTCGCAGCTGCTGACGACACCACGGCTGTACCAGGAGTTCCGCTTCCATCCCCATCTCGAGCGGTTCGGCCCGGTCGCCGCGCCGGTCGCCGGCGCCGCCTTCGGGCTCGGGTGGACACCCTGCATCGGGCCGATCCTGGGCACGGTCCTCGGCTTCGCCGCGTCGGGCCAGGAGCTCGGTCGCGCCGCGGTGCTGCTCACGGCGTACTCACTCGGTCTGGGGGTGTCGTTCCTCGCGGTCGGGCTCGCGTTCGGTCGGTTCGCCGCACCGCTCGCGTGGGTGAAGCGGCACTCCCGCGCGCTCACGCTCGCATCGGCTGCGATGCTCGCCGTGTTCGGCGTGATCCTGCTGCTCGACGAGCTGCCGAAGGTCACCGCGTGGCTCTCCGACCTGATGGACTCGCTCGGCTTGCGCTTCCTCGTCGAGATCGGCTGAACCCGCCCGGTCAGGTCGTCTTCTTGGTCGACTTGGTCGACTTGGTCGTCTTCGTGCCGGTTGTCTTCGTGCCGGACGTCTTCGTGGCCTTGGTCCCGGTCGTCTTCGTGCCGGACGTCTTCTTCGCCGGCGTCGTGGCCTCCTTCGCCGGCGCCATCGTCGCCGTGGCCACCGTGGCGTCCGCCGGCGGAGTGTCCGTGGCGGACGACGCGACGGGGAGGGTCGGCGGCTCGAGCGGTCGCCGCCCGGCCCGCCACGCGGCCAGCGTGATCGCGCCCACGCCGACCACCGTCGTGACGATCCAGACGAGCACACCGATGCCGGGGATCAGGGCGAGCACCCGCAGGATTGCCCAGCCGGCGAAGAAGGCTCCGAGTGCGCTCTTGGGCTCCTTCACCATCACGCGCCCGAAGATGAGCGCACCGACGACATAGGCGATCGCGTGGATGACACCGAGAGCGCCGAGCAAGCCGAGCCCGAAGGGCAAGCCGACGACGGTCGCGAGGGCGATGACCGCCACGATCGGCAGACCGATCGCGACGAGGACGCCGACGCCGATCGACTTCCCGAAGCTCGCGCGACCCGCGCGCGCGGTTGCCTGCGCGGCGCGCGGGAACAGCGCGACGAAGAGGAGACCGAGGACCGCGGTCGAGACCGTGACGGCGAGCCAGAACAGCCCCAAGATGCGGATGCCGAACGCGGTGAACAACCCGGTGGTGTCGATGGTCTCGACGTCACCGCCGACGACGGCGCCACGTTCGACCGTTGGCGACTCCGTCGAGCGCACGTCGCCGCGCACGGTCGCGCCGTCGCGAACGATCGCGCGGCCCTGTAGCGCGATCACGTCTTCGGTCACGCGCCCGGTGATCCGCGCGTTCCCGTCGACCACCACGACGTCGCCGACGACGGTGCCGGAGATGCGCGTGTCGCCGCTGATGACGAGCACGCCGTTCTCGGCGCGCCCACGGACGATGGCGTTGCCGTCGATCGCGACCACCGCGCCGCTGATGTTCTCGCCTTCGTCGACGAGCACGTTGCCGACGGCGATGCGGCGATCGCGGTCGCGCACGTCGTCGAGGGTCTGCGCGCCGGCGGGCACTGCGAGGACGCCGAGGGTGATGAGCGTCAGGAGCCCGAGCGCGAACACACGTGAGATCCGCAGATTCATGGGAGCGGAGCGTAGAGCGTGCGCAGGGTCGGATGCCTGGTCTAGCGTGGAGAACCATGTTCTCCGATGAGGTAAGCATTCGTCCCTCCTCGTCGCCGCGCGCCCAGGCCATCAGCCGCTCGCTCGAGGGGCCACGCGCGCGCTCGGTGGAACGCCTCGAACGCTTCCTGGCCGCCGCACGAGACCTGGCCAACGATCAGGGGTCGGCCTCGTTCACCGTCGCGCAGGTGACACGCCAGGCCGGGCTCTCGCTCAAGAGCTTCTATCGGTGCTTCGGCGGCAAGGACGACCTGCTCGTCGCGCTGCTCGAAGAAGACAGCCGCCTCGGTGCGGGGATCCTCAACGAGCAGGTCGGCGCGCACACCGACCCCGTCGAGCGGCTGCGCGCCTACCTGACCGGCGTCTTCGAGCTGCTCACCCATCCGGGTGCGCTCGGGTACGCGCAAATGCTCGTGCGGGAGCACCGACGGCTGAGCGAGGAGCGTCCCGACGAGCTGCGCGCCGCGCTCGCTCCCATGGTCGACCTCCTCGCCGCGCAGATCGCGCTCGCCGCCGATGCCGAGGCGAGCGCGTCCACCGAACCCGCGCGAGACGCGCAGACCCTGTTCGTGCTCGTGCTCGAAGGCGTGCACGAGGTCGGCCTCGGTCACGCCAAGCCGCTCGAGCAAGCCGAGTACCTGTGGCGCTTCTGCGCCAACGGGATCGGGATCCGTCCCTAACGCACCCGGAGACATCCACGTCATGGCCATCGAAGAGATCACGACCACGCACGACGAGGCGATCATGGGCCTCTTCACGCAGGAGACGGCCGACTTCCCGTTCGATGCCTACCGTCGCGTCCGGCAGGAGTGCCCGGTCGCGCGCGTCTCGGGCATCGGTGGCCAGCCGACCGTCTACCTGTCGCGCTACGAAGACGTGCAGTGGGCGTTTCGGCACCCCGAGGTGTTCTCGTCGGCCCCCGAAGCCGTGAACATCGGCCAGGACCAGCCCCTCATCCCGCTTCAGGTCGATCCGCCCGGCCACGCCAAGTACCGGCGGCTGCTCGACCCCGAGTTCTCGCCCAAGAGGATGGCTGCGCTCGACGCCGACGCCCGGACGCTCGTCAACGGGCTCATCGACGCCTTCGTCGACCGCGGCTCGTGTGACTTCCACGCGGAGTTCGCGACGCCGCTGCCGTCGTCGATCTTCCTCGCGCTCATGGGCCTGCCCCAATCCGACCTGCCGATGTTTCTCCGGTGGCGCGACGACACGATCCGTCCCGACGCGAACGACCTCGACGAGGCGGCGCGGATCCGCGACCGCGCGGGGACCGAGATCACCGAGTACTTCAAGACTGCGCTCGCGGATCGGCGGGCCGGCCCCGACGATTTCCTGATGAGTCGCATCGCGGTTGCCGAGGTCGAGGGCAGGGAGCTCACCGAGGAGGATCGGCTCGGCATCTGCCATCTGCTCATGCTCGGTGGACTCGACACGGTGACCGCGACGCTCGACTGCATGGTGCTGCACCTCGCGCGCGAGCCCGAGCAGAGGCAGGCGATCGTCGACGATCTGTCGATCGTCCCCTCGGTCGTCGAGGAGCTGCTTCGGTTCGAGACGCCCGTCACGATGGTGGTGCGCGTCGTGAAGCAGGACTGCGAGATCGGTGGCGTGCACGTGCGCGCCGGCGATCACGTCACGTTGCTGCTAGGTGCCGCCAACGTCGACGCGGCCGAGTTCTCCGAGCCCGAGTTCCCCGACTTCGCACGCGACCCGAACCGTCATCTCGCGTTCGGCGGTGGTCCGCACCGGTGCCTCGGCTCGCACCTCGCTCGTCTCGAGCTGCGGGTCGCGATCGAGGAGCTGCACCGGCGCATCCCCGACTACCGCCTCGCCGAGGGCGCGTCGGTCAGCCTGTCGCCGGCGATCCGCCAGGCATACAGCCTCCCGATCACCTGGGACTGACCGCCCGTCGCTCGCAGGTGAGCAGCGGACCCCGGCAACCCGGCATCGTCCACCCTCTGGTAGCGTGATGGCCACGACGCGGGGTGGAGCAGTCTGGTAGCTCGTCGGGCTCATAACCCGAAGGTCG
>CAZHKE010000018.1:0-59976 GCA_964532485.1 uncultured Bifidobacteriaceae bacterium
TGGCCATCGATCATCTCGTGCGCCGGGAGGCGCTTCACGATCTCGAACCCGGCCTTCTCGTAGCAGCGCACCGCGCCCGCGTTCTCGACGACCGGGTCGGTCACGAGGAGGCGAGCGCCGGGCCCGTGGGGACCGAGGAGCCATTCAGCGACGGCCCGGACCTGGCGCGTGCCGACGCCACGCCCGTGAAGTCTCGATTCGCCGACGAACTGATCGATCCCGAACGCGTCGTCACTCGCCACGAGCCCGCACTCCTCCAGGTTCTCCGGTTCACCGGCGAGCGAGTACCACTGCTGGAAGCCGATCGGCTGCCCGGCGAGCTCGACGATGGCCTTGGTGACGTGCTCCTCGTGATCGAGCAGGTGCTCTCTGACGAACGCGCTGTCATAGGTCTCGGTGACGCCGTGCCACCACGCGCCGACCTCGGGATCACGGAGCCACGAGGCGAGGCGCGCGACGTCGTCGTCGGTGATCGCCCGGAACACCAGGTCATCGACGACGAAGAACGGCTCGCTCAGGGCCGGATCCCGGCGAGCAGCGCGACCTCCCGCCACTTGTAGAGGCAGTCGACCTGCTCGAAGCCGACGCTGCGCAGCCACTCGAGCTGCGGCTCGACGGCGACGAGCTTGTTCGACGGGTCCTCCTCGGCACCGACCGCGCGGAGGAACGCCTCGTGCAGCTCCGGCGTCGTCGAAGCGACGTGCTCGAGGTTGCAGAACGTCCCGCCGGGATCGAGCGCGTGGAAGACCTCGCCGTACAGGGCGCGCTTGCGATCGTCGACGACATGATGGATCGCGAACGCCGACACGACGAGGTCGAACGTGCCCCAGTCGCTCGGGAGCGGAGCGTCGAGGTCGTGCTCGACGACGGTGACCGAGCTGGCACCGACGAACCGTTCCCGCGCGCGACCGAGCATCTCCTGGGAGAAGTCGCACGCGACGGCCTCCACCGCGGGGTGCGCCGCCACGATCCGGCTCGTGACCTCACCGTCGCCGCAACCGAGGTCGAGCACCCGGCGGGGCGCCGTCGGCACGACCTCCAGAAGCTGCTCGTACGCCGCCTCACGCCAGGGCCTGTGCGCGCTCCGTTCGAGGTAGGCGCGCGCGTGGTCGGCGCTCGACCACAGGTTGACGGGTTGCGCGCCGGACCTCACGGTCCTCCTCGATGGCGGGACCTCACGGTCCGACCGTGTGCTCGCGGTGCTCACCCCGTTCGCGGAGACGCACGATCTTGTTGACCGCGTTGAGGTAGGCGCGTGCCGATGCCTCGACGACATCGGTGGCGACGCCCCGACCCGACGCGGTGTAGTCGCCAGTGTCGAGCTGCACGACGACGTCACCGAGCGCGTCACCGCCCTTCGTGACCGACGAGACCTTGAAGTCGAGCAGCGTGCCCCGCACGCCCGTCGCCGCTGCGACAGCCTCGATCGCGGCGTCGATCATGCCGTTGCCCTCGCCGCGGGCCTCGACCTTCGCGTCGCCGTCGGTGAGCACGACGTCGGCGGTCGGGGTGGTTCGCGTGCCGCCGTGCACGTCGAGGTCGGAGATCGAGAACTTGTGCACGGCGCCGGCGCCGATCTCCTCGACGACGATCGCCTCCAGGTCGGCCTCGGTGATCTCGACCTTTCGGTCGGCGAGCTCCTTGAAGCGCGTGAACGCCTGGTTGAGCGCGTCGCCCTGCATGTGCAGACCCATCTTCGCCAGCGTGTCGCCGAACGCGTGCCGCCCCGAATGCTTGCCGAGCACGATCTGCGCGGCCTCCTGCCCGACCGTCGAGGCGTCGATGATCTCGTACGTCTCGCGGTCCTCGAGCACGCCGTGCTGATGGATGCCGGCCTCGTGCGCGAACGCATTGCGCCCCACGACGGCCTTGTTGTGCTGCACGGGGTACCCGGTCAACCGCGAGACCATCCGCGACGTCCGTGCGAGCTCCTCGGTGCGCACCCCGGTCTCCAGCATGCCGAAGTAGTCGCTGCGCGTCTTGATCGCCATCACGATCTCCTCGAGCGCGGCATTTCCCGCGCGCTCGCCAAGACCGTTGACCGCGCACTCCACCTGACGTGCCCCGGCTGCGATGCCGGCCAGCGAGTTGGCGACCGCCAGGCCCAGATCGTTGTGGCAGTGCGTCGACACGACGTAGTCGCCGTTGACGACATCGATGATGTGTGTGATGAGCTCGCCGAACTCCTCGGGCACGCCGAAGCCGACGGTGTCGGGGATGTTGAGGGTCGTCGCGCCGCTGTCGACGGCGAGCTGGAGCACCTCGCACATGAAGTCGATGTCCGAGCGGCTCCCGTCCTCGGGCGAGAACTCGACATCCGACGTGTAGCCCGCAGCGCGGCCGACGCCGGCGACGACCTCGGCCTTCACCTGGTCCTCGGTCATCCGCAGCTTCTTCTTCATGTGGATGGGCGATGTCGCGATGAAGACGTGGATCCGCGGCTTCTCGGCATGGCGGATCGCCTCCCACGCGCGGTCGATGTCCTTGAACCCGGTGCGCGACAGCCCAGCGATGACCGGACCGCGGACCGCAGTCGCGATGGCTTCGACGGCCTCGAAGTCGCCATCGCTGGCGATCGGGAACCCGGCTTCGATGATGTCGACCCCGAGGCGCGCGAGCTGTTCGGCGATCTCCAGCTTCTCGCCGACGTCGAGGGAGATCCCCGGCGACTGCTCGCCGTCTCGCAGCGTGGTGTCGAAGATCCGGACCTGGTTCATCACTGCTCGCTCGCTCTCTGCGGCGGCGAGCTTCGCTCGCTACGCCGCACTGGCATTGCTTTCGGGCAACGAAAAACCTCCCCGGCCTTGAGGCACGAGGAGGTGAACCGCGAGCACCGGTGGGGTGCTCGCGCTACGTAAGAAGGAGGCTCGTCGCCGTGCCCAGTTCCTTCGTCATGGTCCAACATGATGACGGCTCGGGCCCGCGAGATCAAGTCATGCGCGACAATCGCGGCGATGGCGAAGCGCACGTGGCTGCGACGCTCGATCGGGCTCGGGCTCCTCGCTGGTGCCGCGTACGCGTTGTGGCGCGCGATGGACGCGAACCGGATGACCGGAGAGTCGGAGTGGGAGCCCCAGCCGTTCCCGTTCCCACCCCAGCCGCGGACTGGTCCAGATGCGGCGGAGCGAGGGGACCGAGCCGAGCTCGCCCGCGAGCGAACGCCCGTCGGCCGGGCATCCCGGCCGACGGAGAGCGAGCGAGATAGGTGGACCACCGCGGTCGACGGGGCGTGTCCGGCCACGCACCCGGTGAAGGCCAAGGAGGCCAGCAAGATCTTCCACGTACCCGGCGGGCTGAGCTACGAGCGCACCGTGCCGGATCGCTGCTACGCCGACCCCACGGCCGCCGAGGCAGACGGCTTCCGCGCCGCCAAGCGCTGAAGGGCTCCCAACTGGTCAGTCGCCGGGCGGCTTCGCCGCTCGGCGACGGCGGAGACCGAGCTTGCGAGGTCTCCCAACGAGTCAGTCGAGCTCGATGGCCCTCGCGTCGTAGACGCCGTCGACGGCGAGCAGCGCCTTGATCACCGCGCCCGAGGCGGGTGAGCTCGTGGACAGCACCATGAGCGCCGCCTCGCCGTCGGCGTTCGTCCCGACGTCCATGTCGTCGACGTTGACACCCGCCTCGCCGATGATCGTCCCGACGCGACCGATCATCCCGGGCGTGTCGGAGTTGCGCACGACGAGCATGTGGCTCGCCGGCGGCACGTCGACGCTGTGGCCGTCGATCTCGACGATGCGGGGCCGCGCGTGCTTGCCGAGCAGCGTGCCCGCGACGCCGATCGAGCGGTCACGCGCGGAGCCGCGGACCGTCACGAGGTTCACGAAGTCGGCCGACGACGACGATGTCGCCTCTCTGACCGTGAGCCCGCGCGCCTCGGCGAGCTGGGGGGCGTTCACGAACGACACCGGCTCGTCGGTGACTGCGGCGAGCGCCCCCTTCATGATCGAGAGCGTGAGCACGCGACAGTCGTAGTCGGCGATCTCTCCCGCGTACTCGACCTCGAGCGCCGTGACACCGTCGTCGGAGAGCGCGACGAGCAGACGCCCGAGTCGCTCAGCGAGCGGGAGGAACGGTTGCACCGTCGCGTTCGCCTCGCTGGCCGCGACGTTCACCGCATACGGCACGAACTCCGAGCGGAGGGCGAGGACCACCTGCTCGGCGATCGTCTGGCCGGCCTTGTCCTGCGCCTCGGCAGTCGACGCACCGAGGTGCGGCGTCACGACCACGGCATCGAGCCCGAAGAGCGGCGACTCGGTGGTGGGCTCCTGCTCGAAGACGTCGATCGCTGCGCCCGCTATTCGGCGGTCGCGCACCGCGGTCGCGAGCGCGGCCTCGTCGACGATGCCGCCGCGGGCCGTGTTCACGACCCGCAGCGTCGGCTTCGCGTGCGCGAGCAGGTCGGCGCCGACGAGGCCCATCGTCTCAGGTGTCTTGGGGAGGTGGATCGTCAGGAAGTCGGACTGGCGGACCAGCTCCTCGAGGTCGGCGACGACTCGGACCCCGAGCTGCCGGGCCCGCTCGGGGCTGACGAACGGGTCGTAGGCGAGCAGCTGCATGCCGAAGGCGAGCAGCCGTTGCGCGACCAGCACGCCGACGCGCCCGAGGCCGATGATGCCGACGGTCTTGCCGTGGAGCTCGACTCCTTCCCACCGTGACCTGTTCCACCGACCTGCCTTGAGGTCCGCATCGGCCTGGGCGACGTTGCGGGCCTGCGCGAGCAGGAGGGCGATCGTGTGCTCGGCAGCCGAGAGGACGTTCGACTGGGGTGCGTTCACCACCATCACGCCGCGGCGCGTCGCCTCCTCGACGTCGACGTTGTCGAGACCGATGCCGGCGCGGCCCACGACGACGAGGGCGCGACCTGCCGCGAGGACGTCCGCGGTCACCTGCGTCGCCGACCGGATGATGAGCGCTGCAGCACCGTCGACCGCTGCGAGGAGCTCTTCGGGTGAGAGCCCGAGCTGCACGTCGACCTCGAAGCCGGCGGTTCGCAGCGCGTCGAGGCCGCGCGGGGCGATGCGCTCGGTGACGAGAACCCGCGGGGTCACGCGTTCGAGGGTAGCGGTCGCATCTCGGGGCACCGGGTTCAAAGCCGCTCGAGCGCAAGGTCGGTCAGCTCGACGGCCTGGTCACGCAGCGTCGCCGGGTTTGTGCCACCGGATTGGTCGAGCCGCTGCACGTACAGGAACGTCGAGCCCCGCAACACGTAGACGGCGCCGGCTTCCGACGAGTAGAAGGCGAGCCGCCCGAGCTCTGGCAATGCCTCGCTCCCCAACCCGAACACACGCTCGGAGACGTCGAAGCCCTGTCGCGCCTGCTTGCCACGCTGCACCCACACCGACACCAGCTCTGCACCGTGAGACCCACCGACGTTCCAGTTGCAGATCGACGCGCTCCTCGGTGTGTGCTGCGCGCGTCGCGATCGCTTCACGCCGGCATCGACGACGCCTTCGATCTCGCCACGACGGAGCACCGCACATGCCTTCCGTGGCGCGTTCGCCGACGCCGGGGCGAGGTGCACGACGACCGTCAGGGCCGCGAGCACGACGAGGAGCGCGCCCGCCCGTCGCGTCATCGCAGCAGCGCCGCGATCCGACCCACACCCTCCACGAGGTCGTCATCACCCAACGCGAACGACAGTCGCGCATAACCGGGCGCTCCGAACGCCTCACCAGGGACGATCGCGACCTTCGCCTCCTCGAGCAGCAGCTCGCACAGGTCGAGCGACGTCTCGGGTGTCCGGCCGGCGATCGTGCGGCCGAGCACGCCCGCGAACGAGGGGAAGCAGTAGAAGGCGCCTTCGGGCGCGACGCACTCGACGCCCGCGATCGCCGACAGCATCTCGTGCATCGTGGCCCCGCGACGCTCGAAGGCGGCCCGCATCTCGGCGACTGCCGCGAGATCATCCGTGACGGCGGCAAGGGCTGCGGCCTGCGAGACGTTCGCCACGTTGGACGTCGAGTGCGACTGCAGGTTCGCCGCGGCGGCGATCACGTCGGACGGGCCGATCATCCAACCGACACGCCACCCCGTCATCGCGTACGTCTTGGCCACGCCGTTCACGACCACGCACGAGTCAGCGAGCTCGGGAGCGACGGTCGGCATCGACACGAACCGGTGGTCGCCGAACGTGAGGTGCTCGTAGATCTCGTCGGTGACGACCCAGATCCCGCGCTCGGCAGCCCATCGCCCGATCTCGGCCACGAGCCCCGGTGGGTAGACCGCACCGGTCGGGTTGCTCGGTGACACGAACATGAGCGCCCTCGTGCGCTCGGTGCGTGCCGACTCGAGCTGCTCCAGCGTGACGCAGAAGTGCGTGTCCTCGTCGGTGGGCAGCACGACCGGCACGCCACCCGCGAGCGCGATGGACTCCGGATACGTGGTCCAGTAGGGCGCGGGCAGGAGGATCTCGTCGCCCTCGTCGACGAGCACCTGGAACGCGTTGTACACGGCCTGCTTGCCACCGTTGGTGACGAGCACCTGGCTCGCGGTGCACTCGAAGCCGGAGTCTCGCATCGTCTTCTCGGCGATCGCGGCGCGCAGCGCCGGAAGGCCGGCCGCCGGTGTGTAGTGGTGCATGGCCGGGTCGGAGCACGCGGCGATCGCGGCTTCGACGATGTGCGCCGGCGTCGGGAAGTCGGGCTCACCCGCACCGAACCCGATGACGTCCTCGCCTGCGGCCTTGAGGGCCTTGGCCTTCGCGTCGACGGCGAGGGTCGCCGACTCTGTGATCGCGGCGATCCGCCGCGAGACGCGCGTGCGCTCGGAGATGCGGGGCATCGCGTCATCCTCCCACGAGCTCCGTGCGCTCTCGCACGGATTCGCCGGCGTCGCGTCAGACGGAGACGGCCTCTTCACTGACCGGGTCCCATCCGCGGAGGTCGGCGAGGCGTGGATCGTTCGAGAACACCTCGACGATGGGGATCGAGAGCCCGAGGCGGCGTTGCACGGTGCGGACGGCGTTCTCCTCGTTCCAGCGCATCAGCGTGACCGCGACCCCGGTCTCCCCCGCTCGTGCGGTGCGGCCGGATCGGTGGAGATACGTCTTGTGGTCGTCGGTCGGGTCGTAGTGGACGACGACGTCGATGTCGTCGACGTGGAGACCACGGGCTGCGACGTCGGTCGCGACGAGCACCGGGACCTTGCCCGACGAGAAGTCGGCGAGCGAGCGCTCCCGCGCCGCCTGTCCGAGGTCGCCGTGGATCGGGGCGGCCTTCACGCCCTCCTTGCGGAGCTCACGTACGAGCTTGTCGGCCATCCGCTTCGTGCTGCAGAACACGAGCGTGCGGTTCGCGCCGCTGGCGATCGCTGCGGCGACACGAACCTTGTCCATGTCGTGCACGTAGAGGAAGCGGTGCTCCATCTCCTCGACGGTCGGCTCGTCGGACTGCACCTCGTGGAACACGGGGTCGTGCATGTAGCGCTTCACGAGCTGCTTCACCGCGCCGTCGAGCGTCGCCGAGAACAGCATCGTCTGGTGGTCGGACTCCATCCGGAAGAGGATCTTCTGGACCTGGGGCATGAACCCCATGTCGGCCATCCGATCGGCTTCGTCGAGCACGAGCACCTCGACCTTGTCGAACGAGACCTCGCCGCGCTCCATGAGGTCGATGAGCCGGCCGGGCGTGCCGACGATGATGTCGACACCTCGCGCCAACGCGTCGATCTGGGGCTCGAAGCCGACACCGCCGTAGACGGCGACGACGTCGCGTCCACGCTCCTTGGCCAGCGGCTTGATCACGCCGAAGACCTGGTTGGCGAGCTCACGGGTCGGCGCCAGGACGAGACCCGTCGGGTGCTTGGGGCCGGCGCTCGACACGCGCTCGACGAGCGGGAGCCCGAAGGCGAGGGTCTTGCCCGAGCCGGTCTTCGCCTTGCCGCAGAGGTCGCGGCCGGCGAGGGCGTCGGGGATCGTCAGCTCCTGGACGGGGAAGGGTTGCTCGATCCCGTCGCGGGTGAGGGCCGCGGCGAGGTCGCGCGAGACGCCGAGCGCTTCGAAGGTGGTGGTCATGCTCGCTTCCTGTTCTCTCCGGGTGGTCGTCCTCGTCGAACGTCGGCCCGGATCCACACGAAGCAGGGTGTGGAGACCAGAGAAAGTCGAGGAAGACCCGCGAGCACCGGCGGTGCCCACTGGACTCCCAGGATACCGCATGCCCTGGCGTTCGTGGCGCACGTCTGCTCGTGCCGCCCGCGCTCAGTCGGACTTCGTCTTGCCCTTCGCCTTCTGCGCGCGCTTCCAGGCGCGGACCTCGGCCAACGCCTCCGGCGAGTCGATGTCCGCGACCGAACGCTTGGTGGCGTCGGAATACGGCGTCGCCGCCTTCTCCCAGCCCGAGGGCGCGACGCCGAGGCGCTTGCCGAGCAGCGCGAGGAAGATCTTCGACTTCTCCTCGCCGAACCCGGGGAGGGCCTCGAGCCGGGCGAGCAGCTCGTCGCCGCTCTGCGCGTCCTTCCAGATGCGCGCCGGATCACCGCCGTAGTCCCCGACGATCGCGGTGCAGAGGGCGTGCGTGCGCGTGGCCATCGACCCCGGGAAGCGGTGGAGCGCGGGCTTGGCGGCGAAGACGTCCTTGAGGTCCTCGGGCGACATCGCGGCGATCGCCGCGCAGTCGAGGCCCCCGAGCCGCTCCTGGAGCGTGTGGGGTCCCTTGAACGCCCACTCCATCGGCACCTGCTGGTCGAGCAGCATGCCGATCAGGAGCGCGAGGGGATCTTCGGCGAGCAGCTCGTCAGCGGCGGGATCGCCGGTGACCGGGATGATCGCGGTGGGCATCACGTGGGAGAGTAGGTGTCGATGCCGGCGCTCGACCACATCAACCTGTGCGTCCCGGAATCCGTGGGCGAGGTCAGCGGCACCGACGCGGAAGAGGCGTGGCTCAAGGTCCTCGGCTACTCGCGCGTCCCGCCCGGACCGGAGGCCTCGCAGCTCGGGGCGCTCTTCTGGTTCGCGGCCGACGACGGGACCCAGGTCCACCTCACGGTCGATCCGCAGCATCGCCCGTCGGGCGCCGCGCACACCGCGATCCGCCTCGACGGGGCGCTCGACGCGACGATCGAGGCACTCGAGCACTCGGGTCACCGCTGCACGACGATCTCGTTCGACGGCGACCGACACGTCTTCGCGACCGACCCCGCCGGCAACCTCTGGGAGCTCATCGGCGCTTGACGCGGAGCGCACCTGAGAGCGCTCTCAGGCACGACCGAGCCGGTCACGCGCGTGTCAGGCACAATCGATCACATGCGCGTGCTCGTCGTGGAGGACGAGGTGCACCTCGCGGAGGCCATCACCGACGGTCTCCGGACCGAGGGCTTCGACGTCGACGCCGTCCACGACGGCATCGACGGCCTGTGGCGTGCGCGTGAAGGGTCGTACGACGCGATCGTGCTCGACGTGCTGCTCCCGGGCATGAACGGGTACCGCGTCTGCAAGACGCTGCGAGACGAAGGAGTCTGGACCCCGATCCTCATCCTCACCGCCAAGGACGGCGAGTACGACGAGGCCGAGGCGCTCGACACCGGCGCCGACGACTTCCTCTCGAAGCCCTTCTCGTTCGTCGTGCTGCTGGCGAGGTTGCGTGCTCTGTTCCGGCGTGGGGCGCCACCCCGACCCGCCGTCTTGGAGTTCGGTCCCCTCCGGCTGGATCCAGGAAGCCGCAAGGTCGCGCGCGCGGGCAACGAGGTCTCGCTGACGGCCCGCGAGTTCGCGCTGCTCGAGTACCTCATGCGCCGGGACGGCAACGTCGCATCGAAGAGCGAGATCCTCGACCACGTGTGGGGGATGGACTTCGCCGGCGATCCCAACGTCGTCGAGGTCTACATCGGCTACCTGCGCCGCAAGCTCGACCAGCCCGACGGTGAGCAGATGATCAAGACGGTCCGCGGTGCCGGCTACCGGCTGAGCACGGATCCGACGTGACATGACCGACAACGGCTGGCGCGGGTTCGGCTCGGTCCGCCTGCGCATCACGATCGCCGCGGCCGGCCTCTTCGCTGTCGCGCTCGCGCTCGCGTCGTTCTGGCTCGTGCGTTCTGTCCACGACAGCCTCGCCGACGAGATCGAGCGCACGAACTCGGTGCAGCTGGCGGAGATCGCGGAGCAGCTCGCGAGTGGAGTCCAGCTCGACGACCTCGACCTTCCGGCACCGGGGCCGGGCGGTCAGCCCGCGTACCGCGTGGTCGGCCCGGGAGGCCGGGTCGTCGACGACTTCCCACCGTACGGGCGTCGCACCGGCGTCTCGGCCGACAACCCGAGCGTGCGTGCGCAGCGTGAGGTGGAGACCGCGACCGGGCGCGTCACGGTCGTCGCCGAGCGGTCGCTCGACGAGGTCGACCGCACGGTCGACAGCGTCACCCGCGTGCTCGTCGTGGGCGTCCCGCTGCTCGTCGGGCTCGTCGCCGCGCTCACGTGGTGGCTCGCCGGCCGGGCGCTGCGCCCGGTCGAGGCCATCCGGGCCGAGGCAGCAGCGATCACCGCGTCGACGATCCACCGGCGCGTCCCCGAGCCCGGCACCGACGACGAGGTCGGTCGCCTGGCGCGCACGATGAACTCGATGCTCGACCGGCTCGAGGATTCGGCGCGGGAGCAACGGCGCTTCGTGTCCGACGCGTCGCACGAGCTCCGCAGCCCCGTCGCGTCGATCAGGGCACAGCTCGAGGTTGCGCTGCGCCGCGGCGACGCCGACTGGCCGGTGGTCGCGGCAACCGTGCTCGAGGAGGACCGGCGGCTCGACGAAGCAGTCTCCGAGCTGCTCGAGCTCGCCCGTGCCGAAGAAGGCGTGACAGCCGAGCCGACCGACATCGACCTCGACGAGGTCGTGCTCGAGGAGGCGCGGCGCACGTATCGAGTGCCGATCGACACGCATCGCGTCTCCGCGGGTCGCGTGCGCGGGAGCGGTGCCCAGCTCGCTCGCGCGGTGCGCAACCTGCTCGACAACGCCGCTCGCCACGCACGAGCACATGTCGAGGTCACGCTCGAGGCGAGCGACGGCGAGGTCGTGCTCACCGTCGACGACGACGGCCCGGGCGTGCCCGTCGACGAGCGAGCGCGTGTCTTCGACCGCTTCACGCGTCTCGACGAGGGCCGCGCCCGTGACGCAGGTGGCGTCGGGCTCGGGCTCCCCATGGTGCGTGCGATCGTCGAACGACACTCGGGTACGGTCACGGTCGACGACGCGCCGACCGGCGGTGCTCGCTTCATGATCCTCCTCCCCGCTGCCTGACGACCCGCATCCACCCGCGTCCCCGGTGAAGCTCGCCACGTTCAACACGCACTACGGCGTTCGGCCCAAGCGCCGGCCACCCGCCGAGCCGTACGACCTCGAGCGCGTCCTCGCCGATCTCGACGCCGACGTGATCGCCCTGCAGGAGCTGTGGCGCCCGGATCGCCACCGCGGACCAGCCGACGACGCTGCCGCGGCGCTCGGCTACGAGGTCCTGTACGAGGCGACCGGTGCGGCGAGCAGCGACCACCGGTGGCCGCGGTTGCGTCACGACGGCGCCGGCGAGTCGGGGATCGCCGTCCTCTCACGCCTCCCGGCCCGGCGTGTCGGCCCGCTCGTCGTGGGCCCCACGCTCGGCGATCCCGCGCCCCGGCGCACCGCGCTCGACGTCGAGGTCGACCTCGGTCACCGTCACCTCCGCGTGATCGCCGTGCACCTCACCTCGCGACTCCCACACGGCCCACCGCTCCAGCTCCGACGCCTCGGGCCGCAGCTCCCGGCCGCCGGGACACCCGCGGTCGTCATCGGCGACTGCAACCTCTGGGGTCCTGGCGTGGTCGCGATGCTGCCGGGATGGCGACGCGCGATCCGCGGCCGCACCTGGCCGGCGCGTGCACCCCACAGCCAGATCGACCACGTGCTCGTGCGGCCCGACGACGTCGAGGTCGTGCACGCCCGGGTGCTCGACGACGTCGGCTCCGATCACCGCCCGGTGGAGGTCGAGCTGGCGGCGCGCTGACGCCGTCGACGTTGCACTACCCTGACGGCTGCGTCAGGTCCGACGAACTGGGAGCTCATGGCCGAAGCCACGTCGCCGACGTACCAGCCGAGTGCCTTCGAGCCGGACGATGCCGAGCTCGGCAACGGTCTGCTCGACCGCGCGATGAACGCCTGCCCGCAGCCGGTCTACGCGGCGATGCGGGCCCAGGGCTCCGTGCTCCGCATGGAGGAGCACAGCGTCCTCGTCACGCACCACGACGAGGTGATGGGCACCCTGCGCGACCCCGAGCGCTTCTCGTCCGACATGGACGCGGTGCAGATGGGCAACGTCCGTCCGCTCATCCCGCTCCAGATCGACCCACCCGACCATCTGAAGTTCCGCAAGCTGCTCGACCCGCTGTTCGCACCCCGCGAGGTCGCGCGTCTCGAAGACGAGGTCCGGCGACTGACGAACGAGCTCATCGACGAGTTCGTCGACGACGGCCGCGTCGAGCTCAACGAGGCGTTCGCGGTGCCGCTGCCGTGCACGATCTTCCTCGCGCTACTCGGCCTCCCCCAGGACGATCTGCCCCGCTTCTTGCGGCTCAAGGACGACATCATCCGGCCCGCCGGTCTGGCAACGCGGGAGGCCAACGAGGTCCGACGGCGCACGGCTCAGGAGATCTACGACTACTTCGAACCGGTGATCGAGGCGCGCCGCTCACAGCCGCGTGACGACCTCATCACCCGCCTCGTGGACGCCGACGTCGACGGTTACCGGCTCACGAACGAGGACATCCTCGACATCTGCTTCCTCTTCCTCATCGCCGGGCTCGACACGGTCACCGCAACGCTCACGTGCAGCGTCGCCTATCTGGCCGAGCACCCCGAGCACCGTCGCGAGCTCGTCGACGACCCGTCGCTGATCCCCGCGGCGATCGAGGAGCTGTTGCGGTGGGAGACGCCCGTCCCCGGCGTCGCGCGGGTCTGTCGACGCGACACCGAGATCGACGACGTTCCCGTCTCGGCCGGAACCCGGGTGACGGTGATGATCGGCTCGGCCAACACCGATGGCGCCGAGTTCGAGGCTGCCGAGACCGTCGACTTCCATCGCGACGGCAACCGTCATCTCGCGTTCGGTGGGGGGATCCACCGCTGCCTGGGCTCTCACCTCGCGCGCCTCGAGCTGCGCGTCGCGCTCGAGGAGCTGCACCGGCGGGTCCCGGACTACGAGCTCGAGCCCGGCACGGAGCTCCAGTACGCCGAGGCCCTGCGCACCGTCGAGCACCTTCCCCTCGTCTTCGGGGGTGCCGGAGGCGAGGGGAGGTGAAGGTGGCGGTCGACGGAGATGCCTGCGTCGGGCACGGGCGCTGCTACGCGCTCGCCTCCGACGTGTACGGGCCCGACGACCGCGGGCACTGCGAGATCCTGGTCGCCGACGTCCCGCCGGAGCTCGAGGAGCAGGCGCGCGCGGGTGAGGCGAACTGCCCGGAGCGCGCCATCAGGCTCACGGACTGAGCCGGAGTGGACGACGGCGCGACGATCGTGATCACCGGCGGCAATGCCGGGATCGGCAAGGAGACCGCTGTCGGGCTCGCGAAGCAGGGAGCCCGCGTCGTCGTCACCGCCCGTGACCCGAGGCGAGGTCGAGCCGCACTCGACGAGATCCGCGAACGTTCGGGAAGCGACTCCGTCGACCTGATGGACCTGGACCTCGCCGATCTGACATCGGTGCGGCGCTTCGCGCTCGAGTATCAGGATCGGTACGACCGCCTCGACGTGCTCGTGAACAACGCCGGGCTCGTGCAGCTGAGCCGCACCGAGACCGTCGACGGCTTCGAGACGACGTTCGCAGTCAACCACCTCGGGCACTTCCTGTTGACGCAGCTGCTGCTGGACCAGATCCGCGCGTCGGCTCCGTCACGCATCGTGATCGTCTCGTCCGACGCGCACAAGCAGGCACGCAACGGTCTCGACTTCGACGACCTGATGTCGGAGCAGTCGTACTCTGCGTTCCGCGTCTACGCGAAGTCGAAGCTCGCGAACATCTACTTCGCGCGCGAGCTGGCTCGTCGCCTCGATGGCACCCGAGTCACGGCCAACTCACTGCACCCCGGGTTCGTCGCGAGCCGATTCGCCCGCGACGGCGACACCGGCAAGCTCGGCGACCTCGCGATGAGCGCGCTCCGACCGTTCGCGCGCACGCCGGAGAAGGGGGCGCGCACCTCGATCTACCTCGCGGCGTCCCCCGAGGTCGACGGGGTGTCCGGCGCATACTTCTACGACTGCCGCGAGAAGGACCCCAGCGCCGTCGCGCGCGACCACGAGTCAGCCCGTCGCCTGTGGGCCGTCAGCGAGGAGCTCGCCGCCGCGAAGGCGTGAGCTACGTCTTGGAGAGGCCGACGACGGGGATCACACCGGCGAAGAGCGCGAAGGGCTTGCCGCCGCCATCGGGCAGGCGCGGTCCCGAGATGCCCTTGACGTCCTGGTTGTACCCGACGGCCCAGTACGTGTACCAGCTCCAGAGGTTGTAGACCTCGTCCGCGAATCGACGGCTGAGGTCCTGGTAGATCTTCGTGCGCTTGTCGGGATCGGGCTCGCTGCGGCCCTCGTCGAGCAGGCGGTCGATCTCGGGGTCGTTGATCCGGCCGAAGTTCACGGGCGAGTCGCTGTGCCACCACACGTACTGCGTGTCCGGATCGCCGCCGGGGTGGTTGCGGAACCCCGCGCCCTGGAAGCTGCCGGCCAGCACCTCGTTGATGAGCCCGGCCTGGTCGATCGTGCGGATCGACACCTCGATTCCGGCCTTCGCCTGCTGCTCCTTGACGAGCTGCGCGATCGCGACCGTGTCGGGCTCGGGGTTCGTGAGGTACTCGAACGAGATCGGCGCGCCGTGCTCTGCTTCGTACTGCTCGTTGAGCCGCTTCGCCCGCTTCAGGTCGGGCTTGCGAGCGATCTCCTTCACGAAGGCGGCGTTGTCCGGCGGGAACGGGCCGGTTGCGATCGTGTTGAGCCCGCGGTTGCGGATCTCGTTGACTTCACGAGCATCGCCTGCGGACGCCACGGCCTGACGGGCGATCTTCTCGTCGAAGGGTGGCTTGCCCGCGTTGAGCATGAGGTACGCGGTCTCCGCCCCCTTGTCGGTCGCGACGAGGTCGATCTCGCCCGCCTCCGCCTTGGCCTGGAGGTCGACGATCGAGAGCGAGTTCGAGGTCGTGATCAGGTCGAACTGGCCGCTCGTCAGTCCGTTGACCCGCGTGCTGCCCTCGGGGATGGGCCGGAACGTGATCTCGTCGAGGTGCGGCAGACCTTCCCGCCAGTAGTCGGGGTTGCGCTCGACCTTGAGGTACTCGTTCTGGCGCCACTCGACGAACTTGAAGGGCCCGGTGCCGATCGGTTGCGTTGCGCACGTCTCACGGTCCGCGAGCTGTGCGGGCGCGACGATGCCGTATCGACCGACCCAGTAGGCGGGGAACGCGACCCACGGTCGCTTCATCGTCACCTTCACCGAGAGCGGGCCCGTGACCTCGGTGCCGGCGATGTCCTGGAACACGAACACGGTGAGACGCGGCGTGATGGCGGGTGCGCCGTCGACGCCCCGATACGTGTCGATGTTGAGCTTGAGTGCCTCGGCGTCGAGGGGCGTGCCGTCGTGGAACTGGATGCCGTCCCGAAGCGTGATCGTCCACTCGGAGTAGTCGGCGTTGGGCTCGAAGGACTTCGCGAGGTACGGGACGGTCTCGCCCTTCGTGTTGATCGCGGTCAGCGTGTCGTAGATGGCGGCCACGACCTGGATCCCCGACGCGGCGAGCGTGGCGTCGGGCAGGCAGTAGCCCGAGCTCGTCTCGGCCTCGAGCGCGAACGTGACCGAGCCGCCCTTGGCTCCTCCCCGCGCGCCGGCGTTGCCGGCGGCGACGGTGCTGAGCGTGCCGGCGACCAGCGCCGCGGCGAGCAGCGCCGCGAGCGCACGCGCGCGGGACGCGAACCTCGTGCCTCTCGACCCGATCATGTCGCTTCCCCTCTCACCGATGCAGGCTGGATGGTGGGTGCCACGGTCACGAGCCCGTCGTCAGGCCGAGGACCGGGATCACCCCACCGAACAGGGCGAACGGCTTGCCACCGCCGTCGGGCAGGGGCGGGCCCTTCACGCCGCCGACGTCGTTCTGGTAGCCGATCGCCCACAGCGCGTACCAGGCCCACAGGTTGTAGAGCTCCTCCTGGAAGCGCCGGTTGAGGTCCTTGTAGATCTCGACGCGTGTGTCGGGATCGGTCTCGACGCGACCCTCGTCGAGCAGGCGGTCGATCTCGGGATCGTCGATGCGACCGAAGTTGACCGGCGACCCGCCGTGCCACCACGCGTACTGCGTGTCGGGGTCACCGCCGGGGTGGTTCAGCCAGCCGACGCTCTGGAAGTTGCCCGCCAACGCGTCGTTGATCAGTGCGCTCTGGTCGAGCGTGCGGATCGTGACGTCGATGCCGGCCTTGGACTCCTGCTCCTTGACGAGCTGCGCGATCTGCACGGTCTCGGGCGTCGACAGGGCGAGGTACTCGAACGCGAGCGGCTGGCCGTGCTTCTGCTCGTACTCCCGTGCGAGCGACCTCGCCTTGTCGAGGTCGTGCGTCCGGGGGATCTTGTCGAGGTGCGCCGGGTTGTCCGGCGGGAACGGTCCGCTGGCGATCGTGTTGATCCCACGGTTGCGGATCTCGTTGACCTCCTCGGCGTCACCGGCCGCCGCGACAGCCTGACGAGCGAGGGGATCGCTGAAGGGGAGCTTGGAGACGTTCAGCAGCTGGTACGCCGTCTCCGACCCCTTGTCAGACACGAAGACCTTCACGTCGCCGTCGTCGGCCAGCTCCTGGAGGTTGATGATCGCCAGCGACGACGCCTCCTGGACGAGGTCGAAGCTCCCGCTCTTCAGGCCGTTGACGCGCACCTGCGGCTCAGGCACCGGCTCGAAGACGATCTCGTCGACCTTCGGGTAGGCCTCCTGCCAGTAGTCGGGGTTGCGCTCGACCGTCAGCGACTCGTTCTGACGCCACTCGACGAACTTGAACGGTCCGCTCCCGATCAGGTTGCTCGCACACGTGTCGGGGTCGTTCAGCTGCGCCGGCGCCGAGATGCCCGCGCGGCCGCTCGCGACATAGGCCGGGAACGCGGGCCACGGCGTCTTGGTCGTGACGGCGACCGTCAGCGGATCGGTGACCGTCACGGTGTCGATGTTCTCGTAGGTGTAGATGCCGAGCCGCGCGGGAAGATCGGGGTTCGCACCGCGGTACGAGTCGAGGTTCAGCTTCACCGCGTCGGCGTCGACCGGTGTGCCGTCGTGGAACGAAACGTCGGGGCGGAGCGTGATCGTCCACTCGTCGAACGCGGCGTTCGGAGTGACCGACTTCGCGAGGTAGGGGACGTACTCGCCCTTGCTGTTCTGGGTGGTCAGCGTGTCGTAGATCGCGACGGCGACCTGGATGCCGTTGCTCGCGAGCTGGGCCTGCGGCAGGCACCAACCACCCGCGGTCTCCCCGACGAGGGCGTACGTGAGCGAACCGCCGTCGTTGCCGCCGCCGGCCGCGGCGACGCCACCGGTGGAGACGGCAGACAGCGTCCCGCCGCTCAGCGCGGCGGCGACGAGGAGGACGAGCGCCCGGCCTCGAGACCGCGTCCGAGTCCTCCCATCCGCCATGCCGTTCCCCCTCTGCCGCCTTGGCGGCGCGGCCGCATGCTAGGCGGGAGTCGGTCGAGCGTGGGCGCGACACTGGCGCGCATGACAGCGACGACCCACGCGCCCACGATCGCCCATCGCCACCGTCTCACACCCCGCTTCGCGGTCAGAGCCCACGATCTCGGACCCCGGTGCGACACGTTCCTCGTCGTCGCCGTGGCCTCGGTGCTCGCGAACCGGCTCTTCTTGATCATCACCGGCTACCCGCAGCTCGGCAACGGCACGCTGCACATCTCGCACGCCATCTGGGGGGCGCTGATGATGGCCGCCGCGATCATCATGTCGATCTCGTTCCTCGGGCCTTCCACGAGGAAGCTCGTGGCGGTGCTGGGCGGTGCCGGGTTCGGCTGGTTCATCGACGAGCTCGGGAAGTTCATCACCCGCGAAGTCGACTACTTCTTCGAGCCGACGATCGCCCTGATCTACATGACGTTCATCGCGCTGTACCTCGTGTTCCGTGCACTGCAGCGGCTTCGGTACTCACCCGACGAGGGCACGCTGAACGCGCTCGAGGCCCTGAAGTCGGCGGCGCTCGGCCAGCTCGACGAGCCCGCCCGGCGCGAGGCGCTCGCCTTGCTCGACGCGACCGAGCCCGCGCGCGACGGCTTCGCCGAAGAGGTGCGCGCACTCCTCGTCAACGCGCCTGCCCTTCCACCGAGCACGCCATCGCTCGTTGCGCGGTGGTCGGCGTCACTTCGGCGTCGCTACATCGAGCTCACCAAACGTCCTCGATTCGTCGCGGTGGTCGACGTGCTCTTCACGGTGTTCGCCATGACCGCAGTGGCAACGGTGATCGCGCTCGCAATGGACGGTCCTGGGATCGTCGGCTTCGAAGAGTGGGCGTCGCTCATCTCGTCGATGGTTGCGAACTCGTGCCTCATCATCGGCGTCGTGCTCCTCCGCCGACACCAGCGGCTGCGTGCATACCACTGGTTCGACCGTGGTCTGCTCATCTCCATCTTCGTGACGCAGGTCTTCGTGTTCGCCCAAGAGCAGCTCGGTGGCACGATCGGGCTCGTCATCGTCCTGATCGTCTGGGTGATCCTCCGCAGTGCGATGCGAGCCGAGGTCGAACGCCAAGCCACCGGAGCGGCCGCGCACCAGTCGGAGACATGAGCTCCGTCAGCCCACCCAACCAGCGTCGGAGAGCTTGCGGTCGATCGCGTACGCCGCGCTGATCAGCCCGAGGTGCGTGAAGGCCTGTGGGAAGTTCCCGAGGTGCTCGCCGCGCGGTCCGAGCTCCTCGGCGTAGAGGCCGAGGTGGTTCGAGTAGCCCAGCATCTTCTCGAAGAAGAAGCGCGCTCTCTGCACGTCGCCCGAACGAGCGACCGCCTCGGCGAACCAGAACGAGCACATGTTGAACGTGCCTTCATCGCCGGTGAGTCCGTCGCTCGCCGCGTCACCGACCCTGTAGCGGAACACGAGCGAGTCGTCGACCAGGTCCTCGGTCATCGCCCGCAAGGTGCTGAGGAACCGCGGGTCGGTGGGCGAGATGAACTTCACCATCGGCATCAGCAGGTTCGACGCGTCGACCGACTTCGAGCCCTTCGCCTGGACGAACGTCTCGCGAGACGGGTCCCAGAAGTTCGCCATGATGTCGTAGTAGATGGCGTCACGCGTCGCGCGCCAACGGTCGGCCGGATACGGGAAGGACCGCCGGTTGCCGAGCCGGATCCCGCGGTCGACCGCGACCCAGCACATCAGTCGCGAGTAGAGGAACTCCTGCTGGCCGCCGCGCACCTCCCAGATGCCTTCGTCGGGGAGCTGCCAGTGGTCGGTCACGTAGTCGACGAGCTGCCACACGCTGCCCCAGAGGTCGTGCGAGATCGGCTCGCCGTACTTGTTGTAGAGGTAGATCGCGTCGAGCAGCTCGCCGTAGATGTCGAGCTGGAGCTGGTCGTACGCACCGTTGCCGATGCGGACCGGTCGTGAGCCCGCGTACCCCTCGAGGTGCGGGAGGATCTCCTCGGTGAGGCTCTTGCGGCCGTCGTGGCCGTACATGATCTGGAGCGGCGTCCCGTCGGCGAGATCCATGCAGAGAGCGTGGAGCCAGTGCATGAAGGCACCCGCCTCGTCGGTGTACCCGAGGCGGATGAGCGCGTACAGCGTGAACGAGGCATCGCGGATCCACGTGTAGCGGTAGTCCCAGTTGCGCTCGCCCCCCAAGCTCTCGGGCAGCCCGAACGTGGCCGCGGCGACCAGCGAACCGTGCGTCTGCGACACGAGGAGCTTGAGCACGAGCGCCGAGCGGTCGACCGTCTCCCGCCAGCGCCCCTCGTACTTCGAGTGCCCGATCCAGCCCCGCCAGAAGTTCGACGTGTCCTTGAACGCGCGGGCCACGTAGTCGGGCGCCGCGGACGGGCTGGGGATCCCGGGGCACACCTCCTCCATGACGAACGCGCACTTCTCACCGGCTCCGAGCTCGAAGGATGCGACCGCGGCACCGTCGCCGGTGATCGTCACCGGCACCGTGGTGCGGAGGCGCAGCACGGTGGCGTCGGGGCCCTTCGAAGCGAACACGAGCTCGCCGTCACGCTGCTCGATCGAGTGATCGGCCCTCCCGTAGTCGAACCGCGGTCGGAACACGAGCTCGTAGCGGACGTCGCCCCGCACGGTCTTCACCCGCCGCACGAGCTGGCGGGGGTGGTCGTGGGGGTGGAAGCCGACGGGCATGAAGTCGGACACCTCGCCGACGCCTTCGTCGGCGAGGAAGCGCGTGATGAGGATGTTGGTGTCGGGCAGGTACATCTGCTTGTGCGTCCCGCCGTCGAGGGTCGGCCGGATGCTGAACCGCCCGCCCCGTTCGTCGTCGAGCAGCGCGCAGAAGACCGTCGGGGAGTCGAACGTCGGGAACGACATGAAGTCGATCGATCCGTTCTTCCCCACCAGCGCCACCGTGTGCAGGTCGCCGATGATTCCGTAGTCCTCGATCGGCTGATACGTCCCCACGACACCCCCACTCAGCACCGAGCAAAAGCCCGATCACGGATCGGCGCGGCGGTGCGCCGCTGCCCCCGGCCACTGATTCGTTACCACGCCGCGCCTGGACGTGTGACGGTGCGGGGGATCGGGGGGTGCGCGCACGACGAGTTCGCTGAGCTCGGCGCCGCCGCAGGCGGCGTCAGCGAAGTGATGTCCGCACGCGAAGCGTCGCCCCCCGATCCCCCGCACCCGACTGTGAAGGCCCCGCGGCCTGGTACAAAGGATGGCCCGTTCAGCGAGAAGGAGCGCCGCCGTGCCCGAAGCCGTGATCGTCGCGACCGCCCGGACCCCGATCGGACGAGCCAACAAGGGCTCGCTCGTCGACTGCCGACCCGACGACCTGTCCGCGCTCGTGGTGCGCTCGGTGCTCGACAAGGTCCCGGCGCTCGATCCCGCCTTGGTGGAGGACGTCGTCTGGGGTTGCGGTCAGCCCGCCGGCGAGTCCGGCTACAACATCGCTCGGGTCGTCTCGATCCTCGCCGGCATCGACCACGTGCCGGGTGTGACGGTGAACCGCTACTGCTCGTCGTCGCTCCAGACGATCCGCATGGCCGCGCACGCGATCAAGGCCGGCGAGGGCGACGTGTTCGTGTCGGGCGGCGTCGAGACCGTGAGCCGGTTCGCCACGGGCATGTCCGACGGGGGCGCCGACACGCACAACCCGCTGTTCTCGGAGGCCGAGGAGCGCACCACGAAGCGCCACGGGGGCGGCCAGGGCGACTGGACGCCCATCTCGGGCGTGCCCGACGTCTACATCGCGATGGGTGAGACCGCCGAGAACGTCGCCGAGCACACCGGCACCAAGCGCGAGGAGATGGACGAGTTCGCCGCGCTCTCGCAGCAGCGCGCCATCGAGTCGCAGGGCAACGGGTTCTTCGAGCGGGAGATCACGCCCGTCACGCTCGCCGACGGCACCGAGGTGACGAAGGACGACGGCCCGCGGCCCGACACGACCGTCGAGAAGCTCGCGACGCTCAAGCCCGCGTTCCGCCCCGACGGGACGATCACGGCCGGCAACGCGTGCCCGCTCAACGACGGCGCGGCCGCAGTGATCGTGATGAGCGACACCAAGGCCGACCAGCTCGGCATCGCGCCGCTCGCGCGCATCGTGTCGTCGGGCGTGTCGGCGCTCGACCCGGAGATCATGGGCCTCGGCCCGATCGGGGCGAGCAAGCAGGCGCTCGAGCGGGCCGGGATGACGAGCGACGATCTCGACCTCGTCGAGGTCAACGAGGCGTTCGCGGCCCAGGTCATCCCGTCGGCGAAAGAGCTCGGCGTGCCGTGGGACAAGCTCAACGTGCACGGTGGCGCGATCGCCCTCGGGCACCCCTTTGGCATGACGGGCGCGCGGATCATGACGACGCTGCTCAACGGCCTCGACGACGCAGACGCCCGCTTCGGGCTCGAGACCATGTGCGTGGGCGGCGGACAGGGCATGGCCATGATCGTCGAGCGCACGAAGTAGCACGCGCGGCTCACGAACCCGATGGCCGCGCGCGTGCCGCCCGCATGGGTGGTGAGACCACTGCTCGCGGCGCGCAATGGCGTGGCGCGTCTCCATCGACGCATGGTCCCGAACGAGGTCGTGTTGCTCGAACGATCGCTGGGGATCATCGACACGAAGGCGCTGGAAGTCGTGGCCGATCTCGGCGTGGCCGATGCGCTCGCCGACGGCCCGCGCGATGCACAGCAGCTCGCCGTCGCGCTCGGCGTCGACGCCGACGCGCTCGGTCGCGTCTTGCGCTTCCTCGTGGGGCGGGGTGTCTTCGCACACGACCGCGACGGTCGGTACCGCAACAACAGCACGTCGCGCCTCCTTCGGTCCGACGGTGAGGAGTCGGTGCGCGACTGGGTGCGATTCTTCGGAGCCGACTGGCACGTCGCGATCTGGAACCGGCTCGACGACTCCGTGCGCACGGGCAGGAGCGCCGCGGAGGCGGCACTCGGCCATCCGTTCTGGGAGCACCTCACGCGGGTGGATCCCGAGGCTGGTGCCGTCTTCGACGCCGCCATGGAGTCGGCGTCGCGTCTGCAGCTCGACGTCGTCGCGCAGAAGTACGACTGGCCGGCTGTTGGGCGGGTGTGCGACGTCGGTGGTGGGACCGGGACGGTGCTGGCCGGGATCCTCTCGCAGCACGCCGGGCTCTCCGGAGTGCTCTTCGATCTCCCCGAGGTCGTGGCCAAGTCCGCGCCCGTCCTCGAGCACGCAGGCGTCGCGTCCCGCGTCGACGTGGTCGGAGGCGACTTCTTCGCCTCGCTGCCGGCGGGGTGCGACCGCTACGTGCTCCAGGCGATCGTGCACGATTGGGACGACGAGTCCTGCGTCCGCATCCTCGTGCGGTGCCGCGAGGCGCTCGCCCCCGGCGGGCGCATCCTCGTGCTCGAGGGCGAGGTGCCGACGCACGACGGCGACCACTTCCTGAAGCTGGTCGACCTCGAGATGCTCGTCGACACCGGGAAGGGGCGCGAGCGCACGCGCGCCGAGATGAGCGATCTCGTCGCCGGCGCGGGCCTCCGCGTGCGCCGCAGGATCCCGATCGCGCTCTCCACCCTGTACGAGCTCGAGCCGATCGCTCAGGCGCCGTAGACGGGATCCGGCGCGCGCGCCTCGGCGAGGAGCTCGGCGACGACCGGGCCGAGCTCGCTCGGCTGCCAACGATCGCCCTTGTCGCGCGACGGCCCGTGGTGCCAGCCCTCGGCGACACTCACCTTCCCGCCTTCGAGCTCGAACACCCGTCCGGTGACGTCGCGCGACTCCGCGCTCCCCAGCCAGACGACCAGGGGCGACACGTTGGCGGGGTCCATGGCGTCGAACCCCGACTCGGGCTTCTCCATCATCTCGGTGAAGACACCCTCGGTCATGCGCGTGCGCGCCGACGGCGCGATCGCGTTCGCGGTCACCCCGTACCGACCCAGCTCGGCCGCCTGGATCAGCGTCAGCGTCGCGATCCCGGCCTTGGCGGCTGAGTACGCAGCCTGGCCGACGCTGCCGAGCAGACCGGCACCACTGCTCGTGTTGACGATGCGCGCGTCGACAGGGTCACCGGCCTTCGAGCGATCACGCCAGTACGCAGCGGCATGGCGACTCACCACGAAGTGGCCCTTCAGGTGAACGCGCACGACGGCGTCCCACTCGTCCTCGGTCGCGTTCGCGAACATCCGATCGCGCACGAAGCCCGCGTTGTTCACGATGACGTGCAGATCACCGAACGTGTCCAGCGCCGTCCGCACGAGGCGCCCGGCCCCGTCCCAGTCGGCGATGTCGTCGCCGTTCGCGACTGCCTCGCCGCCGGCGGCGCGGATCTCCGCGACGACGTCCTCGGCCGGCTCGCTGCGCGCCGACGTGCCGTCGAGCTCCACCCCGAGGTCGTTGACGACGACCTTCGCGCCTTCGGCCGCGAACGCGAGCGCGTGCGCGCGTCCGAGACCACGCGCCGAACCCGTGACGGCGACGACTCGACCCTCGCAGGTCCCTGTCATTCCGGTCGCGCTCGCATCGGCCGGGTACCGTACCCGCGTGCGGTTCGGGATCACGATGTTCGCGACGGATGTCTCCATCCCGGTGCACCAGCTCGCGCGCGAGGCCGAGGCCCGAGGGTTGCAGTCGCTGTTCATCCCTGAGCACACGCACATCCCGACCAGCCGGCGAACGCCCCCGCCGACCGGTGACGCGGAGCTCGGCGAGGAGTACCGCCGAACGGTCGACCCGTTCGTCGCGCTCGCGGCGGCCGCGGCAGTGACGGAGCGCATCCGCGTGGGCACCGGGATCTGCCTCGTCGCCCAGCGCGACCCGATCGTCACCGCCAAGGCGGTCGCGACCCTCGACCAGGTCTCCGGCGGGCGCTTCGACTTCGGCATCGGCTTCGGGTGGAACCACGACGAGATGGAGCAGCACGGCGTCGATCCCGCGACCCGGCGCGCGTTGACGCGCGAGCACGTCCTTGCCATGAAGGCACTCTGGAACGACGACGTCGCGTCCTACGACGGG
The DNA here is from genome assembly GCA_964532485.1 of uncultured Bifidobacteriaceae bacterium. Classification (GTDB taxonomy): domain Bacteria; phylum Actinomycetota; class Acidimicrobiia; order IMCC26256; family PALSA-555; genus DATBSK01. The sequence continues at coordinate 24,609 of CAZHKE010000018.1, forward strand.
ACGCTCGTTCACCTCGCGCCGTCGTGGTCGTGGCCGAAGCCGGTGCAGCCCGGCGGCCCCCCGATCCTCATCGGCGGCGCGCCCGGCCCCAAGCTCTTCGCGCACATCGCCGAGTACGCCGACGGGTGGATCCCGATCGGGGGCGCCGGTGTGCGCGCCGCGCTCGACGATCTCGCTCGGGCCTGCGAGGACGTCGGTCGCGATCGCGCAGAGCTCCGGATCGTGCCCTTCGGGGCCATCCCCGACCCCGGCAAGCTCGACTACTACCGGTCGATCGGCGTGACCGAGATCGTGTTGCGAGTCCCGACGGGCGACGCGGATACGGTGCTTCCCGTCCTCGACGGCTTCGTCGATCTCGTGGAAACCGAATGATGCATCGCCTCGCCGCCACCCTCGTCCTGACGATCATCGGGGCCGTCGTGGGCTCGTTGACGCTCGTCGGTCCGTTGGCCGGCACCGCGCACGCCAAGGTGTGCGGGACGCTCACCAAGAAGGAGGCGTCGCGGATCGTCGGCTTCAAGGTCGTCGAGACCGAGGAGCTCTCGGAGCCGTCGACCGACACCGAGGGCTGCGCCTACATCACGAAGAAGTTCTGGACGAAGCGACTGAAGAGACTCGACGCGCCGTTGAAGCTTCAGATCACGATCCAGCCGCTCAGCGACGACACCGCGGCAGCACTCGACCAGCTGGAGGCCGACGAGGACGCCGAGACGGTCACCGACCTCGGCGACCGCGCCTTCTACACCGACTTCAACAAGCTCGTGGCAGTCTCGGACGACAAGGTCTTCCAGAGCGACATCACGAACATCCAGTGGGAGGACGAGGAGCTCCAGATCTACGTCAAGGACCCGGAGCTCGAGGCGATGCGTCGGCTGATCGACGACGCCGGCTGAGCCGAGCCGGCCAGACCAGGGAGAAGGTTCGCACTCGATGGGCTCATCAGGGATGAAGAAGTCCCGCAAGGGCGGGAAGCGTCAGCACCTCGACAAGGTCGGCACGCATCATGGCAACAGCCTCGAGGAGGCGCGTCATGAGCAGGAGCTCGAGCGCTCCGCGATCGCCGACACGATGGGACTCGGGAACGCGCCGGGCTGGGCGAAGTGGGGATGCCTCCTGATCGGCGCCATCATCATGATCGCCGGCGTCGTCACCCTCGTCTCCCTCGACTGACCTCTGGCGACTGACACCTCCGGCGACTGACGACCGAGGGCTATCCCAGGCGCTCGATGATCGTCACGTTGGCCTGACCGCCGCCCTCGCACATCACCTGGAGTCCGTAGCGCCCGCCGCTGCGCTCGAGCTCGTTGAGCAGCGTCGTCATCAGCCGGGTTCCGGTCGCGCCGAGCGGGTGGCCGAGCGCGATGGCGCCGCCGTTCACGTTGACCTTGGCGAGGTCGGCACCCGTCTCCTGCTGCCACGCGAGGACGACCGATGCGAACGCCTCGTTGATCTCGACGAGGTCGATGTCGTCGAGCGTCATGCCCGTCTTGTCGAGCGCGTGCACCGTCGCCGGGATCGGCGCCGACAGCATGAACACGGGGCTGTCGCCGCGCACGGAGAGATGATGGACGCGAGCACGCGGCGTGACCCCGTGGTCCTTCACGGCCCGCTCCGACATCACCAGCATCCCGGACGCGCCGTCGGAGATCTGTGACGACACGGCTGCAGTCAGCCGGCCGCCCTCTTCCAGCGGAGCGAGCTGGGCCATCTTCTCGAGCGACGTACCCCGGCGTGGACCCTCGTCGGCCTCGATGCCGCGCACCGGCGCGATCTCGCGGTCGAAGCGCCCCTCGTCCTGCGCGCGGATGGCCCGCTCGTGGCTCTCGAGCGCGAAGCGCTCCATGTCCTCGCGCGAGACGTTCCACTTCTCGGCGATCATCTCGGCGCCGCGGAACTGAGAGATCTCCTGGTCGCCGTACCGCTTCGCCCAACCCTCGGAGCCCGAGTACGGGTCGGCGAACCCGAAGGGCTCGGCCGCGGTGAGCGCGGCAGCGATCGGGATCATCGTCATGTTCTGCACGCCACCGGCGAGGATGACGTCGTTCGTGCCGCTCATCACGGCCTGCGCCGCGAAGTGCAGCGCCTGCTGCGACGAGCCGCACTGTCGGTCGATCGTCGTGCCCGGCACCTCTTCCGGGTAGCCGGCGGCGAGCCAGCACGTGCGCGCGATGTCGCCCGCCTGCGGGCCCAGCTGGTCGACGCACCCGAAGAAGACGTCCTCCACCGCGCTCGGGTCGATGCCCGTGCGCTCGACGAGCGACGTGATCACGTGCGCACCCAGATCGGCCGGGTGAACCTGCGCGAGCCCTCCCCCGCGCTTGCCGACCGGCGTGCGGGCTGCGTCGACGATGTAGGCCTCGGGCATGGTCACCTCATCTCCGGTTCTGTCCGGGTGCCTCAGCGCGCTCGATGAGCTCGTTGAGTGGGTACGTCGGGTCGGTGTACGCACGAGTCTGGGCCACGCCGAGGACCGGAGGCGACTCGCCCTCGTCCGCAGTCGGGTCGAACAGGCCGAGCTGGACGAGCAGCGACGCCTGGTCCCAGTAGATGCGCTCCGATGCGATCAGACCGTCGCGAAACGTGATCACCGCGACGTGAGGGAGCTCGAACCGCCGCCCGGTGGGCTCGACGCCCGGCAACCAGAAGGGCATCGGCCGATCGTGCGTCCCGCGCACGAGCAGCTCGTCGACGACGCAGGTGTCACCCACAGTGCGCGACACGGGTGCGACATCGGTGTCGTCGGGCCACGACGGGATGAACACCTCGGCGTAGAACCGCCGGAGCTCGGCCTTGCCCCGGGCGCCGGTGGCGACCGGGACGTGGAGCAGGGACGCGTCGTCGCACATCGTCGCCACCGCCGCGTCGGCGTCCTTCTGCTCGAACTCGGCGGCGACGTGCGCGTCCCACACCCGCTCCAGGTCGCCCATGCTCACAGGATCGCGCGCCCGACACGGTCTCGGTGCCAATCGGCGTCGCCCCACGCTGCGGCGAGCACCCAGGCTCGCTTCAAGAACAGGTGGAGGTCGTACTCGAACGAGTACCCGATCGCCCCGTGGCACTGCAGGGCCACACGACCGGCGAGCGTCGCCGCGTCCGAGGCAGTGGCCTTCGCCATCGACACGTGCACGGCGGTGTCGGGATCACCGCTGTCGATCGACCAGGCGGCGCGGTACACGAGAGGCCGAGCGAACTCGAGGGCGAGACGCGCATCGGCGAGATGGTGCTTGACGGCCTGGAAGGATCCGATGGGGACGCCGAACTGCCTGCGCTCCGTCGCGTGCTCGACCGTCAGGTCGACCATCCGGCGCGAGAGCCCGACGAGCTGCGCTGCCGTGCCGAGCGCGCCCCGGTCGAACGCGTGCTCGAGATCGTCACCGGTCCCGACGGTCGACGCGTCGCCGGTGAGCGTCAGGCGCGCGAGGTGGCGAGCGCCGTCGACCGACTCGCAGGGCTCGAGCGTGACGTCGCCGCGTCCGGCGAGACGGATTCGCCCGTCCTCGAACAAGAGGAAGTGGTCGGCGCGATCGGCGTACGGCATGACGGTGTCGTGTTGGAAGGGCGCCGTCACGGTCTCCGTGCCGTCGAGCGCGCGCCCGGGATCGACGAGCAGGCCCATGGCGACCGCCGCGTGCTCGACCACCGGCTCCGGGAGCGCGGCGACGCCCGTCTCCTCGAGGAGGAGCACGAGGTGGGCCATGCCGAGCGCGAGGCCGCCGACGTCCTCGGACGCCATGGCCCCGAGCACCCCCATCTCGCCGAGCGCGCTCCAGGCTGCGCCCAGGCGACCGTCGTGGCCCCATGCATCGCGGACGACCGACGCCGGGCACTCCTTCGCGAGGAGGTCGCGGACCGCGTCGCGGAACGCGAGGTGGTCGTCGGTGAACGCGAATCGCACGACGGCCCTACCTGCGCGGAAGCCCGAGCACGCGCTCGGCGATGACGTTGCGTTGGATCTCGTTGGTCCCGGCGTAGATCGGCCCCGAGAGCGCGAACTCGTAGCCCTTCATCCAGCCGGTGTCGTCGCGCTCGGCGTCGGCACCGAGCAACGCGAGCGCCGTCTCGTGGATCCGCACGTCGAGCTCCGACCAGAACACCTTCGTGAGGCTGGACTCCGCGCCCATCTCCTCGCCGCCGGTCATGCGAGTCACGGTCAAGAAGGTCTGCCAGCGGTACGCGTCGGCATCGATGTAGGCGCGGACGACCTCGTCGCGGCGCCTCGGGTCGGCGTCTGCACCGCGGTCGCGCCACAGGTCGACCAGGCGCGACGCCGCTGCCATGAACCGTCCCGGGCTGCGGAGCGTGAGCCCGCGCTCGGCGCCCGTGGTGGCCATCGCGACGCTCCACCCCTGGTGGACCTCACCGAGGACGTCGCTGTCGGGAACGAACACCTCGTCGAGGAAGACCTCGGCGAACCCCTCGTCGCCGTCGAGCCGACCGAAGCCGCGCACGGTGACCCCCGGCGCGTCGAGGGGCACGAGGAAGTACGTGAGGCCGCGGTGACGCTCGGCGTCCGGGTCGGAGCGGAACAGCCCGAACAGGTGCGTGCAGAAGGCGCCGCGGGTCGTCCAGGTCTTCTGGCCCGAGAGCCGCCAGCCGCCCGCGGCCTGGTCGCGAGCGGCACGCGACTGGATCCCGGCGAGATCGCTTCCCGCGTTCGGCTCCGACCAGCCCTGGCACCACAGGTCTTCCGCGGATGCCATGCGCGGCAGGATCCGGTCCTGCTGCTCCTTCGTGCCGAACGCGAACACGGTCGGGGCCAGGAGGAAGATCCCGTTCTGCGTGACCCGCTGCGGGCCACCGGCGCGGTAGTACTCCTCCTCGAAGATCAGCCACTCCATCGCCGATGCGCCGCGTCCCCCGTACTCGTCGGGCCACGAGACGACGGCCCACCGCGCGTCGAACAGCGCCCGCTCCCACTCGAGGTGCCGCGCGAAGCCCTCGCGCGTGTCGCCCGACGGCAGGCCGCGCGGCACGTTCGCTTCGAGCCAGGTGCGGCACTCCTCGCGGAAGCGCTGCTCCGAGTCGGTGAACGTCAGGTCCACGGACCGAACGTAACCGCCCCGTCGGCTATTCGGCACGTTGAACCCCACAATGTCGTGTTCAACGTGCCCAATTCCCGAGCAGCGCAGGCTCAGTCGCCGCGGGCGGCCCTTCCGAGCGCGACCGGGTCCTCGTAGCACTCGCGCCACCACGCGATGCGCCCGTCCACGATGCCGCACACGCTCATGCCCCGCCACGTGACGGGCGCGCCGTCGGAGCGGCGCTCCACCGAGATCGTCCAGTCGGCCATCACGACGTCGCCGTCGCCGACCGCCAGGTGGTGGAACTCGAACGAGATCGGGCGCGCCCAGTCGAACGAGCGGCGCGCCATCGACTCGTACTCCGCGTGCCCGCGCACGGTGCGACCGGGCACCTCGAGCACGATGTCGTCGGCGAAGCAGCCGACGTACGCGTCCACGTCCTCGGCGAGCCAGGCCGCGCGCCGGCGGTCGAAGAGGCGTCGCGCCTCGTCGAGCGTGACCGTCACGGTCGCTCCTTCACGCTGCGTCGACCGCCGTGTACGTCGCCGAGACCAGGCCCGCTGAGCGGGGGTCGGGCTCGGTCACCGAGAACTGCATCTGGTTCATCACATAGGCGAACGCCAGCTCTCGATCCGGGTCGGCGAACGCGAGCGATCCGCCCGCGCCCGAGTGACCGAACGACCGCGGGCCCGGATCGCTGCCCAGCGTCGGCGGCAAGGAGAAGCCCAGCCCGAAGTGCAGCGGCTGCCCGATGACGACGTCGGTCCCGGTCGAGCGCGGCGCGGTCGCACGCTGGACGGTCTCGGGCGACAGGAGCCGGATGCCGTCGATCTCGCCGATGCACGCCGCGTACATGCGCGCCAGCGAGCGGGCGTCGCCGTGCCCGTTCGACGACGGCATCTGGGCGACGCGCAGGACGCGCGAGTTCCATCGATCGTCGTACGCGAACAGCTGCGACGGACCACTCATCACGCGTCCGAGCAGCGTCGACTGGTCACTGAGGAACGCGGCCGCGATCCGCTCGAGCTCGGGATCGTCGTGCACGGCCGGGTAGAGCCGCGCGACCCGGTCGTCCTCCGCTTCGGGAACACCGATCATGAAGTCGAGGCCCAAGGGGTCAGCGATCTCGGCCGCGACGTACTCGCCCGGCATCTTTCCGGTGACCCGCCGGATCAGCTCACCGACGATCCAGCCGTAGGTGCGCGCGTGGTACCCGTGCGCACTGCCCGGGTCCCAGTTGGGCTCCTGCGCCGCGATCGCGTCGATCACCGGATCCCACGCCGCGATGTCATCGAGGGTGAGATCGGAGACGTCGAGCGCCGCGAGACCGGCGCGGTGCGACAGCACCCACCCGACGAGGATCGCGCCCTTGCCCTTGGCCGCGAACTCGGGCCAGTACTCGGCGACCGGCGCATCCGGGTCGAGCAGCCCTCGCTCGATCAGCTGGTTCGCCGCGACCGCGGTCACGCCCTTGGTCGACGAGAAGACGATGACGATGGTGTCGCGCGCCCACGGGCGTGCCGTGGCGCGATCGGCGTCGCCCGCCCACACGTCGACGACCGGCGCGCCGCCGACGTGGACGCAGCAGGCTGCGCCGACGTCACCGTGCTCGGTGAAGTTCCGCAGGAAGGCCTCGGCGACGCGCTCGTACCCGGGCGCGATCGTGCCGCGGAGCTCGGGTGTGCCGTTCACGTGCCCAGCCGCTTCAGGACCAGCTCGGCCTCGTCCATGATCCGGTCGAGGAGCTCGGCCACGGTCGGGAGGTCGTCGATGAGGCCGACGACCTGACCACTCGCCATCACCCCGAGGTCGGGTCGGCCGTCCACCATGGCCGCCTTCAGCAGCATCGGCGTGTTCGCGGCCATGATCACCTGGCTCCAGGAGAGATCCTGGGACCTTCGCATCGCACGACCCTCCCGGAGCATGTCGCGCCACGAGATGCCCGAGATCCGCTTGAAGCGCATCGCGTTGCGGACCGCGCGCGGCAGGCTCGTCAGCGGGCCCGTCTCGTCGAGCCGCTCGGTGAAGTCGGTGCGCAGCACGCGATGCGGGACTCCGTCGACCTGCGTGGTGACGAGCGTGTCGGTGACGGCCTTGTCGAGATACACCTGCTTGACCGCGTCGCCGACCGCGCTGTCTCTCGTCAGCAGGAACCGCGTGCCCATCGCGATCCCGGCCGCGCCGTACGCGAGCGCGGCGACGAGGCCGCGCCCGTCGAAGAAGCCCCCCGCTGCGATCACCGGGATGTCGACCGCGTCGACCACCTGTGGCAGCAAGAGGCTCGTCGGCACGGCCCCGGTGTGGCCGCCACCCTCTCCGCCCTGCACGAGAACCGCGTCGACGCCCCATGCCGCCACCTTCTCGGCGTGACGGCGCGCGCCGATCGAGGGGATCACGACGACGCCCGAGTCCTTGAGTCGCTTGACGAGCGGTTCGCTCGGCGCCATCGCGAACGACGCCACGCGCACGTCCTCGCGAATGAGGACGTCGATCCGCGCCTCGGCATCGCGCGCGTCGGATCGCAGGTTCACCCCGAATGGCTTGTCGGTGCGCGTCTTGACGTCACGGATCGCGACGACGAGCTCGTCGTAGTCCATCGTGCTCGCGGCCATGATCCCGAGGCCGCCGGCGTTCGAAGTGGCGGCGGTGAGGTCCGGGCCGCTCACCCACCCCATGCCCGTCTGCACGATGGGGCGCTCGATGCCGCAGAGGTCGCACAACGCGGTGTGGAGCACGGCGTGCGTCACCCGCCGACCTCGGCGTCTCGCAGTCGGTGCGGGTCGAGCACCTCCTGGAGGATGCGCTGGTCGTCGTCGGTGGGAGCGCGCGTCTCCGGGACGTCGTCGGGGACAACGAGGTCGAAGCCGGTTGCCTCGCGCGCGGCGTCGATCGTGACACCGGGGTGCAGTGAGCGGACGCGCATCGAGTGGTCGGGCGTCTCGAAGTCGAACACGCCCAGGTTCGAGATCACGCATCGGATCTCGTGGTGCTCCGTGGCCGCCGGGCCGGCGGCCGCCGCTCGGTCGTAGCCCACGCCGGACACGCAGTCGACGGCTTCGACGAACACGCGCGGCGAGTGTTGCGGCACCCAGTAGCTCGTCGGGTCGTTCACGGTGTTTCCCGGCGCGCCCCGGACGCCAAGGAGCTGGGCCTTGGGCTTCTCCCAGGGTCCGATGCAGGCGATGTTCTGGTTGCCGAACCGGTCGACCTGGGTCGCGCCCATCATCACGTGCCGTCGGCCCGACCAGACGATGTCGAACATCTTGCCGAACGGCAGCCAGGCCTCGACCACCTTCTCCACGTCGGCGGGCGCGCCGACCGGGATCGGCGCCCCGAGCTGCGACGCGTCGCCGTCGGTCGTCACGAGGTCGGGCTCGAACGTCAGCGCGGCGAGGCGCGCGCCGAGTGTCGGGATCACACCGATCGGGCTCGCGAGGATCTCGCCGTCGCCGCGCCAGGCCTCGGCGCAGGCGACCACGCAGACTTCGGCGAGCGTCGTGCTCACGAGGCACCGGCCAGTGAATGCTCGGCGAGCTTCCGGTAGTCGGTCTCGGGCACGTCGACGTACTTCGCGCGAAACGCCGTCCAGGCGTCGGGCGCCTTCGCCGACGCCGCGTACTCACGCTGCAGCACCTCGTCGCGGTCGTAGTCGGGCACGCAGTGGGTGAAGTGCGCGCCCAGCGGGGCCTCCACGACCCCATCCGTGAAGATCCGGCTCACGCGGATGGACTCGAGTGGCCCCTCGTCGACGAGACGACCCGGCTCGACGACCCGTTCACACGAGACGAACGTGCGATCGGCGGCCATGGCGAAGAGATCGTCGAAGTACCAGTCGGGCCCGAGGTACTGCGCGTCGCCGCGGCTGTCGGCACGGTTCGCGTGGAGCAGCGCGACATCGAGCCTCAGCGCCGGCATGGCGACGAGCTGCTCACCGCCGTAGGGCGAGGTCACGGTCCGCAGGTCGGGGTTCACGTCGAGGATCGCAGAGCCGAGCCCGGCACGACACGGCAGGAACGAGACCCGCCAGGCGGCGGCCCGCAGGCCGAGCTGGAGCATGCCCTCGTCGAGCTCCATGGCCTCGACGGTGCCCTGCTGCCGAGCGACGCGAAAGTGCGGCTCGAGGGGGATCGAGTCGAGCGACACGAAGCCGTACACGATCCTGTGCGCCTGACCGGTCGCGCACAGCATCCCGATGTCGGGCCCGCCGTAGGCCACGACCGTGAGGTCGCGCAGATCGCTGCGCAGGATCGCCCGGACGATCGACATGGGCTTGCGGCGCGACCCCCACCCACCGATGCCGATGGTCATCCCGTCGCGCAGCTCGGCGACGACGTCGTCCTCGGTGCACCGCTTGTCAGACACGCACGCTCATGGCGCCGCGCGCCCGGCCGCTCGGACCCCGCTCTCTTCGCCGCAGGCTCCCCTGCGCGGACGTTCGCTTGTGCATGCGGGCGTGCAGGCTAATGGGCGGGGGCCTGGCGGCGTTCCCGGTGGCGGAACGCCAGGTAGGCCGCGAGCCCGGCCGGCAACGGCAGCCAGAACGAGACGAGGCGGTAGGCCAGCGTCGCGAGCACCGCGTCGGCGGGATCGACGCCCGCGACCACGAGCGTCGCCGTCAACCCGGCCTCGACGAACCCGAGGCCGCCCGGGGTGATCGGGATCATGGCGAGGACGGCGGCGGCGGAGTACGCCAGCAGCACCAACCCGGGATCGGGGTCCGTGCCCACCGCGGCGAGGCATGCGAGCAACGCGAAGTAGTCGAGGGCACGGTTGCCGACCGTCGCGAGCAGCGACTCCCACCACTTCGAGCCGAGTGCCGCGCGCACGTCGTCGCGCTCGCGCCGCAGGCGATCGGGCAAGTCGGTGAGCGGAGCGCGCGATCGCAGGACGGCGTTGCGCAGCCACTGCACGACGGCGCCGACGATCCGCACGGCCCGATCGCTCACGGCCAGGAGCACGCAGCCTCCGACGAGCACGACGAAGGCGACGAGCCCGACCCAGGCCGTCGCTCGGAGGCTGTCGGCGATGGGCTGACCGCCGAGCGTGAACAGCAGGCCGAGTGCCGGGAGCGCGGCCAGGGTCGAGAGCTGCAGGAGCGTCGACGCCGTGAGCGCGGACCCGGCGGCCGCGGCGTCGATGCCACTTGCCGCGAGCATGCGGTACTGCACCGTGGCACCGGCAGCGGCACCGGCCGGCACGACCCGACTGAGCGCGTTGCCGGCAAGCTGCGACGTCGACATCGCGAACCAGTTGTTGCTCTGGAGCGCGATCGCGAACAGCCACCAGATGCACGCGAAGCTCCCCACCTCGAGCACGATCGCGACCGTCACCCACAGCAGCTCGAGGTCGCCCAGCCGCGGCCACTCGTCGAAGAACTCCCCGAGCGTCGGCAAGAAGACGTACAGGACCCCGAGGCTCACCGCCAGCGCGATCACCCGGAGCGCGATCTGGCGCCGTCGGTGCGCGCCTCGGTCGGGCGGTCGGGTCGGCTCCGCCATCGGTTCGCGACAGTAACGGCCGGTCTCGGCGCGACCGCGTCGTCGCCGCGCCAGGCGGGCTGCTAGCGCGTCGCGATCACGCAGCTGCCGTGGCCGAAGAGTCCCTGGTTGATCGAGAGGCCGACGTTCGCGCCTTCGACCTGCCGTTCGCCGGCCTGGCCGCGCAGCTGCCACGTCAGCTCGCACACCTGGGCGATCGCTTGCGCCGGGATCGCCTCGCCGAAGCAGGCCAACCCGCCGCTCGGGTTCACGGGGACTCGCCCACCCAAGGTCGTCGCGCCCGAATGCAGGAGCGCCTCCGCTTCTCCAGGCGCGCAGAGGCCGATGTTCTCGTACCAGTCGAGCTCGAGCGCCGTCGAGAGGTCGTACACCTCCGCGCACGAGAGGTCGCCGGGCCCGACGCCGGCCTCTTCGTAGGCCGCGTGCGCGATCGAGTCGCGAAACGATCGCTCGGTGGGCGGTGCGCCGACTGCCGAGTCGGTTGCGATGTCGGGGAGGTCGAGGGCGGTGTTGGGGTAGGCCGGCGTGACGGTCGAGATCCCGGCGATGCGCACGGCGTCCTTGGTGCCGCGCGATGCCGCGTAGTCGGCACTGGCCAGGACGACCGCAGCCGCTCCGTCGCTCGTCGCGCAGATGTCGACGAGACGCAGGGGGTCGGCGACGATCGGCGACTCCGCGATCTCGTCGGCGGTGAACTGCTTGCGGTAGCGGGCGTTCTCGTTCGACAGCCCATGGCGGCTGTTCTTGACCTTGACCGCGGCGAAGTCCTTCTCCGTCGCGCCGTACAGCTCCATGCGTCGCCGCGCGTAGAGCGCGAAGTACGTGGGGTTCGTCGCGCCGAGCACGTGGAAGCGCAGCCAGTCGGGGTCCTCGGGACGCTCACCGGGCAACGGGCCGAAGAACCCCTTCGGGGCGGTGTCGGCACCGATGGCGAGGGCGACCTCGGCTCGGCCCGATTGGATGCGAGCGCGCGCCGCTTCGATCGCGACGACACCGCTCGCGCAGGCGGCGTAGCTGGACGAGACGGGGATGCCTCTCCAGCCGAGCGCTTGGGCGAGCGTCGAGCCGGCGACGTAGCCGGGGTAGCCGTTGCGCATCGTGTTGCCGGCGGCGAGGTAGTCGACGTCGGTCCACTCGACGCCGGCGTCCGCCAACGCGGCGCGGCCGGCGAACGCGCCATACTCCGCGAAGGGCTTGCCCCACTTCCCCCACGGGTGCATGCCGGCACCCAGCACGACCACCTGGTCGCTGCGCTCGCTCATGCCGGCCTCCACTTCCAGACGGTTCGCACCTCGTCGCCGGTCTCGTAGAGCGGCTCGACGACGAGCGTCATCTCCGCGCCCGCCGAGAGCGAACCGACGTCGGTGCCGCGGGCGAGCTGGCCGAGCACGATCATCTGCTCGTCGACGAGCTCGACCGCCGCGACGCCGTACGGCTCGAACGGATCGCGCGCCGGGTACGGCGGCGGCGGTGCATAACGATTGTCGGTGAACGACCAGAGCGCCCCACGCGTCGAGAGCTCGACGTCGTCGAGCGCGGTGCCACCGCAGCGCGGGTTGCGACAGAACGAGTACTGCTTCGGGAAGAAGGAAGCGCCGCACACCGGGCACCTGCCGCCGAGCAGGCGCGCCGAACCGTCGGACTCCTCGCGGAAGAGACCCTCGACGACGGGCAGCCGAGGCTTGGCCATCAGCCGACGTCCGCCTCGCGCTTGTCGACGAACGCCTGGCGCAGCTCGTCGGAGTCGCCCTCGAGGTTGAGCTCGAACGTGAAGCCCTGCTCGAAGCGGTAGGAGCGCTTCACGTCGACGGGATCGATCGCGTTCAGCGACTCCTTCGCGCGCCGGGTCACGAGCGAGCTCTTCGCAGCGATCCCCTCCGCGATCTCGTGCGCGGCGTCGAGCAGCTCCGCGCGCGGCACGACCCGCTCGACGCTGCCGAACGCGAGCAGCTCCTCGGCGCCGATGGTCGATCCTGTGAGGAACATGGCTCGCATCTTCTTGAGCGGGACGAGCCGGGACAGGTGCGTCGCGGCACCGAGCGCACCGCGGTCGACCTCGGGCAGACCGAGCTGGAGGTCGTCGGCCGCCACCACCACGTCGGCGTTGCCGGCGATGCCCACACCCCCGCCGAGGCAGAACCCGTGGATCGCGGCGATCACGGGCACCTCGCAGTCGTACACCGCGGCGAACGTCTCGTAGCAGCCGCGGTTGACCTGGATCAATGACTCGTTCGTCGGATCGGCCGCCAGCTCCTTGATGTCGACGCCGACCTGGAAAGCTCGCAGCTCGGGGTTGCCCGCGACGATGACCGCGCGGACCTCGGGATCACGCCCGACCGACCGGATGGTCTCGGCGAGCTCGAACCAGCCGGCGACCGGGAGCGCATTCACCGGCGGGTTGTCGATGACCACGTGCGCGACGTGGCCGCGAACCTCACGGCGAATCATCGTGCGCGCTCTCGCTCACCCACGCCCGCAGCGTACCTGAGGGGTCGTCAGGTACCGTCGGGCCGTGCCCGACCGCGATCCGCTCGACTTCTCCGGCAAGGTCGTGCTCGTCACCGGCGGTGCCCGCGGCATCGGACGCGGAATCACCGAGACGTTCCTCCGTGCGGGCGCGGACGTCGTGGTCTGCGGGCGCACCGAGCCCGACGACCTGCCGTCTCACGGCGACCGCGCCGCGATCTTCATCACCGCCGACGTTCGAGATGTCGATCAGGTCGACGCCCTCTTCACCGAGGTCGTCGCGCGCACCGGGCGTCTCGACGTGCTCGTCAACAATGCGGGCGGATCGCCGCCCGCCGACACCGCTACGGCATCGCCGCGATTCACGTCGGGGATCATCGCGCTCAACCTCGTGGCGCCGATCGTCTGTGCGCAGCGCGGCTACGCCATCATGAAGCACCAGCCCGAGGGCGGCGTGATCGTCAACATCTCGAGCGTCAGCGGAACGCGCGCGAACCCGGGGAGCATCGCGTACGGTGCGGCCAAGGCCGGGCTGATCAACGCGACGAAGACGTTGGGCGTCGAGTTCGCCCCCGACGTGCGCGTCGTCTGCGTGACGGTCGGGCTCGTGGCCACCGAGCAGGCCCACTTGTTCTACGGCGACGCGGAGGGCATTGCCGCGGTCTCTGCGACGGTGCCGCTCGGGCGCATGGCGGACCCGGCCGACGTCGCCGACGTCTGCCTGATGCTGGCGTCCCCGCTCGCGCGCTACGTCACCGGAGAGCAGCTCGTGGTCCACGGTGGCGGCGAACTCCCCGCCTACCGCGACGCGGCCAAGAACACCTCGGCACCCGAGCGCGTCACCGCACCCCGAGGTACTGGTACCAGCGCTGCTTCGAGCGGTCCGTGAGCTCGACGATCCCCGGGCGCATGCGCCAGCTCACGAGGACGCCCATGTCCTCGAGGAACGTCGTCAGGTCTTCCTGGGGCCGCGTCGAGAACGCGAGCCACAGCGTTGCCTGAAGCCGCGCGTCGCTCGCGTCGCGCTCGATGCGCCACCGGGCCTGCAACAGCGGACCGAGCGCGCGAAGCGCCTCTTCGCGGCCTCGGCCGGACGCCACCCGGCACACGTCGACGACGACGACGTCGCGGACCCTGCGGGCCAGGAGCCGGGGCTCGTCGCGGATCGGAATCTCGATCCCCACGGCGAAGTCCTGCGAGCGCAGCAGGCGCGCGACCGGCGCGACCATGTCGTGCAAGGCGACCTTCGCGGTCTTGGCGCTCCGACCGACCGTGCGCCAGGATGCCGCGCCCAGCGGTGCCAGCAGGTCCGCATCGCGTTCGCCCCGCTCGTGTTGCCACGCCTCGAGCACCGTGTGCGCGCGTGGTCGCACGTCGAGGCTGACCGCGCCTTGCCGCAGCTCGGGCACCCAGCGCCGGATCGTCGCTGCCGGGAGCGGGTCGACGGCGAAGAGACGCGTCCGGGTGCGATCGATGGTGACGGTGACGGAGGGGTTCTTCCCCTTCGTCGGTGCCCCGGCACGGCCCACCGCGAACACCCCGACGTCGAGCTCGGTCGTGTAGAACCACACGGTGTCACCGCTCGAGAGGTTGACGAGCGAGCCCCGCACGTCACAGACGACCTTCCCGAGCCGGCCGGCGACGACCGCGGACTGCAGCGCATCGAAGTCGTGACCGAGCGTTCGTCCCGACTTCTGCGCGAACCGCGTGTGCCGCGAGACGGGGACGAGCCAGTCACTCACCGTGCCAGTCTTGCCGCCGCGCCGCGGCCCATGGTGACAGTCACCGCGGCGAGCGAGCTCAGGCGCGCTGGCTGCTCACCGACACGACCTCGCCGGTCATGTACGACGAGTAGTCGCTGGCGAGGAACACGATCACGTTCGCGATCTCCCACGGCTCCGCCGCTCGCCCGAACGCCTCGCGGGAGGTCAGGTCTTCGAGCAGCTCGTCCGTCGTCACCTTCGCGAGGAACGGGTGCATCGCGAGGCTGGGCGCGACCGCGTTGACACGGACGTCGTGCGGCGCCGCCTCGATCGCGGCACAGCGGGTGAGCGCCATGACACCTGCCTTCGCTGCCGCATAGTGCGCTTGGCCCGCCTGCGCGCGCCACCCGAGGACCGAGGCGTTGTTCACCACGACGCCTCGCCCCTGCTCGTACATCCGGCGCAATGCCGCCCGCAGGCATCGGAACGTTCCGTTGAGGGTGACGTCGAGGACCGTGCTCCACTCGTCATCGGTCATGTCGACGAGGTCCGCGGTGCCGCCGAGACCGGCGTTGTTGACCATCACGTCGATGCATCCGTGCTGCTCGACGGTGGCGGCGAGCAGGCCCCGCACGGCGGTCTCGTCGGTCACGTCGCACACGACGGCGAGTGGCGTCGAGCGCCCGTGCGCCGCCAGCCGCTCGGCGGCTTCGCCGAGCCGGCGCTCGTGATGGTCGCTGATGACGACGGTCGCGCCCTCCTGCATCGCGCGCCGCGCGGTCGCGAACCCGATGCCGGTCCCCGCTGCGGCCGTGACCACGACGACCTTTCCGTCGAGCAGCCCGTGCCCCGTCGGCTCCTCGGGGACCCTCACCTCGGCTCCGCCTTGTCTCGCTCGCTGAGCAGCCTCATCACTTCGGCTCCGCCTCGACTCGCTCGCTCGCTGAGGAGCCTCGTGACTTGGGCTCCTCCTTGTCTCGCTCGCTCGCTGCGGCCCGGGATACCCGTGCCGCGGACGCTCGCTCCCTGAGCAGCCTCATCACTTCGGCTCCTTGGGGAGACCGAGCGCGCGCTCGCCGATGACGTTGCGCTGCACCTGGTTGGAGCCCCCGTAGATCGTGTCGGCGCGCGAGTACAGGAACGCGCGCTGTGGGGGCGCGAGGTCGTCACCGGGCCCGTCACCGATCGCACCGTCCGCGCCGAGCACATCGAGACCGAGCTCGCCCAACCCCCGGTGGTACGACGCCCACGCGAGCTTCGCGACCGACGTGAGCGCGGTGATCTGGCCGCGCTCGAGCGGCGCGAGCGCGCGCAACGCGTTGTACCGGAGGATGTGCAGGCCGATCCATGCGTCTGCCAGCCGCTGCCTGACGACCGGGTCCGTCGTGCGCCCCGACTTGCGAGCAAGCTCGATGATGGAGTGCAGCTCGTTCTCGAACTCGGCCTGCTGCCCGAGCGTCGACGCGCCCCGCTCGAAGGCGAGCGTGCCCATCGCGACGCGCCACCCGTCGTCGACGGCGCCGACGACGTTCTCGGAGGGCGTGCGCGCGCCGTCGAAGAACACCTCGTTGAACTCCGACGTCCCGGTGATCTGCTGGATCGGCCGGATCTCGATGCCGTCCTGGCGCATCGGCACGAGGAGGTACGACAGCCCCTTGTGCTTGGGCGCGTCCGAATCGGTGCGGCAGAGCACGAAGCACCAGTCGGCCCAGTGCGCGAGCGACGTCCACACCTTCTGGCCCGTGACGACCCACTCGTCCCGGCCCCCAGGTGAGGTGGCGAGCTCGGCACGGGTCTGCACGTTGGCGAGATCGGAGCCGGCGTTGGGCTCCGAGTAGCCCTGGCACCAGATCTCGGTCCCCGAGAGGATGCCCGGCAGGAAGCGGCGCTTCTGCGAGTCGTCGCCGAAGTGCACGATCGTCGGACCGAGGAGGCCCTCGCCGACGATCCCCACGCGCCCGGGTCCCCCGGCGCGGGCGTACTCCTCGTAGAAGATCACCTGCTGCGTCAGCGACAGGCCACGACCCCCGTACTCCTGCGGCCACCCGATCCCGATCCAGCGGCTCGCGCCGAGCTCGCGCTCCCACGCGGCCCGTTCGTCGAACAGCTCGTGCTCGTCACCCGGTCCGCCGCGCCCGCGCACGACTGCGAAGTCGCCCGTCAGCCGTTCGGTGAGCCATTCACGGGCCTCGCGCCGGAACGCTTCGTCGTCGTCGGAGAACCGCAGGTCCATCCGCGCCGGAGCGTACCGGAGCGGCCGCGCAGACCCCGTTGCGTACGATGCGCCGATGCCGGAGTTCCGGACCGCCGACGACCTGCGCGCCGCGCAGGGCCAGCACCTCGGTCGCACCGACTGGCTCGAGATCACACAGGAGCGCGTGAACCAGTTCGCGGACGCGACGGGCGATCACCAGTGGATCCACGTCGACCCCGAACGGGCCGCAAACGGGCCGTTCGGCGGAACCATCGCCCACGGCTACCTCACCCTGTCGATCACGAACCTGTTCCTGCCCGAGCTGCTGAGCGTTCCGAGCGCGTCGGCCGGCGTGAACTACGGGACGAACAGGGTCCGGTTCCCTGCGCCCGCACCGGTCGGCGCCCGCATCCGGATGGCGTCCGAGATCGTCGACGTCGAGGACGTCCCCGGCGGCGTGCAGGTGCTCACGCGCAACACCGTCGAGGTCGAGGGCAGCGACAAGCCCGCGTGCGTGGTCGACGCGCTCAGCCGCTACCTGTTCGACTGAGCACGCTCTGGCGTCACCCGCCCACAACGGTGGTCAGCGACGCACGAGCGCTTGGAGGTCGGCGCGGACCGCGGCGCAGCCTCCGCCCCGGGGCTGGTCGCGCCAGGCGGGCTCCAGGGTCGGTTCCAGCCCGGGCGCCTGCCACGGCGCCGCCCCCGCGCTGAGCGCGTCACCGACCACCTCCCAGAACGTCGAGCCGTCGTCGGGCTCCTCGCCGGCGAGCACCGCCGCGATCGCGTCCTGCGTCGTGGCATCACCGAGGAGACCGCCGTGGAACGCGCCGACGACCTGGTGGTCATAGCCGACGTCGACGGGGGCGGGCGCCGCGACACCCTCGTCGACGGGGAGCACCGCGTACGACCGGACGCTCGGCGGCGCGCAAGCGAGCAGCGCCCCGACGGTCGGGCCGAGATCGACGATCGAGCGGAACAGCGGCGCGTCGGCCGACACGTCGACCGGGCCGAGCGTCCCGATGATGCCGGCGAGCGCGCGCATCACCACACCGGCCCCCACGCCCCATCCGTCTTCGCCGGGCGGGGGGTAGAAGACGCGACCGGGCTCGGCCAGGGGGCTGAGCAGCACGACGGCGTCGACGGGCGCGCGCGGGTACCCCGCGAGGTACACCTGCGACACGAGGGCGCCCTCGCTCTCGGCGACGATGCTGACCCGCTCACCCGACGCATTGCGCAGCGCGTCCACCTGCCGGCGCATCTCGCGCGCCAGCTCGACCAGCCCCCGGTGGGTGTCGTCACGCTCGTACGGCAACGGTCGCGCACGCGTGTCGAGGCCTCGGTACGAGAACCGCCGGATGAGGTGATCGCCCCGCACCCACCGGAACGTCACGCCGTCCCACCGGGAGTTGAACCCCTTCACCACGAGGACGGGAGGACCGCTTGCATCGGAGGACGCGCGCGGCGGCGGCGTCCGCCCCGATTCCACCGCGACCGAGACGGCGAAGCCGACGGCCGTACCGCCGAGGACGATCGCGAGCACGCCGGCGAGGCCGATCACCGCGAACGGCCGCCGGTGGCCTCTCCCCTCGCCCACTCCCCGATCGGGCGACGGTGTCGTCGCTCCGCGGCGGGCGAGGTCGTCGACGGCGCGGCAACGGCACCACGCCACGACGAGAGCGGCTGCCGCGGCGACGAACGGCACGGCGACGTCGGGCACGACCGAGATCACCGCGCCGGCCGTCGTGAGCACCGCGAAGGCCAGCACGATCGCGGTGACGCTCACCCGGCTCGGACGATCGCGCAGCCACGACGGCAGCACCTCGCCGTGGTGCACGAGGACGGCGACCATCAGGAGGACGGGCGTCGCGACGAAGAACAGCCACGAGAGCGACGTCACCGCCATCGCGAACGCAAGGACCGCGAACAGCACCAGCACCCCTACCTGGACGAGCGTGAACCGAGTCGCGCACCGAAGGTGCGTCCGCCGATCCGGGCTGGTCACGTCGCGGGGCCACGCGCACCGAACCAGCCACACGTCGAGCGCGGTCCGGAACGCCACGAGGGCGACGATCCCGACGACGACGACGAGCCACGACGGCTGGTACACGAGGAACCAGCGGAGGTCGTGGTAGACGCCGAAGGGCGCCGGCGCGCTGACCTGAGGCGTGATCGCCGCCGCGCCGCGCGGCAGCAGCGCCACGACGAGGAGCGCCTCGGCCGCCGCGATGCCCGCTGACGCGACGAACAGGCGCGTATGGCCGCGAGCCAGGCTCATCGGCGCGCCGCGCCGGTCGTCAGCTCCGACGAGTCGTGGAGCGGGTGGACTTCGTCGCGCGCTTGGTCGTCTTCTTCGCGGCCGAGCGCTTGCGGGGCGGCTCGAGCGCGGCAGCCTCGGCCGGTGGCAGCTCGGTCACCACGCGGAACCCCATGCCCGTGCGCTGCGCCAGGACGTTGTAGAGGGCGAGGATCGCCACCGCGACCGCGACGATGAACGCCGTGAAGACCGCGCCGATGAAGAGGACGAGGATCCAATCGCCGAGCGTGTTCGCCCGGAAGTCGTCGAAGCCGACCTGATGCATCATGCCTTCGATCGCCGCCGTCATCCCGTTGGCCAGAAGCCAGGGGAGGAACGCCGCGAGGAAGAACACCAGGAAGATCGCTCCGACGAACGCGCCGAGCACCATCGCCGCGGACCGGACGTCGAACTCGCGCACGATCTCACCGGTCTCGCGCGTCGACTCGCGCGTCAGTGGAGTCAGTGCACGCTGCGTTCGCTTCTCCCGCTTGGTCATCGCCACGTTGGCAGCCTAGACGTGGGTCGTCAGAACGCTTGGGTTCGCCGATCACGAGCCGACGAGGTGGCCCTCGAACCACGCAAGCGCACGCTGCCAGCCGTCGGCGGCCGCTTCGGCATCGAAGTGGTCGGGTCGGGCGTCGCAGTGGAAGCCGTGCTGCGCCCCGGCGTAGCGAACGACGTCGGCATCGACGGGAGCCGCTGCCAGCGCCCGGCGCAGCTGCTCGACGTCGTCGACGGGGATCGACGTGTCCTCGTCGCCGAAGAGCCCGAGCCACGGCGTCTGCAGCGTCGCGGCCTCACCGACGATCGGGTCGAACGGGAGTGCTCCCTTGGTGACGATGCCAGCGCCGTAGAAGCCCACGGCGGCGCCGATCGCCCGGCGCGCGGCGACGAGGAACGTGACGCGGCCGCCGAAGCAGAAGCCCACGATGCCGATCGCACCATCCGCGTGGCCGGCATCGCGGAGGTGCGCCAGCGCGGCGTCGACGTCCATCAGGATGCCGTCGTCGGTCACACCCTCGAAGAGCGAGATCACCGCGGCGAAGTCCGTGTAGCCGGCCGTCCCCCCACCGGCGCGGTGGAACAACGCGGGCGCGATCGCGTGGTAGCCGGCGTCGGCGGCGCGTCGCGTCACGCCCTTGATGTGCTCGTTGACCCCGAAGGCCTCCTGGATCACCACGACGGCGCCCCGTGGCGTTCCCGCCGGCGTCGCCTCGAAGCACTCCATGGGGCCGACCCCCGTGTCCAACGAGATCGTCTGCTCGGACATCGCTCCCCCTTGACGTCAGGACCGGCTTGCAGTCAGGACCGGAAGTCGAACGCGACCTTGATCGCGCCCGAGTCGTCCTGCGTGGCGAGTGCCGTGAACGCGTCACGCCAGTCGTCGATCGAGAACCGGTGCGTGAGCATCCCCATGAGGTCGACTCGCCCGTCGCGGACGAGCTCGAGGTAGTGCTCGATGCCGTGCTTGCGGACGCCCTCGACGTCTTCGAACCCGAACGCGTTCGAGCCCACGAAGCTGAGCTCCTTGAAGTACAGCGGAGTGTCCTCCCAGTAGGTCGGGCCGTGCACACCGGCCTTCACGATCGTGCCGCGACCCTTGGCGACGCGCGCGCCGACCTCGAACGTCTCGCGTTTGCCGACCGTGTCGTACACGACGTCGATCCCTCCGGGGAAGGCCATCGGCATGCCATCGGCCGGCTGCAGCACCCCGCCCGACCACGCCGCGGCCTCTTCGATGACCTGGATGGCGGGCTCGTGCGCGATCACCGTGGCGCCGAGCGCGCGGGCCATCGTGGCCTGCGCCGCGAAGCGCGCGACGACGAGCACGTCGGTCTCGGGGTGCAGCGCCCGCAAGATCGCGGTGGCACACGTGCCGAGCGCGCCCGCGCCGTACACCATCGCCTTGCCACCCGACGGCGGTGGGTGCCGCGTGATCGCGTGCAGGCTCACGGCGAAGGGGTCTGCGAACACGGCGAGCTCGTCGGAGACGCCCTCGGGCACCTTGTAGAGCATCGAGTCGTGGGCGGGCATGAGCTCGGCGAATCCGCCGGTAGCGTCCTTCGACGTGCCGGTGTGGATGCCCGGCGCGATCGGCCCGACCGCGTAGCTCCAGCACAACGAGTAGTCGCCCCGCTCGCAGGCAGGACAGATCGGCGAGACGCCTCGCGGCGCACACGACAGCCACGGGTTCAGCACGACGCGGTCGCCGACGTCGAGGCCCTCGGCCGCGGGCCCGAGCGCGACGACGTCGGCCACGACCTCGTGACCCAGCACCTGCGGCAGCGAGAACCACGCCTTCATCGGGTTGTCGGGCGACTGCACCTCGCCCCAGTCGCCGAAGACCTGCTTCGCGTCCGACCCACAGATGCCGGTGAGACGCGGCTTGGTGACGACCCAGTCGGGGAGGAGGAAGCCGGGCTCGTCCAGGTCGGTCAGCCGCATCGGCGTCCGCGCCAGGCCCGCGAGGAGCGGGTGGGCGGGATCGTCCGGGACGTCGAGCGGTTCGGGGCGAACTCCGTACAGCAGTGCGCGCACGGTGAGAGCGTATGCGTCATCGGCCGGCACGGGTCACCGCGACGATCGTCGACCCGAGTCGCCGGGGCCTCGACGGCGATCCGGATCGCGTAGCCTGCTCGGCGTGCCGACCGAGACAGAGACACCCGTCATCGCCCCGGTGGTCGAGCCGGTCACCACGCCGACGGAGGCGCCCGGCGCTCGACCCGTCGACACCGACGACGGCGATCACGACCGCTTCGCGCACTACGCCAAGAAGGCCGACATCACCCGCGCGCTCGTCACCGGCGAGGCGATCACGGCGCTGTGTGGGAAGAAGTGGGTGCCGACCCGCGACCCGTCGCGCTATCCGGTGTGCCCGACGTGTCGCGAGCGCAAGGCCGCGGGCTGGACGCTCTGAGCGACAGCTCCCGGGCGACCCGCGCGCCCGCGGAACGGCTCCGAGCCGGGACCGTCGTCCGGACGGCGGCCCGGGTGCTGCGCGATCGGCCCCGGCGGGTCGCGGGCACCGCGGCGGTGGTGTTCGGTGCGTCCGCCTGGATCACGGCCGTCGTCGAGGTCGAGATCGTCGAGGCGGGCGCCCCGATCGAGGTCGAGGTGCTGGCGTCGGTGCTCGCCGCCGCGGTGGGCATGTACGGCATCGTGTTCTACGCGGGCCTGCTGGACCTCGTGCTCCGCACGTACCTCGACGGCGAGCCCGACGTGAGGATCGACGACGCGCTCCGGCGGCTTCCGCTGCTCCGCCTGCTCGGCGCCGATCTCGTCCTGATCGCCGCAGCCGCGATCGGCACGCTGTTGCTCGTCGTCCCCGGGGTCATCGCGTTCACGCTCCTGTGCCTGGTCGGTCCACTGATCATCTCCGAGGACCTGGGCGTGTTCGCCGGGCTTCGCCGCAGCTACGACCTCGTCCGTCCACACTTCTGGATGGCGTTCTTCCTCGTGACGATCCCGTTCACGATCGAGGACCAGCTGCTCCACGGCATCGACCTCTCCGTCTTCGGCCATCGCCTCATCGGGGCCTTCTGCATCAGCGCGCTGATCGGCGCCACCGTCGGCGCCGCAGTCGGGTTGCTCGAGGTCGTGCTCGCCCACGAGCTCCGCGAGCACGAGCGCGACGGCAACGCGAACGAAGCCGGGTGCGACTGATGCGCGGCCCGCTGCGGGTCGCGCGCCTCGGCATCGCCGAGTACGACGCGACACTCGCGCTCCAGAACGACCTCCGTCGCCGACACGGCGAGCAGTGGCTGCTGCTGCTCGAGCACCCGCACGTGTACACCCTCGGCGTGCGCGCCCGCGACGAGCACGTGCTCGTCGACCCGGGCACCGTCGGCGCGCAGCAGGTGAGAGTTCAGCGGGGCGGTGACGTCACGTACCACGGCCCGGGACAGCTTGTCGGCTACCCGATCGTCGACGTCCCGCTGCGCTCACAAGCCGTCCCGGAACACGTCGCGACCATCGAGGACGTCGTGATCGCCACGTTGTCGGAGGCGGGGCTCGAGGGGGCGCGACGGCGACGCGGCTATCCCGGCGTCTGGATCGACGACCGGAAGATCGCCGCGATCGGGGTGCGCATCGCGAGGGGCCGGTCGATGCACGGCTTCGCGATCAACGTCGATCCCGATCTCGCGATGTTCGACCACATCGTCCCGTGCGGGATCCACGGTCTTCGCGTCACGTCACTGGCCGCGGAGGGGATCACGACGTCGGTCGACGCCGTGGCCGACGTGGTCGAGCATCACGCCGCGCGCTGCTGGGGTGACGGCTCGGTGCTCAGCTCGCGCGCGACACCGGAACGTTGCTGAATCCCGCGACGTTCGACATCTGCACCCGCCGCAGCCCCGTCTCGTCGATCTCGTAGCGGGGCCACCGGTCGCGCAGCTCCTCGAACGCGACCTTGCTCTCGAGCCGGGCGAGGGCGGCGCCGAGGCACGCGTGAATGCCGTGACCCAGGCCGACGGCCAACCCCTGTTCGCGGTCGATGTCGAACCGGTCGGGATCGTCGTACTCGCGCTCGTCGCGGTTCGCCGCGCCGGTGACGAGGAACACGGGGCTCCCCTCGGGGATCGTCGTGCCGTGGAGCTCCGCCGGCCGGTGCGTGAAGCGCCCCTGGTACTGCGACGGGGCCCAGTACCGCAGCACCTCTTCGACCGCGGGCTGAGCCTTTCCCGGGTCGTCGAGGATCTTCTGCCACTCGGACGGGTTCCGCGCGAACAACACCGCTGCGTTGCCGATGAGCTTGGTGACGGTCTCGCTCCCGGCTGCCGCGAGCAAGGTCGCGAAGCCGGCGATCTCCTCGTCGTCGAGGCGATGCGTCGCACCGTCCCCACCCTCGGAGACCGGATCCTCGACCTCCACCTCCGTGAGGCGTGTGATCATGTCGTCGGCCGGATGCGCCCGCTTCTCGCCGATCAGCTCGAGGAAGTAGAGGATCTGCGACAGCCCCGCCTCCATTCCCTCTGGCGTCGGGCTCGGGTCGCCCGGCTCGCGGTGCAGCATCAGGTCGGTCCAATGGCGGATCTGCTGACGGTCGTCCTTCGGCACGCCGAGCATGATCGAGATCACCTCGACCGGGAACGGCGCCGAGAAGTCCGCGACCGCGTCGAAGGATTCCGCATCGTCGAACGGTGCCAGGTGCGACGTGACGACGTCGCGGATCATCGGCTCCAGCGCGGCCATGGCGCGCGGCGTGAAGACGCGACTGACCAGCTTGCGCATCCGGTCGTGGTCGGGTGGGTCCATCATGATGATGCTCGTGCCCTTCATGCTCGAGCTCGGGTCGGTGAGCTGGTCGATCGTGAGACCGTGCTCCGAGCTGAAGGTCTTCCAGTCGCGGTGGGCCGCGACGACGTCGGCGAAGCGCGACAACGCCCAGAACCCGTAGCGCTCGTTGTGGTACACGGGCGCCTCGTCGCGCAGCCATCGGTAGGTGTCGTACGGGTCGTCGAAGAAGTCGGCCGAGAGCGGGTCGAACTCGCGCCGCGTGCGTTGCTTCGTCATCAAAGGGAGCGTACGACGTCCACCGACGGGACCGCACGGCGCACGAGCCGCATACGCTGCTTGCCATGATCGGACCCGTGCACGAGCACGTCGAGCGGGCGCGACGCGGGAACCGAGACCGCGAACGCGAGACGGCCAAGCTCGCGAAAGCCAACAAGCTGTTCGTGCGCGACCGTCTCGCGCTCCTGCTCGACGAAGACTCCTTCGTCGAGGACGGGCTCCTCGCCAACGCGCTCGCCGACGAGCTCCCCGCTGACGGCGTCGTGACCGGCACGGGTCGTGTCGACGGGCGGCCCGTGTGCGTGATGGCGAACGACCCCACGGTGAAGGCCGGCTCGTGGGGGGCGCGCACCGTGGAGAAGATCCTCCGACTCACCGAGACGGCGCTGCGACTCGAGGTGCCCGTCGTCTACCTCGTCGACTCGGCGGGCGCGCGCATCACCGACCAGGTCGATCTGTTCCCGGGCCGTCGCGGCGCGGGACGCATCTTCGCCAACCAGGTGCGGCTGTCGGGCCGCGTCCCGCAGGTGTGCTGCCTCTTCGGCCCGTCGGCCGCCGGTGGTGCGTACATCCCCGCCTTCTGCGACGTCGTGTTCATGGTCGAGAGCAACGCCTCGATGTACCTCGGCTCACCCCGCATGGCCGAAGCGGTGATCGGCGAGCACGTCTCGCTCGAGGAGATGGGCGGCGCGCGCATGCACGCGACCGTCAGCGGCTGCGGCGACAACCTCGTCACCGACGACACCGAGGCGATCGAGTCGGCGAAGCGCTGGCTCTCGTACCTGCCGACGAGCTGGCGCGACGACCCTCCGCGCGCTCGGGCGGCGTCACCGGCTTCCCCGCCGGCGACGATCGCCGACATCGTCCCGCCAGAGGAGCGGCGCGCCTACGACATGCATCGCGTCGTGACCGCGATCGTCGACACCGACTCGTTCACAGCGGTGAAGCCGCTCTTCGCCAAGGAGCTGATCTGTGGCTTCGGGCGACTGGACGGCGCCCCGATCGGCATCGTGGCGAGCAACCCGATGCACCTCGGTGGGGTGCTGTTCGTCGACTCGGCCGACAAGGCGGCGCGCTTCGTGTGGCTCTGCGACGCGTTCAACGTGCCGCTGCTGTTCCTCGCCGACGTTCCGGGCTTCATGATCGGCACCGCGGTCGAGCGTGAGGGCATCATCCGCCACGGAGCCAAGATGATCACCGCGATCGCCGAGGCGACGGTCCCGAAGATCTCGGTGATCGTTCGCAAGGCGTACGGCGCCGGGCTCTATGCGATGTGCGGCCCCGCGTTCGACCCCGACGCGTGCCTCGCCCTGCCGAGCGCGCAGATCGCTGTCATGGGGCCCGACCCGGCGGTCAACGCGGTCTTCTACAACGCGATCCAGGAGATCGACGATCCCGACGAGCGAGCGACGTTCGTCGCCGAGAAGCGCGCCGAGTACGAGGCCGACGTCGATCTCATCCGGCTCGCGGCGGAGCTCGTCGTCGACGCCGTCGTCGAGCCGGTCGAGCTGCGCGACGAGCTCGTCCGGAGGTTCGCGCTCGCGCGGACGCGCCGTCGCGAGGTGCTCGCGCGCCGCCACGGCGTCCCCCCGGTGTGAACACGGCGTGAGCGTGCAGCCACTCACCGGCCGCGTGGCCGTCGTCACGGGCGCCGGGCGCGGGCTCGGGCGGGCCCACGCCCGTGCGCTCGCAGCGGCCGGCGCCAGCGTGGTCGTCAACAACCGGTCACCCGACGCGGCCGAAGCGGTCGCCGCCGAGATCGCGGCATCGGGAGGCGCGGCGATCGCGCACACCGGCGACGTCGCGGACTGGTCGGTCGCCGAATCGCTGCTGGGCGCCGCGGTTGCTGCGTTCGGCGACGTGCACGTGCTCGTGAACAATGCGGGGATCACCCGCG
Organism: uncultured Bifidobacteriaceae bacterium; assembly: GCA_964532485.1. Lineage (GTDB taxonomy): Bacteria > Actinomycetota > Acidimicrobiia > IMCC26256 > PALSA-555 > DATBSK01. The sequence continues at coordinate 51,201 of CAZHKE010000018.1, forward strand.
ACCGCATGAGCTTCAAGATGAGCGAGCACGAGTGGGACGACGTCGTGCGCGTCAACCTCAAGGGCCACTTCGCGCCGTCGCGCTTCGTCGGCGAGCACTGGCGTGAGCGTGGCCCGGCCGCGGGACGGCGGATCGTCAACACGGTCAGCGAGGGCGGGCTGTTCCCCGCGCGGGGGCACGCGAACTACTCGGCGGCGAAGGCGGGCATCCTCGGCCTCACGCTCGAGCTGGCGGCGGAGCTCGCCAAGTACGGCGCAACCGCGAACGCGGTCGCGACGCGCGCCCGGACTCGCATGACGGAGAACGTGGAGATGTTCGTCAAGCCGGTCGACGGGCCGGATCCGTACGACCCCTCGCATGCGGCGAAGGTCGTGCGCTGGCTGTGCGACGACGAGGCGAGCGACGTGACCGGGCAGGTGCTGCTCGTGGTGGGTCGGCGGGTGGGCGTGGTCGGCCCGCTCGCGGTGCAGGGTCGCGTCGCCCTGGCCCACGACTGGACGCCCGACGACCTGTCCGCCGCCAAGCCGACGCTCTTCGCCGACACGTCCTCCGGCCTCCCGGGCCACGCCGACCTGACCTGAGGGACCGGATGGGTGCGGGGCCGGTCCCGGTCACACCGGTCCGTCAGGCCGTGCAGGCGCCGGTGCCCTTGAAGAAGCCCTTCCGGAACGCCGCGACGCGGGCGAACGCGCCCCCGTTGCCCTCGCCGAGCGACACGAACGTCGCGATGCCCTCGTCGAGGTCGCCGGGGGACAACGAGATGGCGTCGTTGCCTCGGTCTCGAGCCCGCACGCCGCGGGCAACGTCGCCGGCCCACGAGCCCGTGAGGCAGTCGGCCCTCGTGTGCGCCGCGTCGCTCGTCACCGACCGTCCCATCTGATCCAGCGCTCCCGACGACCAGGCCGCTGCGAGCACCATCCCCGCGCCGAAGTCGCCGCTCGCTTCGTAGATCCGCTCGAGCGCACCGGTGTCGTAGTGCACGACGTCATCGCTCGTGCAGTACGTGACGTCGTCGACGAGCACGCCGCCGTCGCTCGTGCCATCGCACGACGAGCCGGAGTCGGACACGACGTCCTTGACCGGCGACGCGCCGTCGAGCTCGATGCTCCAGTAGTCGTCGAGGTCGGGGCGCAGCAGCTTGATCGTCTCGTCGAGCGGGAGGTCGCCGCCGCTGGCGTACTCCTCCTGGCTGGAGAAGCCGGTCTCGGTCACCTCGGGTGGGTTCGACTCGTACCGGGCACACCGATCGGTGCCGTCGTCGAAGCCGTCCTGGAAGGCACTGACGCGGTCGAACGCGTTGCCGTGCGCTCCCTGCTGGGAGGGATCGACGCCGGGCGGGTCACGGAACTCGAGGAAGCCGGCGAGCGCGATGTCGCGGTCGACCCTGCCGATCGACAGCGACACGTCGTCGTGCTCGACGTGCCGGGCCCACGATCCGGCGAAGCAGTCGGCCTGGGTCTCGAGGTAGACGGTCGCGTTGAGCGACGTGTTGGTGCGCGCCTGGATCGCGTGGCCCCACTCGTGGGCGAGCACCAGCGCGACCGCGAACGACCCGAACTTCCTCTCGAGGCGCGGGAAGAGCACCTGTTCGTCCCACGCGATGAAGTCACCCTCGGAGCAGTAGAAGGCGTTGCCGGCGACCTCCTGGTAGGGAGTGGTGCCCCTGCCCCCGCATGCCGGCGGCGGATCGCTCTCCGAGTAGGCGATGAGCCGGTTGTCGGGGATGGGCTCGTAGTCACGGCTGTACACGTCGGGCAGCTGCTGCGCCCACCACGACTGGAGGTCGTCGATGGTCGCCGCGATCACCGACGCCCCGTCGGTCGACTGCGCGGCCGCGGTGCCCGGGGCGGCCGAGGTGGCGGCCGACGGTGCCGAGGCCGGCGTATCGGCCGAGGCCAGCGGCACGGTGGTGGACCCGACGGCGAGGAGCGTCGCCAGCGACGCGATCGCGAAGAGAGCTCTGGGCATGCGACGAGAACGCCGCCACCCCCGGTGCCGGTTCCCCCCCGCCGCCCGGGCGCTCTCAGGTTCGGCTCAGGATCCGCCCGTCGCGTACCGAGCGAGGCGCGCCTGGTGAGTCGGGTTGAGCATCTCGAGAACGGCGGTGACGGGCTTCTCGGGTCCGGTCACCATGCCCAAGGCCTGGCCCCCCGCGCTCTGGCGGGTCGGCGCATCGGTGGTGAGCAGCACCAGCGGGGTGCCTGCCTCGATCTCGTTGACGACGGCAGCCTTGCCCACCGCCCTCCACAAGGTGTCGGTTCGCTTGAGGCCGGGACGAGTGCTCGTGAAGCCTCCTGACACGTCGAAGTACCACGGGTGACCGAGTCGATCGAAGGCCTTGAAGCTCACCTCGACACCACTGCCGAGCTTGACGTCCTTCTCGATGTCGGTGAAGCCGCACCGGACGAGAAGCTGCTCGGCGACGTCCTTGGCCGCGCGACCCTCTCTCGTCGCTCGTGCCTGGAGGTCCTCGGCCGGGTCGGCCGGCGACGGGATCGGGGGGACCACGAAGCGGGTGGCTGGGGTGCCACTCGCCCGCTCGTGCTCCAACCGATCGCGCTCGGCGCCGACACGCTCCCTCGCGCGCTCCAGGTACTGCTCGTCCGTGTCGTACCCGATGAAGCGTCGATCGTGGCGAACCGCGGCGACGGCGGTCGTCCCCGAGCCGACGAAGGGATCGAGGACGAGGTCGTCGTAGTACGTGTAGAGGTGGATCAAGCGCGACGGGAGCTCGATCGGGAACGGCGCCGGGTGGCCGACCCTCGTCGCGCTCTCCGCGGGGATCTCCCACACATCGGTCGTGGCCTCCATGAACTCGTCCCGAGACAACGAGACGTCTGCCGAGAGGCTCCGGCTCTCTCGCTCGGGCGCAGCGAGTGCCCTGTCGAACCGGCCCTTGCTCGCGATGACGACGCGCTCGGTGAGGTCACGCAGGACCGGATTCGCGGGTCGTTGGAACGATCCCCAAGCACACGACCCGGCCGAGCCCTTTGCCTTGTGCCAGATGACCTCGCCTCTGAGCAGGAGCTTCAGGTCGTCCTGGAGGATGTGGATGACGTCCGACGACAGGGACCGGTAGGGGCGACGGCCGAGGTTGGCCACGTTGACGGCGATCCGACCTCCGGGCTCGAGCTTTCGGGCGCACTCCGCGAACACGTCGCGCAACATCGCGAGGTAGTCGAGGTACGTCGCCGGCACATGTCCTTCACCGAGGGCCTGCTCGTACTCCTTGCCCGCGAAGTACGGGGGGGAGGTCACCACGAGCGCCACGGAGCGATCCGCGACCCGGTCCATCGACCGCGCGTCGCCACAGAAGAGCTCGTCGACCACCTCCGACTCGGCGACGTCCCCGTCTCGACTCAGATCGGGCGCGGCGAATCGAGCGTAGAAGTCGCTGGCGTCGTGGCTCTCGCGCCGCGAGACGCCGAAGTTCGACGTCGAGGTGCCCTTGGGTCTCGGAGCCATCGGTGCCTCTCCCACTTCGGCATCGTACGGAGGAGCCGACCGGTGCCGGAGGACTCGGTCCGCGACGAACGCCTGTTCGACATCGAGGGGGATGCGAGTGCCCGTTCGTGCCATCGCCCTCATCCGGAATCCACGGAGCTGAACAGGTGTTCCCCACTCGTGGAAGGCGAGGTCTCTGTGATGGCGATGACGACGAGCACGGTGCCCACCGAGCACTGGCACCTGCTCGACGACGGTCGGGTGCAGTGCGACGTGTGTCCGCGCGCCTGCAAGCTCCGGGAGGGCCAGCGCGGGCTCTGCTTCGTACGCGCCCGAGAGGGCGACGCCGTCGTCCTCACCACGTACGGGCGCTCGAGCGGCTTCTGCCTCGACCCCATCGAGAAGAAGCCCCTCAACCACTTCCTGCCGGGCTCCTCGGTCCTGTCGTTCGGAACCGCCGGGTGCAACCTCGCGTGCCGGTTCTGCCAGAACTGGGACATCTCGAAGTCGAAGGAGACCGACACGCTCGCCGACGCGGCGTCGCCCGACGTCATCGCCCGAGCCGCTGACGAGCTGGGCGCTCGCAGCGTGGCGTTCACCTACAACGACCCCGTGATCTTCCTCGAGTACGCCGCCGACGTGGCCGACGCGTGCCGCGAGCGCGGCATCAAGACCGTGGCCGTCACCGCGGGCTACATCTGCCCCGAGCCCCGCGCCCAGCTCTTCTCGCACATCGACGCGGCCAACGTCGACCTCAAGGCCTTCGACGAGGACTTCTACCACCATGTGAGCGGCGCGCATCTCCGCGACGTGCTCGACACGCTCGAGTACCTCGTGCACGAGACCGACGTATGGGTGGAGATCACGAACCTCTTGATCCCCGGCAAGAACGACTCCGACGCCGAGCTCGACGCGATGACACGCTGGGTCGTCGAGCACCTGGGTGCCGACGTGCCGATGCACTTCAGCGCGTTCCACCCCGACTTCAAGATGCTCGACGTTCCCCCGACGCCACCGTCGACGCTCACGCGTGCACGCGAGATCGCGCAGGGCAACGGCGTGCAGCACGCGTACACCGGCAACGTGCACGACCGCGACGGCGGGAGCACACGCTGCGGGGTGTGCGGCGAGGTCGTGATCGAGCGCGACTGGTACGTGCTCGGCGCCTACCGGCTCACCGACGACGGGCGTTGCCGGTCGTGCGACACGCCACTCCCTGGCCGGTTCGACGGCCCCGCCCAGCACTGGGGCGCTCGGCGCGTCCCGGTGCGCCTCGCCGACTTCGCCGGCGCGGCATGACTCCGGCGGCGACGCGCCGACGTCCCGCCGCGGTCGCCGGCGCGTTCTATCCGGGTGACGCCGGGGAGCTCGCGGCCGAGGTCGACGCGCTGCTCGACGCCGCTCCGGCCTGGGCGGGGCCTGCACCGAAGGCGCTCGTCGTCCCGCACGCCGGCTACGTGTACTCCGGACCCGTCGCCGCGTCCGGGTACGCGACCATTCGCGCGGCCCGCGGTCGCGTGACCCGAGTCGTGCTGCTCGGCCCCGCGCACTTCGTCCCGGTGCGGGGGATCGCCGCACCGGGCACGGATGCGTTCGTCACCCCGCTCGGCGACGTCCCGATCGATGCCGACGCTCGGAGCGCCGCGCTCGAGCTCCCGGGCGTGCTGGTCGACGACGCCGCGCACGCCCGCGAGCACAGCCTCGAAGTGCACCTCCCGTTCCTCCAGCGGATCCTGGGTGACGGCTTCTCGCTCGCGCCCTTCGTCGTCGGCCAGGCGAGCGCCGACACCGTGGCGTCGGTCCTCGACCTCCTCTGGGGTGGTGACGACACCCTCGTCGTGGTGAGCAGCGACCTGAGCCACTACCTCGATCACGCCACTGCGACCGCGCGCGATCGCAACACCGCCGACGCGATCGTCGCGGGCCGCGTCGACGCGCTCGAGCCCGACGCCGCGTGCGGCGCGTACCCGCTGCGCGGCTTGCTCGTCGCCGCGACCCGGCACGGCTTGCACACGATCGGCCTCGACGTCCGCAACTCCGGTGATACCGCCGGACCACTCGATCGCGTCGTCGGCTACGGCGCTTTCGCACTCACGGCGGCATGACGTGCAGACCCTGACCTCCGAGCAGCGCGGCACGCTCCTCGACGTGGCGGCTGACGCGATCCGCCAGACCCTGCAGCACGGAAGCGATGTCGCTCTCGATGTCGAGCAGGCCGACGCCGCTCTTCGCCGACCAGGCGCGACGTTCGTCACGCTCGAGCGCGAGCGCAGGTTGCTGGGATGCATCGGCTCACTCGAGGCCATGCGCCCGCTCGTGGCCGATGTGGCCCACAACGCGGTGGCTGCGGCCTTCCGCGATCCCCGACTTCCGCCGGTGAGCCCCGACGACTACTGCGAGATGTCGATCGAGATCTCGGTGCTGAGCGACCTCGAGCCGATGCACGTCACGTCGTACGCCGACCTGGCGGTCGACGTGCGCGTGGGCACCGACGGCATCGTCGTCGAGGCCGGACGCCACCGCGCCACCTTCCTGCCCGCCGTGTGGCGCCACTTCGACGACGACGTCGACGCGTTCCTCGGCGCGCTGTGGCGCAAGGCCGGCCTCCCGCCAGGGCACTGGCCCGAGGGCACCCGGTGCTCGCGGTACTCGGCGGAGAAGGTGGTCGACCCGGGCCCGCGGGCTCTGGTGGGAGTCGGGTAGCTGCACGTCCCGACACGCGGGGTGCGGCTCGGCAATGATCGCCCCGTGGCGACGACCGCGGCGCCGACGAAGAAGCCCGGGAGCGCGAAGGCTCCCGACGGGCACGACGGGCGCCTCGTACGTTGGCGCACCAACACGTTCGGACCCGCGTCCGAGCGGCCCTTCCGGCGACGCACGAGCGACTGGATCCGCCTCATCAGCGCGGTGGCAATCGTCGCGTTCACGATCGCGCACGAGAGCCACGCGGGAGCGTTCGAGCAGAACCTCTACGCGCTCCTCAACGGCCTGCCCGGCGACCTGCGGGCATTCTTCGCCGGCCTCTACGACATCGCCGCGCTGTGGGCCATCGGGATCGTCGTCGCCGCCGCACTCGTCGCCCGCCGCTGGCGGCTGGCGCGAGATCTCGCCATCGCCGGCGGTGCCGCGTGGCTCGTCGGCCGGTTCCTGGGCGCGATCGTCGTCAACGACGCCGGCCTCGAGAAGAGCCTCGACATCGTCACGCGCTTCGGCGACTCGACCCCGGGGTTCCCGGTCGTGCGTCTCGCGATCGTGGTGGCGATCGTCGTCACCGCGGGGCCATACCTCACGCGACCAGTCCGTCGCCTCGGGCAGCTGCTCGTGCTCGCGCTCGCGCTGTCGGCGATGTACCTGGGCACGGGTGACCCGAACGCGGTGCTCGCCGCACTCGCGCTCGGGTGGGGCATGGGCGCGCTCGTGCACCTCGTGTTCGGCTCACCGGGTGGGCGTCCGACTCGCCGCCAGGTCACCGCGGCGCTGTCCGAGATGGAGGTGCCGACGATCGATGTCGAGCTCGCGCCGGTCCAGCCCCCCAGCGCGACGCTGATGGTCGCGAGGGACACCGCGGGACCGCTGCACGTGCGCGTCCTCGGTCGTGACGAGGCCGACGCCCAGCTCGCCGCCAAGGCGTGGCGCTGGCTGCTCTACAAGGACTCGGGACCCGAGCTCCACGTCACGCGGCTCTCCGACGTCGAGCACGAGGCGTACACGCTGCTGCTCGCACATCGCGCCGGGGTACGGGTGCCCGACGTCGTCGTGGCCGGCACTGCCGGTCCGGGCGCGGCGCTGCTGGTGACGCGGCCACTGGAGGGAGCGCGGCTCGCCGACGCCGGTGCACGCGCGCTCACCGACCGGCGTCTCGCCGACGTGTGGGACCAGGTTCGTCGACTGCACGAGGCGCACATCGAGCACGGCGCACTGAACGCGCGCCACCTCGTGATCACCTCGAAGGGCATCGGCATCGACGACTTCAGTCGGGCGGCGGGCGCGTCGTCGGACGCGCGGCGCGGCAGCGACATCGCCGAGCTCCTCGCTTCGACCGCCGACCTGTTCGGCAACGAGCGCGCCATCACGGCGGCGGTCAAGGGCCTCGGCAAGCAGGCGATCGCCGACGCGCTCCCCTTCCTCCAGTCGGCCGCGCTGAGCAATGAGATGCGGCCGCACAAGCGGCACGACAAGAAGGCGCTCGCCGACCAGCTCACGCAGCTGCGCGAGACCGCGGCGAAGGCCGTCGGTGCCGAGGAACCACCACTGCAGCAGCTCTACCGGGTCAGCTCGACGAACCTGCTCATGGCGGTCGGCACACTGATCGCGGTCTTCGCGCTCCTGAGCCAGGTGGGCGATCCCGAGGAGTTCTGGAACACGATCAAGAACGCCGACTGGGCGTGGCTCACGGCCGCGCTGATCGTGTCGTTCCTCACCAACTTCGCGACCGCGATCTCACTGTCGGGGACGGTGCCGATCAACCTGCCGCTGATGCGCACCGCGGAGCTCCAGCTGTCGATGTCGTTCTCGAACCTGGCGGTGCCGGCCATCGGCGGCATGGCCGCGCAGATCCGGTTCCTCCAGAAGCAGGGCGTCGACCTCGCCTCAGCCGTCGCCTCGGGCGGGCTGCTCGCCAACGTGGGCAACATCGTCGCCTGCACGCTGCTCTTCCTCGTGGCGCTGCTGCTCTCGCCGACCACGATCGACACGGGCAAGATCCCCGTCGACGCCGTCGTGCAGGTCGTGGTGCTCGCAGTGGTCCTGATCGGGATCGCCATCGTGTTGATCTTCAAGGTCGCGAAGCTGCGCCAGGTCGTGCTGCCCCCGGTAGCCAGCGCAGCGAAGACGATCTGGGCGGCGGTCCGCTCGCCGCGACGGCTGGTCCAGCTGTTCGGAGGCAACTTCCTCAACGCCCTGATGTACGCCATGGTGATGATGTTCTGCCTCTACGCGTTCGGCGGCAGCATCAACTACTGGACGTTGCTCGCGATCAACATCTTCGTGAGCACGCTTGCGTCCCTGGTCCCCATTCCCGGCGGTGGAACCGCGGTGGCGTCGGTCGGTATGAGCGGTGCGCTCACTGCGGCCGGGATCTCGAGCGAGGTCGCCGTCGCCGCGGTGCTCGCCAACCAGCTCGTCGCGAACTTCATCCCCGCCGTCCCCGGCTGGTTCGCGACGAACAACCTCCTCCACGACGACTACCTGTAGCGCGCCCCCAAAGCGCCGGGATGGAGGCGTCAGAGGGTGATCGACCAGAGGTCGTGGGCGAGGACGACGTCGCCGCTGAACTCGCCGGCGGCTTGGGCGATCCACTCCGGCTCGTCGTCGGGCGCGGGGGGTGGCACCG
>CAZHKE010000019.1:0-59517 GCA_964532485.1 uncultured Bifidobacteriaceae bacterium
GGCCGTCGTCACCGTGCCGGCCTACTTCGACGACGCGCAGCGCCAGGCCACGAAGGAAGCGGGCGAGGTCGCGGGCCTCGAGGTGCTGCGCATCATCAACGAGCCGACCGCGGCCGCGCTCGCGTACGGGCTCGACAAGGAGCACGACCTCACGATCCTCGTCTTCGACCTCGGCGGCGGCACGTTCGACGTGTCGATCCTCGAGCTCGGCGACGGCGTGTTCGAGGTGAAGTCGACCGCCGGCAACACATCGCTCGGCGGCGACGACTGGGACCAGCGCGTCATCGACTGGATGGTGGCCGAGTTCAAGAACGCGCACGGCGTCGACCTCGCCGCTGACAAGATGGCCGCGCAGCGCCTCAAGGAGGCGGCGGAGAAGGCGAAGATCGAGCTGTCCTCGCTCCAGGAGACGTCGATCAACCTGCCGTTCATCACCGCGACGCAGGAAGGCCCGCTGCACCTCGAGCTCACCCTGTCACGTTCGAAGTTCCAGGAGATCACGGCCGACCTCGCCGACGCCTGCAGGGGTCCGTTCGAGCAGGCGATCCGCGACGCCGGCATGACGAAGGACGACATCGACCGCGTGATCCTGGTGGGCGGCTCGACGCGCATGCCCGCGATCCAGGAGCTGGTGCACTCGATCACCGGCAAGGACGGCGACAAGGGCGTCAACCCCGACGAGGCCGTCGCGATCGGTGCCGCCATCCAGGCCGGCGTGCTGAAGGGCGACGTCAAGGACGTGCTCCTCCTCGACGTCACGCCGCTGTCGCTCGGGATCGAGACCAAGGGTCAGATCATGACCAAGCTCATCGAGCGCAACACCACGATCCCGACGAAGCGGTCCGAGGTCTTCACCACCGCCGACGACAACCAGCCGAGCGTCGAGATCAAGGTGCTCCAGGGCGAGAGCGACATGGCGTACCGCAACAAGCTGCTCGGCACGTTCCAGCTCGTCGGCATCCCGCCGGCGCCGCGGGGCGTCCCGCAGGTCGAGGTGACCTTCGACATCGACGCGAACGGCATCGTGCACGTGTCCGCGAAGGACCTCGGCACGGGCCAGGAGCAGGCGATGACGATCACCGGCGGCACCGCGCTCGACAAGGACGAGATCGACCGCATGATGAAGGAGGCCGAGGCCCACGCCGACGAGGACCGTCAGCGCCGCGAGGCGGCCGAGGTGCGCAACAACGCGGACGCGCTCGTCTACCAGACCGAGAAGCTGCTGACGGACCAGGCCGACAAGGTCACCGACGACGACAAGACCACGATCGAGGCGGCCCTCGGTGAGCTCAAGGAGGCCCTCCAGGGCGAGGACGTCGACGCCATCCGGGCCAAGCACGAGGCGCTGATCCAGGCGAGCCAGGAGTTCGCCCAGCGGCTGTACCAGGCCGCGCAGGCTCAGCAGCAGGCTGCCGGGGGCGCGCCCGGTGGTGATGCGGGTGCCGCCGGCGCCGAGCAGCCGTCCGACGACGAGGTGGCCGACGCCGAGATCGTCGACGAGGGCGAGGCGGAGAGCGCGTGACCCGAAGCCCCGACGAGCGAGAGGACTGGGTCACACCCGAGGGTGGCGAGGGCAGCGCGACCGGCGAGTCGTCGGCCGCGGAGCCCGAGGCCGCGCCTGAGTCCGATCCGCTCGAGCGCGAGCGCGACGAGCTTCGGGCGCTCGCGCAACAGGTGCAGGCCGACTTCGAGAACTACCGCAAGCGCGTCCTGCGCGAGCAGACCGCCGTGGTGGAGCGCGCGAACGAATCGCTCCTCGTCGCCCTGCTGCCGGTGCTCGACAGCTGCGAGCTCGCGCTCTCGGCGCTCGACGACGCCGACGAGAAGGCCCGCAAGGGCGTCGAGCTCGTGTACGCCGAGCTGCTCGGCGCGCTCGAGAAGGCCGGGCTCGAGCGGATCGACACCGACGGCAAGCCGTTCGACCCGAACGTGCACGAAGCCGTCCTCCAGGACGGCGGTGACGGCGATCCCGTCGTCGCCGAGACCATGCGCACCGGGTACCGCCTCAAGGGGCGGGTCCTGCGGCCCGCCATGGTCAAGGTCACGAGGTAGCCGGCCATGGCGCCGCAGCGGGAGTGGTTCGAGAAGGACTACTACGCCGCGCTCGGGCTGACGTCCGACGCGAGCGACAAGGACGTCCAGAAGGCGTACCGGAAGCTCGCGAAGCAGTATCACCCCGACGCGAACGCGGGCGACGAGCAAGCCGAAGAGCGCTTCAAGGACGTCTCGGCCGCGCACGACGTGCTGGGCGACCCCGAGAAGCGCAAGGAGTACGACCAGGTCCGGGAGATGGTCGCCAACGGAGCCGGGCCCGGTGGTGGCTTCGGCGGGTTCGGCCCGGGCTACGAGGACGCCACGTTCCACTTCGACGACGGCGGTGGCCTCGGCGACCTGTTCGGCAACCTCTTCGGTGGTGGAGGCGGCGGTGGGCGCGGGTTCGGCCGGCGCGGCCGCCGGGGCGGCGGACCGGCAGGGCCGGTGCGCGGCGAGGATCTCGAGACCGAGCTGCACCTCGACTTCCTCGACGCGGTGCACGGCGCCACGACCACGGTGAACCTCACGTCGGACGCGCCGTGCTCGGTGTGCGGCGGCACCGGCGCCGAGCCCGGGACGTTCCCCGAGACCTGCCCGACCTGCGGCGGCTCGGGTGCGGTCGCGGTCGACCAGGGCCCGTTCTCGTTCTCCCAGGTCTGCCCGACGTGCGGGGGCCGCGGCCAGGTCGTCAAGCACAAGTGCAAGAAGTGCCGCTCGACCGGCGTCGAGCGCCGGCGGCGCGAGGTGAAGGTCCGCATCCCTGCCGGTGTGAAGGACGGGCAGCGCATCCGCGTGAAGGGTCGGGGCGGTGCCGGCCGCAACGGCGGCCCCCCGGGCGACCTGTTCGTGATCGCTCACGTCGGGAAGCACCAGATCTTCGGTCGCAGCGGACGGGCGAACCTCACGGTCAACGTGCCGGTGACGTTCGCCGAGGCCGCGCTCGGCGCGCAGGTGAAGGTGCCGACGCTCGAGGAGCCCGTGACCGTCAAGGTTCCGTCCGGGACGCAGCCCGGCACGACGGTGCGCGTGCGTGGCCGCGGCATCAAGCCTGCGAAGGGCGAGGCCGGCGACCTGATGGTCACGTTCGACGTCGTCGTCCCCACGCGCCTCAGCGCCGACGAGCGCGAGGCGGTGGAGTCGCTCGCCGACACGCTCAGCGCGAACCCGCGCAGTGAGCTCGGGGTCTGACATGGCGCCGGCGCGAGACGATCGCGAACGAGCCCTCTACATCATCTCGGTCGCGGCCGAGCTGGCCGGCGTGCACGCGCAGACGCTGCGCATCTACGAGCGCAAGGGGCTGATCGAGCCCGAGCGCACCGAGGGCGGCAGCCGCCGATACTCCGACAACGACATCGCGTTGCTGCGGCGGATCCAGGAGCTCACCAACGAGGGGGTGAGCCTCGTGGGCGTCCGCAAGGTGCTCACGCTCGAGGCCGAGCTCGAGCGCGCCCGCACGCGGATCGCCGAGCTCCGCCAGGCGCTCGAGGATGCCCGGCGTGACCTGGTCGCGGCGGTCGAGGCCGCTCACCGCGAGCACCGCCGCGACCTCGTCCCGGCTCCGAACTCCACCCCCGAGCGGCGCCACGTCGGCTGAGGCGCGACGGTCTCCCGCCGGGGCCGCGCCATCCGGCGGCGTGCCGCTCGGGTGCAGAACGCGAAGACGCGGGGCGCGAGCGAGGCGGAGGGATGCCCTGATGATGAAGCAGCGGATTCTCAGGGCGCGGCTGCTCGCCGCCGGCCTGGCGGTGACGTTGCTCGCCGGTGGCGCCCTCGTGATCACGGCTGCCACCGCGGGTGCCGTCGAGGTGTCGTCCGAGGCGCAGCTGCGGCTGGCCTTCGACACCGAGGCCGACCTGCTCAACGACATCACGCTCGTCGACTGCACGAGCAACGCCGGAGCAGTGACGCGCAGCGTGGACACGCCGGTGGTCGTCGACGGCCACGGCTTCACGATCACCCAGACGTGTCCCGCCAACATCTTCGAGCTCTCCCAGTCCGACGTCACCCTTCGCGACCTGACCCTCACCGGCGGGCGCGAGCGCGACGACGGTGGCGCGATCGACATGAACGGCGGCTCGCTCACCGTGCTCCGGTCGACGTTGACCGGCAACTGCGCCTTCGACTCGGCCGGCGCGATCGAGAACGAGGACGGCTCGACGACGATCATCGAGTCGACCCTGAGCGACAACTTCGCCCAGGACCAGGCTGGTGCGCTTCGCTCCAAGCGCGGCGCCACCACGATCGTCAACTCGACGATCACCGGCAACCGGCAGCGCTACAACGGCGCCGTCGACTCCGGACAGGAGAGTGACGGGTCCACCGCGTCGCTCACGCTGGTCTACGACACGATCGTCGACAACGCGATGGACGAGAACCTCGTCTGCGACCTCCCCACCGAAGCCGACGTCGGTGCAACAGACGACGACGAGGCCGGGGCCCAGCAGCTCGAGCCCATCGCCAACGTCACCGCGATCGACGACTTCGCGTCGTTCGGGACGGTCGTCGCCCTGCACGGCGGCGGGGCGAACTGCCAGGTGCTGAACCCGGGCTCGCTGGGCGACAACTACTCCGACGACGCCACCTGCGGGTTCACGGGCACCGGCGACACCGAGAACGGGCCCGACCCGCAGCTCGGCGCGCTGGCTGGCAACGGTGGGCCCACGCAGACCCGCCTGCCGGCGCCGACGAGCCCGTTGGTCGACGGCGTGCCGCTCGCCGCCTGCGCGGGTCCTGACGGCGACATCACCACCGACCAGCGCGGGGTGACGCGGCCACAGGGGCCGGGCTGTGACATCGGCGCGGTCGAGCTCGAGGTGGTCGCCCCGGCGCCGCTCGTGCTCGTCCCCACGTTCACCGGATAGGGCCCGGTCGGATCAGGGCCGGGCGCGCAGCTGCCCCGATCGCAGCGAGGCGAGGAAGTCGCCGAGCTCGGTCCGGGTCGGGGCGGTGCGGGGCTCGCGCACGGTGACCGTCACGGTCAGCGGCTTGCCGTTCGCGGTGCGGCCGACGTGCTGCTCGATGCGCGCCGGCGGCGTCGAGTCGGGATCGCGGAACGTGAACCGGAAGCCCGGCGCGTCGGCGACACGAGCGCGCGCGGCAGACTCCAGCCGTACCCCGGGCAGCCGCTGCCGCAGCATCTCGGTGAGCTGGTCGGCGAGCGTGTGCAGCTGGGGCAGGTCCGCCGCGTTCGTGCCAACGACGACCGACACGGTGTTGGTCTCGGTGGTCGTCGCGCCGGGCGCCGCGATGGCGAACCTGATCGCGTTGCCGCGGTCGCGTCGTAGCACGCGCCAGTCGTCGGGGTAGCGCAGCGCGAAGCCGGCGCCGGCGTCGCGGTAGCTCAGCTGCGGCGCGACCCGCGGGCGCTGGTCGCTCGACGTGAAGACACCTGCCCCGGCCGCGGCGCCGGCGGCGATGAGCGCCGCAGCAGCCGCAGCGCCGACGGCCATGACGATCCGTCGACGCTTCGAGCCCGGGACATCGGCCTCGGGCACGAACGGCCGCAGGTCGTCGCCGAACGCGGCGACCATCGGGTCGGACGAGAACGTGGCCAGGCGCGGCGTCGCCGGCTCGACCGGCGCGCCGGCCAGGCCGAGCCCCCCGGCGTCGGCGCCCTCGGGGCGCGGCGCCGCGTCGGAGTTGCCGAGCGTCGCGGTGGCGAGGGCGACGGTCGCGAGCGCGGCCTCCGCCGGAGCGGCGGGGTCGCGCGGCCCGGGCAGGCCCGCCAGCTCGGGCGTCCAGGAGAGCCCTTCGACGCCGGCCGCGTCGACGACGCGCGCGGTCCAGCGCCAGCGGTCCCACCAGCGTCGGCGGTCGGGACGCAGGGGATCGGGCGCGAAGCGCCCGCCCGGCTCGACCACATCAACCACATGCGTCACAGGGTCGTCCAGCGTGGCACGCCGAACGGGCCGGTTCCAGGGGCAATCCGGGACCTCGCGGGGGAATGGAAAACTTGACAATTCCGTTGTCAACTCCGACACGCAGGTCCGACGTCAGGATGATCGCCGCATGCCCCTCGACCCCAACAAGTTCACCCGCAAGACGGGCGAGGCCCTCCAGGCCGCGCAGTCGCTCGCTCGAGAGCGCAACCACTCCCAGGTCACGTCCGAGCACCTGCTCGCCGCGCTCCTCGGCCAGCCCGAGAGCGTCGTGCTGCCGGTGCTCGAGCGTCTCGGCGTGGCCCCCAAGACGCTCGTCGACCGCGTCGACGAGGCGGTCGCCGCGCTCCCCCAGGTCTACGGCCAGACCACCCAGACGGCCCAGCTGTCCCCCGACGCGTACCAGGTGCTCGAGGCGGCCGACCGCCAGCGGAGCGACCTCGGCGACGACTACCTCTCCACCGAGCACGTCCTCCTCGCGATGTCCGACGTCGCGGGCGGGGTCGGCGACCTCCTGCGCAGCACCGGTGTCACCCACGACGCACTGCTCGGGGCCCTGAAGGAGGTGCGCGGCAGCCACAAGGTGACGAGCGAGAACCCCGAGGACCAGTACCAGGCTCTCGAGCGGTTCGGCCGCGATCTCACCGAGGACGCGCGCAACGGCAAGCTCGACCCGGTCATCGGCCGCGACGAGGAGATCCGCCGCACCATCCAGGTGCTGTCGCGCCGCACGAAGAACAACCCCGTGCTCATCGGCGAGCCGGGCGTCGGCAAGACCGCCATCGCCGAGGGTCTGGCGCGCCGCATCGTCGAGGGCGACGTGCCCGAGTCGCTGCGCAACAAGCGTCTCATCGCGCTCGACATCGGGGGCATGGTCGCCGGCGCGAAGTACCGCGGTGAGTTCGAGGACCGGCTCAAGGCAGTTCTCAAGGAGATCAACGACTCCGAGGGCGAGATCATCACCTTCGTCGACGAGCTCCACACGATCGTCGGTGCCGGCGGCGCCGAGGGAGCGGTCGACGCGGGCAACATGATCAAGCCCATGCTGGCGCGCGGCGAGCTGCGCATGATCGGCGCGACGACGCTCGACGAGTACCGCAAGCACATCGAGAAGGACCCCGCGCTCGAGCGCCGCTTCCAGCAGGTGTTCGTGGGCGAGCCCTCGGTCGACGACACCATCGCGATCCTGCGCGGCCTCAAGGAGCGCTACGAGGTGCACCATGGCGTCCGCATCCAGGACGCCGCGCTCGTCGCGGCGGCGGTGCTGTCGCATCGCTACATCACGGGGCGCCAGCTCCCCGACAAGGCGATCGACCTGGTCGATGAGGCCGCGTCGCGCTTGCGCATCGAGATCGACTCGATGCCGTTCGAGATCGACGTCGTCGAGCGCCGGATCCGTCAGCTCGAGATCGAGAAGGCCGCGCTGGCCAAGGAGACCGACGAGGTCTCGAAGGGCCGGCTCGACGCGATCGACGCCGAGCTCGCCGAGCTCGCCGAAGAGCGCGACGCCAAGGTCGCGCACTGGCAGAACGAGAAGGATGCGATCACCGAGATCCGGGCGCTGAAAGAGCGGCTCGAGAACGCGCGCACCGAGGCGGAGCGAGCCGAGCGCGAGGGCAACCTCGAGGAGGCGGCGCAGCTGCGCTACGGCACGATGCGCGAGCTCGAGACCGAGATCGAGGGGCGCACTGTCCGCCTCGACGAGCTCCAGGCCGACGAGCAGATGCTGAAGGAGGAGGTCGACGAGGAGGACGTCGCCGAGATCGTGGCGAAGTGGACGGGCATCCCCGTGAGCCGGCTCATGGAAGGCGAGATGGCGAAGCTCGTCCGCCTCGAGGAGGTGCTCCACGAGCGCGTCATCGGTCAGGACGATGCGGTGAGCGCGGTGTCGAACGCCATCAGGCGCTCCCGTGCGGGCCTCTCCGATCCGAATCGGCCGATCGGCTCGTTCCTGTTCCTGGGCCCCACCGGCGTGGGCAAGACCGAGCTGGCGCGCACGCTCGCCGACTTCCTGTTCGACGACGAGCGGGCGATGGTCCGCATCGACATGAGCGAGTACATGGAGAAGCACTCCGTGTCGCGCCTCGTCGGCGCGCCTCCCGGCTACGTCGGGTACGACGAGGGCGGCCAGCTCACCGAGGCCGTGCGGCGTCGTCCGTACGCCGTCGTGCTGCTCGACGAGGTCGAGAAGGCGCATTCCGACGTGTTCAACGTGCTGCTCCAGCTGATGGACGACGGTCGCCTGACCGATGGGCAGGGTCGCACGGTCGACTTCACGAACGTGGTCCTGATCATGACCAGCAACCTCGGCTCGGGTGGTGACGAGGCCACGGTGCGCGACGCCGTGCGCAACCACTTCAAGCCGGAGTTCCTCAACCGCATCGACGAGATCGTCGTGTTCCACCGCCTCGACGAGTCGCACATCGAGCGGATCGTCGAGCTCCAGGTCGAGCTGCTGCGGCACCGGCTCGCCGAGCGGAACCTCGGGCTCGAGATCACCGAGGCGGCGCTCACCCACGTGGCGAAGACGGGCTACGACCCCGACTTCGGGGCGCGCCCGCTCAAGCGGGTGCTCCAGAAGGAGGTCGCCGACCCCATCGCGCTCGGCCTCCTCAAGGGCGAGTACCACGAGGGCGACCTGGTGTCCGTCGACGCCACCAGCGACGGCACCCTGACGTTCAGTGCGAAGTCGACCGTCAGCGCCTGAGCCCCCCGGAGCCCCCGTCGCTCAGAGCCAGCCCTTGCGGAGGAGCTCGCGGGTGGCGAACCAACCCGGGACTGCGGGGACGTAGGTGACCGCGAGCTGGTGCGCGAGGACGGCGGCTGCCGTCGCCGACTGCGGGACGCCGAAGGCGGTGAGCATCCCCGCCAGACCGATCGCCGAGACCGCAGTGCCGCCACCGGGGAGCGGCACGAGTGACGCGATGGTCGAGATGCCGATGTTCAGCGCGAGCAACGTCCAGAAGTTGACGCTCTCTCCGAACGCGGCCAGGCACGCGAGCAGCGAGCCGGCGTAGAAGCACTGCGCGGCCACGTTGCCGACGATCAGCAGCCCGAGCTTGGCGGGCGTCTTCACCGCCTCCCACACCGTCCGAGCCGCGCGCGCCACCGCGGGCACCACGGCACGGCGGATGCTCCGGACGCTGAACACGATCGCGACCGCGACGCCGATCACGAACACGGCGACGAGCGCGATCTGCACGATCTGATCGGTGTCGATGTTGCCGAAGTCGATCGAATCCGGTGTGAGCCACAGCGCGAGGAAGAGCAGGCCGACCTGCACGATGATCTCCGAGAGCGTGCTCAGGACCCCGCCCGCTGCGACTGCCGAGGAGAGGTCGAGGCCTTGACGCTGGAGGAACCGGATCTGCATCGTCACGTCGGCGGCGACCGGCACGGCGAGGTTCGAGAACGACATCGACGACTGGAGCAGCACCGACGGCCACAGCGCGACGCGGATCGGCACCGTGCCGAGGAACGCGACGGCGAACGCGGCGTCGGTGAGCATGCCGAGCACGAACGCGATCAGCACGTACCCCCAGCTCGCGTCCTTCACCGAGCTCCAGAACTCGGATGGGTCACCGATCCTGCTGAGCAGGAAGCCGACCGCGACCAGTGCAGCGACGGCCATGACGATGGACCGTGGGTGCACGCGGTACAGCTGCCGGAGCTCCGGCGGATCGTGATGGAGCGCCTTCGATCCGCTCGACCGCAGCTTCTCGAGCGTGTCGTCGCCCAGGGCATCGCGGGTGCGCACCGTCATGACCGGCGGCTGGAGGAACGGGAGCGCCTCGTGGAGCACGTCGTCGCCGAGCGCGCGTCGAGCAGCCCGCAGTGCTCGCGTCGGAGAGACGAGCGTCGCCGTCGCGCCGAGCATCTGCGCCACGTCGCGCGCGAGCTGACTCCCGGCAACGCTGGTCGACGCGGTCTCGAAGCCGGTGATCGACGGCCGTCCGCGATCGCCGACGACGACGTGAGCGGCGTCGAGGGCGCCGTGCGCGATCCGCGCCGAGTGCAACGTCGCGACCTCGCGCCAGACCCGGGCGAGCAGCGCGTCTGTCACCTCTGCGCGCTCGAGATCGACGAGCGCCACGCCGGCCGGAATCTCCTCGACGAGCAAGGCGAGGGTCCCGCTCGTGCCCGCGACGACAACCTCGGGAGCGGCGGCGCCGCGGTCGCGGGCGAGCAGCTCGATGTACGCCTCGTACTCGACCTGTTGGCGGCGTGTCGGGAAGAACGTCGGCGCGGTGTCTCGATACGCGACGTACCGCCAGAGCCGAGCGAGGAACTGCGCATCAGCCTCGTCTCGACCGATCGCGGTGACACGGACACGCGCGTCATCGGTGTCGCCCACGAAGAGCGCGCGGCCCACCGGCTGTTCCGCGGCGAGGTGGAGGTCGGTGACGGCGATCCCGAGCCGAGCCAGTGCTCGGTGCACCTGCGCGACCGTCGGTCGGTTGTCGGGTGTCCCGAACGCGAGGTGCACGACGGCGGCGACACCCCAGCCGAGGACGATCGCACCGAGCAGGTCGGTTGGGTACGCGCGTCCGAGGTACATCGCGCTCAGTGCGAGGAGGATCACCAGACCCTGGCCGACCCGGCGGACGGGCCGCGTCAGGTGTGGTGACGCGACGATCACCATCGCCACCGCGATCCCGACTCGGACCGTCGGGAAGCGGGGCGCGTCGGTGAAGTCGAAGATGATCTCGAAGGCGCCGCCGAGCGACGTGCGGCCCCAGACGAAGGCCAGGAGGCGACCCAGCAGCCAGGCGAGTCCGCCCGCGACAGCCAGGTCGCGCGCGAGACGCCAGCGCCGGACCAGGAGCACCGTGACCGCGATGAGGAGGACCGCCCACAGGGCGAGCAGGTCGTAGAAGACGAGGAAGAACGTGTCGGCGGCCGACGGCAGCGTCGAGAACCACCGCACGACCGCGCGCTCGGTGGCCGTCGGGCTGTCCGCGTGGAAGGCCAGGCCGACGAGGACGACGACCGCCACCGCGATCCGAACGGCGTCGCTCGGCCGCCGCCTCGCAGTGCCGACGGAGCGCACGCGCACGAGACGTCTCCGCAGCCGCGTGTAGTGGCTGCGGAGCCATCGGATCACGGACGTGTTCTACAGCACCGTCACCGCCCTCGAGCCGGTGGAGGCCGACTAGCCTGCACTCAACGTGACTGCAGTCGCGCGTCTGCGGCCCCCCCGGTTCGTGGTGTCGGGGCCGCTCCTCGGGTGGGAGGCACCGTGCCGGGCACGGTGATCGTCGGCACCCAGTGGGGCGACGAGGGCAAGGGCAGGTTCACCGACTACCTCGCCAAGGAGAGCGCGCTCTGCGTCCGCTTCCAGGGCGGGCACAACGCGGGGCACACCATCGTCGTCGACGGCGAGGTCTTCGCGCTCCAGCTGGTGCCGAGCGGAGTGCTCTACGAGCACGTGACGCCGGTCATCGGCAACGGGGTCGTCGTCGATCCCGCCGTGCTCCTCGACGAGCTCGACATGCTCGGGGCGAAGGGCGTGACCACGTCGTCGCTGCGCGTCTCGGGCAACGCCCACCTCATCATGCCGTACCACCAAGAGCTCGACCGCGTGACCGAGCGCTTCCTCGGGCGGAACAAGCTCGGCACCACCAAGCGCGGCATCGGTCCCGCATACGCCGACAAGGCGCTGCGCGTGGGCCTGCGGGTGCAGGACCTGCTGGATCCGAAGATCTTCCGCGAGAAGCTCGATCTGGCGCTGCGCGAGAAGAACGGCGTGCTGGCGAAGGTCTACAACCGGCTGCCGCTCGACGGCGACGAGATCGCCGCGGCGTACCTCGGCATGGTGCCCCGTCTCGAGCCCCTCATCGCCGACACCGTCCATCTCGTGCACGAAGCGCTCGACGCGGGCCAGCACGTCCTCTTCGAGGGCGCCCAGGCGACCTACCTCGACCTCGACCACGGCACGTATCCGTTCGTGACGTCGTCGAACCCGATCGCCGGCGGTGTGTGCACCGGCGCCGGCGTCGGGCCGCGGGCCATCGACCGGGTCATCGGGGTGGCGAAGGCGTACGTGACCCGCGTCGGGAGCGGCCCGTTCCCGACCGAGCTCCAGGAGGGCGACAGCGTCGGCGACCTGCTCGTCGAGCGCGGCGGGGAGTTCGGCACGAACACGGGCCGACGCCGTCGAACCGGTTGGCTCGACGCGGTGATGCTCCGGCACGCGACCCGGCTCAACACCTGCACCGAGCTGGCGCTGACGAAGCTCGACGTGCTGGCCCCGCTCGACGAGATCAAGGTGTGCGTGGCCTACGAGGGCGAGGACGGCACGCGGTACGAGCACGTCCCGTACCACCAGTCGGTGCTGCACAAGGTGCGTCCGATCTACGAGACGCTTCCCGGCTGGAAGCACGAGATCGACACCGCGGCCCACCTGTCCGAGCTCCCGTCCGAGGCGCGCGACTTCGTGGCGTTCGTCCAGCGACTGGCAGAGGTGCCGGTGACGTTCCTCGGCGTCGGGCCGGCGCGCGAGCAGACCGTCGTCCTCCCCGACGCGGCGTAGGTTCGCGCCGTGCGCGTCCTGGTGGTCGGTGGCGGAGGTCGGGAGCACGCGCTGGCGTGGGGGCTCTCGCGCAGCCCGTCGGTCGACGAGGTCTTCGTCGGGCCGGGCAACCCGGGGACCGACGCCTCCGCGCACAACGTGCCGGTCGATCCGAAGGACCCGGCGGCGGTGGCCGCGCTCGCCGTCGACCTCGACGCCGACCTCGTCGTGGTCGGCCCGGAGGAGCCGCTGGTGCGGGGCGCGGTCGACGCCGTCACCGAGACGGGCCGGCTCGCGTTCGGCCCGACGAGCGACGGCGCGCGGCTCGAGGGCTCCAAGCGCTGGATGAAGGAGCTGCTCGCGGGCGCAGGTGTTCCGACCGCCGCACACGGCTCGTTCCGCGCCGGCGACGAGGACGCGGCCCTCTCGTTCCTCGGCACGCTCGACGGCGTCTACGTGGTGAAGACCGACGGGCTCGCCGCGGGCAAGGGCGTGGTCGTGACCGAGTCGTTCGACGAGGCCGCCCAGTCGGTTCGTCGCTACCTGTCGGGTGACGCGTTCGGCGAGGCCGGGCGCACCGTCGTGATCGAGGAGGGCCTGCGGGGGCCCGAGCTGTCGTTGCTCGTCGTGTGCAACGGTGACGCCGACGGCGCGGTCGCCCTGGCACCGGCGCAGGACTTCAAGCGCATCCGCGACGGCGACACCGGGCCCAACACCGGCGGCATGGGCGCCTACTCGCCGGTGCCCATCGTCGACGACGAGATGGTCGGACAGGTGATGGCCACGGCCGTGCGCCCCACGCTGCGCGCGCTCCTCGACCAGGGAGTCGCGTACCGCGGCGTGCTCTACGCCGGGCTCATGCTGACCGACGACGGTCCGAAGGTGCTCGAGTACAACGTGCGCTTCGGCGACCCGGAGTGCCAGGTCGTCGTGCCGAGACTCGCGACCGACCTGGGCGAGCTGTGCCGAGCTGCCGCGGCCGGCGAGCGGCTCCCGCCGGTCGAGTCCAGCGACGACGCGTGCGTGACCGTGGTGCTCGCCTGCGAGGGGTATCCCGAGGACCCTCGTGTCGGTGACGTGATCGAGGGCGTCGACAAGGCCGCGGCGCTGCCCGACGTGGTCGTGTTCCACGCGGGGACCGCGCGACGCGACGACGGTGCGCTGGTCACCGCCGGTGGACGGGTCCTCGCGGTGAGCGCGCTCGGCTCGACGATCGAGGACGCGCGGGCGAAGGCCTACGACGCGGTGGGGCTGATCACGTGGCCCGGCGCGCAGCATCGCACCGACATCGCCGGCGCCGCCGCGTCGTACGATGGGGCGCAGGGAGGAGCCGGCACGTGATCCCCCGATACGCATTGGCGCCGATGGCGGACCTGTTCTCCGACGCGGCTCGCTACGAGACGTGGCTCGAGGTCGAGATCCTCGCGGTCGAGGCGCAGGCCAAGCTAGGGGTGGTGCCGGCCGAAGCGGTTGACGCTGTTCGTGGACGCGCCAGCGTCGATGCTGCTGCCGTCGAGGATCGCGAGCGCGTCACGGAGCACGACGTCGCGGCGTTCGTCGACGTCGTCCAGGAGCGCGTCGGTCCGCCGCACGGCGCATGGGTGCACCACGGGCTCACCTCGAGCGACGTCGTCGACACCGCGCTGTCGCTGACCCTCGTGCGCGCGACCGACCTGCTGCTGGAGGTCGTCGACGAGCTCGACGCCGCGATCGCCTCCCGTGCGCACGAGCACCGCGACACGCCGATGATCGGTCGCACGCACGGCATCCACGCCGAGCCCACGACGTTCGGCGCCAAGCTCGCCCTCTGGGCGCTGCAGCTGCGTCGTGATCGAGTCCGCCTCTCGAGGGCTCGAACGGCCGTGGCAGTGGGCAAGCTGTCGGGGGCGGTGGGCACGTACTCCAACATCGACCCCGAGGTCGAGGCCTTCGTGTGCGAGCGCCTCGGGCTCGAGCCCGTCCCGGCGACCCAGGTGATCGCCCGCGACCGCCACGCCGAGCTGCTCTACGCCCTGGCGTCCCTCGGCGCGGGGATCGAGACGTTCGCCCTCGAGATCCGGCACCTCCAGCGCACCGAGGTCGCCGAGGTGGCGGAGCCGTTCCGCGCCGGGGCGCAGAAGGGATCGAGCGCGATGCCCCACAAGCGCAATCCCGTCAAGTGCGAGCAGCTCTGTGGCCTCGCGCGGGTGCTGCGGGGGTTCGTCACGGCCGCGCTCGAGGACGTCGCGCTGTGGCACGAGCGCGACATCTCCCACTCCTCGGTCGAGCGGATCGTGTTCCCCGATGCGTTCCAGCTCGCGCACTACATGGCTGTGCGGTTCCGGTCGATCGTCGGGGGGATGACCGTCGACGCCGACCGCATGCGGGAGAACCTCGACTCGTTGCACGGTCTCGTGTTCAGCCAGCCCGTGCTGCTCGCGCTGGTCGAGTCGGGCATGACTCGCGACGACGCGTACCGCGTCGTGCAGCGCAACGCGATGTCGACGACCGAGCAGCAGCGTGCCTTCGCCTCGGTGCTCGGCGCGGATCCGGAGGTGGCCGCAGCGCTGACTCCGGACCGCCTCGCGCGGGCGTTCGACCTCGACGCTGCCCTCGAGCACGCGGGCCGGACGGTCGACGCACTCTGATGACGCGCATCGCGCTCCCGCACCACTGCACCGGGAAGGTGCGTGACCTGTACGAGGTCGACCACGATCGCATGCTGGTCGTCGCGTCGGATCGCATCTCGGTCTTCGACGTCGTCCTGCCCGACGAGATCCCCGACAAGGGCGCCGCGCTCACCGCGCTCTCCACCTTCTGGTTCGACGAGACCGCCGGCGTCTGGGCCAACCACCTCGTCTCGTCCGACCCCACCGACTTCCCCGAGACCGCCGGCCCCGAGGTGGCCGGTCGGGCGATGCTCGTTCGCGCCGCGCGACCGGTCCGGCTCGAGTGCATCGCCCGGGGCTACCTGTTCGGGTCGGCCTGGTCGGAGTACGAGGCCACCGGCGCGGTGGGCGGCCGCGCGCTGCCGAGCGGGCTGCGCCAGGCCGAACGGCTCCCGGAGCCGATCTTCACGACCACGACCAAGGCCGAAGCCGGGCACGACGAGCCGCTCACCGAGACCGAGGCCGTCGAGCTCGTGGGGGCCGACGTGTACGAGCAGGCCCGCACGGCGTCGCTGGCGATCTACGCGCACGCGGCCGGGCACTCCGAGCGCTGCGGGCTGCTCCTCGCCGACACCAAGCTCGAGTTCGGGGTGTGTGACGACGCCCTGGTCGTCATCGACGAGCTGTGCACCGCTGACTCCTCGCGGTACTGGGCCGCCGACCAGTACGCGGCGGGAACGTCCCCGCCGTCGTTCGACAAGCAGTTCGTGCGCGACCACTACCTGCGTCTCGGATGGGACCAGCAGCCACCGGTGCCACGGCTGCCCGCCGGGGTCATCGACGGCACCCGCGCGCGCTACCTCGAGGCGTACGAGATGCTCACCGGCCGCAGCTTCGACGAGTGGTACGGCAACGAAGACTCCTGACCGTCTCAGCGGACGTCGGGCGGCCGACGCCTGCGGGCCCCACCCACCCACCGCCGCCGTCTCGCTCCGCTCGCCGGCGACGCCCTGGTCGCCGGCCGCCCGACGTCCGCGGCGTTCGCAGTCACGCCGGCAATTCGGCTGGACAGCGTTCCGTTCGGATGAGGAGTCGCGTCGCTACCATCGCTCGGGTGAGGTATGCCGCGCACGTCGACGTGACGCACCTGGCGGGGGTGCTCGACCCGCAGGGCGCGACCGTGCAGCGGGCGCTGCCGGCGCTGGGGTACGACAACGTGTCCGACGTCAGCATCGGCAAGACCATCCGTCTGGTCGTCGATGCTCCCGACGAGCACGCGGCACGCGCCCAGGTCGAGGAGATGTGCGAGCGGTTGCTCGCCAACCCGGTGATCGAGGCCTACGAGATCACGATCTCCGAGCCCGCCCAGGTGTGACGCGGCGGACCTGAGGTGAGCGCCCGAGTCGCGGTCGTGCTGTTCCCGGGGACGAACTGCGAGCTCGACGTGGCGTACGCGGTCGAGCGCATCGGCGGCTCGGCCACCATCGTCTTCCACACCGAGCGCGACCTGCTCGGTGCCGATGCAGTCGTCGTGCCCGGTGGCTTCGCGCACGGCGACTACCTCCGCACGGGCGCGATAGCACGCTTCTCGCCGATCATGGAGGCTGTCGCGCAGTTCGCGAGCGACGGTGGCCCGGTCGTCGGGATCTGCAACGGCTTCCAGGTGCTCACCGAGGCGAGGCTGCTCCCGGGCGTCCTCCAGAAGAACTCGGGGCTGCGGTTCCTGTGCGACACGGTCGAGGTCGAGATCGTGACCACGCGGTCGGCGCTCACGAGCGGGGCGACGGTCGGCGACGTGCTGCGCCTGCCGATCAACCACTTCGAGGGCAACTACACGTGCGACGCCGCGACGCTCGAGCGCCTTCGGACCGATGATCGCGTCGTCGCGCGCTACGTCGACAACCCGAACGGGTCCCTCGACGACATCGCCGGCATCTGCAACGCGGCAGGCAACGTCGTCGGCCTGATGCCGCATCCCGAGCGCGCGATCGAGTCGATCCTCGGCTCCGACGACGGGATCGTGCTGCTTCGCTCGCTGCTCGACGCCGCCGCGGATCGCGCGACCGCGTCGCCGGCGTTGGCGCGCTGAACGACCTCACGGTCGGTGCGAACTCGGAGGCGACGCAAGCGCAGTCAGCCGCGAGTGATGCCGGCCTGCTCGAGCACCTTGGCCGAGACGCCGAGCTCCCGCCAAGCGCCGTACGTGATCCCCTTCGAGTCGCCGTAGGCCTTCGCGACGCGCACGAAGTCGCCTTCGAGTGACGAGAGATCGACCTTCCCCGCGGACTTCGCCGCCAGCTCGACCTCGAGATCGCGCCGCTCCTGCACGAGCTGGAGCCGCTTCAGCGTCGATGCGTCCTGGGACTCCTTCTCGATCGCGGCGAGCCGGGCCGTGATCGAGTCGGGCGTGCGCTGGCGCCCGCGGCGGGGGCGGTGCTGCTCGAGCGCGTCGAGGTAGGCCTTCACGGCGCGCCCTTGCTCGCGGCCGACCGCCAGCTTCCGCTTGTGCTCGTCGGTCATCCCCTTGGGTGCCATCGGATCCCCCGAAGTCGGTGACGGCGCTTATCGCCAAATCCGCACACGGCCATACCAGGATATCCACGGCATCAATTTGGTGAAATGACGCGCCGGTAGGATCCGGCCGTGCCTGTCGTCGACGAGCCGCTGCACCGGCAGCTGGGCCTCACCGACGACGAGCTCGACACCATCGTCGGCCTGCTCGGGCGCCCACCGTCGGAGCTCGAGCTCGCCATGTACGCCGCGATGTGGTCCGAGCACTGCTCCTACAAGTCGTCGAAGATCCACCTGCGGCGGCTCCCCACCGAGGCGCCGTGGGTCCTGGTCGGTCCCGGCGAGGGCGCCGGCGTCATCGACGTCGGCGACGGGCTCGCGCTCGCGATCCGCATCGAGAGCCACAACCACCCGTCTGCGGTCGAGCCCTACCAGGGCGCGGCCACCGGTGTCGGCGGGATCATCCGCGACATCTTCTCCATGGGCGCACGGCCGATCGCGCTGATGGATCCGCTCCGCTTCGGCCCACTCGGCGACCCGCGCACCCGATACCTCTTCGAAGGCGTCGTGTCGGGAATCAGCGGCTACGGCAACGCGGTCGGGGTCCCGACGGTGGGCGGCGAGGCGGTGTTCGACGACTGCTACCGCGACAACCCTCTGGTCAACGTGCTGTGCGTCGGTTTGCTGCCCGCCGACGGCCTCGCGCTCGCTCGCGCGGAGGGCGCCGGCAACCTCGCCGTGCTGCTCGGCTCCTCGACCGGCCGCGACGGGATCGGTGGTGCCAGCGTCCTGGCGTCGGCCGCCTTCGACGCCGAGGCGGGCGCGTTGCGACCGTCGGTGCAGGTCGGCGACCCGTTCGAGGAGAAGCGGCTCATCGAAGCCACGCTCGCGCTGCTCTCTCAGGGGCTCGCTGTCGGCATGCAGGACCTCGGGGCGGCGGGCCTGTCGTGCGCGGCGTCGGAGACAGCGGCGAACGCGGGCGCGGGCATGGACGTCGACGTCGCGCGAGTCGCGAAGCGCGAGCCCGGCATGAACGCCATCGAGGTGATGACCTCGGAGAGCCAGGAGCGGATGCTCGCGATCGTCGAGCCCGCCAAGCTGGAGACGGTGCTCTCGGTGTGCGCGCGGTGGGAGGTGCGCGCCACGGTCGTGGGGCGCGTCACCGACACCGGGCGGTTCCGCGTGTTCGACGGGCTGTTCGACGCGATCGGGATCGACGGCGAGAACCCCGCGCCGCCGAGCGGCGATCCGGCGCCGCCGCGGTCGTCCGACGCGCCGCCCGCGGCCGACATCCCGTGCGAGAGCCTCGGCGACGGCCCGGTCTACGAGCGTGATCGCGCCCGGCCCACGGACCACGAGGCCCGCCTCGGCGACGACCCGGCGCCGCTCCTCGTCGCCCGCTTCCCCGCGGGCGCCGACCTGGGCCCCGAGCTGCTCGCGCTGCTGTCGACACCGACGGTGGCCGACAAGTCGTGGATCTGGCGCCAGTACGACCACCAGCTCTTCCTGAACACCGTCATCGGCCCGGGGGGCGATGCGACGGTGCTGCGACTGAAGGGCACACCCCGAGGTATCGCGCTCTCCACCGACGGCAAGGCCCGCTTCTGCCGACTCGACCCCCAGACGGGCGCGCGCCTCGTCGTGATGGAGGCGGCGCGCAACATCGCGTGTGCGGGCGCCGAGCCGCGCGCGCTCGTGAACTGCCTCAACTTCGGAAACCCGGAGCACCCCGAGGTCATGTGGCAGTTCGGAGAGGTGATCGGCGGCCTGGCCGACGCGTGCACGACGCTGGGCATCCCGGTGGTCGGCGGGAACGTGAGCTTCTACAACACGTCGGAGGGACGCGACATCCATCCGACGCCGGTCGTCGGCGTCGTCGGGGTCATCGAGTCTCTCGACCGGCCCCCGCCGGGCCCGGCCCTCGTTCCCGGCCACCACGTCGTCGTGCTCGGTGCGACCGGGCCCGACCTGGGCGGCTCGGAGTGGGCGGCGGTCGTGCACGGGCTCGCCGCCGGTCCCCCGCCGCCGGCCGACCTGCATGCCGCGGCGTCGTTGCACGGGCTCGTCGCGGACCTGGTCGCGAACCACCGGATCAGCGCGGTGCACGACGTGGCCGACGGTGGGCTCGCGGTCACGCTCGCCGAGATGGCGATCGCCGGCGACTGCGGCGCGGCGGTCGTGCCCGACACCGACGTGTCCCCGGCCGTGTGGTGCTTCTCGGAGTCGACCTCACGCGTGGTCGTGACGGTCGATCCCGCGGGGCTCGAGGACGTGCTCACCCGAGCCCGCGACGCGCGCGTCCCGGCTCGCGACGCCGGGATGACCGGTGGCACGCGCTTGGTCGTCGACGGCGCCCTCGACGTCGCGCTCGCCGACGCCAGCGCCTCGTGGCGCGACGCCATCCCGAACCACGTCGCTCCCTGATCCGATCGTCGGCTCGCACGCCCGGCGACCGCTGCGGTCGCCGGCTGTGCCGACGCATCGAGGGGGCGCCGGCCTGGTTACGGCGCCGCAGTCGTCGTGGTCGTCGACGTGCTCGTCGTCGGTTGTGTGGTCGGGGTCGTCGGTTGCGTCGTCGCTACCGTGCGTCGGGTCGTGACGACTCTGGGCTGCGTGGTCGTGGTCGTCGATGTGCTCGTCGTGGTCGTCGACGTGCTCGTCGTCGACGTCTTCGTGCCGCCGTTGCCGCCACCGCTGGCCGCGAGCACGACGCCACCGCCGATGAGCAGCATCGCGACGACCGCGGCCGCGGCGATGATCAGCCCCTTCCGCTGCGGGGACTCGTCGTCGGGACCCCCGCCGCGACCGCGCGGGGGTGGCGTCGACGGACCGCCGCCGCCGGGTGGGGGCCCGACGTCGACGGGCTCGGTCGGTGCGCCCCCGCCGCCGCCCGCCGGCGCGCCCACGCCGGCGAGCTCGGCGGTCTCGTCGCCCCCCGCAGCGGCAGCCGCAGCCGCAGCAGCCGCAGCAGCTGTCCCGGCAGCCGCGCCGGACGCGCGGTCCTCGTCACCCGCGGCCGCGAGCGCGGCACCGAGAGCGATGGCATGCTTCGGGTGCACGTCGACGTTCACCGGACGACCGAGGTCGGCGGCCACCATCTGCGCCACGAGCGGGATCCGTGACGACCCGCCGACGAGGAGCACGACCTTCACGTCGTCGGGCGTGACGCCTGCACTCGTGAGCGCGCGGCGCAGCGCGTCGAGCGTCATCGAGATCTGTGGGCGGATCATGTCCTCGAACTCGCCACGCGTCAGGCGCACCTGCGTCTGCAGGTTGGGCAGCAGCACCGGGATCGACGCGTCGGTGTCGG
Organism: uncultured Bifidobacteriaceae bacterium; assembly: GCA_964532485.1. GTDB lineage: Bacteria > Actinomycetota > Acidimicrobiia > IMCC26256 > PALSA-555 > DATBSK01. The sequence continues at coordinate 20,833 of CAZHKE010000019.1, forward strand.
AAGAGAGCGCCTCCTTCGCGTCGATGCACTCCTGGCGCAGGCGCCCGACCGCGGCCATGGCGTTCGGGTCGTCCTCGTCGAGCTCTTCGAGGGCACCACCGAGCGAACGTTGGACGTGCGCGAACACGGCGGCGTCGAAGTCGATGCCACCGAGCCGCTCGATGCCCTCGGGACTCCCGAGGGTCTCCCACCCGGTGTCGGTCTTGCGCAGCACCGCGGCGTCGAACGTGCCGCCCCCGAGGTCGTACACCGCGATCGCGTCGCCCGCGTCGACGCGCTCCGTCGACGCGTAGTGGATGGCCGCGGCCTCCGGCTCCGACAGCGTGATCGCGTCGCCGAGGTCGGCCTGGCGGATCGCGTTGTCGAGCAGCTCGCGCTTGTAGGCGCCCCAGTTGGCCGGGTGCGACACCGCGACCCGGTCGGGCGCGCCGCCCTCTCGCTGCTCCACCTCACCCACGGCCCAGCGGAGCAGCTCGCTCATCAGCAGCTCGGCCGAGTACGGCGAGCCCCCGAGGAAGATGGGGGTCGTGTCGCCGACCCGGCGCTTGAACTCGCGGGCGACGCGGTCGGGCTCCGTCGCGGCTCGCCGCTCGGCTGCCTCTCCCGTGAGCACCGTGTCGGCGTCGCGCATCAGCACCACTGACGGAACCGAGTCGCTCCGGCTGCCCAACGTCGCGATCTCGGTGTGGCCGTCACGACAGGTCGCGGCCGCGGTGTAGGTGGTCCCGAGATCGACTCCCAGCGCGTAGCCCACGTCCTCACCTTCCCGGTCGTGAGGCCCCTTCGACGGCGGGCCTCTCGTGTCGGTGGCCGTCGGCGACGGCCTCGTCGCGCGGCACAGTACGCGAAGCCCACGTCGGCCGCCCTCGGGGGCCGGCACGCGGATCCGGCGGCCGGTTAGGGGATCTCCCCGATGGCCGGCCCGGCAGGTCTGCGTACCCTGTTGGAGAGACGAGAGGAGCCGACGGTGAGCGGCGCGACGTTCCTGGACCTGGCCCAGGACCTGATGGTCGACGCGGGCGCGAAGGCCGCCTTCGACGCGGACCCCGATGGCTTCCTCGCCGCGCGCGGCTTCGATGGGCTTTCGCCCGCGGACGTGGGCGATGCCGTCGGGTTCGTCGCCGACACGCTCCCGGCCGACGCGGCCCGCCAGCTCACCGACCCCGACGCGGGCGGCGAAGGTCTCGTCCGCCTCGCGCAGCTCGAACCGATCGACGTCGCCACCGAGGCAGAGCCCGCGCTCCCGGAGCACGATCCGAGCGGGGAGCTCGATCTCGGCGACGACGGCGACGCATCTGACGACGGCGACGGGTCCGCGGGACTCGACCCGCCGGGACAGGGGGACCCCATGGCAGCCGACCTCGGCGACGACGACCTCGATCCCGACCCGGTGGCCGTCCATCACCTCGCCGACGACGACGGTGGCATCGACCGGCTCGACGAGTCGGAGTCGGAGCCGGAGCCGGGGTTCGGCGTCGGGTGGGAGCCGGGCGACGCCGACGACGTGACCGCGGCCTCTCCCGAGTTCGCCAACGTCCTCGAGCATCCCGCCGACCTCGACATGGACGTGACGCACGTCCCCGACCTCGCGCTCGGTGCGACCGACCCGATCGGTGAGGCCATCGCCTGGGCGGACCACGAAGAGACCGCGGCACAGCACGCCGAAGCCCTCGAGCACGACGCGGGCCACGACGCCGTCCCCGACGACGGCACCGGCGACCACCACCACGACGGCGACCACGACGGCCACCTCGACTTCTGAGCCGCCGCTCGGCCGGGGGGAGATCGTTCACCGAGGCGTCATTGCCGCCCCTAGACCTGCCGGCGCGTTTCCCCTATCGTCCTGGCTCTGGAAGCGGGGATTCCCCGATCCGAACGCAGCGGGGGATCTGCAGACTTCATCGTGGCTCCCGAGATGCGGGGGCTCGAATGGAGGAGGGGACATGCCGATCACACAGATCGATATCGAGGGTGCGGAGAAGGTCATCGAGGATCTGCTCGGGAGCCAGGACGAGGCCGAGGCCTACTCCAAGGACCCGCAGGGCTGGCTGGGCGAGCACGGCTACGAGGGGCTCAACCCGGAGGCGGTCGCTCAGTGCGGCGCCGCCTACGGCGGAGCCGGCGCCGCGTCGGCGGGCGCCGGGGCTGCGGCCTCGGGTGTCGCGGGTGTCGCGGCGGCGCTCGACCCGATCGTCTACAACAACTACTACGACGTCGACAACTCGATCACGAACAACATCGAGAACCACGGCAACCTGGACTTCAACCAGCAGGTCGGCGAGGGCAACGTCAACGTCGAGGACTCGACGATCGAGGGTGACGTCCAGACCCAGACCGGTGACGGGATCCAGATCGACGACTCGACGGTGGTCGACTCGAACCTCGCCAGCGGTGACGACAACCAGCAGGCCATCGACCAGTCGAGCAACGTCGACGTGGACGTGGACCTGGGCGGCGACGACGGGGATCCGGGCGGCGGCGGCGACGGCGCCGAGGAGGCCATCTGACTCGGTCCCCCGACCACACGATCCGCGCACGGCCCCGGGTGTCTTCCCGGGGCCGTCGCCGTTGGCGGGCGCGTCACCACCGGACTGAGCCAGGATCGCTCCGATGACCACCACCTCCGAGGGAGCAGCGCCGGCCGAGGCCGAGGAGCAGGCGACTGCGCCGAGTCCGGCGGTCGACGCGACGCTTGCCGCGCTCCACCTCACGACCAAGGCATCCGCCGCCTACGGCCGAGACGACCTCACCGCTCGCCTCAACACGGCGAAGCGGCGCCTCGACGACCCGGCGTTCCGGGTGCTCGTCGTGGGCGAGTTCAAGCAGGGCAAGAGCTCGCTGGTCAACGCCCTCCTGAACGCGCCGGTCTGCCCGGTCGACGACGACATCGCGACCTCCGCGCCGACCGCCGTCCAGTACGGCGAGCAGCTCGGCGCGCGGGTGCTCTACGCGCCGCCCGACGACGACCCCGACGCGGAGCCCGAGGCCGTCGACGTCCCGGTCGACCGGGTGCGCGAGTACGTCACCGAAGCGGCCAACCCGGCGAACGAGCGTCGTGTGCAGTGGGTCGAGATCGGGGTGCCGCGCAAGCTCCTCGCCGACGGGCTCGTGCTCGTCGACACGCCCGGGGTGGGAGGGCTCGGCTCGGTGCACGGCGCGATCACGGCGGCGGCCCTGCCCATGGCCGACGGGGTGCTGTTCCTCTCGGACGCCTCTCAGGAGTTCTCCGAGCCGGAGATGACGTTCCTGAAGCAGGCGCTCTCGCTGTGCCCCAACGTCTGCTGCGTCCTGACCAAGACCGACTTCTACCCGGCATGGCGCAAGATCCTCGAGCTCGATCGGGGCCACCTCGCCGACGCGAAGCTCGACCTCGAGATCCTCCCGGTGTCGTCGGTGCTGCGACAGCAGGCGCTGGACACCGAGGACCGCGAGCTCAACACCGAGTCGGGCTTCCCGGCGCTGCTCGACTCGCTGCGCACCGAGATCGTCGGTGACGGGGAGCGGCGCGGCGTCCAGGCGGTCTGCTCCGAGATCCTCGCCGTCGTCGACCAGCTCGAGACGCACTTCCGCTCGGAGGAGAAGGCGCTCGGCACCCCCGAGAGCGCCGAGGAGCTCCAGCGCGACCTCGATGTCGCGAGAGCGAAGTCGGAGAAGCTCAAGAGCCAGACGGCGCGCTGGGCGCAGGTGCTCAACGACGGCATCGGCGACGTCACGTCCGACGTCGACCACGACCTGCGAGCCCGCTTCCGCGAGATCCTCCGCGAGGCCGACGCGGCGATCGACGAGGGCGATCCGGTCGAGTTCTGGGACGAGTTCGAGCCGTGGCTCTACCGGCGGACGGCCGAGGATGTCGTCTACTCGTTCCGCCTGCTCCAGGGGCGCGCCGACGAGCTGAGCGCCCAGGTGGCCGAGCTCTTCCAGGTCGACGAGGAGGAGATCGCCTTCCACCCCGAGCTCGCGGAGGGCGCCGCGGCCCTCCGGCGCGCCAACGCCACGGCGTCGGCCGAGTTCAAGGTGATGACGAAGGGCCAGCGGATGATGACCGGCTTCCGGGGCGGCTACATCGGGGTCCTGATGTTCGGCGCGCTCGGCTCGATGATCGGCCTCGCGGTCGGCGCGCTCCCGGTCGCGGCCGGCCTGCTCATGGGTCGCAAGTCCCTGCGCGACGAGCAGGAACGCCAGCTCACCATCCGCCGCAACACGGCCAAGAACTCGATCCGCAAGTACCTCGACGAGGCCCAGTTCCTTGCCGGCAAGGAGCAGCGCGACACGTTGCGGCGGCTCCAGCGTCAGCTGCGCGACCACTACAACACGCGCGCCGAGGAGCTGCACCGCTCCGTCGCGGAGTCGGCCGGCGCTGCGGCGCAGGCGCTCAAGTCCGACGAGGCGACGCGCACGAAGCGGCTCAAGGATGTGCAGTCGGAGATCCAGCGGATCCTCGGGCTGCGCAAGATGGCGCTCGAGGCGCGCGACATGGACACCGATGAGGCGACGGGGCCGAAGGCGTGAGCAAGCGGCCGCGAGACGGGTATCCCGTCGAGCAGCGCGCGGGGTCCGAGCGACCCGGCGCGAAGCGCCAGGAGCGGGAGAGGTGAGCAAGCGGCCGCGAGACGGGTATCCCGTCGAGCAGCGAGCGGGGTCCGAGCGACCCGGCGCGAAGCGCCAGGAGCGGGAGAGGTGAGCGACGCGCTGCTGGCGCGCGTCGCCGCGCTGCTCGACGAGGCCGTCGGCGTCTACCAGGGCACCGAGGACGCCGAGCGCCTGGCCGCGCAACGGGAGCGCCTCGACGAGCCGCTCCGGGTGGCGATCGCAGGTCGGGTGAAGGCGGGGAAGTCGACGCTCCTGAACGCGCTGGTCGGCGAGCCCCTCGCGCCGACCGACGAGGGGGAGTGCACGCGCATCGTCACCTGGTACCAGGACGGGGTCACGTACCGGGTCACGATCCTCCCGCGGGCGGGCGAGCCTCGGGAAGCTCGGTTCGCCCGTCTCGAGGACTCGGTCGACGTCGACCTCGGTGGGCTCTCGCCCGACGACGTCGAGCGCCTCGACGTGGAGTGGCCGTCGGCGTCGCTCCGGCTGATGACGCTGATCGACACGCCCGGCATCGGCGCGCTGTCGGGCGCACCGTCGGCGAGCACGTTGGAGTTCCTCACGCCGGGTGAGGGACGCGAGACCGACGCGGATGCCGTGCTGTACCTGATGAAGCACCTCCACACGACCGACGTCGACTTCCTGTCGGCGTTCCACGACGAGGAGGTGTCGCAGGCGACGCCGGTGAACGCGGTCGCGGTGCTGTCACGCGCCGACGAGGTGGGAGGCGGTCGGCTCGACTCGCTCGATTCGGCGGCCACGGTCGCGGCGCGGTACTCACGTGACGCGAAGGTCCGCCGACTCGTGCAGACCGTCGTACCGGTGGCCGGGCTGCTCGCGCAGACCGGGGTCACGCTGCGCGAGGCCGAGTACCAGGCGCTGGCGACGCTCGGTGGCGCGCAGGTCGACGATGTCGACAAGCTGCTGCTGTCGGCCGATCGTTTCGCCAACGCCGACGCGCACGTCGGGCTCACGACCATGGAGCGCCAGGCCCTGCTCGACCGATTCGGGCTCTTCGGTGTTCGCCTCGCCGTGCACCTGATCCGTGAGGGCACCGTCACCAACGCCGACGCGCTGTCCAAGGAGCTCGAGTCGCGCAGCGGGCTGCCCCAGCTGCGCGAGGTGCTGCTGACGCAGTTCGCGGAGCGGCGCGACCTGCTCAAGTCGAGGTCGGGACTCCTCGCGGTCGAGGCAGTGGCGCGCGCCGACGGCCGCCCCGGTTCCGACGAGCTGCTCTCGGAGGTCGAGCAGATCACGGCCGGCGCGCACGAGCTCGCCGAGCTCCAGCTGCTCGCGTCGCTCCGGGCCGGCAACGTCGAGGCGAAGCCCGACGACCTCGAGGCCATGGAGCGGCTCGTCGGGGGCGCGGGCGCGGCGGTCACCGCGCGCCTGGGGCTCGGCCCCGATGCCGATGCCGACGCGATCCGAGCCGCAGCGACCACCGAGCTGGCGCGCTGGCAGAAGCGGGCCGAGAGCCCAATGGCGAGCCGCGAGTTCGCGGACGCGTCGAGACTCCTCGTGCGGACGTGTGAGGCAGTCCTCTCCGCCGCCTGATCCGCGCCGCAGTCAGCGCAGCGCCTCGAACCTCTCGAAGTCGCCGCCGAGCAGGTCTTCGGCGTCGACGTCGAGCCAGCCCTCGAGCACCGTGGCGTACAGCGATCGGAAGTCGGCGGTGTGGACGAGGTTCCCGCCCCGGTCGAGCGCCGACAGCGAGGGGCGCTCGCCGTAGCGACCACCGCGCACGTTCGGCCCGATGAGGAAGTGCTCGTTCGCGGTGCCGTGATCGGTGCCGCTGCCGTTCTCGCCGGGGCGGCGGCCGAACTCTGACGCGGTCATGATGACGGCGTCGCGACCGCGTTCGCCGAGCGCCGAGAAGAACCCGTCGATCCCCGCGTCGACGTCCGCGAGCAGCGCCGGGTGCCGCTCCGCCTGCCCCTGGTGGGTGTCGTAGTCGCCGACACCGCTGATGTAGATCACCGCGGGCGGGTTCGGAGATCGAGTCAGCTCCGCGGCCAGCGCGAGCGACTCGGTCGCGGTGCGATCCTGGTAGGCGCGGGGTCCCGTCGCCTGCGCCTCGTCGTCGTACCGAGACGCACCGGTCAGTGATCGCGCGAGATCGGTCCGCGCCGCGACGGTCAAGCCGACCGCTCGCGACACCTGCTCGGTCAAGGTGGATGCATCGCGGACCGGCCCGGCGGTGTCGGCCCACTGGTCCAGCAGCGTCTCCGTGCTCCCGAGCCAGGTCGGCGTTCGCGGCTCCAGACCGGAGCCATCGGCGATCGTCGTCGCGAACGACGAGCGCCCCGTCAGCGCGGGCGACGGGCTCGGTCCGATGCCGATCGCCGCGAGCGGGTCATCGAAGCCGACGGTGCCGTCCAGGTACGCGCCGAGCCAACCGGTGCGCCCGGCTCCTCCGCGTGCGGACCACCAGATCGCGATCGATCCGAAGTGCGAGAGGTCCGGCTCCGGGTAGCCGAGGCCCTCGACGATCGCGACCTGATCGTCTGCGTACCGCTGCGCGAGACGCGCCAGCTCCGGGTGCAGGCCGATCTCGCCGTCGACGTCGATCGCGTCGGCGACGCCCAGCGTGGGCCGGAGATCGTGGTAGGTGCCGTCGTTCATCGGCACCACGGTGTTCAGCCCGTCGTTGCCTCCGGCCAGCTCGAGGACGACGAGGGTGCGGCCGCGCCTCGGGTCGCCCAGGTCGCCGGCGTGTCGCGTGGGGGAGGCACCGGCGGGGGGTCCGGTGATGCTCACCCCGTACGCACCCGTCGCGATGACGGCGCCGCCGAGACCGAGCCCGTGCAGGAACGCGCGGCGCGAGAGGTCGCGTCCGCTCATGTGACGGCGAACTCCGGGCTGAGGGCGACCAGCGCGAAGCGCCGTCCCGGGTCCCGCTCGCGGCCGACGACGTCGCGGGTGGCTCGGCTGACGTCGAACAGCCCGAAGCGAGCGAGCAGGTCCGCCGGGTCGTCGGGGACTGGCGGCGGCGTCGACAGCGCCTGCAGGAGGTCGATCGTGTGCACGAGCTGGTGTGGCCCCAGCAGGCCCGCTCCGCCGGCGAACCCGCCGACGTTCGGTGGGACGAACGGGATGAAGCCGATGCTGCGAAGTGCCGACGCGACTCCGGCTGCGGAGCGACGGGCCGGGTCACCTCCGACGCCGGGTCTCGTGACCGACGTCAGGTCGAGCGGCGGGTTGCCGGCGGCCTGGAGGATGCCGACGAGCTTCTCGACGGGCGTGCGGACGCGGGCGCGCACCGCGGCATCGCTGGTGAAGGCCGGGTCGTCGACGATCGCCTCGACGAGGCCCATGATCGACCAGTCGCGGCGGAAGGCGCGACCGAGCCTCTGGGCGGTGGCGTCGTCGGCGTCGAGCCCGACGAGCTCTCGGTGCAGCTTGCCGGCGATGAATCGAGCGGTCGCTGGCCGGCTCAAGATGACGTCGATGGCGCCGTCGAGGTCGAAGGCTCCGGCGGAGCCGAGCAGCTGCTTCGTGCCCTGGTCGTGCCGCCGCCGGATCATCGTCGACTGCCACGGCGCGACCCCGAGGTCGCCGAGTCGTGCCGAGGGCCGCCCGGGGATGTGGATCGCCCAGCCGCTGAACGCCCGCGAGGCCTCGACGACGTCCTGCTGGGTGTACCCACCACCGATCCCCAGGGTGAACAGCTCGAGGCACTCCCGACCGAAGTTCTCGTTGATGCTGCCGACGGCGTTGGTGACGCCGTCGAGGTAGAGCAGCATCGCCGGGTCCTTCGCGATCGCGTGCAGGAGGTCCGAGAAGCTCCCCGTCGCGTGAGCGCGGATGGTCGCGTGCTGCTGGGCCATGAGGTAGGGCACGCGGACCTTGGCGATGCTCGTCGCGAAGTGGTCGTGCCAGAACCACACGAGTCGCTCCTCGACCATCCGGTCCGGGGTCCGCATCTGGTCGAGCCACCACCCGATGGTCCCGACGATCTCGATCGGTCGCTGGGCGTCGACGGCGGTCGGCGGCGTCCCGAGCGGCACGGTCGCGGGCGGGGGCGACAGGTCGAGCGCCCGGGCCAGCGCCGCGTCGACGTCCGGGAGGCCGGCGACGACCGTGGGATGCGCGCCCAGCGACAGTCGGCGCAGCACGTGGGAGATCCGCTCCCGTTCGCTCACCGACACGAGAGGAATCATGCCGCCGCGGTGTGAGGGAACGATGAGGCCGCCGTTCGAGCCGTGTGTTCAGCCCTGCTGGGTGTCGGCGGGCTTCGGCAGCGCCGCGAGCACGTCGGCCGGCGGCTCGGGGATCGGGTCGCCGTCGGGGAGGAACGCGATCGAGATCACGTCCTGGTCCTCGGGCTTGTAGTCGGACGGGTTCCCGTCCTGCTCTTCTCCGTTGAGCGACCAGCGGACCCGCGCCGTCCGGCCGTCGGGGCAGGGGTCGCCGCTGCTCACCTCGAGGCCGTCCCACAGGCGCAGGTGGTCCTCGTCGGCCTCCCAGCCCCCGTAGTCCATGAAGCGCCCGACCGTCGCGCTGTCGCCGGACTCTTCCTCGGTGAACGGGTGGATGTGGAGCAGCCCGTCGCCGTGCGAGTGCAGGCCGGCCTTCGTCTCGGTCCCGTCCTGGTTCTCGAACTCGGGGGCGTTCTCGACCGGGAGCCCGCACACGGTGATGCCGAGCGCGGCGTGAATGTGGTCACCCACCTTCGGCTCGTCGGAGGCGGTGAGCGACTTGGCGATCTGCCAGCCGGCGACCGCCACGGCGATGACGACGATCGCGGTGAACGCGTAGGTGCCGAACCCCTTGCGCTGGACCTTGGGCTTCTTGGGCTTGCCGCGCTTGGTCGTCGGGACAGGTGGTGGCGTGGGCGCCGGCGGCTCCGGCGTGCCCCCGGTGGGCGTCGGTGTCGACGGCGGCTCGGACACGCGGTGAAGACTAGATGTCCGCCGCCGCCAGGGTCGTGCGGAGTCCCGCGAGCAGCTCGGCCCTCGTCGATGCCCCGAGCTTCTGCCGGATGCGCGCGACGTGGTGCTCGACGGTCTTCGGGGAGATGAAGAGCATCGCCCCGATCTCCTTGTGCGTGAGGCCGTCGACCACGCACGCCGCGACCTCGCGCTCGCGGGCCGAGAGGACGGTTCCCGTGGGAGTGCCGGACTCGTCGACCACCGGGAGCGTGCCGTGGAGCTCACGAGCCCGGCCGAGGAGCGATCGCGTCGCGTCGGCGTCGTCGGCGCGGATCGCGGCGTGACCCACGAGGCGCGACGCCTCCCAGACGAGCCCCGCCTGCTCGAGGCCGGCAACGCCCGCGTCGAGCCCTCCGGGATCGCCCCCGACGACGCCGCGCCACGCGGCAGCCGCGTCGTCGAGGCCCGCGAGCCGCGGGTGAGCCGGCGGCGCGCCCTGGAGCTCGAGGACCGCGTCGTCGAGCGCGCCGTGGTCGTCGGACGCGACCGCGGCCTCGAGGCGCGCCCAGGCGAGCGGCCGCGTCCAGAGCCCGGGGCGGCCGAGGCCCTCCACGATCGCGTCGAGCTCGGCCTCACGCTCGCCGAGCACCTCGCGTCGGCGCAGCCGGGCACCGGCGACGAGCAGCTCCGTCAACGCGGGCAGCAGGTACAGGTCGCCCCGCGTCGCCGCGATCGCGGGTGCGGCCGAATCCCACGCCGCCGTCAGCCGCCCGACGTCACCGAGTCGCCGAGCGAGGCCAACCGACAGCGCCGCACGGAGGAGCGCGTCGCGCGTCGTTCCCGGGCCATGCGCCTCGTCGAGCGCCCGCTGCACGCGGTCGTAGCGTCCGGCGCGCAGCGCTGCGAGCCCGGCGAACAGGCGGTGCCGCATCGCCGCGGCTGGGCCGCCGACGCCGCCGTCGAGCGCGCGCGTTGCGAGCAGCTCGGCACCGTCGCTGTCGCCGGTCGCCAGCGCGACCAGCGCTCCCAGCGCGTGTGGCGTCTCCGGCAGCACGATCGTCGTCGTGCCCGCCTCCAACAGGTCGGCCGCTTCGCCCGCCGTCCGGCGCGCCTGCACCGCGTCGCCGAGCGCCATCGCCGTCGCGACGTCGCCGAGCAAGCGGGCGACGTCGGCACCGAGGGTGCCCGGGGCGGTTGCGACGTCGCTCGACTCGGTCGCAGCGCGGCCGAGCGCGACGCCACCGACCGCGCCGAGCGCCCGGATCGCGTCGTCGGGCAAGCTCGGGTGACCCGTGGTCGTGGTGTAGAAGCGCACGGCGCGCGCCCAGAGCCCGCGACGCGCGAGGACGCCAGCGAGCACGATGCCCGCGCGCGCGACCGAGTCGGGCGGCCCGCTCATTGCCGCGTCGGCGAGCGTCACCGCGGCGTCCTCGTCGCCGGCCAGCGCCGCCGCCTCGGCGCGCCCTCCGCCGAGAGCGACCGGGTCGGCGCCGGCTTCGACGGCGCGGTCGAAGAGCTCCCTCGCGACCTCGGGCGCGTCCGCGAGCTGCGCCTCTGCCGCGTCGACGAGCGTCGCGGCGGCATCGGCCCCCCGCGCCTCCGATGCGACGAGGTGCTCGGCGACGCGTGCCGGTGGCGAGCCGCGAGCCGCGAGGAGCTCGGCGAGTCGACGGTGCAGGTCGCGGCGGCTCGCCGCGTCGGTACGCGCTTCGACCACGGCCGCGACGACGCCGACGGGCTCGTCGTGCCCGGGGGCGATCACGCCGGCACAGCGGAGCTCGCCCCACAGGGAGGGCACCTCATCCGCCGGGACCCCGACGAGCGCGGCGAGCAGCTCGTCGTCGGGCTCGGTGCCGAGCGCCAGCGCGACCAGGCCCTGACGGGCTTCGGGAGACAGGTCGCTCGTCGCCGCGACGACCACGTCGGTCGCCTCGGCCGTGATCGCGGCTTCGTCGCCGTCGTCGGGCCACGCCGCGGCCAACGTGTCGATGAGCCGGGCGTGTCCCGCGGTGTGTGCGACGAGCGCGTCGACGACTGCACCGTCGAGCTCGCGTCCTACGACTCTCGCGGCGCGCTCCGCCACGTCGGCGTCGGTCAGCGCGGCGGGCTCGACGACCGTGCCGGCGCGAGCGAACGCACCGACGAGCGCGTCGTCCCGCGGTGTCATGGGGCGAGTCGCCACGACGAGGCCGATGTTGTGGCGGGCCGCCTCCTCCGCGAGCGCAGCCAGCATGCTGCGGGAGGCGTCGTCGAGCCAGTGGGCGTCGTCGACGACGAGGACCGATCCTGCGCACCGCGTTGCCAGCGCGTTGCGGCCGGCGCGCTCGCCGGACGGACCCTTGCCCGGGACCTTGTCGAAGAGGGACTCGAGCGCGGCGAACCGGAGCTCGCGGTCGGGACGACGGCCCGCGGCGTGCACGGTCATGACGTCGCGCGCGGCAAGCAGGTCGGTGATCCGTGTCAAGAGCTCGGTGCGCCCCGTGCCGTCGGGCGCGACGATCGCCGCCACCGGCAGCCCGTCGTCGCCGACGACGAGCGCGGCGGTTCGTTCGACGTGGCGCGGCCACGGCACCATCACACGATCCTATGAACCGACGAGGCCGCGCTCCTCCAAGAACGACAGGACCTGTGCGATCGAGGCGCTCGCCGCCCGGTCGTGTGTGGGGACGCGGAGGTCGGGCGCGTACGGCTCCTCGTAGGCCGGGTCGGCATGCCCCGCTCTGGCCTCGCAGCGGTCGCGCGGAGCGTCGACGAACACCTCCAGCATGTGCGTCACGGCCTCGCGGAGCCGCTCCCGCTCCTCGCGACTCGGGACGGGTGCCGACACCAGCGTCACGACGCCGCTCTCGACGAGGAGTCGGCACAGCCAGGCGAGGGAGGCGGCAGCCGGCGCGAGGTGCTCGTCGACCGTGGACCGGTCGACGAGCGCGCCGGGTCGCCCGCGCGTGTGCAGCTCGGCGACGATGCCACTCCCGATCGTCTGCTTGCCCGCTCCGGCTCGTCCGGTGAGCAGCACGCACACCCCCTGCACGGCGTGACCGTAGCGTCGCCCTGTCGGGTGGGGACGAGGCCTCATGGGATACTGGGGTCGTGGACCCCCGCACTCCCGAGGTGCAAGGCCTCGCGCACGCGTGCGGCGTCTTCGGCGTGTACGCGCCGAACCAGCCGGTGGCGCAGCTCGTCTACCTCGGGCTGTACGCGCTGCAGCACCGGGGCCAGGAGTCGGCCGGGATCTCGGTGAGCGACGGTGAGACCGTGACGGTCGTCAAGGACATGGGCCTCGTCACCCAGGTCTTCGACGAGCGGCGTCTCGCGCCGCTCGAGGGTCACCTCGCGATCGGCCACAACCGATATTCGACGACCGGTTCGAGCACTTGGCGCAACGCGCAGCCGGTGTACCGCTCGGTGGGCGACGCCGGCTTCGCGCTCGGGCACAACGGGAACCTCACGAACACGGCGGAGCTCGCCGAGGGACTCGGCATGCTGCCCGGGCTGGGGGCACCGACCGTCGACGTCGACTCCACCACCGACTCCGCGCTGATCGCGGAGCTGATCGCGGCCGAGTACCCCTCCGAGCCGCGCTCGGACGGCCGCGACCTCGAGGTCGCGCTCGAGCGCGTCCTGCCGCGCCTCGCCGGGGGCTTCTCGCTCGTGCTCATGGACGACGCCCGGCTCGTCGGCGTGCGCGACCGCCATGGCTTCTGGCCGCTCGTGCTCGGGCGGGTCGAGGGCGGTTGGGTGCTGGCGAGCGAGACGGCCGCGCTCGACATCATCGGTGCACACGTCGTGCGGGAGGTCGAGCCCGGCGAGATGATCGTCATCGACGCGACCGGGATGCGCGAGCATCGATTCGCGCAGCCCGATCCGAAGCTCTGTCTCTTCGAGTTCGTGTACTTCGCGCGCCCCGACACGTACCTCTTCGGCAAGAGCGTGCATGCCGCACGCCAGCGCATGGGGGAGGAGCTCGCGCGGCAGGCCCCGGTCGAGGCCGACATGGTCATGCCGGTCCCGGAGTCGGGCATCCCGGCCGCGCAGGGCTTCGCTCGCGGGTCGGGCATCCCCTACGGCGACGGGCTCGTGAAGAACCGCTACGTCGGCCGCACCTTCATCCAGCCGAGCCAGAAGATGCGCGCCGGCGGCGTGCGCCTCAAGCTCAACCCGCTGCCCGAGAACATCCGGGGCAAGCGGCTCGTCGTCGTCGACGACTCGATCGTGCGCGGCACCACCACACGTCAGGTCGTGGCGATGCTTCGCGAGGCCGGGGCCGCCGAGGTGCACTTCCGGGTCTCGTCGCCGCCGTACCGCTGGCCGTGCCACTACGGCATGGACACGGGTCGCCGCTCCGAGCTGTTGGCGGCCGACCTCTCGGTCGGCGAGATCGCCGACTACCTGAAGGTCGACTCCCTCGCGTACCTGGAGCTCGACCGGCTCGTCCGCTCGACGGGCACTCCCACGCAGTCGTTCTGTGCGGCGTGCCTCTCGGGCGACTACCCGGTGCCGGTCCCCGATGCCGCCGACGCCAAGCTCGTGCTCGAGACCGACTCTCCGGGGTCGCCGAGCGACGCGTCGGACGGCGTCCCCTCCGCCACGCCCCGCCAGTGAGCCCCCGGCGGCGCCGAGCGCCGTCGCGGTCGTCGCGCGATCGGCGATCCGACGTGCCGCCCCCGCGACCCGTCGACGGCGACCCGCGCGGCGCGCGCTACGCCGACGCCGGCGTCGACATCGCTGCCGGCGAGAAGGCGGTCGAGCTCATCAAGGAGCACGTCCGCTCCACGTTCCGACCCGAGGTGATCGGCGACATCGGAGGCTTCGGCGGCCTGTTCGCGCTCGGCCGCCTCTCGTATCGCGATCCGTTGCTCGTCGCGTCCACCGACGGCGTCGGCACGAAGACCCTCGTCGCGGCCGAGCTCGGTCGCTTCGACACGATCGGGCTCGATGTCGTGGCCATGTGCGTCGACGACGTCGCGACGAGTGGTGCCGAGCCGCTCTTCTTCCTCGACTACATCTCGGTCGGCAAGCTCGTCCCCGAGCAGATCGACGAGATCGTGGAGGGCGTGGCCCACGGGTGCCGGCAGGCCGGCTGCGCGCTGCTCGGTGGCGAGATGTCGGAGCACCCGGGCGTGATGGACGAGGGCGAGTTCGACCTGGTCGGCTTCGCGGTCGGCGTCGTCGAGGGCAGCGCCGTGCTCCCGAGCGGCGTGCAGCCCGGTGACCGCGTGATCGGGCTCGCGAGCCCCGGTCTGCGCAGCAACGGGTACTCGCTGGCGCGGCACGTGTTCGCCAACGCCGGGCACGGGTTCGACCAGCCCGCGTGGCGTGGGGCACGCCACTCGCTCGGTGCCGAGCTGCTGCGGCCCAGCGTCGTCTACGCGCCCGCGCTCGCCTACCTCCGTCGTCACGCCGAGGTGCACGCCTTCTCGCACGTCACCGGCGGCGGGATCTCCGACAACCTCGCGCGGGTCCTGCCCGACGACTGCGACGCGGTGGTCCAGCGCGGGCGCTGGGAGGAGCCGAAGATCTTCTCGGTGATCCAGGCCGAGGGCGACGTCCCCGACGACGAGATGGAGCACGTGTTCAACCTGGGCCTCGGGATGCTCGCGGTGATCGCGGGGTCGGACGCGCGCCGCGCGCTCGACGCGGTTCGCAGCGCCGGGATGGAGGCCTGGTTGGTCGGGGGGATCGTCGAGGGGCGGGGGCGAGCGATCATCGAGCGCGACTGACGCCCCCAGGGCCCGCGAAAGCCGTGATTCGCCTCTTTGGTACGATTCGCCCCACATGCCCGACGCGCCGCACACGCCCGACGTCGAGGGCGACGGGGCGCGCCCCGACGACGCGGGCGAGGCAGGCGACGATCCCGAAGAGCTCCTGACGCCGGCAGAGGTCGCGGCGATGTTCCGGGTGAACCCGAAGACCGTCACACGCTGGCACCGAACCGGGAAGGTGTCGGCGATCCGCACGCTCGGCGGCCACCGGCGCTTTCGAGCCACCGAGATCCGTCGCCTCCTCGCGCAGGGCGAGGGCGCGTAGGCGCGTGGCCGGGACCGGCGTCGATCCGGTGACCTCGCGCTTTTCAGGCGCGCGCTCTGCCAACTGAGCTACCCGGCCGTCGAAGCCGACGACACTGCCGTCGCCTCGAGCGGTCCTGACGGGATTTGAACCCGCGGCCTCCGCCTTGACAGGGCGGCGTGCACTCCAAACTGCACCACAGGACCTGGCTTGTTGGAAGACCTCGCAAAGCTTCGGTCTCCGCAGTCGTCCGGCGGCACAGCCACCCGACGACCCTGTTGTCTGACGCTGGTGTTCGTGCCCCCAGGGGAATTCGAATCCCCGTTACCGCCTTGAAAGGGCGGCGTCCTGGGCCGCTGGACGATGGGGGCCGGTCTCCTCGGGGGAGCGGTCCATCGTAGCAATGCCCGTGCCGGGCTCGAGCGGGTTGGCGTTCTTGGCTCCCGGCGCGAAGAGACGCGGCCTCGTCGCGCCGGGGGTGCGCGACGCGGCCGCGTCTCGTGTCGGTGGTGCCAGGGTCAGCCGGCGTCGCCCGTGTCCGCAGCATCGGAGTCGCCCTCGATGACGACGACCTGGTAGTCGGCGTCGAGGCGCACGTCGACGGTCGTGCCGTCGGGCTTCGTGACCTCCACCTCCCAGGTCGCGCCGTTCTCCGAGTCACGCTCGACTGCGTTCGCGGTACCGCCGACCTCGGCGAGGGCCGCTGCCGTGGCGCGCTCGGCGCCAGGGCCGGTGACCGTGCCCTCGTCCCCGCCGCCACTGGCGACGGCGACGGCGCCGCCCGCCAGGGCCGTCGCCGCGACGACGCCGGCGATCGTGGTTGCGATCGTGCGGTGCTTCATGTCGGTCGTCTCCTTCGCTTCCGCGGGGACCATCCCTCGCGGTCCCGGCGACTCTGCGCTCCGGGGCCTGCAGCGATGGTGAGGCGGGCATGTGAACCGCTCACACGTTCGGGTCCACTGGTCCCGATCCGAGCGTCATCGTCATCACCGCGCCGCCCGCGGGGCCGTTCGCGGCCTCGGCGGCGCCGCCGTGAGCCCGGGCGACGCTCCACACGATCGAGAGACCGAGCCCGGCGCCGCCGCTGTCACGGGAGCGGGCGTCGTCGGCGCGGGTGAAGCGCTCGAACGCGTGGGGAAGGAACTCGTGGGGGAACCCCGGGCCCTGGTCGACCACCGTGATCTCGATCGCGTCCGACGCGGCCCGGTGCGCCGAGACCGTGATCGTCGATCCCTCGGGGGCGAAGCGGAGCGCGTTGTCGAGGAGGTTGTCGAGCGCGCGTCGGACGAGGTCGACGTCGATCGTCGCTTCGAGACCTTGGTGACCGTCGACGTCCAGCACGATCCCACGACTGGACGCGCGGGCGCGGCACGCGTCGGCCGACCGTTCGACGAGCGCGACGATCGACGTCGGCTGCCGATGGATCTTCGCTCGGGCCACGTCACCGCGCGCGAGGAACAGCAGCTCGTCGGCCAGCCGGCTCAGGCGCTGCGCCTCGCGCCCGGCGTGGGCGATCGCGTCCGCGAGCTCGGCCTGCGTCCGGCCCGGGCGAGAGGCGAGCTCGAGCTCGGTCTGGAGCACCGCGAGCGGAGTGCGGAGCTCGTGGCCCGCGTCGGCCACGAAGTTCCGCTGCCGGTCGAGCGCGCCGTGCAGCCGCGTCAGGAGGAGGTTCATCGTCGTGCCGAGTGCAGCGACCTCGTCGCGGGTGGCGGGCACCTTGAGCCGGGCGTCGGTGTCGTGTTCGGAGATCGCGTTGGCCTGGCGCCGCATCCGCTCGACCGGGCGGAGCGCCGCTCCGGCGAGGAGCCAGGCGCCGACGCCCGCGATCACGACGGCCGCCGCGCCACCGACCACGAGGGCACGCTCGACCCTCGCGACCGCCGCATCCGTCTCCTCCCGCGAGGTGCCGATCACGACGACGCGATCACCCAGCTCGCCGTCGGCGGAGCGAGCCGGCGCGGCGAGGACCCGGAAGGGCTCGGGCTCCGACCCGACGGAGACGTCGGCGAAGGTGCGATCGCGTCGCGCGGCCGAGACGACCTCCGGGCCGATCACCGGCCGCTTCCCGGCCTCCCTCGTCGCTTGCACGACCCGACCCTGCCGATCGAGCACCTGGGCCACCTGCTCGCCCGTCGCGATCGTCGACTCGTCGTCGAGCGCCACGGTCCCGGCACGGACCTGTCGGGCGAGGGTGGTGGCCTGCGGTGCGAGGCCACGATCGAGCGAGTCGACGAGGCCGGAGCGGAACGACCGGACGAAGAGGAGCCCGGCGACGCCGAACAGGACCAGGATGATCGCCGCCGCCGCGAGCGCGAGTCGGAGCCGGATCGGCACGTGTCAGTGCACCGCGGCCGCACGGAGCCGGTAGCCGACGCCGCGAACGGTCTCGATGTCGTTGCGGTCGAACGGCTTGTCGATCTTGCGGCGCAGGTACGCGATGTACTGGTCGACGACGTTGGACCCGCCGTCGTACGCGAAGTCCCACGCGTGATCGAGGAGCTGCGTCCGCGTGACGACGTCACCGGCGTGGCGCATCAGCAGCTCGAGGACTGCCATCTCCTTGGGTGAGAGCGCGAGCTCGACGCCGGCTCGGGTCGCGCGGTGGGTCGCGGGGTCCAGGCGCAGGTCGCCGACAGCGAGCGCGGCCGGTCGAGCTCCGGCGCCCCGTCGCACCAGGGCGCGGACTCGCGCCGCGAGCTCCGCGAAGCTGAACGGCTTGGTGACGTAGTCGTCGGCGCCGGCGTCGAGGCCTCGTACCCGGTCTTCGACCGCGTCGCGGGCCGTGAGCAGCAGCACCGGGGTCCAGCGACCGGCGTCGCGCACTCGACGGCACACCTCGAACCCGTCGATCCCGGGGATCATGATGTCGAGCACGATCGCGTCGTAGTCGTGCTCGATGGCGTGCCAGAGCCCGTCGGTGCCGTCGGCGGCGACGTCGACCGCGTAGCCCTCCTCGCGAAAGCCCCGCTGGAGGAGCGCGGCCATCCGCGCTTCGTCCTCGACGACCAGGACCCGCACGGGGACGAGCGTACGGTTCCCGACGTGTGAGGTCGATGTGAGTCTCGTGTGCGCCGCGGGGCCGCTCGGAGCCCGCGGACGTCAGTTCGACTCGCAGGCCACCTGACGGATGGCCGCCGGCACCTCGCCGTTGTCGCAGTAGACGCCGCGGTCGACGGCCTGCCACGCGCTGCCGTCCCAGCGCAGCAGCACCGTGATCTCGACCTCGTTCTGGGGCGTGGTGCCGATGGTCGGGGTCGCGACCGCGCAGGTGATGGCGCAGCTGAACTCGTTGAGCTTGACCAGCTGCTCGCCGGGGGTCAGCGATGCCTGCACCGCGGGACGGATCGCGTCCTCCGTGCCGCGACCGAGAACCACCGTGCTCCCCCAACGATCAGTCCGGACGGGATGCTGCACACTACTGGGAGGGCCGCTAGCTCAACTGGCAGAGCAACGGGCTTTTAACCCGGAGGTTCGGGGTTCGATCCCCCGGCGGCCCACCTTCTCCATTGGCCTCGCTCGCTGCGGCTCGGGATACCCGAGCCGCAGGCGCTCGCTCGGCGCGCGGGAGCTCACCGTCTGACCGGGTCGCCGGGGCCGGGGACCGTGGGGCGCTCGCTCGGCGCGCGGGAGCTGACCGTCAGACTGGGCCGCCGGCCGTCTGCTGGGCGCGCTTGGTCAGTCGCGTGTCTTCTTCACGTCGATGACCGCGGTGCGCAGGTCGGTCATGTCGAGCAGCGTGTACTTGCCGCCGATGCGACCCCAGCCGGTTCGAGTGCCGCTGGCACCTCCGAACGGCGGGTGCGGCTCCCAGAAGTCGGTGGTGTCGTTGACGACGATGCTGCCCGCCCGCAGCCCGTGCACGAACCGGAAGGCGCGCTTCAGGCTCGACGTGAACACGGCGGCCTGCAGACCGAGGTCGGTGTCGTTGGCGAGCCGCAGCGCTTCGTCGTCGTCCGCGAACGTCGTGATCGGCACGACCGGCCCGAACGACTCCTCCCGGAAGAGCAGCGCGTCGCTGCGGACACCGTCCGCGACCGTCAGCTCGTAGTAGAGGTCGGTCGGGAAGCCCGACGCCCGGCCACCGCCCAGCAGCACCTCGATGTCGCGACCGCGTGCATCTGCGACGTGAGCGTCCATCTTCGCGGCGATCCCCTCGTTGTTGAGCGGCCCCATGGTCGTCGACTCGGCGAGCGGGTCACCGAGCTGCACCCTCGCGGCCTCGGCGAGCACGAGCTCGATCATCTCGTCGTGCACCGACTCGTGCACCAGCAGGCGCTCGGTCGCGACGCAGCACTGACCGGCCGCGAACGACGCTCCGTACACCGCGGCCTCCGCGGCGGCGGGGAGGAGCGCGTCGTCGAGCACGATCTGTGGACCGTTGCCCGACGCCTCGATCAGCGTGCGCTTCAAGCCGGCCGCCCGCACGATCGCCTCGCCGGTCGTCTGCGAGCCGACGAACGCGATCGCGTCGACGCCGGGATGGCTGACGAGCTCGCGACCGACGTCGCCTTCGCCGAACACGAGCGACACCGCGCCCTCGGGAAAGCCGGCCTCGACGAGCAGCTCGACGAGGCGAACGGCGATCAACGGCGTGTGCTCGGACGGCTTGAGGATGCACGCGTTGCCGCCGGCGAGCCCGGGTGCCAGCAGCTCGGAAGGGATGCCGATCGGGAAGTTCCACGCCGAGATGACCGCGTACACCCCGTTCGGCTTGCGGAACGTCATGACGAGCTTGTCGGGGTCAGCCCCGGGGAGGTTCGGTGTCTCAAGTCGCTTGGCTTCCTCGGCCATCCACCGGAAGTTCTCGACCGCCTCGTCGACCTCGGGCAGCGCCTCGGTGTGCAGGGGCTTGCCGTTCTCGATCGCGAGCAGGCGCCCGAGATCGTCGCGGCTCGCCTCGATGAGGTCGGCCGCACGGTGGCAGTGCTCGGCGCGCTCGAACGGCGGCATCGCCTCCATCGCCTCGGCGCCCCGGCGTGCACCCTGCACGGCAGCGTCGATGTCGGCGGGAGTCGCCGCGGGCACCTCGCCGAGCACGGCGCCGGTCGCCGGGCTGGTGACCTGGATCGGCGACTCGGCCTTGCCGTCGGTCCACGCTCCGGCGATCAGCAGCTGGTTCGGCACCGGGCCCTCACGTGCTCGCGAGCGTCTCGGTCAGCTCCGCCGCCGGTCTTCCCAGCGCCTCGGCGACGGCCGTGTTCGTGACGTTGCCCGCGACGGTGTTCACCCCCGCCGCCAGCTCGGGGTCGCTGGCCGCGGCGCCCCGCACGCCCTTGGTCGCGAGCGCCAGCGCGTACGGGAGCGTCGCGTTCGTGAGCGCGTACGTCGACGTGTGCGGGACGGCGGCCGGGATGTTGCCCACGCCGTAGTGCAGTACCCCGTGAACCTCGTACACCGGGTCGGTGTGCGTCGTCTCCGTGATCGTCTCGACGCAGCCGCCCTGGTCGACCGCGCAGTCGACGATCACCGAGCCGGGTCGCATCGACCGCACCATGTCGTCGGTCACCACCACCGGGGCGCGGCCGCCGGGGACGAGCACCGCGCCCACGACCAGGTCGGCCTCGGCGACGGCGCGTGCCGCGGTGCCACGGTTGCTGGCGAGCGTCACGATCCGACCCTGGTGGATCTGGTCGACGAAGCGAAGCCGGTCGAGGTTCTTGTCGAGGAGCGTGACCTCGGCCTCCATGCCCTGCGCGATCCACGCGGCGTTCCACCCCACGTTGCCGGCGCCGAGCACCACGACGCGGGCGGGGCGCACGCCCGGCACGCCACCGAGCAGGATCCCGCGCCCGCCGTACTCGCGCTCGAGGAAGTGCGCACCGATCTGGGTCGCCATCCTCCCCGCGACCTCGCTCATCGGTGCCAGCAGGGGGAGCCCGGCGTCCTCGAGCTGGACCGTCTCGTAGGCGACGCCCGTGACCTTCTGCTCCAGCAGCGCGTCGGCGACTACGGGGTACGCGGCCAGATGAAGGTAGGTGAAGAGCACCAGGCCCGGCCGCAAGCGAGCGAACTCCTCGGGCTGGGGCTCCTTCACCTTCATCACGACGTCGGCGCGGGCCCACACGTCGTCGGTGCCGTCGAGCACCTCGGCGCCCGCGGCCCGGTAGTCGTCGTCGGTGATCGACGAGTCGGCGCCGGCGCCACGCTCGACGACGACGGTCACGTCGTGCGCGCGCAGCTCGGACACGCCGTCGGGCGTGATCGCGACCCGGT
The DNA here is from genome assembly GCA_964532485.1 of uncultured Bifidobacteriaceae bacterium. GTDB lineage: Bacteria > Actinomycetota > Acidimicrobiia > IMCC26256 > PALSA-555 > DATBSK01. The sequence goes on from CAZHKE010000019.1 coordinate 42,513, forward strand.
GCTCGCCCTCCTTCACCTCTCGTGGGACCCCGACGACAGTCATGCTCCGTGGCGCTCCCAGGCCTCGCCCAGGACCGTGCGCAAGGTCGACTCGATGACGTCGAGCTCGGCGTCCCCGGCGATCAGCGGTGGCGAGACCTGCACGACCGGGTCTCCCCGATCGTCGGCCCGGCAGATCAAGCCGGCGTCGTAGAGCCGCGGCGAGAGGAACCCGCGCAGCAGCGACTCGGACTCGGCATCGTCGAACGTCTCCCTCGTCTGCTGGTCGCGCACGAGCTCGATCGCGTAGAAGTAGCCCGCGCCGCGCACGTCACCGACGATCGGGATGTCGCGCAGGCCCTCGAGCCGCTCACGGAACCCGGCCTCGTTGCGCCGCACGTGCTCGAGCACCCCTTCGTGCTCCATCACGTCGATGTTCGCGAGCCCGACGGCGCAGCTGACGGGATGACCGCCGAACGTGATGCCGTGGAGGAACGACTGATGGCCCTCGAGGAACGGCTCGGCGAGGTGGTCGCGGCAGATCACTGCGCCGAGCGGCGAGTAGCCGCTCGTCAGCCCCTTGGCGCACGTGATCATGTCGGGCAGGTAGTCGTACCGCTGCGCGCCGAACCACTCGCCGAGGCGGCCGAACGCGCAGATGACCTCGTCCGACACGAGCAGCACGCCGTACTTGTCGCAGATCTCGCGAACTCGCTGGAAGTAGCCGGCCGGGGGCACGAAGCAGCCGCCCGCGTTCTGCACCGGCTCCAGGTACACGGCGGCGACGGTCTCGGGGCCCTCCCAGAGGATCGCCTCCTCGATCGCGTCGGTGACGGCGAGCATGAAGGCCTTCTCGTCGTCGCCGAGCGGGTGGCGGTACCGGTTCGTGTTCTCGACGTGCGACGTGCCGGGCGTCAGCGGCTCGAACGGCGTCTTCAGCCCCGGCAGGCCGGTGATCGCCAGCGCCCCGAGCGTCGTGCCGTGGTACGCGATCTGGCGCGCGATCACCTTGTAGCGCTGTCCGTCCCCCCGGATGCGGTGGTACTGGCGGGCGAGCTTCCACGCCGACTCGACCGCTTCGGATCCCCCGCTCGTGAAGAACACGCGATCGAGGTCGCCGGGGGCCAGCTCGGCGAGGCGCGCCGCGAGCTCGATGGCAGGCGGGTGCGCATACGTCCAGATCGGGAAGTAGCCGAGGGTCTCGGCCTGCTTCGCCGCGGCCGCGGCGAGGTCGCGCCGGCCGTGCCCGACCTGCACGGTGAAGAGCCCCGAGAGCCCGTCGAGGAAGCGTTTGCCGCGGGTGTCCCAGACGTAGCAGCCCTCGCCGCGGGCGATGGTCGGCACCGGCGTGTCGTCGCCGTACACGCCCAGGCGGCTGAAGTGCATCCAGAGGTGACGGCGCGCCAGCGCGTCGAGCTCGTCGGCGTTCGCCAACGCGCCGGAATCGGAGGTCATCGGGTTCCCCATGCGTAGGTCTGCTTGTACAGGCGGAGGTACGTGAACGTCTCGGTGGCGCGCACTCCCGGGATGGCGCGGATCTTGTCGTTGAGGAGCGCCAGCAGGTGGTCGTCGTCCTCGCAGACGACCTCGAGCAGGAGGTCGAACGAGCCGCCGACGATGACGACGTAGTCGACCTCCGGGATCGACGAGATCGTGTCGGCCGCGGCCCGCAGATCGCCCTCGATCGTCAGGCCGACCATCGCCATCCGGCGGAAGCCGAGCATGAGCGGGTCGGTGACGGCGACGATCTGGGTCACACCCGACTCGATGAGCCGCTGCACACGCTGACGCACGGCGGCCTCGCTGAGCCCGACGCGCTGCGCGAGTCGCGTGTAGGGCATCCGGCCGTCCTGCTGGAGCGCCTCGATGAGCGCCTTGTCGGTCTCGTCGAGGACGATCGCGTCCGACGCCGAACGGGCCATGCCGAGACGATGGCACGCGTCGCCGCCGTGGTGCAAGGGATTCCGTGGTCTTTGCCCATTGGCTACATGGATTCCACGGTCCAACGGGGCCAGGACGACGGATCACGTCGTCGGCACCGGCTGCGGCCCGTAGGATGCGACCCGTGGTCGCGCCGACACCGCCCCTGGCCCCCGGATTCCGGCTCGAGCCACTGTGGCACGCCGGCGTCGAGCACCCCGAGGAGCTGCGCGAGGTCGGGCCGCTGCCCGCCGACGCCGACGCCGTCGTCGTGGGAGGCGGCTACTGCGGCGTGATGGCCGGCGCCCGACTCGCGGCCCGCGGGCACAGCGCGGTCGTGCTCGAAGCCGACCCGATCGGCGTCGGGACCAGCACCCGCAACGGGGGCATGGTGATCCCCGAGCTGAAGCACGCTCCGGACTGGCTCGCACGCACGCACGGTGCGCTCGGTGGGGAGCTCGTCGACTGCGTGTTCGACGCCTTCGCGCTCGTCGAACGCCTCGTCGAGGAGTGGGCGATCGACTGCGACTACGCGCGCACGGGCGGCCTGCTGCTCGCGCACCACGCGCGGCACGTGCCCGGGCTCGAGGACGGGGTGCGCGAATGGCGGGACGTGCTGGGCGAGGAGGCGCGCTTCCTCACCCGCGACGAGCTCCACACCGAGATCGGGACCGATCGGTACCACGCCGGGCTGCTCGTCGAGCGGACGGGCGGGCTCCAGCCGGCCAAGTACCACGCGGGCCTGGTGCGACAAGCGCTCACTGCCGGCGCGCAGCTGCACGGTTCGACACGCGCGACGGCGATCGAGGTGCACTCGGGTGGCCGGTACCGCGTCTCGACGACGCGCGGCTCGATCAACGCACGTGACGTCTTCGTGGCGACCAACGCGTTCGCCGATGACCTCGTTCCGGCGCTCGCGCAGCGGGTCCTGCCGATGGGAAGCTTCATCATCGCGACGACGCCGCTCGCGCCCGATCTCGCGCGATCGTGCATCCCCCACGGGCGCATGGTCTACGACGCCAAGAGCTTCCTCTTCTACTGGCGGCTCTCACCCGACGGCCGCATGGTGTTCGGTGGTCGGACGAGCCTCGCCGCGACCACGGTGCCCGAAGCGCGAGACGTGCTGTATCGCGAGATGGTGCGGGTCCACCCGCAGCTCGAAGGCGTCGCGCTCGAGCACGCGTGGGGTGGCAACGTCGCGATCACGTTCGACCGCCTGCCGCACTGCGGGCGCGTGCCGCTGCCGGGCGGAGGCGACGTGGCCTTCGCGACCGGGTGCAACGGCACGGGCGTGGCGCTGGCGACGTGGTTCGGTGACCGAGCGGCCGCGTGGCTCGCGGGCGAGGAGCCGCCCCCACCGTTCGCGCAGCTGGAGTTCCCGACGATCCCGCTCCACCGCTGGCGCGACCGCTACCTGCCGCTCGTCGGCGCCTGGTACCGCGCCAAGGATCGCCTGGGGCGCTGAACCCCTCTTTCTGGTTGCGTCCGTCACCCGCGCAGGGACGCCTCAGGGACGCACGTCCGGATCCTCGGTCCGGCGTCCCTCACCCCGCAATGCGCGGGTGAGGGACGCAACCAGGGGGTCGACGGACGTGACGACGGTGAGGCCCTGCAGTCCCGTGAGCCAGTCGGAGTTTCGGACGTGCAGGTCGTCGCGCTCGTCGAAGCGGTTCAGGAAGACCGTCACCGGCGCGCACGCAGCGAGCAGTGGATGCGCGAGACGGACCGCGTTGATCGTCCCGAGCCCCGCGTCGGCGACGAGCACCACGTGGTCCGGCATCAGTGCCGCGACGAGGTCGACCGTGTCGCCGTCGCACGCGAGCGGCGACCGCGGACCGCCGGCAGTCTCGACGAGACCGACATCAACGGTGTCCGGCCAGCGCAGCTCACCGACGAGGTCGGAGATCGTGAACGGCGGTCTTCCGAGCGCAGCGGCAGCCATCGGTGGTGCCATCGGCACCTCGAACCAGCGGTGGCGCGGGCAGACGATGTCGGCGGGCTCGCCGGTCGCGACGCCGAGCACGTCTGCGTCCGTCGTGTCGTCGGGCGCGAATGACTGCGCAGGCTTGCGGGCCGCGACGCGCCCGCCGCGTTCGCGCATCTCGCGGGCGAGCGCAGCGGCGACCCACGTCTTGCCGACCTCGGTACCCGTGCCGGTCACGATGACGAGGCTCGCCGGCCTCGTCACGACGAGACGTCGAGCGTGGACAGCGCCGCGACGAGCGCGTCCACCTGCTCCGGCGTGTGCGCGGCCGACAGTGCGACGCGCAGCCGCGACGTCCCCTTCGGGACCGTCGGCGGCCGGATCGCGGGCACCAGCATCCCCTGGTCGAGGAGCCCCTCGGCCGCGCGGAGCGTCCGGCGCTCGTCGCCGAGCACGACGGGGATGATGGGCGACGGATGGCCCGGGCGGACGCGTTCAATGTGGCCGCGCAGGGCTCGGCGGAGCCGTTCGCCCTCGTCGGATCGAACGATCTCGAGCGCCGCCAGCGCGGCCGCGCTGTCCGCGGGTGTCGACGCGGTGGTGAAGATGTACGAGCGCGCTCGGTTCTCGAGCAGCTCGGCGTACGCGGTCGGTGCCGCCGCGAACCCGCCGAGCGCACCGAGCGTCTTCGAGAGCGTGCCGATGCGGATCGCGTCGACACCGTTGAGCTCGGGATCGGGGCCGAGCACGGCGTGCGCCTCGTCGAGCACGAGCAGCGCCCCATGGCGTGCGCACACCTCGACGAGCGCCTGCACCGGAGCCGCGTCGCCGTCCATCGAGAACACGGTGTCGGTGACGACGAGGCAACGTCGATCACCGGCGTCGGCGAGCAGTGCGTCCACGTGCTCGGCATCAGCGTGACGCGCGATCGCGCATTCGGCCTCGGCGAGCCGGCAGCCGTCGATGATCGACGCGTGGTTCAGCTCGTCGGAGACGACGAGCACGTCGGAGGCGCCGAACGTCGTGAGGACGCCGAGGTTCGTGGCGAACCCGGTCGGGAAGAGCACGGCACGGTCCGTGCGCTTCCAGTCGGCGAGCATCGCCTCGAGCTCGGCGTGGAACGGGCGAGACCCGACGATGAGGCGCGCCGAACCCGAACCCGCGCCCCAGCGGTCGAGCGCAGCATGCGCGGCCGCGACGACGCCAGGATGCTGGGTGAGGCCGAGGTAGTCGTTCGACGCGAACGACACCACGGGCCGTCCGTCGGGCGCGAGCTTGCCCTCGGGGCCGGCGGCATCGAAGTCGCGCGGAGCCCTCCACCTGCCCGCGTCGCGAATCGCGCCGCGCTGCGCGTCCGCCCACTCGCGCCAGGTCGAGCTCATCGCGCCTCCAAGGCGACGAGCGACGCCTCCAGGGCGTCGACGATGCGGTGCAGCTCGGCCGAGGTGATGGTGAGTGGGGGCATCAGCACGACGACGTCGCCGAGCGGGCGGAGCAGGACGCCGCGGGCGACCGCGTCGGCGCACGCGCGCCGACCCCAGCGCAACCCTTCGGCCGGTGGCGCCAGCTCGACGCCGCCCATGAGCCCCTGGAGGCGGACCTCGCGCACGGTGGCAAGGGGCGCGATCCGCGTGTCGAGCAGCGCGCGCAGCTCGTCGGATCGCGCGCGCACGTTGTCGAGCACGCCCCAGCTGTCGAGCAGCTCGAGATGGCGCAGCGCGACCGAGCACGCGAGCGCGTTCCCGCTGTAGGAGTGCCCGTGGTACAGCGTCCTCTCGGAGAGGTCGGGCCCGAGGAACTCGTCGAACACACGGTTGGACGCGACCGTCGCCGACTGCGCGAGGTAGCCGGCGGTCAGGCCCTTGCCGAGGACCAGCAGGTCGGGGCGCAGCTCGCACTGCTCCGACGCGAACAAGGTTCCCGTGCGCCCGAAGCCCGTGGCCACCTCGTCGCAGATGAGCAGGACGTCGTGGTCGCCACACGCGCGAGCGAGCGGCGCGAACGCCTCGGGCGGCGCAAGCTGCATCCCGGCCGCGCCCTGCACGAGCGGCTCGACGATCACCGCCGCGAGCTCGTGCGCGTGCGCGGCGATCATGGCGGCGGCGGTCTCGAAGCACGAGGGGTCGGAGAACCCGGGTGCGCGAAGCACCGGGAAGCGCAACGGGTCGAACAGGTCGGTGCCGAAGCCACCGTCGCCGAGCGAGAGCGCACCGACCGTGTCGCCGTGGTACGCGCCGCCGAAGGCGAGGAACGTCGTCCGCCCCGCGATGCCGCGGTTCACCCAGTACTGGAACGCGATCTTCAGCGCCTGCTCCACGGCACTCGCACCGTCTGACGCGAACAGGAAGTGCGGGCTGTCGACCGGCACGCGGCGCGCCAGCGCCTCGGCGAGCTCGACGACGACCCGGTTGCCGTTGCCGAGCATCGTGGAGTGGGCGCCCCGATCGAGCTGCTCGCGCAGTGCCTCGTCGAGCTCCGGCACGCGGTGGCCGAGCGTGTTCACCCACAGCGACGAGATCGCGTCGAGGTACCGACGGCCGTCGACGTCGATCAGCTCACGACCTTCGCCTCGCTCGACGAGCACCGGCGAGCTCTCCGTGAAGCAGGACATCTGCGTGAACCCGTGCCACACGACATCGGCATCGCGCTTCGCCCAGACGCCCGCGTCGTTCACCATGCCATGATGCCCCCCGCATGACCCTCGTTGACAAGGCCGCGGTCGTCGGTGTCGGTGCGACGCCGTACTACAAGCGTGGGCGCTCGCTGCCTCAGACGCCGTTCGAGATGGCGGGCAAGGCGATGCTCGCCGCGCTCGACGACGCCGGGCTCTCCGTGGCCGACGTCGACGGGCTCGCGCTGTACTCGTTCGGGCTCGGCGGTGACACGTCGCTGTTCGCACAGGTGATGGGAATCCCCGAGGTGCGCTTCACGGCGATGCTGACCGGGGGCGGCGGCGGCGCGGCCGGCTCCGTCGGGCTCGCCGCCGCGGCGATCTCGTCGGGGATGGCCGAGTGCGTCGTGAGCCTGATGACGCTCCAGCAAGCGGCGAGCCGCTTCGGAGCGTCGTTCGCCCCGAAGGGCAAGCCGGGCGCTCAGTACTCGGCACCGCCGACACCCGAGGGGAACTTCATCCAGCCGGCCGGCCTCATGGGGCCGGGCCAGATGTTCGCGGTGCTCGCGCAACGTCACATGCACCTCTACGGTACGAAGCGGGAGCACTTCGCCGAGGTCGCGATCTCGACGCGCGAGAACGCGCGCCGGCGCGAGACGTCGATCATGCGCGACGAGCTCACGCTCGACGACTACTTCAACGCGCGCATGATCGCCGACCCGCTCTGCCTCTTCGACTTCTGCCTCGAGTGCGACGGCGCCGTCGCCGTCGTCACGGTGACCGCCGAGCGCGCCCGTGACCTCGCGCACCCACCCGCGTACGTGCGTGCCACGGCCCACGGCGGTCACGGACGCTGGGGACAGGCGATCACGTGGATGGGGATGCCCGACGACGAGTACGCGTCGTCGGGGCACAGGCCGGTCGCGAAGCGTCTCTGGGAGATGGCGGGCCACGGTCCCGAAGCTGTCGACGTCGCACTCATCTACGACCACTTCTCACCGATGGTGATCCTCCAGCTCGAGGACTACGGCTTCTGCGGTGTCGGTGAGGGCGGCGAGTTCGTCGCCGACGGCAACATCCGGTGGCCGGGCGGCTCGATCCCGGTCAACACGCACGGAGGCAACCTGTCGGAGGCGTACATCATCGGCATGACGCACGTGAAGGAGGCGGTCGAGCAGATGCGCGGCACCGCGGTGAACCAGGTCGACGACGCGGCCGTCGCGCTCGTCACCGGTGGGCCGGCGTCGATACCCACGTCCTCGGTGCTGCTCGCTCGGGAGCCGGTGTCGTGACCGACGCGAAGGTGCAGGCGCGGCTCCCGCCCGAGGAGCTCATCAACCTCGTCCCCGACGTGTGGACGCGGCCGTTCTGGGAGGCGGCTGCCGAGCACCGGCTCGTGATCCCGTGCTGCACCGCGTGCGGGACGTACCGCCTGCCGCCGAGCGCGTTCTGCTGGAAGTGCCAGGCGCAAGACGTCGAGTGGGTCGAGCACGACGGCAACGGTGCGGTCTACAGCTTCACCATCGTGCACCACCCGGTGCTGCCGGACCTCGCCGACTCGGTGCCCTATGTCCCCGCGGTCGTCGAGCTCCCCCACACGAACGGGTGCCGCCTCATCGGTGCGCTCGTCGATGTCGAGCTCGGCGACGTGAAGATCGGCATGCCCGTCGAGCTCGTCTGGCGCGACGTGCGCGAGGGCACGACCGTTCCCACGTTCCGGCCGCGCCGGTGAGCCCGGCGCTCGTGCCCGGGTCGGAAGGCCGGAGGAAGGGAAGGATGAGCGCGCTCTCCGGCGCCAAGATCCTCGTGACGGGCCCGACCGGCCAGGTCGCGCTGCCACTCACGCTCGGACTCGCCGCCGACAACGACGTGTGGGGCGTCGCGCGCTTCTCCGATGGCAGCGCGCGCCGGCGACTCGAGGATCGGGGCGTCACCTGTGTGGCGGCCGATCTCTCCACGAGCGACTTCGCGGAGCTGCCGACCGACTTCGACTACGTGCTGAACCTGGCCGTCGCCAAGGGTGGCGACGACGACTGGGACCGGGATCTTGCGGCGAACGGCGAGTCGGTCGCGCTGCTCATGGCCCACACGAAGCCGCGGGCGTTCTTGCACTGCTCGTCGACCGCCGTCTATCAGCATCAGGGCCCGGGCCACGCGCTCGTCGAGTCCGATCCGCTCGGCGACAACCACCGCGCCATGTTCCCCACGTACAGCCTCGCCAAGATCGCGGCCGAGGTCGTAGCGCGCGCGGCTGCCCGCGAGCACGGTGTTCCCACGACCATCGCCCGTCTGAACGTCCCGTACGGCGACAACGGCGGCTGGCCCGGCTGGCACCTCGAGTTCATGCTCGCGGGCGCGCCGATCCAGCTGCACCCCGAGCGGCCGAACCTCTTCGACCCGATCCACGACGACGACATCGCGCGCACGCTCCCCGGGCTGCTCGCCGCGGCGGCCGTGCCCGCGACGATCGTGAACTGGGGCGGCGCGCCCGCCGCGCTCGAGGACTGGTGCGGCCTCCTCGGTGACCTCACCGGCCTGGAGCCGAGGTTCGAGGAGTCGCCGACCGCGCTCGGCAGCGTGCACGTCGACCTCGCACGGATGCACGCGCTCGTCGGCGAGGCGCAGGTGCCGCTCGACAAGGGCATCCGCCGGATGGTCGCGGCCCGCCACCCCGAGCTCCTGCGCGACTGACCGGGCCGAGCGACGCGGCCGAGGACTGCCCGCCGCGGGCCGGGTCGGTGAGGCGAGACCCGCGCACCGGGCAGTATCTTTCCCGCTTGCTGACGACGATGTCAGGTCGCGCTGGTGCGAGCGAGCTCGGTCGGCGGTGTCAACGCCGGCGGTGAGCGACGCCATGGAGGAAGAGGGAGCCCGCGGTGAAGCCCGCGTCGTTCGAGTACCACGCTCCGACGACGGTCGGTGAGGCCGTCGGGCTGCTCGCGGATCACGCCGACGAGTGCAAGCCCCTCGCGGGCGGTCAGAGCCTCGTCCCGATGCTGGCGTTGCGCCTCACGCGGTTCGAGCACCTCGTCGATCTGAACCGCGCACCCGAGCTCGTCGGCGTGACTCGCGCCGACTCCACGTTGCGGGTCGGCGCGATGACGCGTCAGCGTGTGGTCGAGCGCGATGCCGACGTCGCCGTGGCCACCCCGCTGCTCGCGCGCGCGATGCCGTTCGTCGGGCACACGCAGATCCGCAACCGGGGAACGGTCGGGGGCTCGATCGCGCATGCCGACCCGGCGTCGGAGCTGCCCGCGGTCATGCTCGCGCTCGGGGCCACGATGGAGGTCGCCAGCAAGGCCTCGACCCGCGCGGTGCCGTCGAGGGACTTCTTCGAGGGAACCTGGACGACGTGCCTCGCCGACGACGAGCTCCTCGTGGCCGTGCACGTTCCGGTCTGGGAGGGCCGCTGCGGCTTCGCGTTCGACGAGGTCGCTCGACGCAGCGGCGACTTCGCGCTCGCCGGGGTCGCGGCGGCGGTGGAGCTCGGCGGCAACGGCGCCGTGCAACGCGTCGCGCTGGGGCTGCTCGGGATGGGCAGCACGCCCCTGCGCGCGACGCAGGCCGAGGAAGCGCTGCTGGGCCGGACGCCGAGCGCTCCCGACGTCGACGAGGTCGCGCGCCTCGCCGTCGCCGACCTCGAACCACCCGACGACGTGCACGCGACGGCGCAGTACCGACTTCGCGTCGGCGCGCACCTGGTGCGACAGGCGCTCCAAGCGGCGCTCTAGGAGGCGCGCAGACGATGAGCGAGCGTCGAGCGGGCCGGCGGCGGAGCCGCCAGGAGCGGGAGTGATGAGCGAGCACGTGATCACGTTGCGCGTGAACGGGTCGGCGAAGCAGGGACGCGTCGAGTCGCGGCGCACGCTCGCCGACTTCCTGCGAGAGGACTGCGCGCTCACCGGAACGCATCTGGGGTGCGAGCACGGCGTCTGTGGCGCGTGCACCGTGCTCGTGGACGGGGCGGCGGTCCGCTCGTGCCTGATGTTCGCGGTGCAGGCCGACGGCGCCGAGGTCGTCACCGTCGAAGGGCTCTCGCCCGACGACGGATCCCTCTCGCAGGTCCAGCAGGCGTTCCGTGAGGAGCACGGGCTCCAGTGCGGGTTCTGCACGCCGGGGTTCATCGTCACCGTCACCGCGTTCTTGCAGGAGAACCCGGAGCCGACCGACGACGAGATCCGCGAGGGCATCTCCGGGAACCTGTGCCGCTGCACCGGCTACCAGGGGATCATCAGGGCCGTCCGGCGGGCGAGCGCCTCCGCCTCCGGCGCCGCGGATGCCAGCCAGACGGATGCGCTCTCGTGAGCACGTCCACGGCGGGGCGCTTCGTCGGGCAGAACGTGCTGCGCCGCGAGGACCCACGCCTGCTCACCGGTCACGGCACCTACGTCGACGACGTCGTGATCCCCGGCATGCTGCACGGGGCGTTCGTGCGCAGCGACCTGGCGCGAGCGCGGGTCACGAGCATCGACGTGGAGGCCGCCCGTGCGCTGCCCGGGGTGCGAGCGGTCCTCACCGGCGCCGACCTCAACCCGAGCGCGGGCTCGATGCAGCCGACGATGTTCCAGGGCGACGCGCCGCCGTCCATGTGCGCACCCGTCCAGCCACTCGCCGACGGCGACGTCCGGTTCGTCGGCGACCCCGTCGCGCTCGTCATCGCCGAGAGCCGCTACGTCGCCGAGGACGCGGGCGAGCTCGTCGAGGTCGACTACGAGCCGCTCGACCCGATCATCGATCCCGAGCAGGCGCGAGACACCGACGAGCTCGTGCACCCGGAGCTCGAGTCCAACGTCGCCGGTCACATCCCGACACCACCGGACCCGGAGCTCGAGACGGCGTTCGAGAGCGCCGCACGCGTCGTCACCGAGCGTCTCGTGCAACACCGCCACACGAACGTGCCGATGGAGACGCGCGGCGTCATCGCGTCGTACGAGCCGGCGAGCGGCGAGCTCGACGTCGTCCTCTCGACTCAGAACCCGCACGAGGCCAGGCAGGTCTGCTCACGCCTCACCGGTGTGCCCGAGCACCTCGTGCGCGTGCGCGGCGCCGATGTCGGCGGTGGCTTCGGCCAGAAGTACTTCGTGCAACGCGAGGAGCTGACCGTCGTCGCGGCCGCGCGGCACCTCGGGTGCGCGGTGAAGTGGATCGAGGACCGCCGCGAGAACCTCATCTCGTCGATGCACGCTCGCTCGGACGTCGCGACCGTGAAGGTCGCGGTCGATGCAGACGGCAGGCTGACGGGCGCGCACCTCGACCACGTCGAGGACTGCGGTGCATACCCGATCGGGGGCAACGGCGGCGTCGGGCCCTTCGTGGCGATGCTGTTCCCGGGCCCGTATCGCTTGCCGAAGATGGGCTTCACGAGCACGTCGGTGTGGACGAACACGTGTGGCCGGGGTGCGTACCGGGGGCCGTGGATGTTCGAGACCGTCGGACGCGAGGAGATGATGGATCTCATCGCGCGCGAGCTCGGACTGGATCCCCTCGAGCTCCGCCGTCGCAACGTCATCGGTGTCGACGAGCTGCCGTACACGACCGCGATGGGGATGCCGCTCGACCACGTGACGCCCGCCGAGACGCTGGAGCAGGCCGTCGAGATCATCGGCTACGACAGCTTCCGGGTGGAGCAGGAACGCGCGTTCCATCACGAGGGACGCCTGCTCGGCGTCGGCATCGGCTTGTACGTCGAGCCGACGAGCATGGCATCGGGGTCGATCGGCGTGGAGACCGCGACGGTGCGGGTGCAGCCCAGCGGCAAGGTCAGCGTCCTGCTCGGCACCGGTTCGCACGGGCAGGGCGTCGAGACGACCATGGCCCAGGTCGTGGCCGATCACCTGGGCGTGGACGTCGACGACGTGGTCGTCGTCCAGGGCGACACCGCGAGCGCGCCCTTCGGGGCCGGCACCGGCGGCAGTCGGACGGCGGTCGTCGCCGGTGGAGCGGCCCGCGCCGCCTCCACCGAGGTCCACGACAAGGCCGTCCGGATCGCCGCGCATCTGCTCGAGGCGGCACCCGAGGACCTGGAGATCGTCGACGGCGCCGTCACGGTGCGCGGCACGCCGTCGCGAGGCGTCGCGCTCGCCGAAGTGGCCGGGGTCGCGTACAACTCCCCCGGCGAGCTGCCCGAAGGCATCGCGCCCGGGCTCGAGGCGACGGTCTCGTACCAGGCGCCGCCGATCACGTGGTCGAACGCGTGCCACGTCTGCACGATCGAGGTGGATCCGGCGACCGGGATCGTGACCGTGCTGCGCTACGTCGTCAGCGAGGACTGCGGCGTGATGATCAATCCCATGATCGTGGAGGGCCAGATCGCGGGTGGCGTGGCGCAGGGCATCGGCGGGGTGCTGTACGAGCACCTCGTGTACGACGAGGGGGGCACGCCGCTCACGACGACGTTCCTCGACTACCTCGTCCCCACCGCGACCGAGGTGCCCGAGGTCGAGTACGGGCACGTCGAGACGCGTTCGCCCACTCCCGGCGGTCACAAGGGCATGGGCGAGGGCGGCGCGATCGGTTCGCCGCCCGCCGTCTTCAACGCGGTGGCCGACGCCCTCGCGCTCCGCGGTGCGAAGGTGACCGAGCAGCCACTCACCCCGAGCCGGATCCTCGCGGCGCTCGAGCCCTCCTGAGACACCCGTCGTGAGCGCTCCGCTCGTCGTCGACACCGACATCGGGTCGGACGTCGACGATGCGCTCGCTCTCGCCCTGGCCGTGCGTCACCCGGGCCTCGACCTGCGGGCAGTCACGACGGTGTCGTCGCACCCGGGCGTGCGTGCGGGCCTCGCGCGCGGCCTGCTCGACGTCGCCGGCGCGGCTGACGTCGAGGTGGCTGTCGGACGCAGCGCCGCCGGTGACGACCGCAACGTCATCGGTGCCGAGCACACGCGGCTTCTGCCCGCGAGGTCTGAGGTCGCGGCCTACCCCGACGCGATCGAGCTGCTGGCCGCGGTGCCGCAGGGAACGGCCATCGCGACCATCGGCCAGCAGACCAACGCCGCGGCGGCCGTCGCGCGCGATGCAGGGCTGCCCGAGCGCGCCGCGGGGCTCACGGTGATGGGCGGGTCGTTCGCACCGTTCGAGGCCGGCGACGGGAAGGTGTACGGCGCAGAGCGTGACTGGAACCTCGTGCTCGACCCGGCCGCCGCGGCGCGCTCGCTCGTTGCGGGCTGGCGACTGCGCTACGTGCCGATCGACGTGACGTTCGGGGCCGTGTTGACCGGCGCGCACGTCGAGCGTCTCCGAGGTGGTGACGAGCTGTGCGTGCTGCTCGCCCACCTCGTCGACGACTGGTGGGCCCGCGCGCTGAAGGGACGGGTGCCGCCCCAGGTCGCCGCGTTCCTCCACGACCCGCTGACGGTCGCGTGCGCGACCGACTGCGAGTTCGTGGGCGTCGAGCGGCTCTCCGTCACCGTGATGCTCGACGCAGGTGGTCTGCCGCACACCGTCGTCGACCGGACCGAGGGCCACCCCGCCGACGTCGTTCGCACCGTCGACGCCCCCGCCTTCGCCGACTGGCTCGTCGACGTCCTGCTCGGCTGACCCCCCTTCGGATGCGTCCGTGACCCGCGCATTCGAGGGTCAGGGACGCACGACGGTGTTCCTGGTCCTGCGTCCCTCGCCCCGCCCTGCGCGGGCGAGGGACGCATCCCAAGACGGGGGCTACGCCGCGACGGCGGCGCAGAAGCCGGCGAAGGCCTCGACGTAGGCGTCGATGTCGGCGTCGGTGTGCTGGACCGAGATCGTCCACTGCTCCTCGTCGCCGGGCGTCATGAACACGCCGCGGTTGAGGACCCACGGGAACGACGCCTCGTACAGCTCGGTGCGCGTCTCGAGGAAGTCGCGGTAGCTCCGCAACGGCTCCGCGCGGTACGAGACGCATCCCTTCGCGCCGAGGTCGACCGTGTGCGCGGGGAGTCCGTGCTCGGCGATCGCCTTGGCGAGCCCGTCGGCCAGCCGACTCCCGAGTGCCGACAGGTGCACGTAGGCATCGGGCGTCAGCACCTCGGTGAGCGTCGCGAGCCCCGCGGCAGCCACGAGCGGGTTGCCGTTGAACGTGCCCTGCTGCGCGGCGCCGTGCTCGATGACGTCCATCACGTCGGCGCGCCCGCCGAATGCCGCGGTCGGCACCCCGCCTCCGATCGCCTTCGCGAAGCACGCCAGGTCGGGCTGCACACCGAAGCGCTCGATGGCGCCTCCCGCGGCGATCGTCGCACCCGACTTCACCTCGTCGAAGACGAGCACGACATCGTGTCGCGTGCACTGCTCGCGCACCGCCTCCAGGTAGCCGGGTTCGGGCACGACGACCCCGATGTTCATCATCACCGGCTCCATGATGAGGCACGCGATCTCGCCGCTCCGCTCTGCGAAGACCTTCTCGAGCGCGGCCGCGTCGTTGAACGGCACCGCGATCGTCCACCGCGCCATCTCGGCCGGGATGCCCTTCGACATCGGCGCGGACGCCGGCTGGTCGCGCCCGCCCATCGCGTCGGCGTTCGGGACGACGGAGAACATCACGGTGTCGTGGTGCCCGTGGTACGAGCCCTCGATCTTCACCACGACGTCACGTCCGGTCGCCGCTCGCGCGATGCGGATGGCGTCCATCGTCGCCTCGGTGCCGGAGTTCGCGAACCGGACCGCGTCGAGGCGGAACCGTCGGCAGAGCTCCTCGGCGAACGCCACGGTGACCTCGGTGGTCGCGGCGAAGTGGGTGCCGCTGCGGGCGGCACGCTCGATCGCCTCGACGACCTTGGGGTGCGCATGCCCGACGACGTTGCACCCGAACCCGCCGTGGAAGTCGACGTACTCGGTGCCGTCGACGTCCCACACGTGCGAGCCCCTCCCCCGCTCGATGTAGATGGGGTACGGCTCGCCGGCCTGGAACGTCGACGCCACGCCGTAGGGAAGGTGCTTCGACGCGCGCTCGAAGAGCGCCTTCGATGCAGCAGTGCCGGCGAGCAGCTGCTCCATCTCGTCGGACGCGAGCCGTGCCGCGTTCTTCGCGAACTTGTCACTCATCGTTCGTCGTCCCCCCAAGGCGGCGCGGTCACCACTTGACCATGACGTGCTTGATCTCGGTGTACGCCTCGATCGCGTAGATGGACATGTCCTTCCCGTAGCCGGACTGCTTGAACCCACCGTGGGGCAGCTCCGACACGATCGGGATGTGGTCGTTGACCCAGACGGTCCCGAACCGCAGCAGCGCGGCCATCTTCATCGCGCGACCCGCGTCCCTGGTCCAGACGCTCGCGGCCAGGCCGTAGTCGACGTCGTTCGCCCAGCGAAGGGCCTCGTCCTCGTCGGAGAACCGCTGCACCGTCACGACCGGCCCGAAGACCTCCCGCTGGATGATCTCGGAGTCCTGCGACGCGCCGACGACGATCGACGGCTCGTAGAAGTAGCCGTTGCCGTCGATCGTGCTCCCGCCCACCGCGATCTCGGCGCCCGCGTCACGCGCCCGATCGACGAAGCCGGCGACGCGCCCGAGCTGCTCACTCGACACGACAGGGCCCATCGCCACGTCGCTGTCGTGGGGATCACCCGTCTTGATGTCGGCGACGGCGCCGCTCAGGTCGGCGACGAACCGGTCGTGCACCTTCGGCCCCGCGAGCACCCGGCACGGTGCCGTGCAGTCCTGGCCGGAGTTGTAGTAGCTCGCCTCGGCGAGCGTTGCCACGACGGCTTCGATGTCGGCGTCGTCGAACACGACGACGGGTGCCTTGCCACCGAGCTCGAGGTGCACGCGCTTGAGCGAGTCGGCGGCCTCGTGCGCGATCGCCTTGCCGGTCGCGACGTCGCCCGTCAGCGACACCATCGCGACGTCGTGGTGCTTGACGAGTGAGGCGCCGGCCGTCTCGCCCTGCCCGGTCACGACGTTCAGCACGCCGGGCGGGAGGATGTCGGCCGTGATCTCGGCGAGGCGCAGCGCGGTCAGCGGCGTCAGCTCCGACGGCTTCAGCACGACCGTGTTGCCGGCGGCGAGCGCCGGCCCGATCTTCCAGGTTGCCATGTTGATCGGGTAGTTCCACGGCGCGATCGACGCGACGACGCCGACGGGGTCGCGACGGAGGAACGACGTGTGATCCTCCAGGTACTCCCCGGCCGCCTGGCCTTCGAGGAAGCGGGCACCGGCTGCGAAGAAGCGCCAGTTGTCGAGTGTGAGGTCCATCTCGAACTCGATGATCGACTCCGGCTTGCCGACGTTGTCGATCTCGAGCGTCTGGATCGTGTCGATGTCGGCCGCGATCGCGTCGGCGACCTTGTGGAGCATCTCGGAGCGGGCGCGGGGCGTGGCGCGCGACCACTCCTCGAAGGCGCTCGAAGCGGCGGAGACGGCCTCGTCGACGTCGACCGCGTCGCTCGACGCGACCTCGTCGAGCACCTCACCGGTCGCCGGGTTGACGACCTTGTCGGTCGCGCCGGTCGCGGCGTCACGCCAGCTCCCGCCGATGAAGTTCTGCCGGGCCATCGGGCCTCCTCCCTCGGGTGCGCTCCGGTCCTCGAACCTGGCGGTCGGCCGGGCACTCTGCCACGATGTTGGTGGCAGCACGGGGCTACGCGCAAGGAATCCGTCG
>CAZHKE010000020.1:0-3307 GCA_964532485.1 uncultured Bifidobacteriaceae bacterium
CTCGTCGACCGTTCCGAGGGCGACGCACGGCACGCGCTCACGTCGCTCGAGGTCGCAGCCGCGCTCGCCAGCGAGGGCGGACGCAGCCGCGTCTCGATCGCGGACGCCGAGGCGGCGCTGGCTCTGCGCGCCCTGCGCTACGGCGACGACGAGCACTACGACGTGCTCTCGGCCTTCATCAAGAGCATCCGCGGCTCCGACGTCGACGCCGGGCTCTACTGGCTGGCGCGGATGGTCGAGGCGGGGGAGGACCCGAGGTTGATCGCGAGGCGTCTCGTGATCCTGGCGTCGGAGGACGTCGGCCTCGCCGACTCGATGGGCATCGTCGTCGCCGACGCCGCGGCGCGAGCGGTGGAGTTCGTGGGGATGCCCGAGGCGCAGCTCAACCTCGCGCACGCCGTGCTGTACCTGTCGCGTGCACCGAAGTCGAACTCGGTGATCACCGCGCTCGGCGCCGCGACGGCCGATGTGCATGACCAGGCCGCGGGCAGGGTCCCCCAACACCTCCGCGATGCTCATTACCCTGGCGCCGCGATGCTCGGCCACGGTGAGGGCTACCGCTACCCGCACGACGAGCCCGGCGGTTGGGTCGACCAGGAGCACCGCCCCGCGGACGTGGCGGGCAACCGCTACTACCGCCCGACGGGTCGGGGCGACGACGTCGATCGGGTTCTGGGGACCGGACGCTCCCAGGCGCGACCGGCCGACGGCGGCGACGACGCGGGGGAGGGCTGATGACGACCGCAGCCGTTCTGGCGCTGGCGGCGCTCGCCGCAGTGAGCGCGCTCGCGCTCGGGCTGGCGCGCACCCGAGCGCGCCTGGCGCGCGTCGAGGCCCGGACGCGAGTGCTCGAGGAGCACCTCCAGGAGGTGGAACCCGACGTCGCGGCGGCCCGAGCCGAGGCCCGTGACGCGACCGTCGCCGCGCGACGAGCGTCCGTCGCCGCCGGAATCGACGATCCGCCGCCGCGTCTGCCGTTCGAGCCCGTCACCGGGCGCGTGGTGCGGGCCGTGGCCTTCGGCGCCGGAGCGCGCCGAGCGCTGGCCCGCGCCGCATCCCCGGGGTGGGCCCGGCGCGGGCTCCGGAGGTCGGCGTGACCCGACGGCTGGCCTGGCTCGCCGCCGGGGTCGGCATCGGCGTCGCAGTGGCGCGGCGCGTGGAGAGATCGGGGCCCGCGTCGACGGTCGAGGCCGCGGCGGGTCGGATCGTGCGTCACACGCGGCGCGCAGTCGACGCGGTGATCGCCGATGGTCGTGCCGAGATGCTCGAGCGTGAAGCACGGCTGCGTGCGGTGCTCGCCGCGCCCGACGGTGCCGGCAGAGGAGCGGCGCGAGGCGAGCGATAGCCTTCCTCAGTGGCACCGCCCCGCACGGCCGACGAGCTCCGCAGCGCCTTCCTCGACTTCTTCGCGGCGCGCGGCCACACGGTCGTGCCGTCCGCGAGCCTGATCCCTCATGACCAGACGCTGCTGTTCACGAACGCGGGGATGGTGCCGTTCAAGCCCTACTTCGTCGGTGACGAGGCGCCCGCGTACCCACGGGCCGCGTCCGTGCAGAAGTGCGTTCGCGCCGGCGGGAAGCACAACGACCTCGACGACGTCGGCCGCACGAACCGGCACTTCACGTTCTTCGAGATGCTCGGCAACTTCAGCTTCGGCGACTACTACAAGCGCGAGGCCATCCAGTGGGCGTGGGAGCTCTTCACCGACGCGTTCGCGCTCGACCCCGACCGGCTGTGGGTCACCGTGAACCATGCCGACGACGAAGCGGAGAAGATCTGGCGCGACGACGTCGGCCTCGCGGGCGACCGCGTGCAGCGCCTGGGCGACGACACCAACTTCTGGCGCATGGCCGACACCGGGCCGTGTGGCCCCAACTCAGAGATCTTCTGGGACCTCGGCCCCGAGTTCGGGGCCGAGGGTGGGCCGGCGGTCGACGAGAACCGCTACGTGGAGCTGTGGAACCTCGTGTTCATGCAATACGACGCCCAGCCCGACGGGGAGCTCGTGCTGCTCCCCGCGCCGAGCGTCGACACCGGAGCTGGCCTCGACCGCTGCCTGGCCGTGCTGCAGCAGGTGCCCACCGTGTGGGAGACGGATGCCTTCCGGCCGCTCGTCGCCACTGCCGAGGAGGTCACCGGCGTGGCGTACGAGGGCTTCCCCGGGACCGAGCGCGACGTCGCACTGCGCATCCTCGCCGAGCACGGGCGGGCGATGACGTTCCTCGTCGCCGACGGCGTCGTGCCCTCGAACGAGGAGCGCGGATACGTGCTCCGGAGGATCATCCGGCGCGCGGTCCGTCACGCGTTCCTGCTGGGTGCGACCGACCCCGTCACGCCCGCGCTCGTCGACGCCACCGTCGCGACGATGGGCGTCGCGTACCCCGACATCGCGCGCAACCACGACCGCGTCTCGTCGACCGTTCGCCGCGAGGAAGAGCGGTTCCGCCAGACGCTCGAGCGAGGCCTCGACCTGCTCGACGACCTGCTCCGCGACGGCGACGTCGCGGGCGAGCAAGCGTTCTTCCTGCACGACACCCTCGGGTTCCCGATCGATCTGACGCGTGAGATCGCCAGCGAGCACGACCGCGTGGTCGACGTCGAGGGATTCGACGCGCGGATGGCCGACCAGCGCACCAGGGCACAGGAGGCGCACAAGGCGGGCGCGAGCAAGCGCGAGTCGACCGAGGTGTACCGCGAGCTTCTCGAGGAGGTCGGTCCGGTCGAGTTCACGGGGCGTCAGAGGCTCGAGACGGTGGGCGCGAAGATACGGGGGCTCGTCCGCGACGGCGCGCGCGTGTCGTCGGCCGATGGCGGCACGGTTGACGTGGTCCTCGACCGCACCCCGTTCTACGCGGAGTCGGGTGGCCAGGTCGGTGACACGGGGGAGATCGTCACCGACGACGGTGCGCGCGTGAAGGTCACCGACACGCGGTACGGCGTGCCCGAGCTCGTCGTGCACCGGTGCGAGGTCGTTGATGGAGCGATCAGCGAGGGCCGCGAGTGCACGGCCCGCGTCGACCGCGCCCGGCGCGACGCGATCCGGCGGAACCACACGGCGACCCACCTCGTGCACTGGGCCCTGCGCGAGGTGCTGGGCACCGAGGTGCAGCAGGCTGGTTCGCTGGTCGCGCCCGATCGCCTGCGGTTCGACTTCAGCCACCATCAGCCCGTCACCCGCGCCGAGCTCGACCGCGTGGAGGCGCTCGCGAACGCCGAGGTCATCAGCGACGCCCCGGTGCGCCACTACGAGACGACGAAGGAGCACGCCGCGAGTCTCGGCGCGATCGCGTTCTTCGGTGAGAAGTAC
>CAZHKE010000020.1:3317-47128 GCA_964532485.1 uncultured Bifidobacteriaceae bacterium
GCGGGTACATCGGGTTGGAGTTGGGACAGGTCTACGCCGCGCTCGGCTCCCGGGTTACGGTGGTGGAGATGATGCCCGAAATCCTCCCCGGCATGGACCGTGACCTCGTGCGCGTGCTCGAGGCAGGGGAGCACTCGCTCGAGCTGTGCGGGGGCACGCACGTGCACAGCCTCGGGTTCATCGGCCCGATCAAGATCGTGAGCGAGGGATCCGTCGGTGCGAACCTGCGGCGCATCGAGGCGCTGACGGGCGAGGCCGCGCTCGAGCACATCGCCGAGGAGGAGCACGTGCTGCGCCGGGTCGCGGAGCAGCTCAAGGTCAGCACCGCCGAGGTTCCGGAGCGGGTCGAGCGCCTGCTCGACGAGGCGCGGTCGTTGCGGGCCGAGCTCGACGAGGCCCGCACGCGGGGCGCGAAGGACGCGGCGGCAGAGCTCGCGGCCGCGGCGGAGGGCGATGCCGTCGTCGCTCGCACCGACGGGTACACGAACGACGACCTGCGCCGTCTCGCGATCGCGACACGCGAGGCCCTGGGCCGCGGGATCGTGGCACTCGTCGGCGTCACTCCCGAGGGCACCAAGGTGGCAGTGGCCGTCGCCGTGAGCAAGGATCTCGTCTCCGAGGGTGTGCACGCTGGGACGATCGCTGCCGAGGCCGCCCGAGCAGTCGGTGGCGGCACGGGGAAGCAGGCGGATGTCGCGGTCGGTGGAGGTCCGAGGGCTGACGCGGTCGACGAGGCCCTCGCACGCCTCCGAGCCGGTGTCGAGGCGACCACGGCGGGCGCGGACCGCTGAGGGGCCGATGAGCCGTGCGCTCGGCGTCGACCTCGGCGCACGTCGGATCGGCCTCGCGATCTCGGATGCGTCCGGCACGTTGGCAACCCCGCTGACCGTCCTCGAGCGGAGCGGCGACGTGTCGCGCGATCACCAGGCCATCGTCGGTGCCGCCCGCGACGCGGGTGCCACGCGCATCGTCGTCGGCCTTCCGCGATCGTTGTCGGGAGCGCACGGTCCGGCCGCCACCGCGGTCCGCGCCGAGATCGTGCAGCTGCGCGCCGTCGCGGGCGACGAGCTCAGGATCGAAGAGCACGACGAGCGCTTCACCACGGTGATCGCGCAGCGGCGGCTCGATGAGGGTGGTGCGCGCGGCGGCGGCACGCCGATCGACGCCGCGGCCGCAGCCGAGATCCTCCAGTCGCATCTCGACACCGCACGACGGCCCGGAAGCGCGCGGTGACCGGACGCGAGCCGCCCGGGTGGGATCAGCCGCGCCGTCCCGGGCCACCGCCGGGGGCTGCGGGGCGCGGGGCTGCGGGGCGCGGCGCCGCGGGCCCACCACCGGGTGGGCGGCCGCCGGCGGGCCGACCCGGCCGCCGACGGCCGATGCCCGGCTCCGGCACACCGGCGCGCGCGCCGAGGCGCGGCGCCGCGGGGCCCTCGGACGACGCCACGCAGCCGATCGCGCGCGTCCCGACCGGCGACGCCGCGACGAGCGGCTCCGGATCCGGGGCGCGAGGATCAGCAGCGGGGCGCGGCTCGGGAGGTGGCCGCGGGACCGGCCCCGAGGGAAGAGGCGCCCCGCGTCGCGGCCGTCGCCGCGGTCGGCGCCGCGGCCTGCGGATCCTCCTCGTGCTGGGACTCATCGCGCTGCCGTTCGTGCTCGCACTGGGTTGGTTCGGATACCAGCTCCGGGCGGGCACCGAAGGCCCGAAGGTCGAGGTCGAGATCGAGAGTGGCATGGGCACCAGTGACGTCGCGGACGCGCTCGCCGATGCCGGCGTGATCGACTCCGCGCTCGCGTTCAAGCTGTGGTCGACGGTCACCGGCGCCGGCCCGTTCGAGACGGGCACGTACGAGCTGCGCGAGGGGCAGGGCATCCGCGGCGCGATCAGCGTTCTCGACGAAGGGCCGCCGGCACAGCCCGACGTCGAGCTGCTGCTGCCACCCGGGCTCACGGTCCAGCAGGTCGCCGAGCGCGTCGGCAAGCTGCCGGGCAAGAGCGCCGACAAGTTCCTCGCCGCTCTGAGCTCGGGCACGATCCAGTCGAGGTACCTGCCCGCGGGTCAGACGTCGTTCGAGGGGCTCCTCTTCCCCGACACGTACTTCGTGGGTGCCGACGAGAGCGAGGAGAGCATCGCCCGGCGCCTCGTCGCGCGCTTCGACGAGATCGCCGACAAGGTCGGCTTGAGCAACGCCCAGGGCCTGAGCCCGTACGAGACGATCGTCGCCGCGTCACTGATCCAGACGGAGGCGAAGCTCGCCGAGGACGCGCCGTTGATCTCCGCGGTGATCCGCAACCGCCTCGCCGACGGTCAGCCGCTCCAGATCGACTCGACGCTGTGCTTCGCGCGCGCGCAGGTCACCGGCTCGGGCTGCCCGCCGCCCCCGACCAATGCCGACAAGGACATCGACTCCCCGTACAACACGTACAAGGTCGCCGGCCTGCCGCCGACGCCGATCGCGAGCGTCACCGAGGCGTCGCTTGCCGCCGCGCTGGCACCAGCCGACGTCCCCTACCGGTACTACGTGATCGCGGACGAGAGCGGGAAGCACGCGTTTGCGACCACGCTGGAGGAGCACGACCGCAACGTCGCGGCAGCGCGGGAGAAGGGCCTGTTGTGACGCGCCCCGTCGGGGGCGCCACTCGCGTCGCCGGCGTCATCGGCGATCCGGTACGCCACTCCCGGTCACCCGCGATCCACAACGCGGGGTACGCGGCGCTGGGGCTCGACTGGGTCTTCGTCGCGTTTCCCGTGCCGGCCGGCGCGACGACGACGGCGCTCGAGGGTGTTCGTGGGCTCGGCATCTCCGGGGTCAGCGTCACGATGCCGCACAAGACCGATGCCGCGGTCGTGTGCGACGCACTCGGACCGACCGCCGATGCCCTGGGCGCGGTCAACCTCGTGCTCAACCGAGACGGCTTCCTGGTCGGGGAGTCGACCGACGGGGCCGGGTTCCTGGGCTCCCTGGCCGACGAGGGCGTCGAGCCGCGGGGGGTCTCGGCCGTGGTGGTGGGCTCGGGTGGGGCCGGCCGCAGCATCGCGCTGGCGCTCGTGGAGGCCGGCGCGAGCGTGACGATCGCGGGTCGTCACCGCGCGCGCGCCGAGTCGGCGGCCACGCTGGCGGAAGGTGCGCGCGCGATCGACCTCTCGACGTTGGAGCGCGATGTGGCCGGTGCGGGCCTGGTCGTGAACGCGACGCCTCTGGGCATGCAGGGCGAGCCGCCGTCTTTCTCGGTCGCGTCGCTCGCCGACGGCTGCTTCGTCTACGACACCGTGTACCACCCGCTCGAGACGCCCCTGCTCGCGCAGGCCCGAGCCCGTGGCCTTCGGTGCGCGAACGGTCTCGGGATGTTGGTGCACCAGGCGTACGTCAGCTTCGAACTGCTCACCGGTCACGAGGCGCCGCGCGCCGCGATGGCGCAGGCCGCGACGCGGGAGTGACCGGCGGGTGACCGCCGTGGTCGTCGGCGACGCGTTCCTTCCATGACCCCGTCGCGGGCGCTCGATTGGACGAGGCGCCGGGGAGGGGCGCCGGTAACCTGGGAGGGACCGGAAAGAGGATCACGTGCTGCGCTTCCTGACGGCGGGTGAGTCGCACGGCCCCGCGCTCGTGGTCGTGGTCGAAGGGCTCCCCGCCGGACTTCCCATCACGATCGAGCAGATCGCGGGTGAGCTCGCCCGGCGACGCCTCGGGTTCGGACGCGGGCCGCGGATGCGACTCGAGCAGGACGAGCTCGAGCTGCTCGGGGGTGTCCGGCACGGGCGGACCCTCGGCTCGCCGGTCGCCATCCTCGTGCGCAACACCGAGTGGCCCAAGTGGCAGGAGGAGATGTCGCCTGCGCCCGGCGCGACCGAGAAGCCGCTCCGCCAGCCGCGTCCTGGTCACGCCGACCTCGTCGGGATGCAGAAGTACGGCTTCGACGACGCTCGCGACGTGCTCGAGCGCGCGAGCGCCCGTGAGACGGCCGCGCGCGTCGCAGCCGGCGCGGTGGCGAAGCAGCTGCTCGCCCAGCTCGGCGTGAGCGTGCTGAGCCACGTCCTGTCCCTCGGTGACGTGCGCGCCGATGTCGACCGGCGCCCGAAGCCAACCGATCTCGACGCGGTCGACGCCTCACCGGTGCGGTGCTTCGATCCCGATGCCGAAGCGGCGATGATCGCGGCCGTCGAGGCCGCGGCGAAGGATGGTGATTCGCTCGGCGGCGTGGTCGAGATCCTCGGCTACGGCGTCCCGCCGGGGCTCGGATCGCACGTCCACTGGGACCGCCGCATCGACGGCCGTCTCGCGCAAGCCCTCATGAGCATCCAGGCGATGAAGGGCGTCGAGATGGGCGACGGCTTCGACGTCGCGACCCGTCGGGGCAGCGACGCCCACGACGAGATCCTTTGGGACGACGACACCGGCTACTCGCGCGAGTCGACCCGCGCGGGAGGCACTGAGGGCGGGATGACGACCGGTGACCTCTTGGTCGCGCGTGCCGCGATGAAGCCGCTCGCGACGCTGAACCGGCCCGTCCTGCGAACGGTCGATGTCGAGACCAAAGAGGAGACGGTCTCGTTCAAGGAACGGACCGACGTGACGGCCGTGCCGGCCGCCGGCGTGGTCGCGGAGACGATGGTTGCGCTCGTGCTCGCCGACGAGGCGTTGCGGAAGTTCGGTGGCGACTCCGTGACCGAGCTCGTGCGCAACCACGACGCCTACCTCGTGTCGCTCGGATGAGCCCGTCGCCGCTGGGCGATGCGATCGGGGCCCGCCACGTCACCCTGGTCGGCCTGATGGGCGCCGGGAAGTCGACGGTCGGACCTCGGCTCGCCGCACGGCTCGAGCGGCCGTTCGTCGACACCGACGAGCTGGTCGAGGCGACCGGAGGCCGCACGATCCCCGAGATCTTCACCGAGTCGGGCGAGGCGACCTTCCGTGAGCTCGAGCGGCGCGCGATCGCCGACGCGTGCGCGTCGCCGACGCCGCTCGTCATCGCGTGCGGGGGCGGTGCCGTGACCGACGCCGCCAACCGCCGTGCGCTCTCGCGGACCGGCGTCGTCGTCTGGCTGCGCGCGAGCGCGCCCCAGCTCGCAGCGCGCATCGGTGACGGTGACGAGCGGCCGCTCCTGGCGGGAGGCGTGCCGGTCGAGACGCTCGAGCGTCTCGCGCTGGCCCGTGCGGCGAGCTACGAGGCCGCAGCCGACGTGATCGTCGACACCGACGCGCTCGACGCCGATGGGGTCACCGAGCGGGTGCTCGAGGAGGTGGCCGCGTGCGTCGCGTGACCGTCGGACTCGACCCGTCCTACGAGATCCTCGTCGGGAACGGTGCACTCGCCGAGCTCGACGCCGTTCGCAGCCGATACCGGCGCGTCGTGGTCGTGACCCAGCAACGCATCCGCGACGCGCTCGGCGCCCGCTTCGCCGCCGCGGCGGGTGATGCGCTCGTCATCACGATCGGCGACGGCGAGGCCGCGAAGTCGCTCGCGACCGTGGAATCGATCTGCCGGTCCCTGGCCCAGGAAGGCGTGCTGCGCGGCGATGCGCTCGCCGCGCTCGGCGGCGGGGTCGTGGGCGACACCGCCGGCTTCGCCGCCGCCGTGTACCACCGGGGCATCGACGTCGTGCAGGCGCCCACGACCCTCCTGGGGCAGGTCGACGCGGCGATCGGTGGCAAGACGGCGGTGAACCTGCCCGAGGGCAAGAACCTCGTCGGCGCGTTCCACCAGCCGGTGGCGGTCCTCGCCGACACCTCGACGCTCGACACACTGCCCGCATCCGAGTTCCGCAGCGGTCTCGGCGAGGTCGCCAAGTACGCGCTGATGCCCGAAGGCGGCGCCATCGTCGACCTCCTTCGCCTGCACACCGACCGGGTCCTGGCACGCGATCCCGACGTGCTCGGTGAGCTCGTCGCGCAGTGCGCGTCCATCAAGGCGGCTGTCGTCGCGCGCGACCCCGAGGAGCGCACGGGCGCGCGTGCCGTGCTCAACTACGGGCACACACTCGCGCACGCGCTCGAGACGACAGGCGACCATGCGATCGCTCACGGCGAGGCGGTGGGGATCGGTCTCGTCTTCGCCGCCAACCTGGCGCATGCGCTCGAACGTGTCGGGCTGGACGTCGTCGACCGCGTGCACGGCGTCGTCGCGTGCCTCGGGCTGCCCGTGTCGGTGTTCGACGACGTGAGCCGGGAAGCGTTGCTGCAGGTGATGAAGCGTGACAAGAAGGCCAGAGGCGGCCTCACGTTCGTGCTCCCCGGCCCCGACGGTCTCGAGATCGCCGACGATCCCCCCGCACGGGCCCTCGACGCCGCGTTCGCGTCGGTGGGAGCCTGACGGTCATGCGCATCCTGCTGGTGTCGGGACCCAACCTGAACCTGCTGGGCGACCGGGAGCCCGACATCTACGGCTCGGACACGCTCGACGACTGCGTCGGTGACGCACGTGCGGTGGCCGAGGCCACGGGCCACGA
This sequence comes from uncultured Bifidobacteriaceae bacterium, assembly GCA_964532485.1. GTDB lineage: Bacteria > Actinomycetota > Acidimicrobiia > IMCC26256 > PALSA-555 > DATBSK01. The sequence continues at coordinate 9,766 of CAZHKE010000020.1, forward strand.
CCTCGAGCACGTGCAGTCCAATCACGAAGGCGACCTCGTCGACGCGATCCAGGCTGCACGGGGGCGGTGCGCCGCCATCGTGATCAACCCGGCGGCGTTCACGCACTCGTCGTACGCGATCGCCGATGCCCTCGCGGCCTTCGACGGTGTGAAGATCGAGCTGCACCTCTCGAACCCCGCGTCGCGCGAGGAGTGGCGCCGCCGCTCGGTCGTGGCGCCGTATGTGACCGGGACGGTGGCGGGCTTCGGCCGCGACGGCTACCGCCTCGCGCTGGACGCCGCGATCGCCCGGCTCGGCGGAGCCTCGACGTGATGTCGCTCCTGCCTCCGATGGACGTCGGGGCCCGGCCGGTTCGGCTTCGCGGCGAGCTCGAGCGTGCGGCGTGCGATGCGCTGCTCGTCACGCGGCTCCCGAACGTGCGGTACCTCACCGGATTCACGGGATCCGCGGGGAACGTCCTGGTGACGGCCGACGCCGTCGTGCTGCTCACCGACGGCCGATACGACACTCAGGCCCACGAGCAGGTCGAGGCGGCCGGCGTCGGCGCCGACATCGTGATCGCCAGTCACGCCGAGCAGCCGGCCCGGCTGTCCGAGCTCGTGGCATCGATCGGGCGCCTCGGCCTCGAGGCGCACGGCGTCTCCTGGGCGCAGCAACGCGCGTGGGCGACGGCGTTCGACGGCGTGGAGCTCGTGCCGACCCAGGATCTCGTCGAGGGGCTGCGGCTGGTGAAGGAGCCGGGAGAGGTCGCACGCATCGGCGCCGCGTGCTCGATCGCCGACGACGCCCTTGCGACGACCCTGCCGATGCTCGCCGACGGTCCGACCGAGCGCGAGTTCGCGCTGGCACTGGAGGTCGCGATGCGCGAACGCGGGGCATCGGGCACGAGCTTCGACACGATCGTCGCCTCGGGCCCGAACGGTGCCTTGCCGCACGCGCGCCCGTCCGACCGCAACATCGAGCCGGGCGAGCTCGTCGTCATCGACTTCGGCTGCCTCGTCGACGGGTACTGCTCCGACATGACGCGCACCGTCAGCGTCGGTGCTCCTGGCGCCGAGGCGCGCCGGTTGTGGGACGTGGTGCGCGCGAGCCAGCAGGCTGGACGCGACGCGGTCGGCGCTGGTGTCGCGTGCGCCGACGTCGACCGGGCCAGCCGCGACGTCATCGATGCCGCCGGCTGGCGTGACGAGTTCTCGCACGGCACCGGCCACGGCGTCGGGCTCGAGATCCACGAGTCGCCGCGGGTGGCGAAGGCGGCCGGTGGTACCTTGGAGGCGGGTGTCGTCGTGACGGTCGAGCCCGGCGTCTACCTCCCTGGAGTCGGCGGCGTACGCCTCGAGGACACGGTGGTCGTCACCGACGAGGGGTGCGACGCCCTGACGTCCTTCCCCAAGCACCTGTCGATCGAGAGCATGGCCGCATGAGCGTGTCCACCAACGACCTGAAGAACGGGATGTCCCTCGACCTCCCCGAAGGGCTCATGACCGTGGTCGAGTTCCAGCACGTGAAGCCTGGGAAGGGCGGCGCGTTCGTGCGCACGAAGCTGAAGAACTACCGCAGTGGCGCAGTGCTGGAGAGGACGTTCCGGGCCGACGAGAAGGTCCCGCTCGCCGTCATCGACAAGCGCGAGATGCAGTACCTCTACCGTGACTCGTCGAGCCTGGTCTTCATGGACTCGGAGAGCTACGACCAGCTCCACGTCGAGGCGAGCGACCTCGGCGACGCGGTGCACTATCTGAAGGAGGGCGACTCGGCCGTGCTGCCGATGTACGACGGTGTCGTCGTCGGCGTCGAGCTGCCCGCTGCGGTCGAGCTCACGGTCACCGAGACCGAGCCCGGCGTGCAGGGCGACCGCGTCTCGGGCGCCCGCAAGCCCGCGACGCTCGAGACCGGCCTCGTCGTCCAGGTGCCGCTCTTCATCGAGCCCGGCGAGACGGTGAAGGTCGACACCCGCTCGGGGGACTACCTCGCCCGGGCCTGATGGCGGCCACGCGGCGCGAGGCGCGAGAACGTGCGCTCGAGCTCTGCTACGAGAGCGAAGCCCGCGACGTCGACGTCGACGTCCTCGTCACCGAGCTCGCCGTCGCCCCCGATCCCTACGCGCAGACGCTCGTCGCCGGGGTCGCCGAGCACCGCGACGAGATCGATGCGCTGCTCGGGAAGCTCTCGCAACGCTGGGCCGTCGACCGGATGCCCGCGGTCGACCGCGCGCTGCTGCGCATCGGCACCTACGAGCTGGGCTGGGAGCCCGAGCTGCCGACCGCCGTCGTCATCGACGAGGCGGTCGAGCTCGCCGGCCGGTACTCGACACGCGACTCGGGCCGGTTCGTGAACGCCCTCCTCTCGCGAATCGGAGCCGAGCTGCGGCCATGAGTGCCTCGACGGTCGCCTCGACGGCCACCTCGGTCGCGCCGGTGGCACCCACCGAGGTCGGTGAGCCCGAGGTCGTCGACGTCGTCGTCACCGACCGCCCGTGGATCGTCGTCGTGTGGAACGACCCCGTGAACCTGATGTCATACGTCGTGTACGTGTTCCAGAAGCTCTTCGGCTACTCGCGAGAGAAGGCCACGCGTTTGATGCAGCAGGTGCACTTCGAGGGCAAGGCCGCGGTCTCGGAGGGCAACCGCGAGAAGGCCGAGGCCGACGTGGCCCGGCTCCACGCGCACGGCCTCTGGGCGACCATGGAGCACCCGGGGTGAAGGATCCGTGCCCATGAGCTCGCGCTTCAGGCGCTCGGGCGAGGGCTTGCTGCTGTCGCTGTCGGAGCCCGAGCACGAGCTGCTCCGCACCCTGCCCGTCGAGCTGCGCGAGCTGTACGAGGACGATCGCGGCGACGACGAGGCGCGAGGGCGGCTGTTCCCGCGGGCGTATCTCGATCCGACCGAGGAGCAGAGCGAGGAGGAGTGGCAGGAGCTCGTGCACCCGGAGCTGCTGCGCGATCGACTCGACGCGCTCACGCGTGTGGTCGATGCGCTCGAGACGGCCTCCGCCGGCCGGCGCGGCGCGGTCGTCGTCGAGCTCGGTGCCGACGACGTGCCGGCGTTCCTCGGAGTCCTGAACGACGCGCGTCTCACGCTGGGCACCCGTCTCGACGTGCGAGACGAGACCGACGTCTCCGACCTCGATCCGGGCAGCCCGCAAGCCCCGGTGCTGGCGGTGTACTCGTGGCTGACCTACCTGGAGGGCGAGCTGGTCGAAGCGCTCCTCGGTGAGATGCCCGACTGAGCACGGCGTCGAACCGAGATCCGCGCTCGCGCGCCGACGCGGCTGCTATACAGGACATGACCGTGAAGGGGGTCCCGTGAGGCCCCTACGGAGAGGAACGAGATGCCCGACGCCGCCCGCGCCGGACAACCCGACACCAGCCGAGTCGAGTCTGGGGCCGCCCCTGGGGGCGGCCTTTCCAATTCGGGGCCCAACGTGTTCCGGGCCTCGGTGTTCTCCGCGGACGACCTGCGGCGCGCGCACACCCGCATCGCCCACGAGATCGTCGAGCGCAACCACGGCGCCGGCGCGCTCGTGCTCGTCGGCCTCTACACCCGCGGCGTCGCGGTCGCCCGGCGCCTGGCCGCCGCCATCGAGTCGTTCGAGGGCGTGGCCGTGCCCGTCGGGGCGCTCGACGTCGCCTTCTACCGCGACGACATCGGGCTCCGCCCCGTGCAGCCGCTCGGCGCCACCGAGGTGCCCGTGGACGTGAGCGACCGCACGGTCGTGCTCGTCGACGACGTCCTGTTCACCGGCCGCACGGTGCGCGCCGCGCTCGATGCCCTCACCGAGCTCGGCCGCCCGCCGGCCGTGCAGCTCGCGGTGCTCGTCGACCGTGGTCATCGTGAGCTCCCGATCCGTGCTGACTTCGTGGGCAAGAACCTCCCCACCAAGGCCGCCGAGGACGTGCGCGTGCGTCTGGCAGACGTCGACGGCGGGGAGGACGGGATCGAGCTCTGGGGGCCCGCGGACGGGATGCCGGTCGCCCCACCGCCACGTGCGGGAGGTGAGTCCCCATGAAGCACCTGCTGTCCGTGGACGACCTCGGCCGAGACGGCGTCGACGAGCTCTGCGAGCTCGCCGAGTCGTTCCTCGAGGTCACCCAGCGCGACATCCCGAAGGTGCCGGCGCTGCGCGGCAAGACCGTGGCCTGCGTCTTCTACGAGGACTCCACGCGCACGCGCCTGTCGTTCGAGACGGCGGCGAAGCGGCTCTCCGCTGACACCATGGCGTTCTCGGCCGGCACGTCCTCGGTCAAGAAGGGCGAGAGCCTTCGCGACACGGTGCAGACCATCGAGGCGATGGGCGTGGACGCGATGGTCGTGCGTCATGGGTCGGCCGGCGCACCGCACCGCATCGCGACGTGGGTCGACGCTGCGGTCGTGAACGCCGGTGACGGGCGCCACGAGCACCCGACGCAGGCCCTCCTCGATGCGTTCACGCTCCGCCGCCACCGGGGTCCTTCGCTCGACGGCGCACGCGTCGCGATCGTCGGCGACGTTCGCCACTCGCGAGTCGCTCGCAGCAGCACGAAGGTGTTCGCCGCGCTCGGCGCGAAGGTGACGCTCGTCGCGCCACCCACGATGCTCCCGGAATCACTCGATGGGTGGCCGGCAGGGGTCTCGTGCGACCTCGATGCCGTGCTCCCCGAGGTCGACGTCGTCTACCTGCTGAGGATCCAGCACGAACGACAGGACGCGATGCTGTTCCCCTCGCTGCGCGAGTACACGACCCGCTTCGGGCTCACGGTGGAGCGTGCCGCGCGGCTGCGCGACGACGTGCTCGTCATGCACGCGGGTCCGATGAACCGTGGCGTCGAGATCGCCCCCGAGGTCGCGGAGACACCGCGCTCGGTGATCACGGAGCAGGTCGGCAACGGCGTCGCGGTCAGGATGGCCGTCTTGTACTCCCTGCTCGGATCCGGGGCCCCGGTTGCCTGAGTCGATCGTGCTCCGAGGCGGCCGCGTCGTGGACGCGACCGGTGAGCGGGTCGGAGACGTCCTCGTCGAAGGCGAACGGATCGCGGACGTCGGTGAGGACCTGCGGGGCGACCGCGAGCTCGACGCGAGCGGGTGCGTGATCGCGCCCGGGCTCGTCGATCTCCACGTGCACCTCCGGGAGCCCGGCATGGAGGAAGCAGAGACGATCGACACCGGTGCACGCGCGGCGGCGCTGGGCGGCTTCACCGCGATCGTCGCGATGCCCAACACCACGCCACCGCACGACGACCCGGCCGTCGTCGCTGCGGTGCTGGGGAAGGGCGCGCGCTCGTGCTGCGACGTCCAGGCGGCGGGTGCGATCACGAAGGGCCGCGAGGGCGTGCAGCTCGCACCGATGGGCGAGCTGCACGCCCTCGGCGTCCGGATCTTCACCGACGACGGCGCGTGCGTCGAAGCGGCCGGTGTGATGCGAGCGGCGCTGGAGTACGCCGGATCGCTGCCCGACGCTGTCGTCGCGCAGCACGCCGAGGACCCGAGCCTGGCCGCGGGCGGTCACATGCACGAGGGGGACTGGTCGAGCCGCCTCGGGATCCCCGGCCGGCCCGCGGCGGCCGAGGACACGATCGTGGCGCGGGATTGCATCCTCGCCGCGCTGACGGGCACGCGGGTGCACGTCCTGCACCTGTCGAGCGCAGGAGCGACCGAGCAGGTCCGAGCCGCGAAGGCCCGCGGCCTGCCCGTCACCGCCGAAGCGGCGCCGCACCACTTCACGCTCACGGACGAGGCGTGCGCGTCGTTCGACCCCGCGTTCAAGGTGCACCCCCCACTGCGCACCCCCGACGACGTCGCCGCGATCAAGGCAGGCCTCGCCGACGGCACCATCGACGCCATCGCGACCGACCACGCACCGCATCCCACCGAGGCGAAGGAGCGGCCCTTCGAGGAGGCGCCGCCGGGCATGCTCGGGCTCGAGACCGCGCTCGCCCTCACGCTGGACGAGCTCGTGACGCCTGCCGTGCTCGACCTCCAGACGGCACTCGCGCGCCTCTCGTGGGGTCCGGCGGCGATCGCGGGGCTCGTCGACCACGGCGGACCGATCGTGGCCGGCGCGGTGGCGAACCTGTGCGTGTTCGATCCGGCGCGGCGCTGGACGGTCGTGCCCGAGTCGCTCGCGAGCCGGGCGGGCAACACGCCCTACGCAGGGCGCGAGCTGCGCGGCAAGGTCCGGCACACGGTCCTGCGAGGCGAGCCGGTGGTGGTCGACGGGTGCGCGACCCGATGAGCGTCGAGGCGGTGAGCGTCGAGTCCGTCCTCGCGCTCGCCGACGGGACGCTCTTCGAGGGTCTGGCGATCGGCGCGACGCCCCGCGACGGCATCGCGTGCGGTGAGGTCGTGTTCAACACTGCGCTCTCCGGCTACCAGGAGATCATCACCGATCCGTCGTACGCCGGACAGATCATCACGTTCACGTACCCCCACATCGGGAACTACGGCGTGAACGCCCGCGATGACGAGAGCCGGCGTCCCTTCTGTCGCGGCGTCGTCGTCCGCGACCTGGCGCGCCGTGCGAGCAGCTGGCGCGCGACACGCGACCTGGGGGGCTTCCTCGTGGACCGGGGCGTTTCCGGCATCGCCGGGATCGACACGCGCCGTCTGACGCGTCACCTGCGCGTGCACGGCGCCCTGCCCGGCGCGTTCGGCACCGACGAAGACGCGGTTCGCAGGGCGGCGTCGGCCTCCACGGGCACCGACGGAGTCGACATGGTCGCAGAGGTGACCGTGCACGAGCCCTACGTCGTGGGTGCCGCGGATGCTCCCTTCCACGTCGTCGCGTACGACTACGGCATCAAGCGAACGATCCTGCGGCACCTCGTCGAAGCCGGGTGCCGGGTCGAGGTCGTGCCGGCGAGCACGCCGTCTGCAGAGGTTCTCGCGCGCCGACCCGACGGCGTCTTCCTCTCGAACGGCCCCGGTGACCCCGAAGCCGTCACCGCTGCGACCTCCAACGTCGGCGCCTTGATGGGCGAGGTGCCCGTGTTCGGCATCTGCCTCGGCCATCAGATCCTGGGGCTCGCAGTCGGCGCGCAGAAGCGCAAGCTGCTCTTCGGCCACCACGGCGCGAACCATCCGGTACGGCGTCTCGCGACCGGGCGCGTCGAGATCACGAGCCAGAACCACAACTACGCGATCGAGGTCGACGGGCTCGACGGCGCCGAGCTGACGCACGTCAACCTCAACGACGGGATCGTCGAGGGGTTCCGGATGCCGGACCTGAGGGCGTTCGGTGTGCAGCACCATCCGGAGGCCGGGCCCGGGCCGCACGACGCGTCGTATCTCTTTGCGGAGTTCACCGAGCTGATGGTCGCCTCGCGTCGCGGGGCGCGCTGATGCCGCGCCGCGACGACCTCCGAACGATCCTGATCATCGGCAGTGGCCCGATCGTGATCGGGCAGGCGTGCGAGTTCGACTACTCGGGCACGCAGGCCTGTCGGGTGCTGGGCGACGAGGGCTACCGCGTCGTCCTCGTCAACTCGAACCCGGCGACGATCATGACCGACCCCGAGTTCGCCGACCGCACCTACGTGGAGCCGCTCGACGTCGAGAGCATCACGCAGGTCATCGAGCGCGAGCGCCCGGACGCGCTCCTCCCGACCCTCGGCGGGCAGACCGCGCTCAACCTCGCGATCGCGCTGCACGATGCGGGGGTCCTCGACCGTTACGACGTCGAGCTGATCGGCGCCGACGTCGAGGCGATCCACACGGCCGAGGATCGGTCGCGCTTCAAGGCGGCGATGCAAGAGATCGGCCTCGCGGTGCCACGCTCGGGTCTCGCGTACGGTGTCGACGAGGCGCTGACCGCCGCACGGGTCGTCGGCTACCCGGTGATCGTGCGACCGTCGTTCATCCTCGGCGGAGGGGGGACGGGCTTCGCTCGCGACGAGGCCGAGATGCGGGACGTCGCGACGCGAGGTCTCTCGACGAGCCCTGTCGGCGAGATCCTCATCGAGCAGTCGGTGCTCGGCTGGAAGGAGTACGAGCTCGAGGTGATGCGTGACCACGCAGACAACGTCGTGGTCATCTGCTCGATCGAGAACTTCGACCCCATGGGCGTCCACACCGGTGACTCGATCACCGTTGCGCCGGCCCAGACCCTGACCGACCTCGAGTATCAGCGGATGCGTGACGCGGCGTTCGCGTGCATCCGCCGGATCGGCGTGGACACCGGCGGGTCGAACATCCAGTTCGCCGTCGATCCTCGCACCGGCGAGCAAGTCGTCATCGAGATGAACCCGCGCGTGTCCCGGTCGAGCGCGCTGGCGAGCAAGGCCACGGGGTTCCCGATCGCCAAGATCGCCGCCCGGCTCGCTGTCGGCTACCGGCTCGACGAGATCGTCAACGACATCACCGGGGAGACGCCCGCTTCGTTCGAGCCCACCATCGACTACGTGGTCACCAAGGTGCCGCGGTGGGCGTTCGAGAAGCTCCCGGGCGCGTCGCCGGTCCTCGGCACCCAGATGCAGTCCGTCGGCGAGGTCATGGCGATCGGCCGGACGTTCGCCGAGTCGCTCCAGAAGGCCCTGCGCAGCCTGGAGACGGGGCGTGCGGGGCTCAACGCCGACCCGGCGGAGCGAGCGCTCGACGACGTCCCGATCGACGAGCTCGTGCGCAGCGCGGCATCGGGCACGCCCGAGCGGGTGTACCTGCTCGAGGCCGCGCTGCGGCGCGGCGTGAGCGTCGAACGGCTGCACGAGGCCACCGCGGTCGACCCGTGGTTCCTCGATCAGCTGCTGCAGATCGTCGAGACGAGGGCCGCGCTCGCCGGACGCCGCCCCGAGGACCTCGGTCGGCAGCAGTGGCGCGCCGTGAAGCGCTTGGGCTTCGACGATCTGCAGCTCGCGCACCTCTGGTCGATCGACGCGGCGGCGGTCGCGGCCGCCCGCGACGCGCACGGTGTCGGCACCACGTTCAAGACGGTCGACACGTGCGCGGCGGAGTTCGCCGCGCAGACCCCGTATCACTACTCGACGTTCGAGGACGAAGACGAGGTCGCGCCCCTGACGCGACCCGCGGTGCTGATCCTCGGCAGCGGGCCGAACCGCATCGGGCAGGGCGTCGAGTTCGACTACTGCTGCGTGCAGGCCGCGTTCGCGCTGTCGGAAGCCGGCTTCGAGACGGTGATGGTGAACTGCAACCCGGAGACGGTCTCGACCGACTACGACACGAGCGACCGGCTGTTCTTCGAGCCACTCACCGTCGACGCGGTGCGCGCCATCGGTGCCGCGCTCTCGGCCCGGGTCCACGGCGACGGAGGTCGCATCGCAGGCGTGATCGTGTCGCTCGGCGGCCAGACACCGCTGAAGCTGGCGCACGCGCTGGAGGACGCCGGGCTCCCGATCCTGGGCACGAGCCCGGCCTCGATCGACCGGGCCGAGGATCGCGCCGGGTTCCACGACCTCTGCGAGCGGCTCGGCATCCCGCAGCCGCCGGGCGGGACCGCCCACGGCGTCGACGAAGCCGTGCGGATCGCCGGCGATGTCGGCTACCCGGTGCTGATCCGCCCGTCGTACGTGCTGGGTGGACGCGCGATGCAGATCGTCTACGACGACGGCGGGTTGCGCAACGCGATGGCCGAGCTCGCGCTCGAGGGGAGCCTCGGGCGTGAAGGTGGGCTCTCGGCGGAGCGACCCGCACTGATCGACCGCTTCCTTGAGGACGCGATCGAGGTCGACGTCGACGCGCTTCGCGACCACACCGGCGAGTTCCTGCTCGGTGGCGTGATGGAGCACATCGAAGAGGCCGGCGTGCACTCGGGCGACTCGGCGTGCGCGATCCCACCGCCCACGCTGAGCGGCGAGATCATCGCGACCATCGAGCGTCACACGCGCGCGTTGGCCGACGAGCTCGACGTGTGCGGGCTGCTCAACGTGCAGTACGCGGTGAAGGACGGCTCGGTGTGGGTGCTCGAGGCGAATCCGCGGGCGAGTCGCACCGTGCCGTTCGTGAGCAAGGCCACGGGCGTGTCGATCGCGAAGGTCGCGGCGCGACTCATGGTCGGTGAGACGGTGGCCGACCTGCGCGACGAGGGGCTCGTGCACCCTGCGGTTGGTGCGGCCCACGTGGCGGTGAAGGAAGCGGTGCTGCCGTTCAGCCGCTTCCCCGAGGTCGACACGGTGCTCGGCCCCGAGATGCGATCGACCGGTGAGGTGATGGGCATCGACCGGTCGTTCGGGCTCGCGTTCGCGAAGAGCCAGGCGGCGGCGGGCAACCGGCTTCCCGCATCGGGCACGGTCTTCCTGTCGCTTGCCGACCGCGACAAGGCCGTCGGTGTGGGCCTTGCCCGCCGGTTCGCCGAGCTGGGCTTCGCGCTCGCGGCGACGGCGGGCACGGCCGCCGCCCTCGAGGCCGACGGGCTCCCGGTCGCGACCGTCGTCGCCAAGGTGGGCGAGGGCACCGGCGCGGACGCGGTCGAGCTCATCTCCTCGGGCAAGGCCGATCTCGTCGTCAACACGCCGCGCGGCCGCGGGCCCCGTGCCGACGGCGACCACATCCGTCGGGCTGCCACCCGCCTGGGCGTGCCGTGCATCACCACCCTCGCCGCCGCGCGCGCTGCCGCGGCCGGCATCGCCGACCGGGCGGCGCACACGCCCGGGGTCCGGTCGCTCCAGGAGTACCACCGCGACGCGCAGCTGCGGCTCGGGCTCTGACGGGGGAGTGGCCGGCGTGACGGCGGTCGATGCCAGGGTCCGGCTCGGGGCGCTCGAGCTGGCGAACCCGATCGTTGCCGCGTCCGGGACGTTCGGGCACAGCGACGAGGTCGCCCGGCTGTGCGACCCGGCGCGGCTCGGGGCGGTGACGACGAAGTCGCAGGCGCCGTTCGAGTGGCCGGGGAACCCGCCGCCCCGCCTGCATCCCGCCACCGCGGGGATGGTCAACGCGGTGGGCCTCCAGGGCCATGGCGTCGGGCGCTGGGCCGAGGACGATCTCCCCCCGCTTCGTGCGCTCGGCGCGAGGGTCATCGCGTCGCTGTGGGGTCACACCGTCGACGACTACCGCGCCGGAGCCGAGCTGCTCCGCACCGTTGCCGCTGAGCTCGTCGCCGTCGAGGTGAACCTCTCGTGCCCGAACACCGATGCAGGTGGGACGATGTTCGCCACGCACGCCGGCAACACCGCGGCCGTCGTCGAGGCCGTGTCGTCGGTCGGTCTCGGGCTGCCACTGGTCGCCAAGCTCACGGCGACACCGGATCTCGCCGAGATCACGGGCGCGGCCGCGAGTGCTGGTGCCACGGCCGTCACGCTCATCAACACAGTGCGCGCGCTGCTCGTCGATCCCGACGCGCGTCGGCCGGTCCTCGGCAGCCCGGGTGGCGGGCTGTCGGGCCCGGCGATCAAGCCCATCGCGCTGCGTGCGGTGCATGACGTGCACCGCGCCCATCCTGCGCTTCCCATCATCGGCACCGGCGGCATCACGACTGGTCGCGACGCGGTCGAGATGCTGATGGCCGGTGCGACGGCGGTGGGCGTCGGAACCGCGACGTTCGCGGAGCCGCGCGCGACCTTGCGGATCCTCGACGAGCTCGAGGCCTGGTGCCGGGCGCACGGCGTCGAGCGGATCGCCGCGCTGACCGGGGCGATGCGTGAGCACGACCGGGCCGAACGCGCCGGGCCCGACCACGTGGAGCACGCATGACATCGCCACGCAACCGGCTCGTGCTCGCACTCGACGTCGCAGGGCTCCCGGATGCGGTCACCCTGGCGCGACGCCTCGCCCCATGGTTCGCGAACGTGAAGGTCGGCTTCGAGCTCTATGCCGAAGCCGGCCCGGCAGCGTTCGATGCGTTGCACGAAGAGGGCTTCCGCGTCTTCGCCGACCTGAAGCTCCACGACATCCCGAACACCGTCGCCCGCGCCGCGCGCGTGCACGGACGGCGGGGCGTGGAGTTCCTCAACTTCCATGCGGCAGGCGGCGTCGACATGCTGCGCGCCGGCGTGAGCGCCTTTCACGAGGGCGCGCGCGCTGCCGGCCATCCGCCACCTGTCGCCCTCGGTGTGACGGTGCTCACGAGCTCTCCCGACACCTCGGCGTTCGAGACACGGCTCGCGACGTGCGTGAGCGCGTCCTGCGACGGCGTCGTGTGCTCGGCTTCCGAGGCGTCGGCGGCACGGGATGTCGGCCTGCGCTCGATGGTTCCCGGCGTGCGGCTCGCGGGGCACGCCACGGACGACCAGGCGCGCGTCGCGACACCGAGTGCGGCGGTTGCTGCCGGATCGACCTGGCTCGTGATCGGGCGGACGGTGACCGGCACGGACGATCCCGAGCGTGCCGCGGTCGACGTGACCGCCGACATCGAACGTGTGACCGGGGGCCCGTCGTGACGAGGGCGACGCCGCGTGCGCCCGGTGCCGTCGAAGAGGCGCGTGGGTATGCTGACGCGCTGATGCCGCTCCCGCCGTCTCTCACGCCCGACGAGCGCCGCGCTGCGCTCGAGAAGGCCGCGGCAGCACGTCGGGTCCGGGCGCATGTCAAGGAAGAGCTGAAGACCGCGACGCTGACGTTGTCGGAGCTGTTCGACAGGGCCGAGTCCGATGACGTGCTCGGAAAGCTCAAGGTCGTGAGCATGCTGGAGTCGATGCCGAACACTGGCAAGGTCAAGGCGCGCCGGCTCATGCGCGATCTCGACATCAGCGAGAGCCGCCGATTGCGCGGGCTGGGCCCGAACCAGAAGCGGCGCCTGCTCGAGCACTTCGGCGCCGCCCCCGCGGGCCACTGAGCGTCGTCCTGGTCCTCGCCGGGCCTTCGGGCGCCGGCAAGAGCACGCTCGTGCGGCGCTTGCGCGCGCGCTTGCCCAACCTCTGGTGGTCGGTGTCCGCGACCGACCGCGCGCCGAGGGCGGACGAGGTCGACGGCGTCGACTACCGGTTCATGTCGCCGAGCGAGTTCCGCCGGATCCGCGACGACGGGGGGTTCCTCGAATGGTTCGAGGTGTACGGCGACCTGAAGGGCACGCCGCGTGCGCCGGTGGAGGAGCACCTCGCTGCGGGCGACGACGTGCTCATCGAGGTCGACGTCCAGGGCGCCCTCGCGATCCGGGAGGCGCTGCCCGAGGCGCTGCTCGTCTTCGTGCGCCCGCCGTCGCGCGAGGTCCAGCGCGAGCGCCTGCAGGCCCGCGACGGGAGCGCCGACCCCGCCGGGATCGACCAGCGTCTGGCGGCCGCGACGGCCGAGGAGGCCCTCGAGGCGAGGTTCGACGAGGTCGTCGTCAACGACGACCTCGACCGGGCGGTCGACCGGCTCGAGTCGCTGATCGACGAACGCCACCGGGCCTGAGCGAGGACCCGAGCGAGGACCCGAGCGAGGAGGGGACTTCGGGAGCCCCGCTGCTAACCTGGGCGGCGTTCCACTCACCCTCCCGGGAGCATCTCGTTCGCAATGGCCGACCGCCGCGCCTCGCTCATGGATCCGCGCATGGAAGACCTCCTGCACCGGGTCGACTCGAAGTTCACGCTCGTGACGCTCGCCGCGCTGCGGGCCCGTGAGATCAACGACTACTACAACCAGCTCGGCGAGGGCCTCGGCAAGATCGTGCCGCCGCAGGTCACCTCGGTCTCCCGCAAGCCCCTCACGATCGCCCTCGAGGAGATCGAGGCCGCCAAGATCGAGGCGCAGCCGCTCCCCGACGAGCCGGAAGAGCAAGTCGCCGTCGAGGACGGCGCCGGCGAGCCGGTCGCGGAGTAGCGGGGCCGCCGCGCCGGTCCTCGGACCGCACCCGCGATGACGATCGCTCCCGACCTCCGCGCCCTCCGTGGGCGACGCGTGGTCCTCGGTGTGTCCGGGGGGATCGCCGCGTACAAGGCCGTCGAGATCTGCCGCCGGATGGTCGACGCCGGCGCGCACGTCGCCCCGGTCCTGACCCAGGACTCCCTGCACTTCGTCGGCGCGCTCACGTTCTCGGCACTGGCATCCGAGCCGGCCCGAACCTCGCTCCTCGCCCGGACCGACAGCGGCGACGACCCGATCCCGCACACACGGCTCGGCCAGGGTGCAGATCTGATCGTCGTCGCGCCCGCCACCGCCAAGCTGCTCGGGAAGTATGCCGGCGGCATCTCCGACGACCTCCTGACGGCGACGCTGCTCGCGACGCGTGCGCCGGTGCTCGTCGCGCCGGCGATGCACGCGGAGATGTGGGAGCACGCGGCGGTGCAGGACAACCTGACCACGCTGCGCGCGCGAGGCGTCCACGTCGTCGATCCGGTCGAGGGTCGGCTGGCGGGGGGCGACCTGGGGACGGGGCGCCTGGCCGAGCCGGCCGACGTGGTCGCGGCCGCAGCGACGGTGCTCGCGCGCAGCGGCGACCTCGCCGGGATGCGCGTGCTCGTGACGGCCGGTGGGACGCGCGAGGCGATCGATCCGGTGCGCTACCTCGGCAATCGCTCCTCGGGGAAGATGGGGCACGCCGTCGCCGACGCGGCCTCCCGGCGCGGTGCGGCCGTCACGCTGGTGACGACCGCGAAGCTCGAGATCGATCCGCAGGTCGAGCGCATCGCAGTCGAGTCTGCCGAGGAGATGCACGACGCGGTGCTCGAGCGCTTCACCGACTCCGATGTCGTCGTGATGGCGGCAGCCGTGGCCGACTTCCGACCGAAGGCGATCGCGCCCGAGAAGCTCAAGAAGCACGACGGCATCCCGGAGCTCGTGCTCGAGCCGACGCCCGACATCCTCCGGGCCCTCGGGGAGCGCAAGGCGCACCAGCTGCTGGTCGGCTTCGCGGCCGAGACCGGCCAGGTGCGTGAGAACGCCGCCGCGAAGATGGCTGCCAAGGGAGTCGACCTCATGGTCGCCAACGACGTCGCGGCGCCCGACGCCGGGTTCGAGGTCGACACGAACCGCGTCGTGGTGCTTCACTCGACAGGTCTCGTCGAGGAGCCACCGCTGTCGACGAAGATCGCGCTCGCCGACCTGATCCTCGATCGGGTCCGCGCCGCACTTCCCTCTGGAACAGGAGCACCGTGAACGACTTCACCTTCACGTCGGAGTCGGTGACCGAGGGTCACCCTGACAAGATGTGCGATCAGATCAGCGATTCAGTGCTGGATGCGATCTTCGAGCAGGACCCCGAGTCGCGTGTGGCGTGCGAGTCGATGGCGACGACCGGGGTCGTGATCGTGGCCGGCGAGATCTCCACGACCGCGCATGTCGACTACTCGCGCGTAGTGCGCGACACGGTCAAGGCCATCGGCTACAACGACGCCGCGTTCGGCTTCGACGGCAAGACGTGCAGCGTGATGACGTCGATCGACGAGCAGTCGCCCGACATCGCGATGGGCGTCGACAAGGCGGCCGAGCAGCGATCGGGGACCGGCGACTCCTACGACGAGATCGGCGCGGGCGACCAGGGGATGATGTTCGGCTACGCCTGTGACGAGACCGAGGACCTGATGCCCATGCCGATCTGGCTCGCGCATCGGTTGGCGCACCGGCTCAGCGCGGTCCGCAAGGACGGCACGCTCGACTATCTGCGTCCCGACGGCAAGACCCAGGTCAGCGTCGAGTACCGCGACGGCAAGCCGGCGCGCTTGTCGACCGTGTTGATCTCGACCCAGACCGCCCCGGGGATCGACGTCCTCGAGCAGCTCCGGCCCGACCTCCTCGATCACGTGGTGAGGCCCCTCGTGCCGCCCCAGTTCGCCGACGACGACTACGAGCTGCTGTGCAACCCGACGGGGAGCTTCGAGCTGGGCGGACCTCACGCCGACTGCGGGCTCACCGGCCGCAAGATCATCGTCGACACCTACGGCGGGATGGCCCGCCATGGTGGTGGGGCCTTCAGCGGCAAGGACCCCACGAAGGTCGACCGTTCGGCGGCGTACGCGGTGCGCCACGTCGCCAAGAACATGGTGGCCGCGGGCGTCGCCGACCGCTGCGAGGTCCAGGTCGCCTATGCGATCGGGGTGGCGCGACCCGTCTCGGTCATGGTCGAGACGTTCGGCACGTCCCAGGTCGATCCGGCGAAGCTCCCCGATCTCGTGCAGGAGATCTTCGATCTGCGTCCGGCCGCGATCATCGAGCACCTCCAGCTGCGTCGGCCGATCTTCCAGAACACCGCCGCGTACGGGCACTTCGGGCGCCCCGAGCCGACGTTCACCTGGGAGGCGACCGACCAGGCCGAGCAGCTCCGCAAGGCCGCCGAAGCGGTCGCCTGAGCACACGCTGACGGAGACCGGACTCGCGAGCGGGTCCCGAGCGCGCGTCGATCGGGTCCTGCCCGACGTCCCGGCAGTCGACCGGGCCTTCGACTACGAGATCCCGGCTGGGCTCGCCGCCGCAGTCGACGTCGGCACGATCGTGCGCGTCGCGCTGCAGGGCCGCCGCGTTCGCGGCTGGGTGCTGTCCTGCGACGTCGAACCGGACGTCGCACGCGACCGGCTGCGACCGATCATCGCGGTCTCGTCGGCAGGCCCGCCCGCGCCGGTCGTTGCGCTGACGGCATTCGCCGCGTGGAGGTGGGCCGGCCCTCGCACCGCGTTCCTCCGCGCGGCAAGCGCACCCAACAACGTGAGTCCCGAGCGCGTTCCCGACCAGCACGTCGCCGTGTTCCCCGAGCCGACCCCCCCGATCGCGCTGCCGGCGGGCCGCGTGCGCGTCGTCGTCTGGCCACCCGCGACGCCGCGCACCGCGCTGGTCCGAGCGATGCTCGAGCCCAGCGGCTCCACGATCGTGCTCGTGCCGGACCCGGTGGAGACCGACGCGATCGCAGCGAGCGCGCGCGCCGAGGGCAGGGATGTGCACGTCCTGCGCGCCGATCTTCCGGCCGCGACCCGCACGGCCGCCTGGAACGAAGCGCGCCACGGCGCCTGCACGGTGGTCGGTGGTCGAGCGGCGGCGTTCGCGCCCGTGCCCGACCTTTCGGGCATCGTCCTGCTCGACGACGCCGACGAGAGCCTCGCCGAGGAGCGTGCTCCCGCGTGGCACGCGCGCGACCTCGCCGCGGAGCGCTGCCGCGCGAGCGACGCCCGCCTGTCGGTGATCAGTCCCGCGCCGACCGTCGAGGCGCTGGCGCTCGCGGAGCGGGAGCCCGCATTCGCGCCGGCCGGCGTCGCCCGACGCGGTTGGCCGCGCCTCGAGACCGTCGATCTGCGGGAGGAGCCGCCCGGCGCCGCGCTGCTGTCGCGGGCGCTGGGGCCGGCCATCCAACGTGCCGTCGCCGACGGCGGCCGCGCGCTGCTGGTCGTCAACCGGAAGGGACGTGCTCGCCTCCTCGTCTGCCGCACCTGCGGTGCGGTTGCCGATTGCGAGCGCTGCGGTGCGCGTCTCGCCGAGGGCGACGGCCAGCTGGTCTGCGATCGCTGCGACGAGCGACGAGCCGTGCAGTGCCGCGACTGCGGCTCGACGCGGCTCCAGCGGCGCCGGCCGGGCGTCACGGGTCTGCGTGATGCCGTCGCCGCGCTCGCTCCGAACCGGCGAGTCGTCGCCGTCGACGCCGCGAGCGCACCGTTGCCCGCGTTCGACGTGGCCGTCGGCACCGAGGCCGTGCTGCACCGCGTGCCCGCGAGCGCCCGCGTCGGCCTGGTCGCGTTCCCCGAGCTCGACCAGGAGCTCCTGGCGCCGCGGTACCGGGCCGGGGAGCAGGCTCTCTGGCTGCTCGTGCGGGCGGCGCGCCTCGTCGGCTCCGCGGGCGATCGGGGCTCGGTCCTCGTGCAGACGCGCGTCCCAGACCACGAGGTGCTCCGCGCCGTGCGCCAGGGCGATCCGACGAGCCTCCTCGTGGCGGAGGCGCAGCGGCGCCGTGAGCTCGGGTACCCGCCCTTCGGCGGCCTGGCCGAGCTCAGCGGCGACGCGGCGGCGGTTGCCGCCGGCTGCGACGCACTGCGCGATCTGGTCACGGTGCTCGGTCCGTCGGACGGCCGCGCCCTGCTGCGGGCTCCCTCGGTGGCGACGCTGTGTGACGCGCTCGCCGCCGTCGACCTCACGACCGCCCGCGGCCTCGGCCGGCTGCGCGTCGACGTCGATCCACTGCGCGTCTGAGCACCGCCGGTCGGGCGCCCATCCGGAGGTCCGGTACCCTCGTGTGTGTGAGCACGTTCGCGGTGCGCGTCTTCGGCGACCCGGTGCTGCGCCAGTGCGCATCCGAGGTCACCGAGCTCGACGGCGACCTCGCGCGCCTGGCGTCGACGATGATCGACACGATGTACGAGGCCGTCGGGCTCGGGCTCGCGGCACCCCAGATCGGCGTGCTGAAGCGGATGTACGTCTACGACCTCGGCGACGGCCCCCAGGTGCTCGTGAACCCCGAGATCGTCGACGCGTCGGGGGAGTGGACCTACGACGAGGGCTGCCTCTCGCTGCCGGGGATGCAGTTCGAGATCGTGCGGCCCAAGCTCGTCACCGTCCGCGGCCTCGACCTCGACGGCAACGAGGTCGTGTTCGAGGGCGACGAGCTCATGGGTCGACTGATCCAGCACGAGATCGACCACCTCGACGGCACTCTCCTGATCGAGCGCCTGGATCCGGATCGCCGCAAGGAGGCCCTGCGCGAGTGGCGCCGCGCTCAGCTCGCCAGCCCGGTGTCGAACGGGACACCGGCCGTCGTCGGCGGGAGCGACCGGTCTCGGCGCCTCTGAGTCGCGCGACGCTTCGTCGAGCAACGTTCGCCTCGACCGCTCGGCGCGTCCGCTGATGCGAATCGCCTTCTGCGGCACCCCGGCGGACGCGGTGCCCGCGCTCGCAGCGCTGCACGAAGCCGGTCACGACATCGTCCTGGTCGTGACCCAGCCCGATCGGCGGCGAGGGCGGCGTGGTGGCCCGATCCCGAGCCCCGTGAAGGCCGAGGCGGAGCGCCTCGGCCTCGACGTGCGCACCCCGGCCAGGGCGCGCGAGATCGTGGACGAGGTCGCGGGGCTCGACGTCGATCTCGGCGTCGTCGTCGCCTTCGGACAGCTCCTGGCACCTGCGCTGCTGGCGGCGACACGACTCGGCTTCGTCAACCTGCACTTCTCCTTGCTCCCGCGCTGGCGAGGCGCAGCACCGGTCGAGCGCGCCATCCTCGCGGGTGACGCCGAGACGGGCGTGTGCGTGACGCAGCTCGACGCCGGCCTCGACACCGGCCCCGTCTACGAGTGCCGATCGACACCGATCGGTCCCGACGAGGCGGCCGGATCGCTGCGGGAGCGGCTCGTCGCGCTCGGGACGCCGCTGCTCGTGCGCGTCGTGAGCGAGATCGACGGGCGCCAGCCGCGCGCCCAAGAGGGGGAGCCGACCGCAGCCGACAAGCTCACCGTCGACGAGTTCCGGCTCGATCCGTCCCGACCCGCGGCGCAGCTCGCCCGCGTCGTGCGTGCGGGCAACCCGCGCCCCGGCGCCTGGCTGCGGGTCGCCGGGCGGCGCCTGAAGGTGCTCCGGGCGCACCCGGTGCCGGATGCGCCCGAGAGCGAACCGGGGACGATCGACCCCGGTGCTCGGCTGCACACCGTCGACGGCCTCCTCGCGCTCGACGAGGTGCAGCCGGAGGGCCGGGGGGTGATGGCCGGGACGGCGTGGCGCATGGGTGTGCGGGCAGGCACGCCGACGGTCGACGGGTGACGACCGCCCGGCGCCTCGCACGCGACGCCCTGGTGCGGATCGAGGCGGGGGCGTACTCGCACGTCGTCCTCCCGGCGATGCTCCGCGCGACCGACCTGTCCGAGCGCGATCGCGCCCAGGCCACGGCGCTCGTGTACGGCGCGCTGCGCGCGCAACGTCGACTGGACGCATTGCTGGCACCGGTGAGCGCGCGTCCCATCGAAGCGCTCGACCCGGAGGTTCGTGCGAGCCTGCGGCTCGGCGCGGAGCAGCTCGTCCAAGGGGTCGCGCCCTACGCCGCGGTCGACGAGACCGTGGCCGCCGCGCCCCGACGGGCGCGGGGCTACGTCAACGGCGTGCTGCGCGCGCTGGCGCGCACGGGCCCACGCTTCGCGGAGCCGAGTGACGACGCGGTCGCGCTCTCGTACCCGGACTGGATCGTGGAGCGCCTCCGCCAGGACCTCGGTGCTGCCGATGCCCGCCGAGCACTCGCCGCTGGGAACGAGCCGCCCGCGGTGACCCTGCGTCCGAACCCCGCGCTCGTGGGCGTTCAGGAGCTCGCGCGCGAGCTCGAGGGCCGGGGTGCGGTCGTCGAGCACGGGCGCCTGATCGCCGACGCGCTGGCCGTCCGGGGCGTCGGGGATCCGGCCGCGCTTCCCGCGATCGAGAGGGGCCGCGCCACGCCGCAGGACCAGGCGAGCCAGGCCGTGGTGCGGTACCTCGATCCGGAGCCGGGCGAGCGGGTCGTCGACGTCGCCGCGGCCCCCGGGGGCAAGGCCACCGGCATCGCCGAGCGCGTCGGCGCCACGGGCCACGTGGTGGCCTGTGACCTCCGTGCGGGGCGACTGCGGCTGGTCGGCGAGGCCGCCCGCCGTCTCGGCCTCGCCAACGTCTGCCCGGTCGCGGCCGACGGACGTCACCTGCCGTTGCGCCCCGGAGTCGCCGATCGCGCCCTCGTCGACGCGCCGTGCAGCGGTCTGGGTGTGCTGCGCCGGCGACCCGAGGCGCGCTGGCGAGTCGATCCCGGCGCCATCCGCGCCCTGCCGTCGCTCCAGCGCGATCTCGTGGTCAATGCAGCAGTCACGGTGCGGCGCGGCGGCACGCTCGTGTACGCGGTCTGCACGCTCACGAGCTCGGAGACCCGCGAGGTCGCCGCCCAGATCGTCGCGGCCCTGCCCGACTTCCGGGTCCTGGATCCGCCGGCGGCTCCATGGCGGCCCTGGGGACCCGGGGGACTGCTGCTCCCACAGGATGCGGGCACCGACGGCATGTACGTCCTCGGGCTGCGCCGAGAGTCCGGGTAGCGTCGACCGCGTCATGACGCGCCCCGTCAAGGTCGCTCCGTCGATCCTCTCCGCTGACTTCTCCTGCCTCGCCGACGAGGTCGAGCGCGTCACGCCCGAGGCCGACCTCCTGCACGTCGACGTGATGGACGGCCACTTCGTGCCCAACCTGACGATCGGTCCGCCGGTCGTGCGCGCGCTGCGGGCGCGCACGCGGCTGTTCCTCGACTGCCACCTGATGGTGAGCAACCCCGGCGTGCTCCTGGACGACTTCGCCAAGGCCGGCGCCGACCGGTGCATCGTGCACGTCGAGGTCGGCGATCCGAAGCCGCTGTTCGACGAGCTGCGGACCCTCGGCGTCGGTGTCGGGCTCACGTTGAACCCCGAGACCCCCGTCGAGCGCGTCCTCCCGCACCTCGGGGACATCGATCTGGTGCTGGTGATGAGCGTGCACCCGGGCTTCGGCGGCCAGCACTTCATCCCCGAGGTCCTCGACAAGGTCGAGGTGCTCCGTGCGGCGATCGACGAGCAGGACCTTCCGGTCGAGATCGAGATCGACGGTGGCATCAAGCACGACAACGCCGGGCAGGCCTACACGGCCGGGGTCGACATCCTCGTGGCAGGCAGCGCGATCTTCGGGGCGCAGGACCAGGCCGGCGCGGCGCGGGAGATCCGCGAGGCCGCCCTCGCGGCCTGACTCGTGGGCGACGAGCTCACGGCAAAGATCCTCACCGTCTCCGACGGTGTCGACGAAGGGGTGCGAGACGACACGTCGGGGAGGGCGCTCGTCGACTGCCTGACCGGACACGGCTTCGACGTCGTCGAGCATCGGGTCAGTCCCGACGGCGTCGAGGCCGTGGCCGCTGCGCTGCGCGAGCTCACCGCCGACTTCGCGGGGCTGGTCGTCACGACCGGAGGCACCGGCTTCGGTCCGCGTGATCTGACCCCCGAGGGCACGCGTGCGGTCGTCGAGCGGGAGGCGCCGGGCCTGGCCGAGGCGATGCGCCGCGCGAGCGACGCAGGCGGTCGGCCGTTCGGGATGCTGTCGCGGGGGATCTGCGGCACGGTGGGAGCGGCGCTGGTCTGCAACCTCCCCGGCTCGTCGTCCGGGGCGCTCGAGTGCCTCGAGGCGGCCCTCCCGGCGGTCCCGCACGCGCTGGACCTGCTCGCGGGCGGCCGGCCCCACTGAGCCCGAGAAGCCCGATCAAGGAACTAGAACAGGTTCCAATTCCGGCCCGAACGCGGTACTCTGGCCACACCAAGAAGAGAGCCCTCGGGGTTTGGGTGCAAGTCCCGACCGGCGGTGACGGGCCACCAGTGCCCGGAGCCCGCGAGCCCTCCGCTGCCAGCGGTGGGTTGATCCGGTGAGAAGCCGGAGCCGACGGTGAGAGTCCGGATGGGAGAGGGCGACACGCGCACCTCGGTGCGCGCGCCGTGCCGCGGTGGCTCTGCTGCAAGAGGAGCGCTCGCGTGAGCAGGCACGACGACGAGGGCCTCATGGCCCGGGCGAGGGAGCTGGCCGGCGCCGTGGCGCGCCGCACCCCGCCCAACCCCTGGGTCGGGTGCGTGATCGCCCGCGACGGCGAGATCGTCGGCGAGGGTGCGACCGAGCCGCCCGGTGCCCGGCATGCCGAGCGCCAGGCGCTCGACGTCGCCGGAGCCCGGGCCCGCGGCGCGTCGGCCTACGTCACCCTCGAGCCCTGCTCGCACCAGGGACGCACCGGGCCCTGTGCGGACGCGCTCGTCGACGCCGGCGTCGCTCGCGTCGCAGTCGCGCTCGAGGACCCCGATCCGCGGGTGCGCGGTGAGGGGATCGCTCGCCTGCGGGCCGCCGGGATCACGGTCGACGTGGGCGTCGGAGCCGACGGGGTCCGCGCCGACCTCGCTCCGTACCTGCACCAACGAGCCACCGGACGCGCGTACTGCGTCGTCAAGACCGCGCTGAGCCTCGACGGGCGCGTGGCCGCCGCCGACGGGTCGTCGCGCTGGATCACCGGCAACGCGGCCCGCGCCGACGCGCACCGCCTGCGCGCCGACTCCCAGGCGATCATCGTGGGTGCGGGCACCGCGCTCGTCGATCGGCCGAGGCTCACCGCGCGTCCCCTCGACACGACGATCGAGCGCCCGCCGCTCCGGGTGCTCCTCGACGCACGCGGGAGGGTGCCGGCCACGGGACCCCTGTTCGAGGTCGACGACGCACCGACGCTCGTGTGCACCACCGAGGCGGCACCGGCAGAGGCTCGCGTGGCGTGGGGATCGTCGGGCGCCAAGGTCGAGGTGCTGCCGGGCGCGGCGGGAGGCGGCGTCGACCTCGGCGCGACGCTCGATCTGCTCGCTCACCACGACGTCCTCCAAGCGATGGTCGAGGGCGGTCCGACCGTGCACGGGGCGCTCGTCAGCGCCGGTCTCGTCGATCGCATCGTCGCGTACGTCGCCGCAGCGCTGCTCGGTCCGGAAGGCCGGCCCGGCTTCTCGCTGCCCTCGCCGCCCACGATCGAGGACGCGCTGCGCTTCCGGTTGCTCGAAGCGCGAGCACTCGGTGACGACGTGCGGCTCGACTACGTCCCGTCCGACCCCGCACCGGGGGGCGCCTGATGTTCACCGGGATCGTCGAGGAGCTCGGGAAGGTGCGCGCGGTCGAGCCGCGCGCCGGCGGGGTGCGGCTCGAGATCGACTGCACCCGCGTGCTCGACGACGCCACCATCGGCGCGTCCATCGCGGTGAACGGGTGCTGCCTCACGGTGGTCGAGGTCGGCGACGGCTGGTGGGCTGCGCAGGCACAGCCGGAGACGCTCGATCGCACGACCCTCGGAGGGCTCGGCCCGGGCGACCCGGTCAACCTCGAGCGGCCCTTGCGCCTCGCCGACCGTCTGGGCGGGCACCTGGTGCAGGGCCACGTCGACGGGATCGGCACGGTCGCGGACCGCAAGCCCGGGCCCGACGGCTCGACGCGGGTCGATCTCGACCTCCCGAAGGACCTCGGCCGCTACGTCGTCGAGAAGGGATCGATCGCGCTGGACGGGATCAGCCTCACCGTCACCGAGGTCCGCGACGACGGCGCCGCGACCCGCGTCGGGGTGGCGCTCATCCCCCACACGCTCTCGGTGACGACGCTCGGTGCCCGCGACGTCGGACAGCCCGTCAACGTCGAGGTCGACCTCATGGCCAAGTACGTGGAGCGGCTCGGCAGTCGCCCGACGACAGAGCAGGAGAGGGTCTGATGCCCTTCACCGAGATCGAGAACGCGATCGACGCGATCACCCGCGGCGAGCTCGTCATCGTCGTCGACGACGCGGACCGGGAGAACGAGGGCGACCTGATCATGGCGGCCGAGAAGGTGACGCCCGAGTCGATCGCCTTCATGATCCGGCACACGAGCGGCGTCATCTGCCAACCGCTCGAAGGCGAACGGTGCGACGAGCTGTCGCTGCCGCTCATGGTCCAGAACAACACCGAGATGCAGCGCACGGCGTTCACGATCTCGGTCGATGCCCGTCACGGCACCACGACCGGCATCTCGGCGGCCGACCGCGCCACGACCGTAGGCGCGCTCATCGATGCGGGGACGCGGCCCGACGACCTCGCCCGGCCGGGCCACATCTTCCCGCTGCGCTACCGGGAGGGCGGAGTGCTCAAGCGAGCCGGGCACACCGAGGCCGCCGTCGACCTGGCGCGCCTCGCCGGTCTGTACCCGTCGGGCGTCCTCGCCGAGGTCACCAACGACGACGGGACGATGGCCCGGCTGCCCGAGCTCGAGCGGTTCTCGGCCGAGCACGGGCTGGTGCTGATCTCGATCGCCGACCTGATCCGGTACCGCCGCCACCGCGAGAAGCTCGTCCGTCGCGTCTCCGAGGCGCGCATCCCGACCCGCCACGGCGACTTCACCGCGTACGTGTTCGCGAGCCTGCTCGACGGCACCGAGCACCTCGCGTTCGTGCGCGGCGAGATCGCCGGCACCGACGACGTCCTCGTGCGCGTGCACTCGGAGTGCCTGACCGGTGACGTGTTCGGCTCGATGCGCTGCGACTGCGGGGTGCAGCTCGACAGCGCACTCGCACAGGTCGCCCGGGCAGGCCGCGGCGTCGTCGTGTACCTGCGGGGTCACGAGGGGCGCGGCATCGGGCTCGGGCACAAGCTGCGGGCGTACAGCCTCCAGGACGAGGGGCGCGACACCGTCGAGGCGAACGTCGAGCTCGGCTTCCCAGCCGATTCCCGCGAGTACGGGATCGGATCGCAGATCCTCGTCGACCTGGGCGTGACCACCATGCGCCTCATGACGAACAATCCGGCGAAGTACGGCGGCCTCGAGGGCTACGGTCTCGAGATCGTCGAACGAGTGCCCCTCCACGTGACGCCGAACCACGAGAACATCTCGTATCTGCGCGCGAAGCAGGAGAAGCTCGGGCACATCCTCGACCTCGGCGAGGCCCAGGTCTGAGGAGCAGGTCCGCCGAGATCCGCGAGGCTGAGCAGGCATGGGTGAGTACGCGCCGACCGACGCGCCCCTCGACGCGACGGGCATGCGATTGGCCGTCGTCGCGGCTCGGTTCAACGCGCACATCACGAAGCGCCTGCTGGATGGCGCGCGGGCCGAGATCCGCGACCTCGGGGGTGACGATCCCGCCCTCCATTGGGTGCCGGGCGCCTTCGAGATCCCGTTGGTCGCCAAGCGTCTCGCGAGCTGCGGCGGCATCGATGCCGTCGTGTGCGTCGGGGCCGTGGTGCGGGGCGAGACCGCGCACTTCGAGTACGTGGCGGGCCCCTGCGCGGCAGGCGTCGCGCAGGTCGCGCTCGAGACGGGCATCCCGGTGATCT
The DNA here is from genome assembly GCA_964532485.1 of uncultured Bifidobacteriaceae bacterium. Lineage (GTDB taxonomy): Bacteria > Actinomycetota > Acidimicrobiia > IMCC26256 > PALSA-555 > DATBSK01. The sequence continues at coordinate 35,346 of CAZHKE010000020.1, forward strand.
TCGGGGTGCTGACGACGGACGACGAAGAGCAGGCCTTCGCGCGTGCCGGCGGCAAGGACGGCAACAAGGGTGCGGAGGCGGCGCGGGCTGCCGTCGAGATGGTGGCGCTCCTGCGCGCGCTGCCGTCGGGCAAGGGACGCTGATGCTGCGGATCGTGCTGCCGAAGGGATCACTCGAGCAGGCGACGCTCACCCTGTTCGACGATGCCGACCTCCCGGTGCAGCGCGGCTCCGACGTCGAGTACCGCGGCGGCATCGACGACCCGCGGGTCGCGGAGCTGCGCATCCTCCGACCCCAGGAGATCCCGAAGTACGTCGCGAGTGGCCTCTTCGACATCGGGATCACGGGCCGCGACTGGATCGAGGAGACGAGCGCCGACGTCGTCTCGCTCACCGAGCTGCACTACTCGAAGGCCACCGCCCGACCGATCCGGCTCGTGCTCGCCGTCAGCGCCGACTCCGACACCCAGACCGTCGACGACCTGCCCGCCGGACTCTGCGTGCACACCGAGTACCCGCAGCTGACCCGTCGCTACTTCGAGCTGCACGGGATCGACGCGAAGGTCGAGCTCTCGTACGGTGCGACCGAGGCCAAGGTCCCCGACATCGCGGATGCGGTCGTCGAGATCACCGAGACGGGTCGAGCGCTGCGCGCCGCCGGGCTGAGGATCATCGACACGATCCTCGTGTCACACACGGAGCTGATCGCGAACCCGGCAGCGCATGCCGACCTCGAGAAGCGCACCGCCATGGAAGAGCTCCAGGTCCTCTTGACCGGTGCGCTCGAGGCCCGTGGCCGCGTCCTGCTCAAGCTCAACGTCGACCACGACAACCTCGATGCGGTGATCGCGCTCCTGCCGGCGCTGAAGGCGCCGACGGTGTCGAAGCTCTTCGGCGACGCCGAGGACTACGCGGTCGAGACCGTCGTTTCCAAGAGCGAGATCAACATCTTGATCCCGGCGCTGCGGGCGCAGGGTGCCAGCGGGATCATCGAGCTGCCGATCGCCAAGATCGTCCCGTGAGACCCCGGCGCGCGGGGCGCGTCATCGCGTTCGACGCGCGTCGAGGGCTGGGCGAGATCGAGGAGCCCGGCGGCGCGCGCCGTGCGTTCCACTGCACCCAGGTCGCCGACGGCAGTCGCGCCGTGCCGGTCGGCACCCGCGTCCGCTACGTGCTCGTCCCGGCGTCGCTCGGCGTCTGGGAGGCGTCGGAGCTCTCGCTCGCGGACCCCGAGGTCGCAGGCGACGGCTGAACCATCCCCGAGCGCGTGCGAGCGGGCCCGCTCATGCCGCTCAGGTTGCACGCGGTGTTGATGAGTGCCACGTGCGTCATCGCCTGCGGGAAGTTCCCCAGCAGTCGCTCGCCCTTCGGGTCGTACTCCTCCGAGATCAGGCCCACGTCGTTCACGAGACCGGTCAGTCGGTCGAAGATCGCCCGGGCCTCCCGGTGTCGACCCATCAGCGCGAGGTTGTCGGCCAGCCAGAACGAGCAGGGGAGGAACGCTCCCTCCCCGGGCGGGAGCCCGTCGACGCCTCCTTCGGTCTCGTACCGCTGCACGAAGCCGTCGACGACGAGCTCGCGCCGGATCGCGTCGACGGTGCCCTCGACCCGCGGGTCGTCCGGCGGCAGGAATCCCACCAGCGGGATCATCAGCAGGCTCGCGTCGAGCGCGGTCGTGTCGTAGTGCTGCGTGAAGCTCTTCCGGTCGGCGTCGTACCCCTGCGCGCACACCTGCGCGTGGATCTCGTCGCGGAGCCACTCCCAGGGCTTCGTGTCCATGCCGTCGAGCCCGAGCTCGGTGACCGACTTCACGCCGCGATCGAACGCGACCCAGGCCATCACCTTCGAGTGGGTGAAGTGCTGCCGTGGGCCCCGCACCTCCCAGATGCCCTCGTCGGGAGTGCGCCAGGCCTCCTCGAGGAAGTCGAGGACGGTCACGGCGAGCGGCCACACGCTCGGGTCCGGCGGGATCCCCACGCGTCGCGTCAGGTGGAGCGCGTCGAAGACCTCGCCGTAGACGTCGAGCTGGAACTGGTCGGACGCGGCATTGCCCGCGCGCACGGGGCGCGAGCCCTCGTACCCGGGCAGCCACTCGAGCTCGTACTCGCTGATCCTGCGCTCGCCGGCCGCGCCGTACATGATCTGGGCCTTCTCGGGCTGACCGGCGAGCGCGCGGAGAAGCCAGTCGCGCCACGCCTTCGCCTCGTCGAGATGTCCCAGGCTCATCAGCGCGTAGAGCGAGAACGTCGCGTCGCGCAGCCAGCAGTAGCGGTAGTCCCAGTTGCGGACGCTGCCGATCCACTCGGGGAGCGACGTCGTCGCCGCCGCGATCAACCCACCGGTCGGTGCATACGTCAGCGCCTTGATCGTGATCGCCGAACGCTGCACGAGCGCGGCTCGCTCGCCCGTGTAATGCGACAGGTTCGTCCACGCCCGCCACCAGGCGGTCGTCTGTGCGACGGCCTTCTCAGCATCGATCGCGCGGGGGAGGTCATGATGCGACGGGAACCACGTCAGAACGAACGGGATCTCCTCGCCCTCGGCGACCTCGAACTCGGCGACCGTGTGGAGGTGCTGACCGCGCGTCTCGACGGGCGTGTGGAGCGCGAGCGCGTTCGGGCCGGCCAAGGCCGCCAGAGCGTCGCGATCGCGCCGGACCCACGGCACGACGTATCCGTTGTCGAACCGGATCACGAGGTCCATGCGCATCGGGACCCTGCCCGAGGTGCCCTTGACGATGCGCACGACGTCGACGTTGCGATCACGGATCGGCATGCAGTCGACGATCTGCACGGTCCCGTCCGGTGTCTCGAAGTCGGTCTCGAGGACCAGCGTCCCGTCGCGGTACTGGCGTCGGGTCGCACGGCCCCCGGCCGCGGGCGCGATGAGCCATCGGCCGTGCTCCTCGGTCCCGAGCAATGCGGCGAAGTACGCCGGCGAGTCGAAGCGCGGCGCGCACATCCAGTCGATCGAACCGTCGTCCGCGACGAGGGCTGCGGTCTGGGTGTCGCCGAGCAGCGCATACTGCTCGATCAGCGACGCCACGCGCTTCAGTCGTCGGTCGTGGCGGCGCCGGCTCGCTCGCCGATCTGCACGTACGCCACGCGCAGCTGCGCGAGCGCGTCGCGCAACGGCTCCGCGCTCTCGCCCAGTCGATCGCCGAGCCCTTCGACGATCGCGGCCATCGCGTCGATCGCGAGCCCGGCCTCGTCGAGCCTCACTGCCTGGCCCTCCTCGGGAGCCAGGTGCAAGACCGCGAGCTGCCAGAGCCCGATCGCGTGGTTCGCGATCACGTCGGCGACCGGGGTGCTCGCGAGCTCTGCCCGCACGCGGGCCAGCTCCTCCTCGACTGCCTCGCTTGCTGCGGGATCGGATGCCGATCCCGCAGGCGCTCGCTCGGCCGCGTCGCCCGGGTCACCCTGGGCCCGTCCGGTGCGGGCAGTCCGGTCGTTGTCATCCTCGTTCGGGACGTGCTCTCCCGAGGGTGTCCACAGCGAGCTCACACTGGTATCCTCGCATCTGGAGCAGCGAAGCTCTGACAACCGAGACCGTGGGAAGTGGAGCGCCTCCACCTGTGGCTGGCGCTCCCACCCGGCCGGCGCCCGAGAGATCGAAGCGTCGAGTCCGGGTCCGTCCAGGGCAGCCTCGCACGACGGGGGCTTGTTGACCGTGGCGGACGCTTCCCGCGTCCGCCACTGTTTGCGTCCGGACCTCGTGGAGGGACGGATCGCCGACGGCACATCGCTCGAGAACGTGACCGCCGACACCGAGGTGCACTGATCGCCACCGACGAACCGAGGACGAACGACCGGATCCGCGCCCGCGAGGTCCGGCTGATCGGCGAGGACGGCAGCCAGCTCGGGGTGGTGAACCTCCCGGACGCGCTGGCCTCGGCGCGGTCACGGGAGCTCGACCTCGTCGAGGTCGCGCCCAACGCCAACCCGCCCGTGTGCCGGATCATGGACTTCTCCCGGCACCAGTACGAGGAGCAGCAACGCCGCAAGGAGTCGCGGCGCAAGGCGACGCAGGTCGTCATCAAGGAGATGAAGTTCCGTCCCAAGATCGACGTCCACGACTACACGACGAAGATGCGCCACGTCGAGCGCTTCCTCGCCGAGGGCAACAAGGTGAAGCTGACGATCATGTTCCGAGGGCGCGAGATGGCACATCCCGAGCTGGGGTTGCGGATCCTCGAGCGCATCGCCGACGAGGTCAGCGAGATCGCGATCGTGGAGTCGGCGCCGCGACAGGACGGGCGCAACATGACGATGGTGCTCCACCCGCTCGGCAAGGGTGGTGGGGGCAAGCCGAAGCAGAAGGGCGGGGCCTCGGCCGGAGCTGGCACGCCGGCAGCACCGCCTCCACCTGAGACCAGCGACGAGTCCGCGGCGCCGGTCGTTGCCGCAGCCGACGAGACGGGAGGCACCTGATGCCCAAGATGAAGACGCACCGCGGGGCCGCGAAGCGCTTCAAGGTCACCGGGACGGGCAAGATCCGCCGGCGTCAGCAGCTGCGCTCGCACCTCCTCGAGAAGAAGACGAGCCGGCGCAAGCGCCGCCTCGGTCGCCCCGCCGCCGTGGAGGGTGGCGACAAGCGGCGCGTCGAGCGCCTGCTCGGCCGCGCCTGAGGTCGTACGACCCGACCCGAGCACCCGCAGACCCACACACGCTGACCTAGCACCAGGAGCACCCACCGCCATGGCTCGCGCCAAGCGTTCCGTCCACTCCAAGAAGCGCCGCCGCACCGTCCTGCAGGCCGCGGAGGGCTACTCGGGCGCGCGGAGCCGTCATCTCCGCAAGGCGAACGAGGCGCTCATGCACTCGGGGAACTACGCGTTCCGCGACCGTCGGGCGCGCAAGGGCGAGTTCCGCCGCCTGTGGATCGTCCGCATCAACGCGGCGTGCCGCGAGCACGACATCTCGTACTCGCGCTTCGTCGCCGGGCTCAAGCGCGCCGAGATCGACGTCGACCGCAAGATCCTCGCCGACCTCGCCGTGCGCGACCGGGTCGCCTTCGGGGCGCTGGTCGCCACGGCACGCGAGGCGCTCGAGGCGGCTTGACGCCGGCCGGCGAGACCCCGCTCGGCCCACGCCACCACGACGTCCGTCGGCTCCGCGCGCTGCTGCGCGATGCCACGACGCGAGCGATCGAGCGCGCGTTCGTGCTCGAGGGACCACGCGTCGTCGAGGGTGCGCTCGAACGTGGTGCTCGACTCGAGGCGATCTACCTGGCCGGCGGCGCGACCGTCGGCTTCGCGGGCATCGTCAGGGCGGCGGGTGCGGCCGGCATCCCGCTGGTGCATCTGAAGGAAGGCGTGATCGAGAGGGTCGGCACGACACGTCGTCCGCAGCCCGTCCTCGCGGTTGCGGCGATCCGCGAACGCGCCCTCGGAGACCTCCCCGACGACGGCACGGTGGTCGTGACGGTCGACGTGAGCGATCCCGGGAACCTCGGCACGATCGTGCGCTCGGCCGAGGCCTCGGGGGCCGCGGGCGTCGTCGTCACCGGCGGCAGCTCGGTCGATGTGCATCACCCGAAGGTCGTACGGTCGAGCGTTGGTGCGATCTTCGGGGTGCCGGTCGTCGAGCGGTCAGATCCTGTCGCCGTGCTGCACACGCTCGGCCGGCGCGGTCGCCGCCGACTCGGAACCCGCGCCCGCGACGCCGAGCCGTACGACCAGGCCGATCTGGCACAGCCGTGTGCGCTCGTGCTCGGCAACGAGGCGCGCGGGCTCGACGCCGAGCTCGAGCACGAGCTCGACGGGGCCGTGACGGTGCCGCTCGTCGGCCACTCGGAGTCGTTGAACGTCGCCATGGCGGCCGCGGTGCTGTGCTTCGAAGCCGCCCGTCAACGGCGCTCGGCGGCAGTCGCGCCGTGAGCCTCGACGCGCTCCGCGACGAGCTCGCCGCCTCGCTCGCGCTCGCCCGCGAGCAGATCCCGGCGGCCGCAGATCTCGACGCGCTGGACCAGCTCGAGCGCGACCTCCTCGGAAAGAAGTCGGTCGCCGCCCGCGCCAAGCAGATGATCAAGGACCTGGCCCCCGACGAGCGTCCCCCGGCCGGGCGGGCGGTGTCGGAGCACAACGAGGTCGTCGGCCGGCTCGTCGAGTCGCGGCGCGTGGAGCTGCAGGCCCGGCGCGACGAGCAGACCGGCCCGGTGCTCGATCTGACCCTCGGCGGCCACGGGCGCCGGATCGGTCACCTGCACCTCGTGACGCAGGTGCGCCGCGAGCTCGAGGACATCTTCGTCGGGCTCGGCTACCGGATCGCCGAAGGCCCCGAGGTCGAGGACGACTGGCACAACTTCGAGGCGCTCAACATCCCACCGGCGCACCCCGCCCGCTCGTTGCAGGACACGATCTACGTCCGTCTCGGTGCCGACGAGCAGGTGATGCTGCGCACCCACACGTCGCCGGTGCAGATTCGGACGATGGAGTCGAGCGACCCACCGATCTACGTCGTCGCGCCCGGGCGCACGTACCGCAACGAGACGCTCGACGCTCGGCACTCGCCGGTGTTCCACCAGCTCGAGTGCCTCGCGATCGACCGCGACCTCACGATGGCCGACCTCTTCGGCACGATCGAGGCGTTCGCGCGGCGCCTCTTCGACGACGAGTCCGTGCGCACCCGCTTCCGCTCCGACTTCTTCCCGTACACCGAGCCGTCCGCCGAGCTCGCCGTGAGCTGCATCTTCTGCCATGGTGCGGGCTGCCGCGTCTGCTCGCAGTCCGGCTGGATCGAGCTCGGCGGCTGCGGGATGGTCGACCCCAACGTGCTCGTCGCCGTCGGCCTCGACCCGGAGGAGTGGCAGGGATTCGCGTTCGGCTTCGGTCTCGAGCGCATCGCGATGATCCGCTACGGCATCGACGAGATCCGCACGTTCTTCGACAGCGACGTCCGCTTCCTCGGTCGGTACTGATGACTCCGAGCTGCTCCTGATGCGCGCACCCCTGTCGTGGATCCGCGACTTCACGCCGGCCGAGGCGCCGGTCGACGAGCTCGTCGCGGCGCTGAACCAGCTGGGGCTCGAGGTCGACGGCCTCGAGGAGCCCGGTCGCGAGGTCGTGGGAGTGCGTGTCGCGCGGATCCTCGAGGTCCTGCCGCACCCGGAGGCGGACCGCATCCGCCTCGCCGACATCGACTTCGGTGACGGCACGACGCGTGTCGTGTGTGGTGCGCCCAACATCGCGGCGCAGATGGTCGTGCCCTACGCATCCGTCGGGGCGCAGCTGCCGGGTGGCATCACGCTGGAGCGGCGCAAGATCCGCGGCCAGGTCTCGGACGGCATGCTCCTCTCGCCACGCGAGCTCGGGATGAGCGACGACCACGAAGGGATCCTCGAGCTCCCGGCCGACGCGGAGCTCGGGAGCGACGTCCGCGAGCACCTCGGGCTCGACGACGTCGTGTTCGACCTGGCGATCACGCCCAACCGGCCGGATGCGATGTGCGTGGTCGGTGTGGCACGCGAGCTCGCAGCGTTCTTCGGGCAGCCTCTCATCGTGCCCGAGCCGAACGTGCACGGTGCGAGCGACGTCGTGTCCGACATCACGGTCACGATCGAAGCTCCCGAGCGCTGCCCGCGGTACCTGGGACGCGTCGCACGAGTGACGATGGGGGAGGCGCCGGCGTGGATCCAGCAGCGCCTGATCAAGGCCGGCATGCGGCCGATCAGCAACATCGTCGACGTCACCAACTACGTCCTGCTCGAGCGCAACCAACCGCTGCATGCCTTCGACCTCGACCGGCTCGGCGATCGCGGCATCGTCGTGCGGCTCGCGGAGGCGGGCGAGCAGATCACGACGCTCGACGACGTCGACCGCACGCTCGATCCGAACGACCTGCTGATCTGCGACGGGCGCCGTTCGCCGCAGGCGATCGCCGGGATCATGGGTGGCGCGACGGCCGAGGTCGACCGGGACACCACCGAGATGCTCCTCGAGTCCGCGTACTTCGAGCGGATGGGGATCGCGCGCACGTCGAAGCGCTTGCGTCTTCGCTCCGAGGCGAGCGCGCGCTTCGAGCGCGGCACCGACCCCGAGGGAGTAGGCACGGCAGCCGCGCGTGCGATGGAGCTGCTCGAGCGGCCCGACGTGGGCGGCGCCCGAGTCGCGTCCGACGAGGTCGACGAGCGCCCGACCGCCCACGAGCGATCGCGGATCCACCTGCGAACGACGAAGGTCAACCGAGTGCTGGGTACCGCGCTCTCGGAGTCCGACGTCGTCGCTGCGCTGCGCCCGCTCGAGATCGAGATCGAGGGGAGCGGCGGCGACCTGACCGCCGTGCCGCCCAGCTTCCGGCCCGATCTCGAGCGTGAGATCGATCTCGTCGAGGAGGTCGCGCGGCGCATCGGCTTCGCGGCGATCGGCCGCACCGTGCCCAAGCCCGCCGAGCAGGTGGGTGCACTGACCAGTCGCCAACGGCAGCGGCGCCTCGTCGCCGACGCGCTCGTCGGCGCCGGTGCGGCCGAGGCCATGCCGCTGCCGCTCGTCGCCCGGAGCCTGCTGGCGCGCTTCGGGGTGGACGACCCGGTCGAGCTGACGAACCCGCTCCGCGCGGAGGAGTCCGCGCTGCGGACGTCGCTGCTGCCCGGACTCGTCTCTGCCGTGCGGCTCAACGCCTCTCGCGGCCTGACGGACGTGACCCTCTTCGAGCTCGGCACCGTGTTCCACGCGCCTGCAGCGAACGAGCTGCTCCCGACCGAGCGCGAGGACGTGGCCGCGGTCGTCGCCGGGACCGTGCGCCGCGCACCCGTCGAGCCCGACCGATCCGTCGACGTCTACGACGCCGTCGATCTCGCATCGGCCGTGCTCGACGCGCTCGGTGTCGCGGACGCCGCCCTCCGCTCGCACGATGCCCCCGGGTGGGCGCCCGGCAAGAGTGCCGACGTCGAGGCGAGCGGCACCCTCGTCGGGCACGTCGGCGTCCTCGACCCGGCCGTGCTCGAGTCCCTCGGCCTCGCGGGCCCGGTCGTCGCCTTCGAGCTCGACCTCGACCTCCTCGTCGACGTGCCCCGCCGCGACCGGTCGTTCGTCGCGCCGTCGCCGTTCCCGCCGTCGGCGATCGATCTCTCGTTCGTGGTCGCCGATGACGTGCCGGCGGGCGGGCTCGTCGCCACGATCCTGCGGGCGGGCGGTGAGCTGGTCGAGGACGCCCGGGTCTTCGACGAGTTCCGCGGCGACTCGGTGGGCCCCGGACGCCGCAGCCTGACGATCGCGGTTCGCCTCCGGTCGGCCGACCGGACGTTGACCGATGCCGAGGTCGGCGAGCTGCGGGAGCACCTCGTGGCCGCGGTCGCGGCCGATCACCCCGCCGAGCTGCGCACCTGAGCGGGACTATGCAGCATGATGTATAGTATGCGATATGGCGTATCGAGCGGCGGTCGTCGGCGGATCCGGGTACACCGGGGCTGAGCTGCTGCGGCTGACCGCCGCGCACCCCGAGCTCGACACGGTGCACGTCACGGCCGAGTCCAACGCCGGGACCGTCGTCGCGGATCTGTACCCGTCGCTCGCGGGCGCGTACGGGGCGATGGCCTTCGAGCCGCTCGACGTCGCCGCCCTCGACGGGCTCGACGTCGCGTTCCTGGCGCTGCCGCACGGCGAGTCACAGCGCCTGGTCCCCGATCTCGTCGGTCGCGTCGGTCGGGTCGTCGACCTCGGCGCCGACTTCCGCCTCCCGGCAGGCGCATACGAGCAGTGGTACGGCACCGACCACGGCGCGCCGGAGCTGCTCGACGAGTTCGCCTACGGCCTGCCCGAGCTCTTCCGGCCCGAGGTCTGCTCGCACCGGCACGTCGCCGCGCCCGGCTGCTACCCGACGGCCGCGGCGCTCGCCCTCGCGCCGCTCCTCTCGCACGCTCTCGTCGAGCCGACCGGCATCGTCGTCGACGCGATGTCCGGCGTCTCGGGGCGAGGCAGGGGCCTCAGCGCGCCCAGCCTCTACGGCGAGGCGAACGAGACCGTGACGCCGTACGGCCTCCTGACCCACCGCCACACCGGCGAGATCGAGCATGCGCTCTCGCGCGTCGCCGGCGGCGCCGTGCAGGTCCTGTTCACGCCGCATCTCGTGCCCATGACCCGTGGGATCCTCGCCACCTGCCACGCCCGTCCCGCAGTCGACGGCCTGTCGACCGCGACGCTCCTCGACGCGTACCACGACGCGTACGGGGCCGAACCGTTCGTCGTCGTGACCGAGGCACCGCCGACGACGAAGGCGACGCTCGGCGCCAACAGCGCCCACGTGACCGTCCGCTTCGACGAGCGCACGGGCTCGGTGCTGGCGCTGGCGGCGATCGACAACCTCGTGAAGGGCGCCTCGGGCCAGGCGCTCCAGGCACTGAATGCGGTGCTCGAGCTGCCCGAGACCACCGGCCTGAGCGCGATCGGGCTCGTGCCATGAGCGCTCGGGACGCGAGCCGGGTACCCCGGCGAGCCGGGCGCGGGGCCCGAGCGGCCCGGTGCCGTAGGCACCAGGAGCGGGCACGATGAGCGTGACCGCCGTGGAGGGGTTCGAGGCCGCGGGACTCGCGTCGGGGATCAAGGACGGCGGCGTGTCCGACCTGTCGCTGGTCGCGACCATGAACCGCGCCCCGGTGCCAGCCGCAGGCGTCTTCACCACCAATCTCGCGTGCGCGGCGCCGGTGCAGGTGACGCGCCGGCACCTGCGCACGCGCCCGGCTGCGTCTGCGATCGTCCTCAACTCGGGGAATGCCAACGCCGCGACCGGGGATGCCGGACGTGCCGCGGCCGCTCGCATGTGCGAGCTCACCGCCAAGGAGCTCGGCTGCGCCGCCGACGACGTCTTGGTGTGCTCCACCGGACTCATCGGCGTCCCACTGCCCATGGAGCCGGTCGAGCGGGGCATCCCCCCGCTCGCGGCGGCGCTCGGCGAAACCGTCGAGGCCGGCCACGCAGCCGCCGACGCGATCCTCACCACCGACACCGTCCGCAAGGAGACCGTCGTCGTCGCCGAGCTGGCGAGCGGCCCCGCGCTGACCGTGGGCGGGATGGCCAAGGGCGCCGCGATGCTCGCGCCGGCGATGGCCACCATGCTTGCGGTGCTCGTGACGGATGCGGCGTGCGAGCCCGGAGCGCTGCACCGGGCGCTCGAGCACGGCGTGCACGACACGTTCAACAGCCTCCTCGTCGACGGCTGCACGAGCACGAACGACACCGTGCTCCTCCTCGCGAACGGCGCGGCCCAGAACGAGCCCATCTCGAGTGAGGGTCACGGCTTCCACGCGCTGGTCGAGGCGGTCACGGAGGCGTGCGACGAGCTCGCCCACGCGATGGCGGCCGACGCCGAGGGGGCCACGAAGCTCGCCCGGGTGGTCGTGCAGGGAGCACGCTCGTCCGAGGAGGCGCGCCGCGCCGCACGTGGCGTCGCGGGCAGCCAGCTCGTGCAGTGCTCGCTGTACGGCCGCGACCCATATTGGGGCCGGGTGCTCTCGGAGCTCGGCGCGAGCGGCGCCTGGTTCGACCCCGAGCGCGTCGACATCTCCTACAACGGCGTGACCGTGTGCCGGCAGGGCGTGGCGGCGCTCCACGACGAGACCGCGCTCGAGCGGACCATGGAGCAGCGCGAGATCGAGATCCTGTGCGACCTGCACGAGGGGATGGGACAGGCCCAGGTCCGGTGCACCGACCTGACGCACGGGTACGTCGACGAGAACATGGGCACGTCGTGACGGCGGGCCCCATGCTGATGGGCACGTCGTGACGGCGGGCCTCATGCTGATGGGCACGTCGTGACGGCGGGCCCCATGCTGATGGGCACGTCGTGACGG